>WQXN01000012.1 GCA_009784815.1 Alphaproteobacteria bacterium | reverse complement strand
TTTGCCTTCCTTTACCGCCACCTATCTGGCGGGCCGCATCCTTTCGCGGAACGTGACATCGTGTCCAAGGGACACGAAACCCGCAAATAAATAGGCCCGCCTCTCCCTGTCACATATAACGGAGTTTTGCCTTCCTCTTCGTGACCCAAAAGCCATTAGGCTTTTGGCAGGCAAAGAATCCGCCCATCGCAAATAATATGCTAGGTTGCAACCTAATCCTTCTTAATTCTTAAATTTCTTTTTCCTTGCAATTTTTCAAAAAATACCCTAAAATTCCCTCGTTCCCCAAGTAATCTGAAAATAAAGATCAACATTAGGATAATCTATGCAATATAACAATAGAAGAAGCGGAAACAACTCCGGCAACGGCGGCAACATCGGCCTTATGATTCAACGCTGCCACAAATGGCGTCAGCATCGCAAAAAATACCTGGACCTCGCGCGCGGCGCAAACGACAAAATCGAGCGTGAGCGCCTATTCCAAATGGCCGAGCATTACGGCAGAATGATAAACGACGAGCAGGGCAAGATAGACGTATCTCGCGGAGACAACTCCAAGGAACTGGAAAGCCTGCGCCGCGAAGTCGCAAGCGATGCCGCGAACGAAGACGAAGATATGCCGTCCGGAACCGATATGTTCCCAAGCTTTCTAAACACAAACCCCCAAGCATAAGGAGCCTCCAATTTTCCGCTCGAATTTTAATCAGAATGACCGCCGTCCTCAAAACGGCCCAAAAATGAACGAGTATATAACGGCACGCAGCGTAAATCTCATAGACAATAGCGGCCGCAATGTTGGCATACTGCCCCTTGCCCAAGCGCTTGAAATGGCGCGCAACGCCGGGCTTGACTTGGTCGAAATGGGCGGAACGCAAACTCCTCCGACGGTCAAAATAATGGACTACAGCAGGTTCAAATACGAACAGAAGAAAAAGCAGTCCGAAGCCAAGAAAAATCAAAAACAGACCGAACTTAAAGAGATCTGGATCAAGCCTCTGATCGACACGCACGACTTCGAAATAAAAATGAAAAAAGCGATCGAATTTTTAGCGGACGGCCACAAGGTAAAGATTTCCCTCTGGGGCCGCGGCGACAAACGCGCCTTAAAGAACAAAGACCTTGTGAACGACATCGCCCGTAGAATAACGGAATCTCTGTCGGACAAAGCTACGATAGACGCGGGCCGTGATGGGAAATTCAATTCGAATTCTCTCCTCGCCACCCCAAAGAAGTAATTAATACTATCCGTCACCCCCTCTTCTCGCGGCGCACACCCCTCTACCGACCCGCATCCTTCCTCCTGCAGCACACACCCCTCTATCGGATTTTTGCCTTCCTCTTTGTGACCCAAAAGCCATCAGGCTTTTGGCGGGCAAAGAATCCGCCCACCATAAATAATCCCGCTCCCCCTTGTCATCCCGGGCGAAGACCCGGGACCTCCTACCACAAGCAGAGCCCCAAAATAATCCCCAACACCCATTAGTCGCATCGCGTTTTCGATGAAAAAATAATAATCTCAAAAAATCCCGGCAAGGTCGCGGCGCCGAGGAGAAATCGCCCAGAACCAAGAAAAGCCAACCGACGTAGGCCTAATAGGCTGCCACGGCGCGTTGGCTTTTCGAAGTGTAATCGGCGATTTCTCCCGGCGAACGAAAAACCTTGCCGGGATTTTTTGTCTTTATTATGCCGGAAGGACCTTTATGGAAATCTTGTCTCCGTTGCCCGACACTATCGCCACTTTGTCGCCCGACCTCACCACTTCCTCCCATTTCAGGGCATCGTTATAGGTCTTTCCCACAAGCGGGAACACTCCGCGGCTAAGGCAAAGCTGGTTGGCTATTATATCGGTCGAGCTGATAGAAACAATCGGCAAATAGCTTTTCCGCGCGGACAATTTTCGAGTCTGCTCGCCTGTATCGTCAAGCGATACTATAGCCGCCACACTCTCGGATTCGGCGTAACCGACTATTGTGTCGTACTTTGCGTTTTCGTCCGTCATTGCGTCGCCGTCTGATTCGTCCAAGTCGTTATTAAGTATGTCTTCTTCCGTGGCTTTTAATATTTTTCCCATGGTGGCGGTTGTTTCAACCGGGTATTGGCCGATTGATGTTTCTTCCGAAGTCATAGTGCTGTCGGCCAAAAGATAAGCCGCCGTGGCCACGTCCGATACTTCCGCGCGTGTCGGGAAAAGATTATCGACCATCGATCCAAGCATCTGAGTCGCGACTATAACCGGCTTGTTCTTTGCGCGGCACATACGGATCATTCTGCGCTTGACCGCCGGAACTTTTTCAAACGGCATTTCGACCGCCAAATCTCCGCGCGCGACCATAACCACGTCGGTCGCGTCTATTATGCTTTCCAACCGGTCTCCGACCGCCTGTGGCCGTTCAAGCTTGACTATTATCTGCACGGGTTTGTTGGTGCGGGCTTTGATATATTCGCGTGCCTCGAACACATCCTCGGCCTTTTGTACGAACGAGATCGCGACGAAATCAGGGTCCAATTTAAGTCCGAAATCAAGATCGTCGCGGTCTTTTTCCGTCAAAACCGATCCCTCAACTTCGGTATCAGGCAAGTTAAACGCCCGGCGGCACCATATTTTCGATCCATATAAAACAACCGTTTCAACGGAAGATCCGTCGGCGGACTTACCGGTAACCTTAAGCCCCATCTTTCCGTCGTTGATCAAAACCGTATCGCCGACTTTCAAGGAACGCAATACCTCGGGATTCGGCATATGAACGCGGGTCTCGTTGCCCGGTTCGGGATTGCTGTCCAGCATGAATTTCTGACCAACCTTTAATTCGTACTGCTTGTTTTCGCCCGACAATTGGCCGCCCTTAAAATCTCCTATACGGTGTTTGGGGCCCTGTAAGTCTACTAAAACTGCCATGGGCTTTCCCAGCTTTTTGGAAACGGCGCGAATGTTTTTGATTTTTTTTGCCTGGAATTCCTGGCTATCGTGCGAGAAATTATTGCGGAACATATTTGTTCCGGCGCGATACATTGCTTCCAATTTTTCTTCAGAATCGCATGACGGGCCTATGGTGGACGTTATTTTGGTCAGTTTTATCATTTAATTTTTCCTTTTTATTTCACTTGCATTTTGCAATAGGCCGAGTATATTTCATTAAACTAAAAAATCAAGGGAGAAATCTTATGGCTACTCAAAATAAAGGCGGCATAGCGGCGGACCAGCTTGTGTCGATAGTAGAGCGTATAGAAAAATTGAATGAAGAAGCCGCCAATATTGCGGCCGACATCAAGGAAGTCTACGCCGAGGCGAAAGGCATCGGATTCGATGTTAAGTACATTCGCCAAATCGTCAGACTGCGCAAACTTGATCCTGACGAAATATCCGAAGCCGACGAAATGCTCGCGCTTTACCGCGAAGCGATCGGCATATAGTGAAAAAGATCGTCTTGCTTTTGATGTTGGCGGCTCTGTCCGCCGGTTGCGGGGTCAAAGCTCCGCTTGACCAGGCGAACCCCGATTACCCCAGATCCTACCCCACAAGATAATCCAAATATCTCCAATTCACAACCGTCCGGCCACACACACCCTATGGCATATTTTTGCCTTCCTTTACCGCCACCTATCTGGCGGGCCGCATCCTTTCGCGGAACGTGACATCGTGTCCAAGGGACACGAAACCCGCAAATAAATAGGCCCGCCTCTCCCTGTCACATATAAC
>WQXN01000011.1 GCA_009784815.1 Alphaproteobacteria bacterium | reverse complement strand
TGGGTTGGCTTGTTGGTAAATTATTGTGTGCGCTGACCGCTGCAACCTCGCTAATGCACATATCAAAAAATCCGCTAATAACGCGAATTTTTTGTATGCTTATAAGCTTGGTTTGCGACATTTATAGAATTTTTTGGGATTATTATTTATTGCAAACGCGATGCGACTTATGGGTTTTGGGGTTATTATTTTTTCTTGCGGGGGAAGAAGATGATAGTCAGGAGGACCAGGCCTAGGCCTCCTAGTAAAAAATAAAGCCAGTCATGATTGCCGGGTTTTTCAACCGAGATGTTTTCCGCGCGGGCGCGGGCTATTCGCTCGGCATTGTTGCGTCTTACAAGTTCGGGGTTGGCGCGAAGCTCGGCCGCGGCTTTGTTTACCGTTTCACGTTCGTCATCCGATAGGGTTTCGTTTAGGGCTTCGCGGAATTCATTCTCGGACGTGCTGCGGTTGAAGCCTTGGAAGCATTTGTCACCTATGATAGTCAGAGGCACGCCGAAGCTGTTGAGGCGGCATCTTCTGATCGAACGCTCGAAGTCTGCGCGATTAGACGGTTCCTGCACATTTTTCTGAGTGAATTTTACAAACGGGTATTCTATCACCAAGGTATCAAATACGAATTCCTTGGCGTAATGACAGTGCGGGCAGGTGGTCATATAATAAAGCACAACTTCGCGGGCGCCGGCAAGGGAAGGAAGGAGGAGGAGGGAAGAAGTAAGAAGTAATGATAATAGTTTTTTCATCGGTGGATCCTTTTTCGGATTATAGTCGGCCAGGCACCTCGGGTCAAGCCGCGGATGATGGAGAGAGTGCTATTTTTTGAAGACGGATTTTATCGTTTTTACCGAGTTGCCGTAGAGGGTTTTGCCGCCGTCCGCCAGAGTTTTTGCGGTTTTGGTTATCGCTTTGGTCCATTCGTCATCAACGCGGCCCGTGAGCATGTCGGTTATGCTTTCGGTCTGCGATATTATATAGACGCATATTCCGCCCGCCAAAAGCTTGGACATGAAGCCCGTGTCCCCGAGGCCTTGATAAATTCCCTGCATTATCAGGTAGCAAATCGCCGCGACAAGCGCGAGAGCGATTATTCTTAGCACTATTTGGATCATTTTCTGGATTTGGGTGTTTAGGTCTTCGCCTCCGAAACCGTTCGCTATTTGATCCAGGATTTTTCCAACCGGAGTGTCCGTGTCGAATCCGTCCTTAAAGCATTCCTTGAACGCCACAAACGGCAAAAACATAAGCATAAGCACCGTATCCATGACAATACCCAGAGTCATCAAAGTGAATTTGACAGTGCAGTATATAAACGTTATTGCGCCGATGACTCCTACCACAGCCAGGGCAGGACTTAGGCCTATGTTGGATTTTACCATGGACAGGCTTTCCAAGATCGCGTTCGGGAAGAACGAATTTATACGGCCCGTCAGGCATATTATATTAGATATGCTTTCGACGCCCAAAAAGCCGTAATGCTGTAGATTATTTATAACAAACAGCTGAACGTCGTAGCAGCTTTGGCCTATTCCCGCTTTGGTCGCGCTTAGAAGAAACAGATCCGCAGCGTAGTTTCCCACCCTGGAAATCGCCCCCATGAAAAGCATAAACCATTCCGCGGGATTGTTGCTTAGGAAAAATACCACGGCGAGTATCAGCAGAGCTTTGATCGCTATTTTTTCCGCCGCTTCGCGGGCCGTGGTTTTAGTGTTTATGACCGACCAGGCCAAAAGCGTCATCCAGAACGCGAAGAATATCCATATCAGCCATATTATTACGTCGAGCAATACGCCGTATACAAGTTGAGCGACAGTCGACAGGCCTTGCACGATTATGACCGCCGCGCGGATGTCCAGGGTTATGCCGCCAGGTTTCAAGGTTTCTCCGTCCGGGATAGAATTCCTTAGGTTTTCGATCATTTTTATGCGGGATTCTTCCGAAAATTCAGTGAGGTTGAAGTCGGCGGCGGAAGGCGCGGTCCGGTCGTTCGCAAAGGACGATAACGGGACGATCAGAAGTAAAACGAGGAGGAGGCGTTTGATCATTTTGCAAACCTCCCCAGAAGTTTCTTGCCGACGCCGGTAGTCCAGTTAAGACTGCCTTTAAGAAAGCCTTCGACCTTTGCGCCGAAGTCGAAGAACAGGTTGGCGCTTGATTTGGCGAAGCGTTCTTGTAGTTTCTTCTCGACCACGTAGTAGTAAAATAGGCCTATGACAATAAACGTCCATAGCGCGCCGGAGGCGCTGCCGGGATTGCTGTCAAATGCAAAGGTCATAATCGTATAGAACATCGTGAACCTTAACGAGATGCTTACCATGGCGATCGCCATATTAGTCACTTGGTTCAGCATATTGTCGCTGACATTTTTAGAAATGCCCCAAACATTATTAAACGCGTAGCTTGCGATTATTATCGGCAGAAACATTATGAAAAACAGCACAGTAAACACTATGTTCATCAGTTCAAAGAAAATCTTAAGGCCGTACATCGCGAACAGCGCCACCAACGCCAGGCCCAAAAGCCATAAGATCGGGTTGCCGTTGCTGTCCTTCATAGTCGAGAAGCCTTTGTGCGCGCCTTGGAGCGCCACCGCGTTCATAGCCCCGGTCATGCACATAAGGGGGCGCAGGGCAGAAGGAGAGATGATGGAGTTTTCGTTGTTTTGCTGCTGCTGATCGTCTTCGTAGGGGCAGAGAGAGTCCGGGATGTTCGCCACCTTCATAGATATAAAAGTTCCTATGGAAAGGATAGGTTTAACCGTGAATTCCGATATTATTTTCGCCCCGTTCATGCCGAAGCCGCCGAGCGCTCCTAGAAAGACTCCGACCACTATTATTCTTATCGCCTGCTTCCATAGACCGTCAACCCATTTGGCCATGTCGAAGGTTCTTTCGCCAAGGTCCGTAACGTCCGCCGTTTTATTCATGGATTCCCTTAGGACGTCGTAGGCCGTTTTAGCCGCGAAGATTCCAAAGCCCAAAACAAGCAGTATCCAGATATGGTTTATGAAAGTCGTATAGACTTGGCCCGCGACAGATCCCACCGCTTGGATCAGATTCTGCACGTATGGGCAGAAGAGACAGCCGTCAGAACCCGCAAGATCCGTTAGAAGATTTAGATCAAACGGTTCCCCAGGAGTTTGGCCCGCGAGGCTTTTGGCGTAGTAGTATGCGACGCCGAAGATCGCCGAACCCCATATCAAGGGTTTCACAAGAAGCGGTAAAATGCGCAGTGCTATCACTGCGGGCGCGGCCATTATGGCGCTCCTTTCTTTTTAGTCACAAAATTCCAGGCTTTTTTACCTTGACCCACCACCCCTGTTTTTAACCTTGCCGCGGCTTCGTAGGTTTGGCCGCCAAGAGGGGTAGATCCTTCGTTTATACCGAACGCGCTTTTGATTTCATCCGATATCATTTGCATTTTACCGGTGATGAAGCCCATGACCAGAAGAAGTATTCCGATGCCAGCCGCAGATCTTAAAATTTCCGGCATTTGGAAATCTATGTTCGAAAAATCCCCGTTGGTTATCGCACGAGTAAGGTCCCCGTTCATCGCGCCGTCCAAAAAGCCGCTTATCACCGATATGATCACGACGTAGAGTATAACCGCGCTTCCCAAGGTAATAACCGAACCAGCCGCCCGTTTGAACAGAGTTTCGGACATCCCGCCCATGGTGGTCACCCAGCTTGGCGCTTCGGAATGCCTCATGACGAACGCAACTAGCATAATCGGAAACATAAACGCGAACAAGGTCAGAGCGATGATCGTATCCACGAAGTAAAACAGAAACTTTAAAAACAGGCGCGCGAAGCCGTAGACTATCACCAGACCAAGCAAAAACATAAACAGGGTTTCCATCAACGCGCCGATCACGTTCCAGGTGAAGAGTTTTTTTAGGTCCAAAGAATGCTCGATCATTTTTAATCCGAACATTATGAAATTCTGAAACGCCGTCGTAGTAGTCAGCATGATCGCTATCACGCGATTCTTAAATTCGGGCGTATAGAATCCGTCTTGGGACATCGGCATCGGCGTATATTCGATGTTGCTGTCGATCGGAGTGATCACGCTTGCTATGCCCTGCGCGAACATTGCGGTAGGTTCCAAGGTCAGGCGAGTAACCATTCTTGGAACAAACGGGCCCATTGCTATCAATGAAACTATCACCATAGAATTTATCAGCACCGGCTTGATCGTTTTCGTGTACAGCGGGTCTTCGCCGCTTTGGCTTAGGCGAGTGAAGACTATGTACAAGGTATAGAACGCGATGAAGGCCGATAAGAGTATCAGCGCGAACTGCGCCAATTTTTCATACGCGCCCGCAGCCGCAGCCGAGACCGTAATCAGCGTTTGGTCAAACACCGGGCAGGCCCAGCATTGAACCAAGTGTCTTGTTAAAAATTCAGCGATAGTATTCATTATTTAAATATTTTCCCTATCATTCCCTTGGTTTTTTTGGCGAGCCCAACGCCTTGTTTTCCCAGGTTGGTCGCCGCGCCAGTCAGGTTGCCGTAGAATTCCTTGTCGACGCTGGCGCCGTAGGCGGTCATCTTTTCCTGGGCTATGTCGAACAGCCTGTAAAGAACCACGATGCACAGGACGCAACCCAGCAAGGTCGTAAATTTATCCGCCCAGGAATTCATTTCGGATCCAAGACCTCCGGCGCCGAACATAGCGCCTATCAAGGTCACGTTTATTATAACCATTATTCCCGACACGATCATGGATACGACCAGCTTTCGCAGGCTTGTGATTATGCCTTCGAGGGCAACCCAGGGATTGGCCCAGGTGTCGTGGCTTTGCATCACGAACTTGAACGCTTTGAATGGAAACAGCATTATTTCAAAGCAGAAATTCAGTATGCCTTGGATAAGCAACGACGCAAGAAGCAGGCCAGATATGAAAAAGGTAGCCACAAGGGCAAGACCGACTATGAAATTAAACAGCCAGCCGCCAAGGTCGCCCCCGCGGACCCGCGGCGCGCCCGTCATAAACGCCGGGATAGACATCATGGTAAGCCCCAGGGTCACGACTTGGTTGTTTTTATATATTATTCCAGCGATAGGATTCGATAGGTTCGTGCAGACTTCCGGAGAAAAGAAATCACGGGTTTCGCATTGTCTTGCCGGTGCGGCGGGGACATTCGCGTTAACGTTCGATGCGTTCAGGATGAATTCGGTGTAGGTCGTGCCGATCGATAGGAACGGGTTTATTATCACTTCCGTTAAAAACGCAGGACGGGCGCCGAGGAGGATCGTGGTCGCGATCGCCCCCCTCATGATTTGTTTCGCAAGACGTTCCGGTATGCCCCAGGACATGCTTGCCGCGTCGTTGTAATATTTCCCCCCGTCGCCTATGCCCAAGAAGCCAAGGTAGTCGCCCGGGATATATTGCTTGATCACGAAGACGGCAAGATTAAACGCGACCAGGGTCCACATCAGCATAGTCAGCAACGGCACGAAGTAATCGTAAAGACCAGCACTGACGTTCATCATAATTTCAATCAGGAACGGCACGAATTTGTCGATCGAAGTCGCGCTTATCCAGTCCGGTACTGCGGGAAGATTGTCGATCATCATTCCGCAGCCTCTTTAGTTTTTCCGATTTTTTTAGCATAACCCCAGATATGGTCGCCGTATTTTTTAGCGTCGGCGAGCATCTTGTCAGGCCAGTGCGCGCCGTTCACAAGATTCTGGATCAGCTTGGTCATAGTAGTTATGAAGATCGCAAGGAACAGGCCGATCATAACAAGGTTCATAGTGGCCGAATTGATAAACGAATCCTGGCCGATGATAGCGCGGGCATCATTGTTCATAAACGCTTGGCCAAGGGCAGCCATTGATCCTTCTCCTCCTAGCGCGTAGCCGGTCAGCATGAGCGCGAAGCCCATGAAGATCATAACGAGGCCCAGGCTTACCGCCATTTTGATCACTCCGGTTATAATTTCCTGGACGTCGGTATCTTTGACTTCCCATATTTTGTTGCCTTTGAAAAGCCAGCCAAGAAGCGTCATAGGCAGAAAGATCATGTCGATCGCAAGCTTCATAACAAATTCCAAAAATACAAGCGCGATCGGAAGAATAATCCAAAGGTAGACTATGATAAGGATAAAGCCCATGAGGATCATGCCGATGTTAGGAAAAAACGGAACCGTGTCTTTGAACTTGTACATGTGATTGACGTCGAAAGCCGAGTTGAACAGCAGCCATCCAGCCGTAATTCCAGTCGCCGTTAGGCTGTGGAGGCTTGCTATAGAACACCTCATTTTGTTCTTGAATCCCATGCTGAAGAGGCCTTGGTTGTGCTGAGGATTTTCAAGCGCAACGCTTGCGATCAGGCAGGCGTCGAATTTCACGGAGTTTTCGGTGTCGGCTTCGCTTAGCACCCTTTGAAATGATAACGCTATGTTCATTGCAGGTTCGATCGCGGTGCGGGTCACAAGTTGCGGCAGGGGCATTAAAAGCAACGCCGATATGAACACAAGTTTTAGGATATGGAGGCCGAAGCCGGTGCCGATCTTCCAACCGTCGATCGCGTTGGTTTCCGGATTCGAACTGACAAACTTGCCGAGCAGGACAAACGCAAACCAGATCGGAGTCAGGACCACGGCCAGTATCGCTACAAATTCGCCGAGGTTGGAGTAAACCGTCGCAGCCGCGTTGCTTAGCGCGTTGGTTACCCCGGAAAATATGCGGCAGGTCCAGCAGCTGCTGAAGAAGTTGAATGCGAGCGCGGTGTTGGTCGGGACAAAATTGCGATAGACTATTCCCAACGCCCCGGCTATCGGGACGATGATGGCCCAGGGGATCGCGGATGCGGTTCCATAAGCTCCTATTGCCGTGGCTATTGATAGTAAAGTTGTGCGTAATCTCCCCATAGTGCAAGTGTAGCTGGAAAAGGAGTAGTTAGGCAAATGGAAAAATAAATAAAGACAAAAATTCAAGCAGCTTCAATCGTCTTGCCAAATCCTTGACTGCCGTCGAAAAATCAACGCGCCGCGGCAGCCTGTTAGGCCTACGGCGGTTGGTTTTTCTTGGCATTGAATGATTTGGCATAGACTCTGGCTGCTAAGAATTTTTGGGTTATTTATTACCGAAATTACGATAGGTAATATTAGGCAGAGTGCTTTTGAATTGATTCGGTGATTTGTTCCAAAGTTGCGTCGTATGGAAGGGGTTTTTCAAAATAGACTTTAGCCGTGCCGGGTTTCATGATTCCTTTTTTCGGCCAGTAGACGCCTGTGTTCAAGCCCACCGGGATTATAGGTTGTTTCGTATATTCCGCGATATGCAGGATGCCTCTCTTGATTTTTGTGCCGGCGCCAGGCTTGACGCGAGTGCCTTCGGGAAAGATAACCATGACGCGCCCTTTATCCAGTTCCCGTTGGGCGGCTTGGTTCAGATTTTGGATGTTCGCGCGGCTGCGGTTCACAGGAAGCATGCCGGCGCGCCAAAAAAGCCAGCCGTAGACCGGAATATACATCAGCTCTTTCTTTAACATTATGAAGGAGTTAGGTATGTCCACCAGCATTATGCCGGTTTCCATCATGGACATATGTTTGCTTGCGACTATTCCGGATTTCGGTACTTCGCCGATGATTTCGTATTTCACGCCCACTATCATGCGGGCGATGAAGAGGCCTACGCCGGCCGCTATGCTCATGGCGCCGCGCGCCGTGCGGCGGGTTATCAACGAGGCGAATAGAAACGGAGTTATGGCGATAAACCAAATTAAAATTAGAATTTTTGTTAGTAAAGTGCGAAGCATGACGGTTCCTTGGGTTTTATTTGGTGGGGACGCCGATAAGGGTCGATATGTATTTTCCAAATTCCGTTATCCATAATTCTATGCGCTGGCGGCGGGTGAAATTCGGGCTTGGAACCGCGCAGGTTTCAATTTCAGTGAAGGGAAGCTGGCGGCGGGTTAGCAGCAGAGTTCTCCACATATGGTAGTCCGAGGTGATGATCGCTATGTCGTGGAAGCCGTTTTTCAGCACCCAGTCACGGATCGCCAGGCTGTTTTCAAACGTGGTGCCGCTGTCGCTTTCGATTTCGACTTTTATGTCCTTTGGCAGCCGCAGGTCTTGCGAACCAGCCCCGGATATCAAAACGCGAGAGCCAGGATTTTTGCGGGCCATTTCAACCGCGCGCGGGATGCGGTTGCGGTCGCCCGTCACCACTACTATATTTTTCGATTTCACTTCGCGGCATTCGGGAACGGAGCGCATGAACACTAGCGCGGATATGAACACTGTCAGGATCAGGAGGCTGCTTGGACGGAATAAAGTTTTTGCTGCCGTAGAGATTATCATTTGAATGAGTTTCCTTTCAAGGCGCGGAGGATCACAAAGCGCGATACAAGAAACGAGCCGGCCGAGAGAAGAACCGGGATCAACCCTAGGATCAGAAGGTCGAACGAGGTCAGGCTCATCTGCGCGATGATGCCGGTTTTTTGGCTTTGCGCTATGTCCAGGATCCAGTAGACCGCGATCGACGCGAAGGCAAGGCCCGCCGCAGAGCCGATCGCGGTAAGTTTTAGAATCACAGTGCTGATGTGGTTCATTATAAAACTGTCGAACGCGCCCACCACCGCCAGTATATTAATTTCGCGGTTGTGGATTTTTATCATACTGTTGGTCGAAAACACTATCGCCATGCCAGCCGCCAAGGATACGAACAGTATTATAACGAAGGCTAGGCCGCCCACCGCTCCGCCGAAGACCATAAGGTCCCGGATGGCGTCCGAGTGAGAGATGAATTTGACGTCTTTTAGTTTCGAAATGCGGTCGGATACTATGCTTATATCGCGGGCGTTATGAAAGGTCAGGTCAATTTGCGTCGGAAGGTACGCCGACAAGTCGCGCGAACCCTGCATCCAGGGGCGGAGCATTTTCTCGAGCTCGGCCTCGGATAATTGGTAGATCGATTTTATTCTGGGTTCTTCGTTCTTTAAAATTTCTTTCGCGCCCGCGAGGTTGCCGCCCGGCAGGACTTGGATCGTGGCTTTCATGTCCCAATTACGACTCCATCTATCCACTGCGTTCGATAGAGAGAGAGCGACGCCCAGGCTTAGGATTATCAAAAAGCTCATCAATGCGGAAATCGCAGTCAAGAATATCGACTGGTCCAAGGAGGGTTGAAAGACTGAGGATTTATTGTTCATCGGACCCTCGGATGTTTTTTAGCAGAGATGCGAAGGAGGGAGATGAAGGCGAGGCCGGAGCAGTTTTTTTGAGCGTCAAATGGCGGTCGGAGACGTGTATTTGAGGATAGTCGTATTCGCTTAGCAGCTTCTGACTGTGAGTCGCGAAGATAATCGTAGTGCCGGCTTTGTTCAGTTTTACGAACAGGTCCATTAGCTTTTTCTCGTTCTCTTCGTCCAGGTTGCCGGTCGGTTCGTCCGCAAGCAGTATGTCCGGACGGCTTACGACCGCGCGCGCGATCGCCACCCTTTGCTGTTGGCCGCCCGACAGGTTCAACGGATAGGAATTAGCCACTTGAAGCAGGCCGATCCATTCCAGTATACGGGTGGTGAGGCGCTTTATTTTCGCTTTGTCTTCGCCGCGGGCCGCGAGCGGCAGAGCGACGTTGTCGAACACGGTCATAGTATTTATCAGACAGTAATCTTGAAACACGAAGCCTATGCGGCGACGCAGGTTCGATATATCTTCGCGGCTGAGGTCGCGGGTGTTTCTGCCGAACAGGCGAATCGTTCCGCGCGAGGGCGCGTGGGTCATGTTTATCAGTCTCATTAATGATGTTTTGCCCGCGCCGCTGGCCCCGGTTAAAAAGAAGAATGATTTGTCGCTTACTCCGAACGATACGTCCGACAGGATTTCGGGGTTTTTGCCGTAGCGGACGCCGACCTCGGAAAACGAGATCACCGTGCGTTGCGGCGAACGCGCCGCTTCTTTCGGTAAGGTGTTGAGAAGATCGGTCATGTTTTCGTGTTCCGTCATTGCGGTGCGGGCCGAAGATATGCGCCGCACAGGGTGACATTGTTATTACATTATAGATAGCACGAAAGCGCCTAAGATTGCAACAACTATTCCAAGCCAGACGGCCCACCAGAAATATTTTTCGAGCAGTTCGCGGAAGCCTTTTTGGTATTTATATACGACCGCCGCAACCATCGCGAAACGCGCCGCGCGGAAGATTCCGCTGATACCCAAGAACAGCCAGGGATTAAAGCTGACAAAGCCCGCCGCCATGGCCAGCAGCTTGAACGGTACAGGAGTAAAGGCGGCTATGAATATTATCAAGAAGCCGTAGACCACGAACATACCCTGCGCCGCTTGGAATTTTTCGGGAGTGCTGAAGTTTTCTATCAGCCAGATTCCTATCGAATTATACAAAAACATACCGATCAGGTACGAAATCGCGCCGCCTATCAGTGAGCCAAGGCTGGCAAGAATCACCACGGGGATCGCTTTCTTTTTGTCCGAAACTATCGGAGGAGCTATGAAGACTTCCGGAGGAATGAAAAGGAACACGCTTTCGCAGAGGGTCAGGAAAAACACCGCCGCAAGCGCCGCGGGATGACTTGAATTTTGGATCAACCAGGTTTTTATCTTCATGATGTTTGCTATTGTAAATCATTTGAAAGGGTATTACAATGGGAAAAAGCCTTCCTATGTTTACACTGCGCTTTGCTTGTTCGTCATAGGGGGTAGGGGTGGAAGATGAAACGGGTTAGGAAAAATTTGGGGTATAGTAGAGGCGACAAGGTGGCCAGTAGCGTGCAGCAGCATATCGCCGGGATTTTGGCGCGCGATTTTTCCGAAGGCGAGATCGGAAAAGTGTCTTTGGCAGGGTCCGAAGCGCATGGAGGATTGCAGTTCGTGCGGCTGTTTTATCATGTCAAGGAAGGCGCGGATCGAGCCAAGATCGAGAGGGCTTTGGAGGCGGCGAGCCCGAAAATTCGCCGAGAGCTGGGGGCCGTCATGAATCAGAAGTTTGTGCCTGAGATAAGGTTCGTATATGACGCCACGCTTGAGAGCGCGGCCAGAGTCGAGGAAATTTTGGAGAAGTTAAAATAATGAAGCAGAGTAATATTAGAAATTTTTCGATAATCGCGCATATAGATCACGGAAAGTCGACTTTGTCCGACCGGTTGATCGAGATAACCGGCGGATTGTCCGCGCGAGAAATGAAAGACACGGTTCTTGATTCAATGGACATAGAGCGAGAACGCGGGATCACGATCAAGGCGCAGACAGTGCGGTTAAACTACAAGGCCAGGAACGGAGAAGAGTATCAGCTGAACCTTATCGACACTCCGGGTCACGTCGATTTTACGTACGAGGTGTCGCGGTCTTTGGCGGCGTGCGAGGGAGCGGTGTTGTTGGTCGATGCGACGCAGGGAGTGCAGGCGCAGACTTTGGCAAACGCTTATCTTGCCATCGACAATAATCTTGAGATAATGCCCGTGCTTAACAAGGTGGACTTGCCGTCCAGCGATCCCTGCATGGCCGTGCAGCAGATCGAAGACGTGATCGGCATATCCGCTTGCGACGCTTTGAAGGTGTCGGGCAAGACCGGCGAGGGAGTGGACGAATTGCTGGAGGTCATAGTTGAAAAGCTTCCCGCGCCTTCGGGAAATATAGGCGGGGCGGCGAAGGCATTGCTGGTCGATTCGTGGTATGACGCTTATTTGGGCGTAGTGATTTTGGTGCGCGTGGTGGACGGAGAGTTGAAGAAGGGGCAGAGTATTCGATTCGTTCAGACGAATGCGGATTACCGTGTGGATCAAATCGGATATTTTACTCCCAAAATGGTTCAGGTGGATAGATTGTCCGCCGGTGAGATCGGGTACATCATAACCGGCATGAAGACGATTCGCGATTGTTTGGTCGGAGACACCATAGTCGACGGAGGCAACAAAAACGCAGAGCCTTTGCCTGGGTTCAAGCCATCGATTCCCGTTGTATTCTCGTC
Source organism: Alphaproteobacteria bacterium (assembly GCA_009784815.1). Classification (GTDB taxonomy): domain Bacteria; phylum Pseudomonadota; class Alphaproteobacteria; order Rs-D84; family Rs-D84; genus WQXN01. Next base: position 14,674 of record WQXN01000011.1, on the reverse strand, counting down.
GTTCTTTCCCGTCGAGGCCGACGATTATCCCGCGCTCCGCGAGGCGGCCGAGAAGTTGGCGCTGAACGATTCGTCGTTCGTGTTTCAGACCGAAAAGTCGAGCGCGCTTGGGTTCGGATTGCGATGCGGGTTTTTGGGCCTGCTTCATATGGAGGTGATTTCAGAACGGCTTTCGCGCGAGTTTAATCTTAACCTTATGACCACCGTGCCGTCCGTGCTTTACAAAGTTTCGCTGCGAGACGGAGGGAATATTGAAGTTCAGACCCCGGCTGATCTGCCAGATCCTTCGCAAATTTTGGAAATTTCCGAGCCGTGGGTGCGCGCCACAATCATGATGCCGGACAAATATATCGGCGGAATATTAAATCTGTGCGCCGAGCGACGCGGGATTCAGGAGACGCTTACTTATGTCGGGTCGAGGGCAATGGTAGTGTACAGGCTTCCGCTTGCCGAGATAGTTTTCGATTTCTATGACCGCGTAAAGTCCATATCGCAGGGGTATGCAAGTTTCGATTATTCTTTGGCAGATTATGCGACTGGAGATCTTGTTAAAGTTTCAATTTTGGTTAACGCCGAAGTAGTCGAGCCTTTGAGCTTTTTATGCCACCGTTCCAATTCCGAAGATCGCGGGCGCGTTATCATCGAACGGTTGAAGGATTTAATTCCAAGGCATCAGTTCAAAATTCCGCTTCAGGCCGCGATCGGAGGAAAGATTATTGCGCGAGAGACTATCGCAGCTTATCGCAAGGACGTCACAGCCAAGTGTTACGGCGGAGATATTTCGCGCAAGCGCAAGCTGCTTGAAAAGCAGAAAGAGGGAAAGAAGCGTATGCGTTCATTTGGTAACGTCGAGATTCCGCAGTCAGCATTCATTAACGCGTTGAAGATCAAAGAGTAGGGACAAAAAATTCTTAAATATTTTTCAAATCGGTCTAAATCCTTGACTGCCGTCGAAAGACCTCCCTACGGGGACTTAGATGTCCACGCTTCGGTCGGTCTTTCTTGGCATTGAATGATTTATACTCGATTTGCGATATTTATAGAATTTTTTGAAATTATTATTTGCGACCTAGATGGGATTTTTTGGGATTATTAATGGGTGGGTTGATTATTTGAAGTAGCGAGTAAGCGGGGGTCAATGTCGGGACCGGCCAAGGCCATAGGATTGTTTTCAAGCCAGTCGGCGTTGAAAAGCCGTTTGAATTCGGCGTAGGCTTGTTTCGATCCAAAACGAGCCGCTATCATATAGTTGGCCATAGCCGAATCTGCGCGGCCCATTCTTTCGTGCATTTCTGCCAGCGCGAAGATTTCATTCGCTTTGTCGAGATTTGTGTTAGACGTTTTGACGTATGTTACAAGACGCGAGAGACGGTCGTGGTCAATGGACGCTTTGAGCATACCGTACTGGACGGCCATGCGGAAGTTGTCGCGGGCTTTTTCAAATTCGTATAGATTCTCGTTCGCAAGCCCGGCGAGATAATGGGCTTGGGCCAAGTTCGAGTCACTGCTTATGCCATAATTATCGTCACGAAACCGGATAGTATTGAATGCGCTGAGGGCGCCGACGTATTGCCCGGAATCCAAAAAGAGGCGCATGACAACAAGAAGGTCGTTTTCTATGTCCTCGTCCTTGTTTCTGATTTGGCTGCTGGCGAGGGTTGCTTGGTTGTAAAAGTCCTTGGCTATTTTAACACGGGCATTTTCAATTTGGGTTTCATAGGATTTATCGGGATTGGTTGAGACCGGAGCATTAAGATCACGGGTAAACAGCCAGTGGGCGCCCAATGCGAGGATTGCGACGGCGGTCGTAGTTAGTTGCAATGTGATGTTTTTGAAGCTCATAGATTTTTATCCTGTGGGGTTTTATAGGGATATTCTATAAGATAGAGTGTATTTTGTCAAGTAGATTTTTGGGTCACGAAGCGGAAGGCAAAAATCCGCTATGTGTGACAGGGAGAAGAGAGGGTTATAGCCGGGCCTATTGATTCGCGGCTTTCGTGTCCTTTGGACACGATGTCACGTTCCGCGGAAGGATGCGGCCCGGTTGGGTTTTGGGGTTATTATTTGTGATTGGCGGATTCTTTGCCCGCCAAAAGCCTAATGGCTTTTGGGTCACGAAAAGGATGGCAAAAATATGCCAGAGGGTAGGTTATGTGGGAAGAGGGGAAGGGGTGGCGGGGTCTCTGCAGATGTTAGGAGGTCCCGGGTCTTCGCCCGGGATGACAAGGGGGGGATGGGGGTGACGAGAGAGAGGGGGGGTTAGTCCAGGTTGAGGGAGTTGTATTTTTGTTCCACGCGGTTGATGGCCGTGTTCAGAGCGCGGAGGTAATCCGTGACAGTCGCATTCGCGTTACTGGCCGAGGGCTGCATGGTTCTTTCCATTTCAGTTCTTGGGGTAGACGCTTCCTGCCTTATGACCGCTCTCATTATATTGCCCAGGTTCGACAGCTGCATATCCTGCATCGATGCCGATCTGTCCCAAAAATCCCAGTGGTATGACGGGTCCGTCGAATCAAGCAGGCCGCCCGTTATATGGGCGCTGACCCCGACCGCGCCCGCGAAGCCACCGATCACGGTGCCGGCGGTTATGCTGCCGTTCGATAGGCCAAGGTGATTCGCGACGCTTAGGGTCGATTGGTCTTCGGCTTCAAAGTTCCAGGGAGAATTCACATTTTCAAGCACAAGGTTTTGCGCGCGGAGTTTGTCCGTTTCGACCACTCGGAATTTAGCCATGTTGCCAAGCAACGTATTGGAATTAACGAACAGTTCGCCGCTTTCGGAGGTTAGATTGCCAAGCACGTTCGCTTCCCCCAGCACACGGAATTCCTTATCCAGCGAAATATTATGCGCGAAGGATACGCTGTTCGCTTCGCCCCAGTCGAGTTGAAGGTTTTCAGACGCGTGGGCCGAGCTTACGCTTGCCATGCCGATACTTATAATGTCGTTCTTGCCCATGTCGAGGTCGCTTAGCATAGTGTTGTCGGCGCGGCGGCCGGGCATACGGGAAAGGTAGTCTCCGGTCTTCCAGACTATCGGAGTTTCTATCGTTATTCCGCCGCTGCGCAAGGTGGTGTTCCACATAGAGAGAGGCTGCTGTCTTGTGCCGAACGAGCCGTAGAGCTGGCCGCCTTCGATAAAGCCCGCGCCTTCACCCGCGCCTTGGGCTATGTGTCTTGTGCGCATAGGAGTAGTGCCGCGCATATCCGAGATAACCATGCCTTGCAAGTATGGCCGGCCCGCGCTGTCCGCTACTTTCATCACACGGAATTGCAGCGGCTGATTCCCCGCGTCGAATCCGAACGGAAGAAGTTCGCGCGGCTGTATTTGATAGACCGTTTGGGCGGTTGGCGCGCTGAGCCTACGCTCGTTCGCTTCGATAAAGCGCGTTAGCGCGTCGCGTGCGGAGGCAAGATTTCGACTTTCCGCAACCGCTATTCTTGTTTCTTCGCGAGACGATATTTGTTTATAGATCATAGGCAATAGGCCCAAGAATATTGCTATCAGCATTAGAAGCTCTGGTAATGACGCCCCGCGTGTATGTTTCATTCTACCTCCTGCTGCTGGGGAGGGTTCATCCAGCCTTTGGAGGTTATTTTAGCCATAGGATTTCTTGGTATGGACAGGATTTCGCCAACAGGGTCGGACGATAAGGAAAGAAGTTTTAGGGACGAGAACGAAGGCAGGTCGCCGTGTTGATTAGGAAACGACCAGCCGCCCAATTTTATAGGAGGATTCTGTCTGTCACCCAGCTTGTCGTTAGAAACCGTTATGCCCGAGGCGCCGCCGAACATCAGGTATTCCACCGAAAGGTACGGAGCCGATACCGAGAAAGCCGATATTTCGCCCCAGGCAGAAATCGTTCTTGCGCTTCCAGGTTTTATGACTAGGTTGTTTCCCACGTCCAGTTCGCCGTGGACCGAGGTACGGTCGGATATTATTCGGCCTTGGTTGCTGAAGGCCGTTTCCGTCGCCGCGCGGAAGCCCCCGCCGGCAAGGCCGCCGAACAGGGCGCGGGTGCGGATCAGTCTTGCGCCCATTATGTCGCCCCCAACGCGCAGCGAGTTCATTTCCGACATTTGGGGATTTAATCTCAGACCGTCTTGAAACAGCACCGAGTTTGACGCGAAGGCATTCGCCGTGATGCCGGACGCAGTCATATCGGTCGCGTCAAGGCCGACGCCTTCGAGTCTTTTCGCGTTTATTATCGAATGGCGGCGGCCGCCGTCAGACATGACGAGATTCGTTTCCATCATATTCAATTCGGGAGCGTCGGTGACGCGCACCCTATGCAGAAAACGAGTCTGATCATTGTCCGACGAATGGTTGGTTATTCTTAAAACTATTTTTCCGGGAGGAGTGCCGGGAAGTCTTGCCGACCATTGGCCCGATACGCTGTAGACCAAGTCATCCTCTTCCGAGACGCCGCCTTCGGGACCAAGCATTTGCGCAAACTTTCTGCCCCATAGGATCGTGCTGTCGCCTTTGTCCGATATCATATAGGCCTGCGTGGTTCTGACACCAGATTGCGAGGTCGTTTTAAATATTTGCAGGGACGGCGGAGGAAGGTTGCGCGTTTCGACCGCTCCGAACGGAGCAAGATATTCGAAGAAGTCTTCCGAGCTTATCGCATATTCGAAATTATCCGGCCAGACGGTTTCATTCATCGCTATGAAGTTCGAGACCGCGTTACCTAAGCGGCTTAGGCGCTTGGCGTAAGAAACTTCTTGGATTTCGCGGGCGGATTCCGATATTTTTGCGTAGAGAAACGGAGCCGTGATTCCTATGATGCCGATCGCCAGGATCGCGTCCAGCATGCCGGCGCCGCGTTCCGATTTAATAAAAGGCATTTTTATTATTGGCATTTCGAAATGTCTCCGCCTTGGATAAGGCAATTTTTGATGTCGATTCTTTGCTCGAGCCTTTGGTAGTACGCGTAGAGGCAGGCGATGTGCTGCGACAGGCTTTTGCTGTCGTATCTGAAAGTCACGTCGCGGCCGGTCGCAGCGTCGCGGTATCTTATGCCTTCGATAAGGGTGCGGCAGGAGATAGTGTCGCCGTCAGCCGACGGAAAGGTCGGAATTCTGATCGAGTCGTTGTTTATTTCATCAAGCCTTATATCGGGAAGCACCGAAGTGCCGGCCGGTCTTACCGAGATCAGCGTCGGAGCGTCGGCACCGCCCGCAGAGAGGACGCGCGCCGTTTGGTCCCTTAACGTTATATGGCCCGCCGTAACCATTCCAGCCGAGATGCCAGATCGGGACGCAGGTATGAAATCGTAGAAAAAATCTTCCTCTGTGAAAGTGTCCGCGTCCGAGGTGATTTCGAGGATTGAGTTTATGTGCATCACTCCAACCCCTGACAGCGCGATGTTACTGAGTTCAGCGTTGCCGCGGACGCGCCAGAGGTTCGGGCCCGTGAAGCTTCCCGAGCCAGGGGTTTGGTAGTAGTCCAGAACCGAGATAAAGCCCGCTTCGAGATTAGTGTTGTAGCCGCCGTAGGTCGAGATGCCGCGCACGGAGAGATTTTGCACCGCAAACGTGCCGCGCGAGATATTGAGCGCGCCGCCAGATGCGCCGCGGCTTTGGAAGGTCGCGTTCTGGGTTAGAAAGCTTTCCAGAGAATTTCGCGTAGTTCGACTTTCGTCCGCCCCGGTGATATGCAGTTTGCTGAAAAAGCCCGCGTCGAATTCAAGCGTGGAGGCGCGCAGGTCGCGCGCGCCTTCGATGTTGTTGTACATAATGTCGATGTTTGTGCGCATAGCGTTCTTGGCGGGATCCGCGCGGCGGCTTAGAAGGTCGGAGGTTTCGGATTCAACCGGAACACGGACAAATATCGAATCGGGCGAAGGCGAGTAGCCGAAATCGCTTTGCAGATCCAGTTCCCAGTCGCCGGTTGCCGAGGTTATTGCGCCGCCTTCGGGAAGCGCGGCCCAGAAGCCCACCCTGTTCGCGATTTCAGCGCGCCGCAGCTGCGATATGTTGCCGCCGGAGGCTTCGATCAGTATCAGCGGACCGGCCGCGTTGCGCATAGTTATTAATCGTATGGTTTGGCCGGCAGGAGTTCTTGGGTTGAAGCCCAGGGGCAGGCCGTAGTTTTCGAGCATTGAGTTTATATTCGCGCCTTCGATAGTAGTACGGCGAGGCGCGACATTATCCGCGTTTATGGAAGCCCAGGATTGTGCCGCTTGGGACACCCGTTCTATTTGGCTGGCGGCAGCCGCGTTTTCGGCGTAGATTTTGCGCTGGGTCAGTTTGCCGAGCAATGCGGGCATAAGCGCGATGATCACGCCAAGCATTAACAGCGCTTCAAACATGAAGCGTCCCGAATTCGCGTCTAATCGTCCACTATCGTCGAAAGACCGCCCCTTATGTCCCCTTGCGGACACGCGCGGGTCAGTCTTTCTTGATATTGAACAATTATTCATCGAATTCACTCTCTTTGAATGATGAAAAGTTTCGGAGATGTGGGATTGCAAAATTAGAACTCCCCCCTACGGGGAAAATGGTAGCCCAAATGGGCTGGTGGGTCAAGAGAGAAGGTGAAGGTTAAAAGAAACCGGTTTCGATGCCGCCAGAGGAAGGACCGTTAGGAAAATCGTCATCATAGGTCGCCGCGCCCGAAGAGGCGGTCGGCGGATTAGGTTGCTGGCCGATTTTAAACACTTCCGTTATAACTCTTTCCCCGGGAGCGCCGGTAGGACGAGAGCCGGTGTCGTAATTAACCCTTATGAATTCCAGCCCGTTGGGTTGAGGAAACGGACGGCCGGTTTCGCCTTCAAGCGCAACTTCCATAAAGTCCCTGAATATTTGCACGGCAAGTCCCGAGCCGGAGCCTTCGGCCATAGGTCTTGGCTGGTCGTAGCCCATATAGACGCCCACGGCCAGATTAGTCGTAAAGCCAACGAACCAGACGTCGCGCACTTCGTTAGTAGTACCGGTTTTGCCAGCTATTGCGAAGCCACGCATTCTTGCGCGGCGGCCGGTGCCGCGGTCTACCGCTCCGGTTAAAATCGAGGTCAGCTGATAGAGGCTTTGCGGGTCCGACAAAGGTTCCGAATCTTCGGTCAAAGACGGAGGAAGCAGGTCTTCCGACCATTCGGCCGAGCAGTCCTTGCATTCCGTGTTGCGGAATATAGTTCTGCCGTTTCTATCCTGGACGTAGTCAACCAAGCTTGAATTATGTCTGAAGCCGCCGTTTATGAACGCCCCGAACGCAAGCGTCATATTCTCGAGCGTGGTTTCGCCCGAGCCAAGCGCGATCGACATATCGTTGCGTCTTAGATTATGATCGTATACTCCGAATTTTTTCGCAGTTCTTATAACGCTGTTTATGCCGAGGGTTTGCACAAGCCTTACCGTAGTCGCGTTTCTTGAGGTTTCAAGCGACTGGCGCAGAGGCACCAGGCCTTTGAATTTGCGGTCGTAATTTTCAGGACGCCAGATAGATTCGTCTTCGTTAACCGAAACGATCGGCGCGTCAAGAAGCAAAGTTTGCGGCGTGAAGTCAGGACGCTCGAGCGCGTTCAGGTATATGAACGGTTTGATGGTCGAACCCACTTGGCGACGAGCTTGGATCGCGCGGTTGAACGAGCTGTCGCTGAACGAATAGCCGCCGCTGACCGCAAGGACGCGCCCGGTGTGAGGATGGATAGCGATGATCGCGCCTTGGATCAGAGGAGAGCCGCCGTCGGTTTCGGGATGGCGTTTATGGTACGCTTCCAGATGTTTGCGAAGAGTTTGCTGGGCCGCGATCTGCATTTTGCGGTCAAGGGTCGTTTTTATAAAAAGGCCCTCGTTGTATAGTTTCTCGCGGCCGAAGATTCCAAGCATGCGGCGCCTGACTTCTTCCGAAAAATATTGGAAGTCGTCCGCCTGTTGGCGCGTGAATTCGTCGCTTACCACCAATGGTTCGTTTATAGCCGATTCGGCTTCTTCGCGCGTGATCATTTTTTCGGCAAGCATTCGGTTGATAACCCAGTTGCGACGGTGAGTCGCCGAGTTCAGATTCCTTGCAGGATTATAATTGTTAGGAGCCTTCGGCAACGCCGCAAGGTAGGCTATTTGCGCCAGAGTCAGTTCGTTAACAGGTTTGTTGAAATACATTAAACTTGCCGAACCGACGCCGAACGCGCGGGATCCGAGATAAATCTGATTCAGGTAGAGCGTCATAATATGTTCTTTGGAAAAAGTGCGTTCCAATTTAAGCGCGAGTATAACTTCGCGGATTTTGCGAGACATAGTTCGGTCGCTGGATAGGAAAAAGTTTTTCGCAACTTGCTGCGTTATAGTAGAGGCCCCGGACAGACTGCCGCCGCGGCCCGCCATGCGCATAACGTTATTCAGCGCAGCCCGCGCGATGCCAGTAAAGTCTATGCCGGAATGGGTCCAGAAGGATTGGTCTTCGGCCGCGATGAACGCGCCGATCAGTAACGGCGGCATGTCGTGAAATTCTATAAACACGCGGCGTTCCGTCGCGTATTCCATAAGAAGGCTGCCGTCCGAAGCGTAAAGCCTTGTGGCAACGGGAGGCCTGTATGACGCCAGGCTTTTATATTCGGGCAGGTCCGTTCCGTAACGAAGGAAAAGAGCAATAGCCAGTATCAGGGCCGTAAGAGCAAGCCAAAAAAATATGCGGAAGGAATAGTCTATCAGCTTCATTCTAGGATTCTTTGACGTCGGAGATTTTCGCGCCGCCGAACATATCCATAACGCTTGACACCAACGAATCACTGCTTGCAGCCGTGAAGTCCGATTCGGATATAGTCGCGCCGCCAGTTGGTTCTTCCAGTTCTTCAACTATCCATGATCCGTCCGCGTGTTCGGCGAGCCATACGCGAAGACGTTTGCCAAGGTCCGCGTTCTTATTGCGGCAGTAAAGTTTTATATGGCCCGGTTCAAACGCCGCGATTTCGCCCGAGGATTTAAGTTCGGAAAGTAGCAGGCTTTCTTTGGCCGAGGCAAGCGCAGAGGTGAGGTCATTCAATGATTCGATTTTTAATTTTGGGTTGGTAACTGCAGCAGGACTCTGCTTGGGTGAGGAGGCCTTCGGTCGCGATTCGGTTGTTTGGGATGACAACTCGGATAATAGGGTTTTGATCGGTTTGATGTCGGATAGGTACATAATGCGGATCAGCATCATGTCGAAGCTGTTTTTCTGGTGGAGCGCGCCGCTGATTTCAGGGGTTGCCGCCGTCATAACCTGCCAGATTCTTGAGAGGATATTCAATGAAGTTTTATCCGCTATTACTTTCATCCGGGATTTTATATCTTCGGTATAAGGCGCATTCGAAAGGCTGTTTGGCGCGATCTTGGCGCGGGTCAGCCAGTAAGTAAAGTCTTGCATATCGCTGAGCAAACCAGAGAGGTCCGCACCGCCGCTGTAGATGTCGCCAACTTTCGCAAGCGCGTCTTCAACGTTCCCGGAGAAGATCGTTTCGACCAGCCCCGTCAGGCTGTCAAAGCCCGTACGTTTAAGCATTTTGTTTATCGCGTCTTCGCTCACTTTCCCGTTAGTTTGGGATATAGCCTGATCAAGTATGGAAAGCCCGTCGCGAACAGAACCGTCCGCCGCGTGCGCTATCAGAGTCGCCGCTGGTTCCGTCAGGTCGACATTTTCAAGTTTTGCTATTTTTAGGAAATGATTCTTTAGTTCGTCTATCCGCACACGGGCCAGGTCAAACCTTTGACAGCGAGACAGGATGGTCATAGGGATATTTCTTATTTCCGTCGTGGCCATCATAAAGACTACGTGTTGCGGCGGCTCCTCGAGCGTTTTTAGCAGCGCGTTGAAGGCCGCTTTGCTTAGCATATGGGCTTCGTCTATGATGTATATCTTATATCTGCCGGTCGTGGGCGCGTAGCCGACCGAATCGAGTATGTCCCTTATATTGTCCACCCCGGTATGAGAGGCAGCGTCGATTTCCATCACGTCTATATGTTGGCCCGCAGCGATTGCACGGCAATTATCGCAAGTGCCGCAGGGATTGTCCGTCGGCTTGTCGCTTGATATGCAGTTAAGCGCTTTGGCGAAGATTCTTGCCGTACTGGTTTTGCCAGTTCCGCGGATTCCGGAAAAAACATAGCCGTGCGCCAGTTTTCCGCTTGAGATCGCGTTTGAAAGCGTTGTCGATAGGACTTCTTGGCCTATAAGCTCGCCCAGGGTTTGGGAACGGTATTTTCTTGCTAAGACGGTGTAGTTCTGGGTCATGGAGGCAATATATAATCAAAGAATAAAAAATTCAAGGTAAAAGGTAAAAGGAAAACGGTAAAAGGGTTAAGTCGCTTTGCGACGGTTATTATTCGCTTGATTTTTGGGGAGGAGAGGGTATAATGATGTGTTCTTAAATAAAAGTTTAAGGGCGGGGTTGAAAGATCCCGCTCTTTTTGATAGGAAAAAGGAGTAGAAAAATGCCCATCAATAAACCGATGCCGAGACAGGATCTTTTGCTTGCCGCCGATTCGCTTGCCGCAGAAAAACAGATTTCGCGCGATATAGTGTTGGAATCATTGGAGGCGGCCGTAGCCAAGATAGCAAAGGCAAAGTTCGGCGAGGAGTTGAACATCACAGCAGCAATCGACAAGAAGACCGGAGCAATAACAGTAAAACGCTTGTTCGATGTCATAGCGGACGAGGCCGTGGGAGGCGAGGAATACAATCCCTTCGCGCAGCTTACCGTGGCCGAGGCCAAAAAATATTCAAAGGATCCGCAAGTAGGGGACGTAATAGAGGATCTTTTGCCCGAGCCGGAATTCGGACGACAGGCTTTCCAGTCGGCGCGCCAGGTAGTCATAGGACGCGTGCGAGACGCAGAACGCGGAAACCAGTATGAAGAATTCAAAGACTCGGTCGGAGATATAGTGTCCGGCGTAGTCAAACGAGTCGAATTCGGAAACGTGTATGTCGACATCAAGGGCAAGGGAGAAGGATATATTCGCGCAACCGAGCTTATCGCACGCGAACGCCCCCAGCCGGGCGAGCATGTGCGCGCTTTGATAATGGACGTGCAGCGCACCAACACCGGGCCGCAGATATTCCTTACGCGCACGCATCCCATGTTCATGGAGCGCTTGTTTATGCAGGAAGTTCCCGAAATATACGACGGGGTTATTAAGATTAAGTCTGTCGCGCGCGCTCCGGGTTCGCACGCAAAGATAGCCGTGATGTCCGAAGATCCTTCGATCGATCCTGTCGGTATGACCGTCGGAGTCAAGGGAACACGCATTCAGCCGGTAATCAACGAATGCCAGGGCGAAAAGATCGACGTCATTCTTTATTCCGAAGATCCGGCCGTGTACATAGTCAACGCAATTTCACCCGCAAAGGTTCAGAAGATTATCGTCGACGAGGATACTCATACCGCAGCCGTCATAGTCGCAGAAGACCAACAGTCGTTCGCGATAGGACGCCGCGGGCAGAACGTGCGATTGGCGTCGCAGCTTACAGGTTGGAACATCGACATATTGTCCGAGGCCGAAGAACAGGAAAGACGCGCCAAGGAAGTCGCCGAGAAAACCGAGTTGTTCGTTAAGGCTTTGGACGTGGATTCCATTATCGCTCAGCTTCTTATCACCGAAGGATTCCGTTCCGTCGAGGAAGTCGCTTTTGTGCCGGTAGCAGAATTGGAGTCCGTCGAAGGATTCGACGCAGGTATCGCCGGAGAGCTGCAGCAGCGCGCCAAAGAATATCTTGAAAAGGTCGAGGCCGAGTACAAGGCAAGCGGACACGCGTTGAAGATGACAGACGATCTTTTGGATTTCAAATTCCTGAAGCGTCCGCAGATATTGAAAGCCGGACAGAATGGAGTTCGCAGTTTGACCGACCTGGCCGATCTTGCCAGCGACGAGTTGGTAGAAATTTTGGGCGCAGAAGAAATGAAAGAATCCGTCGCCGGACGCATCATAATGAAAGCGCGCGAGCAGGTGTATGGTATAAATGAAGACAAGGTAGAGGAATAATAAGGACAAAAAATGCTGGAAATTTCAATCGTCTTGCCAAATCCTTGACTGCCGTCGAAAAACCAACGCGCCGCGGCAGCCTCTTAGGCCTACGTCGGTTGGTTTTTCTTGGCATTGAACGATTTGTCATAGACTCTGATTTCCTAACATTTTTTGGGATTGTTATTAACCTGCTGACGCAGAACAACGAGGTGGATTTATGGCGGAAAATAATAGAAAGACTTTGACGCTTGGAAAAAGCGTGCAGGTGGGCGCGGTGCAGTCGTCAAAGGGAGACGCGATTTTCGTCGAACGCCGACGCAAGGTTCTTATGCCAGGCGAGCAGGAAATACGCGATCCGGTCAAGAAGACCGTTAGCGCCGTAGATGAAAAGCTTCGCGCCATACTTGACGCCGCAAAGGAACGAGAGGCAGAAAGAGCCAAGATAGCCGCCGAGGAAGACGCTTTGCGTCATAAATTAGAGTCAGAAATCGCCGCCGAGCAGACAGAATATGAAGCCGTGCGCGAGCAGTTGAAGGCAAAAGAATCCGCAGGACAGTTAGAGGGAGGCAACGCCGAGGCCGCCAGGACAAGCCGAGGGACGACAGTTGGTAATTTTTCAGGCCCGGCAAGAGGCCGAGGCACCGAGGGCGAGGATGACAGAAGGCGTGGAAAAAAGAGCGGACGCAATAATCAGAATCAGGACGCAGCTTCGTTCAAGGGCCGCATATCCGTTCGAGACATAGTAATCAATTCCGACGAAGACGCAATGGAGGTTCGCGGCGCGAGCCGCAGGCATTCAGAAGCCGCAATGAAACGATTCCGCGACAAGCATAATCAGGCTTTCAACGCCGCCGCGAAGGTCGAGCGCGAGGTAATGCTTGGCGAGTCAATCGTAGTAAAAGACTTGGCCGACCAGTTGGCGGAAAAGATAGGAAGCGTGGTTAAAAAACTTATGGGAATGGGAGTCGTAGCTTCGCAGAACCAGACAATCGACGCCGATACCGCAGAGCTGGTCGCGCACGAATTCGGAGCCAAAATTCGCCGAGTGTCCGTCGTGCCGCACGAAGATCAGATCGATATGACTCCAAATCCGGAACGCATGACGCGAAAGGCCCCCGTAGTTACGATCATGGGACACGTCGATCATGGAAAGACGTCATTGCTTGACGCGTTCAGGCAGACAAACGTCGTCGCGGGGGAGGCCGGAGGAATTACTCAGCACATAGCCGCTTACGAGGTCGCGACCAAATCGGGAAAGCATATAACTTTCCTTGATACTCCGGGTCACGAGACTTTTTCGGCCATGCGCGCGCGAGGCGCAATGATCACGGACATAGTAGTATTGGTCGTAGCCGCAAACGATTCCATCATGCCGCAGACGATCGAAGCGATAAACCACATCAAGGCCGCAAAAGTTCCCATGATAGTCGCAATAAATAAGATCGATTTGGCCGACGCGAATCCAGAGAAGGTAAAACTTGACCTGTTGGCGCACGAAGTTCAGGTAGAGTCTTTGGGAGGAGAAATTTTGTCCGCCGAGATTTCCGCCAAGAAAAAAATAGGATTGGACAAACTTGAGGAGCTTATACTTGCTCAGGCCGAGATGTTGGATCTTAAAGCCGATATGCAGATGCCGGGTCGAGCGACAGTAGTCGAGGCAAAGGTCGAAAAGGGGCTTGGGTCAACGTCCACGATTCTTATGCAACAAGGCAATCTTTCGATCGGCGACGCGTTCGTGGCGGGAAAGACTTTCGGACGAGTGCGAGCAATAATCAATTCAGCAGGAGAACGAGTCAAGACCGTCAAAGCAGGACAGCCCGCGATCATTTTGGGATTCGAGACTTTGCCAATGGCGGGCGACGACTTTAAGGCAATGGCAACAGAGCAGGACGCCCGAGAAGTAGCCGAGTTCCGAAATGAACGCGAAAAAGCGGCCGCAAGCATGGCGAAAAAATCCACTTTGGAAGAATTGTTCGCCAAGAAGGAAGAGGGTAAAAAAGTCACTTTGCCGATCATAATCAAGGCCGACGTCCAGGGATCGGTCGAGGCGCTTCGCGACATGATTTCGAAAATAGGAACCGAAAAAGCCGGGATCGACATATTGGCCGCGAACGTCGGCGCAATATCCGAAGGCGACGTGCGTTTGGCCATTGCTTCCAACGCCGTAATAGTCGCATTCAATGTTCGGGCGGACGCTTCCGTTCGAGAGCTTGTGCGGGCGAATAACGTCGATATACGGTACCACTCGGTCGTTTATCACATCACCGACGAATTGAGAGACATATTGGCCGGAAAACTGGAACCGATACGACGCGAAAACTTTGTAGGTTACGCCGACGTAATAGCTTTGTTCACCGTCGGAAAGGGAGTGCGAGTCGCAGGATGCCGACTTGTCGAAGGTTATATCAAAAAGGATTCGCTTGTTAGGTTGTTGAGGGACGGAATAGTAATATACGACGGAAAAATCGGAGAGCTGCGTCGCGAAAAGAACGAAGTCAAAGAGATCACCGGAGCCGGAGTCGAGTTCGGAATGTCGTTCGACGGGTATAACGATCTTCGCGAAGGCGACAAGGTAGAGGCTTATGAAGTCGAGACGCTGAAGGCGACTTTGTAAGGACAAAAAATCCCATCTAAGTTTTTCAATTTCGCGCCTAATCGCCGAATGACATCCGAAATCCCGGTAATTATGTACTTGGACGTACACCGCATACCGGGATTTCGGCGTCATCGACAATTAT
>WQXN01000010.1 GCA_009784815.1 Alphaproteobacteria bacterium | reverse complement strand
TAGATCGCCCAGAAGCAAGAAAAACCAACCGGCGTAGGCCTAATAGGCTGCCGCGACGTGTTGGTTTTTCGAAGCTAATCGGCGATATAGACCGATTTGTAAAACATTTCAGGATTTTTTGTCCTTCCTAAACCATGCGGGCTTTGAAGTAATCGGCGGCTTTGTCGGCTCGGATGTCTCGTCCGCAATACCGGACGGCCTCGCGGCATTCCCCCGCGTAACAGCTTGGCGCCAAAGCCTGGACAAGTTTGGAATCTTCGCCGATCATATCGGCCAGCTGCGCGCGCAGCTGCGTGCCGATATTATGTATTTCGGCGGACGCGCACCAACAGGTCCTCTTGCCCTGCTCGTGAAGCAGCGCGTTAAGATCCATCTTCTTTCCATAAGCGGCCATCGCGCCGTAAGGGGCTATGCAAGTCATCATCGGAAGCGATATTTTTTCCCCCAGATTATAAAAGTCGGTGATAAATTCCAAAGCCTGCTCTTCCAACCCGGCTTCCTTGACAAGCGGCGGAACGTAAAACGCTCCGGTAAGCTGCGGCGCGCTGCGCTTGATCGAGCGGTGCCTCTGATCGTCCCCCATGGTCGCAAGCGAAACTTCCACCTGGGCCGCTACGTGCATCTGGGTATTAATCAAATACTTGGGCGTAAAATACAAAGTGCTGACGGCGTCCTTCATCGCTGGAATTACGAATTTATCATCGTCATAGCATACGTTGGTGACGGCAAGCGACGGTGCGGTCATAGTCTTTGGAACAGCAGCAATATCTATCGGAGTCCAGTTTTCACGCCCCAATTTATCCTCTTCAAACATATATTCAAGTTCCGGATATCGTTCGACCACGCGCGCGGCCATCTGAGATACTATTTCGCGAAATTCTGGGCTCCATGCCTCGCGATACAAAGCGGCCAGTGTCGGCAAATCGATCGAATAATCCAAAGCGGTGGGCGCTACCAACGGCACAAATACTCTAAGCTGCTCCTGTGCGAATTTCGGCACATTGGTCGCCAAATATTTTTCATTTGCATAAGGGCGCTCGATCTTGGTTTTTTCCAAAGCGATTTCTCTAAGCCTTGCTATATTGTCCGAATACAGTCCAAGCCCTTTTTCAACAAACTTCATCGCGGCGGGAACGTCTTCGCCCGGAAAATACTCGACAAGATATTCCTGCAGTTCGGTAAGATTAGGATTATCGTACATCCTTGAGAATCTGCCGCTTCGCTGGCTTGTGTTGTAAAACGGCGTCGCGACGTGCAACCCCATGCATACGCTTGACACTGACATACCCTCGACTAAAAAAGTAAAACTGCTGTGCTGAAGCGTGGTATGGTGGCCCGTACCGAACAAGCGTCCCTTAACGTCTATAAGCTTTAATTGGTCGAGGGGGGGGGTAACGGCCTCATAACAAATCCTCGCCCCGTGCGAGGCAAGTGTTTCGGGGGCTACGTCTTTTTCAGAAATTATGGATACTTTTATGGACACGGCGAATTCCTTCCTTAATTGTTGATTCTCTCCGCCCTCTTCCTTGCGTAAATGCTAAAACTTTCACCGCCGCCCTGTCAAGCGCCTAATATTATTAAGAAATCGATTTATTTGGAGCGGGTGATGGGAATCGGACCCACACCTTCAGCTTGGGAAGCTGACATTCTACCACTGAACTACACCCGCCATGGTGCCCATTATAATATTGACTTTTTAAAATTGCTAGTATAAAATACCCCTGCAAATCCCAAAAGAGTTGCTATTTCGAAACACTGGACGCGGTCAGCTTCCGGAAATCCAACTGGCGAATACGCTCTTGGATCGGGTTTCGGCGTATAATAAATAAAAAGGATAAAATAAAATGGCAGTTGTTATAAGAATGGCCCTTTATGGCGCTAAGAAAAACCCCTACTACCACATCGTGGTCACCGATAAGCGCAACGCGCGCAACTCGGGAAATATACTTGAACGCGTAGGTTCCTACGATCCGAAACAGCCCAAGGACAGCGATAAACGCATAGTGCTTAAAATCGACCGCATTAAGGACTGGATAAGCAAAGGCGCAAAACCATCAGACCGCGTCTACAAGTTCCTGGCGAACGCGGGCGTCCTGCCGAAAAAAGCTGTGCCGGTCCAGACCAAAAAACACCTGCAATCCGAAAAGACTCTGTTGAAAATCAAGGACAAAGCCGACAAAATAGCCAAGGCGAAGGAAGCTGAAGAAAAAGCCAAGGCGGACGCTAAAGCCGCCGAAGAAGCGGCAAAAACACAAGCCGCTGCGGCAGCTGCCGAACCCAAGACCGAAGAAGCCCCCGCGGCTGAACCGGCTGCGGAATCCGCCCCGGTTGAAGAAACTATCACGGCTGAATCTACAGCCAATTAATTGTCGGACAATAACAAAGTTTTGATCGCGAAACTTACCACGGCCCACGGGCTTAAGGGCGAGCTTCGCGGTCAATTTTTTACGAATGATTTTGATAGTTTTCGCGCTCTGGCCCCGGTGAATATAAAAAATCCGCGCAAGGCGGGACACGATACTTTCATAACCAACGTCCAAGGAATATACGACCGCGATGCGGCCCAAGCGGCGGTGGGTACGGAAATTTTTACCGATCGCGACGCCCTGCCCGACCTGAAAAACGATACTTACTACATTTCCGACCTGATAGGAATGGATGCGTACCGCGGCAATGAATTCCTGGGAAAAGTCGTGGCCGCCCACAATTTCGGAGCGGGCGATATTTTGGAATTGGAAAACGGCGAAATGATCTCGTTCGTCGGCGCGAAGGTGGATATGGAAAAAAAATGCATTTCAATATCGTAACCCTTTTTCCGGAATTTTTTCCCGGCGTAAACGGCGGGGCCCTAAGCGGCAAAGCGCTTGAAAAAAACATTTGGTCCTTTGCGACCACGAATCTGCGCGATTTTGCGGTGAACGACTATGGCTCGGTCGACGACACTCCGTTCGGAGGGGGCGCCGGCATGGTCATAAGACCGGACGTCATGGCCGCCGCGATAGATAGCATTCCGGAAAAAACCCGGGGGCGAATCATATACTTTTCGCCGCGCGGCGCGAAACTTACCCAGCAAATGGCGCGCGAATTTTCCAAGGAAAATAATCTGACCTTGATCTGCGGACGATACGAAGGGCTGGACCAGCGCGCAATCGACGAGTACGAGATGATCGAACTCTCGATAGGCGATTATATACTGTCCGGCGGCGACCTTGCGGCGCAGATTTTCATTGACACTTTGGTCCGGCTGCTTGATAATGTCGTGTCCAAAACGGATAGTCTGAACGACGAAAGTTTTGAAACAGGGCTGCTTGAATACCCTTTATTCACCAAGCCCGCAGCATGGCGAGGACGAAACGTCCCGGAAGTCCTGCTGTCCGGCCACCACAAAAACATCGATGATTGGCGGCGCGATCAAGCGACGCGAATCACGAAAGAGCGGAGGCCGGACCTACTGAACGCCGATAGTGCGAAAGCGAAGAAATCGGTATAACAAAAAGAGAAAAGAAATGAACCTTATCAATAAGATAGAAAAGAAAGAAATCGAAAAACAGCTTGCCGGCAAACCCGCTCCCAAAATTGCGGTCGGCGACACGGTCAAAGTATACGTAAAAATTAAGGACGGCGAAAAAACCCGCACCCAGCTGTTCGAAGGCCTGGTCATAGCGCTAAGCGGTTCGGGCAGCGCGGCGTCGTTCACTGTCAGAAAAGAATCCTACGGCATCGGAGTGGAACGCAAATTCCCGCTTTACTCGCCTGCGATAGATCGCGTCGAGAAAGTCCGCGCAGGCCAGATTCGCCGCGCGAAACTGTACTTCCTTCGCAAGCTTACGGGCAAGAAATCTCGCGTCCGTGAAAAACTGACCACCAAATCCGCAGAATAAATAAAACTATCATCCCCCGGCTTGACCGGGGGATATCCTAACCGCTATGAGTAAACTTTTATCATTACTTTTAACTTTTACCTTTTTCCTTTTGCCCTTTCACGCATCCGCGATCGAAGAGGAAGCCGCGCCGTTCGTCGACCCTCGGGAAGTCATGGTAAAAAAAGATTTCGCATTGGTGCGGGTGCTGGATAAGACCTCGGGCCGCACAAGACAGCTGCGGCTTCCGGTCGGACAAACTTCCAATTTTGAAAAACTGGACATAACCGTCAAGACCTGCCTTGCCGCTCCTGAATTTCAACCCGAAGACTACTCGGCGTTTTTTCAAATAAATAAAACGGGGAACGATAACCGCGAATCCCGCGTATTCTCGGGCTGGATGTTGCAAAGCTCTCCCGGAGCGAATCCGTTAGAAGACGAAAACTATGACCTTTGGCTGGTCAAGTGCATATAAAAAATCCCCGGTTTTACCGGGGATTTTAATTACTGTCTGTTCCAATATCCCTGCCGCGTTTCTTCTTTTATTATTTGCATATTCTTAGTTTCTTCCAATCCCACTTCGCTGGCATAAGTATGAACATGATTCATGGAATCGCTGAAAGATTGTTTGCCTTCGCTTACCATTACTTTTAACAGTTTTACCAATTTTCCACCGTTCAAAGTAACATAAACCACTGCGGTCAATCCGAAGCCGATCGCTGTCAAAGCTATATTTCTTTTTGTCATATGATTTTCATCCTTTGTTTTTAACGCCGAAATCTAACACCGCTAAAAATTAAAATCAAGGACTTTATTCGCAGTACCCTCCGGCCACGACTTGGGCCCATTTTGCGCCGCCGACGTCGCCGACTACGGTCTGCAACTCGGCAAGCGCGCGGTGCGGCACGCCGTTCGCGGGCGCGCCAAGTATATCGCTGCACCGAATTGCCACGAATTTATCCGCAACCGCTTCCCAATTCGGATTATTTTTATAAGCGTCTAATAGATTCGCCGGCACATGAATTGATTCCACCCTATCGGCGCTTAATCCCATCGAGCCTATGTAATCAATCGTATAATCCGACCAACCGGGCAGCCAATTCCACATTTCGTTTATAACCGGAACAAGCGCCGTGTTATACCAAAGCCAAATTTTCAACGATCCGTTGCCCGATTTTGAAAACGTTCCGTTCATGACGTCCGTTCCAGAAGGCGCGGAAACAAAGTAAGACCCCAAAGATACCGTCTCAAGATTGGATATGTTTCCAAACGTCCCACTAAAGAACCCGGGCGCGACGTCGCCTCCGACTTTTGGAAGAAAATTATTCGGCGTCCTGGTCATATTGGTTCCTGCGAAAGTACTATCCATCAAATTCGCGCTGCCCATGACATTTTCTATATTTTCCAAGAAATCGTCTTGTAAAACTACGCCGCCCGAATACCATGAAAACATATTGTTCATGAAATACGAACTTCCCGTGATTTGCCTAAGATTTTTCATAAACCCGCTTCCTATTGAAACGCTCGGCGAGTCAAGCCCCTCGAACATCATCCTCATAAAAAAATCGTTATTGGTCACCACCCTTAGGCTTGGCATAAAGTTTTTTCCAACCAAGGTAAGCTTGGAATTCGAAAACGCGCCGGCAAAATTATTTCTGCCGCCGTTCATCTCCTCTAATTTAGGAAATAAATTATCCGGAAGCGTTTCCAAACCCGAATTGGTGAACATATAATCAAACATCATTTCGCTGTTGTTTATTGATTCAAGACTTTTGAAAAAATCGTTTGGCAAGGTCTTCAGTGCCGAGGTCTGCGAAAACATCCTTTGAAAATCCCGATAGCTGCTGTCTATCGTCCGAAGTTTGCCCATAAAATTCTTGCCTATCGAACTAAGTCTGCTTGTCCATCCGAACGTTGCATAGAAATGCGACCCTCCGCTACTGGACGACCAACCTTGGATTCTTTCAAGATTCGCAAGGAAATTATCCCCGGTGCTTTGTATCTGCGTGCCGGCGAACGTCGTGTTAAAATTATCCCGAGCGTCTATCATTTCCGTCATAGCGGGCATGAAATTATTCGGTATGGATTCCAACTTGGAACTGCTGAACGTGGCGTTAAGCAAAGTCCAAGGGCATCCGGTTATATGCGCCAGGAAACACTCGGGCAACTCGGTCAAATCCGAATTTCCAAACATTCCGGATAAAAACGAATTCGGCTGGTAACCGTATACGCAGTTCATAAAATCGTCGGGAAGTTTCGTATCCCTTGGCGGCGTCCAAAATTCGGATAGGAATGCGTCAAAAAAAGCGTTGTTTCCCCAAGAAAAATTTCCCTGTCCCACTATATTGCCCCAACACGCTCCCGGAACCCAAGGATCCGGCAGCGGGCATTTTTCAGGTATCACCACCAAGCGATCAATCGCATCGCGCACCGCGACATCGGTCGCTATCTGTTTTGTAGAAAAAGGCCCTGCGTAATAACTTGTGCGTCCGTCATTGGCCCTGTCCACAAGATACAGCAGATAGTGTACATTGATGATCTGCTTCGGATGCGCGTTAGCGGCGATCGTTATATCGTGCCTATGCCGCAAATATTCGTGGGCATATTCGACGCTCGCGACAAGCCCCGCGGCCGAAGCGGCGAACGGCATCATCGCGAATATACAGACAAAATTAAGGCAGCGGCGGAGTCTGAACATAAAAAACGTCCCCGACGGTTTCGCTTCCGATCATGCGCTTGTTCGTATCGAACAGGTTATAGTAAACTATATTGTCCGGCAGATCGGCCAAAGTCCCCGGTTCTCCCTGCGGCCCCGCTGGTCCCGCAACTCCCTGCTCTCCTTGAATGCCTTGCGGACCCGGCTCTCCCTGATCGCCTTTCGCTCCCGATCCAAGGGACAACCCGGCAAGCTGTTCCAACACCCATTCTTCGGTGGCGTATCCGTCCAAGTCTACGTCTATATCTATATTGTTTATCGCGGCCCAAATTAAAACCACTTCACTGTTTAAATTATTTATCTCGTCCCAAATATCGGTAAGGTCGGGCGCTGGATTGGCCGGATTGTTGTTTATGATCGTCGTGCCGGCTTTCTGCTGTTGGTTCAACATCTGCGTGACGGCAAGCCTTGCCGCGCCGGCATTATTACTTATCGTCGCCGGAGTCCTGACTTGCACGGCGGCGCGGTTCAATTGCGGCGTCGCGATCGGTCTGTTGGCGGCTTTTGTGTTACGAACGACCGAAGCTTCGGCCGCAAGCGGCGCAATCGCCAGCGCCAAAACTAAAATAAATCTAAACATGATTCTTCTCCTACTTCCCGGATTATATCATAAAATCCGGCTGCGGACAACTGGCAATTTCTTGACCGCGAACATCCCAAAGAAATGTCCCAATTGATCTATCCCCAAAGGCAGCGCGAATAACTTGTCCTTGTAAGGTTCGGCGCACGCGGCGCAAACGGCCCGTCCGGTTTTGGGTGACAAATGCGTCAAATCCTTGAATACGCCGCACCCGCCGCACTTTGAAAAATCAAGACTGTACCCTATCGACGCCAGCAATTCTGTCTCCCATTTTAAATAATCCTCTACTCCCGGATTGCCAGCCAACAACTTCAAAGTGGCGAAATACACGTCTTCGTGCGCTTCTCGCTCGGGCAGAAAATCCGCGATCATGGCGAACGCGGAATTCATTATGGCCAGCGTGTCCTCATTGTTCATAAGCATTGCGGCCAAATTTCGCCCGGCGACAAACCGGATGGCGCCAAGATGACTTTCCAGCCGCGCGCTCCATACGACTTCGCCCTGCATTCCGGTCATCGGCCGTCGTTTTGACGTCTGTCCGCCCCGTATGATCCCTGCCAATACGCCGTGGCTTTGCGTCAGAACCTTGGCTATCAAAGCCCTCTCGCCGTAATTTCTAAGACCGATTATGATGCCGTTTGTTTCTATTTGCATTTTTACAATTCATCTATATAATACGCATGCTAAACGAAAAGGAATATGTTATGCCACTAAAATCGCTTGAAGATCTGGCCTCATTTTGCAAACGCCGCGGTTTCGCGTTCCAAGGATCGGAAATCTACGGCGGACTCAAGGGATTTTGGGATCTTGGCCCTCTGGGGGTCGAACTTATGAAGAATATCCGCGAAACATGGTGGCGCAGCATGGTCTACGAACGCGACGATATCGACGGCATGGAGGCCGCGCTGATAAGCAACCGCAAAGCCTGGCAATACTCGGGGCACGAAGGTGGTTTTTCGGATCCGCTGGTCGAGTGTAAAAAATGCCATATCCGTATGCGCCAGGATAATATGAAGGACCAAACGAAATGCGACGCCTGCAATTCGACCGACCTGACTGCGCCGCGCGACTTCAAACTTATGATGGGCCTTGCGGTCGGAGCGGTAACGGACGGGGAAATCAACGCGTACCTACGCCCTGAAACCGCGACCACTACTTTTATTAATTTCAAAAACGTTTTGGACAGCGCCTCGCGCAAGATTCCGTTCGGACTTGTGCAGATCGGCAAGGCTTTTCGCAACGAAATAACTCCGCGCAACTTTGTGTTCCGCATGCGCGAATTCGAACAGGCTGAATTGCAATACTTCGTGCACCCTTCCGAAGGCATGAAATGGTACGAATACTGGAAGGCCGAACGCAGAAAATGGTGGGTGTCGCTGGGCATACCGGCCGAAAAACTTCGCGAGCAAGAGCACGAGCAACTGTCGCACTACGCCAAGGCCGCGTTCGACCTGCAATACGAATTCGCCGGACTTGGATTTGAAGAGGTCGAAGGCCTCCACCACCGTCAAGACTACGACCTGGGCAGCCACACCAAAAATCAAAAGGATTTCAATATCCAAGCCAAAGTTATGGAAAACAAAGACTCGACCGCCAAGCTTTCTTACAGCGACCCGCAAACCGGGGAAACCTATATCCCGTTCGTGATCGAAATGGCTATGGGCACGCACCGCTGCATGGCCGCGGTGCTGGACAACGCTTATACGGAAGAAGATCTTGGCGAAGGCAACAGCCGGGTAGTGCTGAAACTGAAACCGACCCTGTCGCCGATAAAGGCTGCTGTTATACCGTTGGCGCGCAACGTGCCGGAACTTCTGACTTTGGCTGAAAAAATCCATGGGGAACTAAAAGCGCTTGGGCTTGGCCGCACTGTGATCGAAAACTCGGGCAATATCGGAAAGAATTACCGCAGACACGATGAAATCGGAACTCCGGTCTGCGTAACGGTCGATCACCAAAGCCTTGAAGACGGAACGGTTACGATCCGCCACAGGGACACTATGAAGCAGGAACGCGTCAAAGCCGATGACATCCCCGATATAGTCCGAAAGCTTATAAAGTAGTTGCGCTGGGCTCCCTTTTTTGATAGAATGCAAAGTAAGAGGGAAAATGTTGAAACCAAACTATCTTTTGTTTGTTTTATTGGCGCTTGCGCCAATTGGCGCGGCCGCCAATATGGGCGCGAATACGCCGGGCGCATCAAAAACCGGAGTCATAACTTCATCCAATTCCCAACAGCGAGGGCATGCGGGCCAAGCCGCCGGCTTTCGCCAGCACCAGCTTCAGCAACATTATATGACTCATACCCCGGACGTGGACACGGCCTGCAGGCAAAGGATTTACGAATGCCTTGCGAAATACTGCGGCGATATGACCGTAGTGCCGGGAGTCTACGAGGGTCGCTGCCAATATGCAAGCGAGGGAGAGCTTTATAACTGGGCCCTGCTCTGCATATCGCGCGATTTCACGGATCTGATGCCGCAATATAACATAGTCACAAGGGCGCAAGGCACCCCGGTTAATACGGTCGCGCGTCTTTGTCCTCCGTTCGTGCAGCAGGAAATTATGAATTTCTTGTCTATGTCTATGATGGCCGGACGTCTTGCTCAACAGCGGTCGGCGGCCTGCATGGATGCGCGCGCCGAACTTGCGGCAGCTTTGTCCTGCCATCAAACCACTATGATCTATGCGAACGAATCGTCCAGCCTGCTTGAATCCATGCTTACCGCAAGCTGCGGCGCGGGCGTCCTGGGCGGAAGCCGCGCCATGGTCCAGCAATTCTTGAACGCGGGCAACGTGGGTGGCGACGTATGGGGTTGGGTGAATAAATTGATCAGTTTGGACGCGTCGAAAAAAGCGGCCGGCTGGGAAACAAGAGTGGACACGATCGCGGCCGGATTCGTAAATAGAATGAATGCGGCATGCGGTGAAAATATGCAGTTCCAAGCGGTCCAGCATCGCGTTGATACAAGCCCGACTCTGCTGCAACAGGCGGCGACGGCGCTGGTAAGCCATCAGCTTAACCAAGCCTTCACCGATCCTAATAAACTGAATGCCCCGGCATCGGGCGGCGCGACGGCGTTTCCGGGTTCCGGTGGTGGCGGCGCCTCTGGCAAAGCGGCGGGAGCAACGCAAATACTTATGACCGTTAATTCCAATTATGCCATACATGATTTCGCAACCGCATCGCAAGTCGTGCAGGCTGCGCTTACCAATCCTATTACAACCCAGAATCCATTCCTAACCTCGGCTCAGATGCAGCAAATGCAGCAAGGCCGCAGAACCGGAACCAAGGTGTTTATGATCAAGGATCACTCGCGTTGCTTTATAATCGCGGTCGAACCGTTAACGGACGCGGAAAACAAACTTGTTGCCCCTCACCTTGCCTCGTGCGCGCATAATTAATCCTTGAACTGCCCTTATTATTTGGGCTATACTGGGTTCCATGCCTGAAATCAAAGAAAATATAGATTCTTCGCAACTTATAGACGCCCTGTCCGAGCGTTACCTGTCATACGCAGTCTCGACCATAGTTGCGCGCGCCATGCCGGACGTTCGCGACGGTCTGAAACCCGTGCATCGTCGCATCCTATTTTCTATGCTTAAACAAAAGCTTGGCCCTGCCTCTGGTTTCAGAAAATGCGCGGCCGTGGTAGGAAACGTGCTTGGTCAATACCACCCGCACGGCGATACGTCGGTATATGACGCCATGGTCCGTCTGGCGCAGGATTTTTCAGTGCGGTATCCGCTTGTCGACGGCCAGGGCAACTTCGGAAACATAGACGGGGACCCGGCGGCGGCTTACAGATACACCGAATCAAAAATGACCCAGGCCGCCATGCGTATAATGGAGGGGCTGGAAGACGACGCGGTGGACTTCGCGCCGAACTTCGACGGCACTACGGACGAACCGGTGGTTATGCCCGGCGCTTTCCCGAACCTGCTGGCTAACGGTTCGACCGGCATCGCGGTCGGCATGGCCACGAATATCCCGACCCACAACGTGTCCGAAGCGATCGACGCGCTTTTGCTTGTGCTGGACAAACCCGAAGCTACGACCCAGCAGATTATGAAAAAGCTGATCGGTCCGGATTTTCCAACGGGCGGAGTGCTGATCGACGGCTTCGAAACCATAGTAAAAAATTACGAAACCGGAAAGGGAGCGTTCCGCATACGCGCCAAATGGCACGCCGAAGAATTGTCGCACGGACAATACCAAATCGTTATTACCGAAATTCCCTATGCGGTCGCGGGCCAGAAAACCCGTCTTGTGGAACAGATAGCGGAAATGATCGACCAGAAAAAACTGCCGCTGGTGGACGACATAAACGACGAGTCCGCGTCGGATATAAGAATAGTGATCGCTCCGAAAAACAGGAACGTGCCGGCGGACAAAGTTATGGCGCACCTGTTCGCGGTCACGGAATTGGAATCGCGGTTTAATATGAACTTCAACGTGGTGGACAGCACGGGCAGCCCGCGCGTCATGCCCATCAAGGATGTTTTGGTCGAATTTTTAACGCATCAGCGCATCGTGCTGACGCGCCGCGCCGAACACCGCCTGCGTAATATCGCGCGCCGTCTGGAAGTCTTGGCGGGCTTGCTGGTCACGTATTTGAATCTTGACCGCGTGATACAAATAATCCGCGAGGAAGACGATCCGAAAGCGCAGCTTATGTCGGAATTCGGCCTTACCGAAACCCAGGTCGAATTTGTGCTGAACACGCGCCTAAGGTCCTTGCGCAAACTTGAAGAAATGGAAATCAAAAAAGAGGACAAGGCGTTGCGCGCGGAACAAAGGGAATTGAACGCGCTGTTAAAAAGCCCCGAAAAACAGAACGAGGAAATGCGCGGAATCTTCCAGGAAATCCAAAACGAATTTTCGAAAAAAACCGCTATCGGAAAACGCCGCACCGCATGGCAGCCCGCGGGCCAGGAAACGGCGGTGAACGTCGATGAATTTATCGAAAAAGAACCCCTGACTATAATGTTGTCGCAACTTGGATGGATACGCGCAGCCAAAGGCCACCTTGATCTTGGCGCGCTGGACGATATGAAGTTTAAAGACGGCGACGCGCTTGAATTCGCGTTCCACGCCAACACGGTGGATAAAATAAATCTGTTCGGATCCGAAGGTAAAATGTTCACGCTGGCCGCCAATACGCTGCCCGGCGCGCGCGGTTTCGGTGAAAGCGTCAGACTTATGATCGACCTTGGCGCGCATGAAAAAATCATCGCGGCGTTTCCGTTGAACCAAAGCGCGAAATATTTGTTAATGGCGCGCCGCGGAACCGGATTTATCGTGGACGGATCCAACTGCCTGGCGCAGACCAAGAACGGGAAACAGATTATGAATGCGGACTCGAAAAACCCGGCGGTCCTGTGTCGCGAAATTCCGGACGGCGACAACCTTATGGCGGCTTTCAGCGGCTCGAACGATAAACTGCTTGTGATCGACCTGGCCGAAATCCCGGAAATGGCGCGCGGCAAAGGCGTTGTGCTGCAGAAATACAACGCGGAAAAAACTTATACCGTGGACGCGTCGGTCTTCCCGAAAAAATCGGGTCTGACCTGGACCACCGGCCGCGGCACAACAAAGCTGGACGATATAAAACCCTATATTGGAAAACGCGGAACCCAAGGCCAAACGGTCCCGGTCGGCTTCCCGCGCTCGGGAAAATTTAACAACTAAATCAAAAAGGGAAACCCATGAAGAAAAACTTAATAATACTGGCGGCGTTTGCAACAATACCCGTGGCGGCTTTTGCCGAAAAGAAAATCTGGCGCGCATCGGATCATTTGACCGCCGAACAGCAGGCCTGCGTAGCCCAGCACAATTGCCCGAAAGCCAAATTCCAAAAAGACGACGATGAAGCGGCCAAGGCTGCGATGAAAGCCGCGCGCGCATGCACCAAGGCGGCGTTTGAATCCTGCGGCGTCGAAATGCCCGATATGATGAAGGAAGGCAAAGGCTGCAAAAAGTCAAATATGCCGAATTAAAAAGAATAACCCGCAAACTCTTTAAGTTTGCGGGTTGATTTGTATATTGCTTAATAACGAATCTATTACTCGTTCCAGCCTTTGCCTTGTTCTATAAGCCTTTTCAAAGCGGCAAGTTTTGTCGGCAATCCGCCGTAAACATCGTTTTCGTCACCTTCCCACTCTGCTATTCTAATCTTGGTCAGATTTTCATTTATCGGACTAAGCTGGTACTCTTCGTGCCATTCGCCGATCGCCAAGCCGAACTCTGTAGGAAATTGTAATTTATCCACGGTCATCTCGATCGATTCTCCGTTCGTAAGCTGACTGGTCAAAACCGCGCCGATTTGCATAGGGCCTATCCTAGTTTCGCTCACAACAACCGGTACCCATTTCGGAGTAAAATTCGAATCGGTAATCACATCAAAAATCTTACCTATAGGCGCAGCTATCTCGATGCTGTAAAATATCCTGCAATGTATCATAAAAGCCTCCCGACTTACTGCATAATACCCCCCCCCGATCTATTTTGTCAATCAAAATAACTACCCAAAAAATCCCGACAAGGTCGCGTTTGCAAGGATAGATCGTTCAATACCAAGGAAAACGAACCCGCGCCTGGACTATTGTGCCTCCGCAAGGGTTCGTTTTCCGAAGCGTAGTGGACGATATAGACCGCAAACGAAAAACCTTGCCGGGATTTTTTGTCCTTATTTCTTCAGATTGGCGATCATGAAATCGTCTATGTCGCCGTCAAGGACATTATTTGGATCTGTGCGCTCGACCCCGGTGCGCAGATCTTTCACCATCTGATACGGCTGCAACACATACGACCTTATCTGGCTGCCCCACTCGATCTTTTTCTGCGTAGCAAGCGCGGCGTTTTCGGCTTCTTCGCGCTTGCGCATCTCAAGCTCGTACAGCTTCGATTTCAGCATTTTCATAGCTGTCTCACGGTTCTGAATTTGCGAACGCTCGGTCTGGCACTGCACGACGGCGTTGGTCGGCAAGTGCGTGATACGCACGGCGCTGTCGGTTTTATTGACGTGCTGTCCTCCCGCGCCGCTGGAACGATAGGTATCTATTCGCAGGTCTTTGTCATTGATCTCGATATTTATGTCGTCGGATACGTCGGGCCACGCGTCGACGGAAGAAAACGAAGTATGCCTCCGCGCATTCGAATCGAACGGCGATATGCGCACCAACCTATGCACTCCGACTTCGTTCTTCAGCCAGCCGTAAGCACGGTCGCCGATTATGCGAAGCGTGGCGGATTTCATTCCTGCCTCTTCGCCGTGATGCTCTTCTATCACTTCTACCGCAAATCCTTTCCGTTCGGCCCATCGGACATACATACGGTACAGCATTCCGGCCCAGTCCTGCGCTTCGGTCCCGCCGGCTCCGGCCTGAATGAATAAAAATGCGTTGTTATTGTCGGCCTCGCCGGAAAACAAAGTCATGTCCTTGGCGGCCAAAGCGCGCTTGTGCAGGGCTGAAACGGCAACCGCGACATCCGCGTCGTTATTATCAAGATCGTACAATTCTTTCAGCGTCGCAAAATCCGAAACCAGCGACTCGAAATCGTTTATCTTTTTTTCTATGGCTGATTTTTTTTGCAGAACGGTCTTCGCCTTGTCCGCGTCATTCCAAAGATTTTCATCGCTTGCCTGGGCTTCCAAATCCGCCAGATCGGCCTTTAATTTGGCCGGGTCAAAGATACCCCCTAAGCGTGTCAATCGCCTCGCGTATATCTGAAAATTCCAAAGTTAAATCCATTCTACTTCCCCATCTCTTTTTCGACCGCAGCCTTCAGCTCGTCAAGGCCCAGCCGCCCGGCTGCTGAAATTGATACTATCTCGCGTCCCTTGGCGGCGCGTTTTAATTTGGCCATGCGCGCCTTCCAGTCGCTCGCGTCCACTGAATCCATTTTGTTCACGACCACTATTTCGGGCTTGTTGATCAGATTGAATCCGTACGAATCCAACTCGTGCCGAATGGCCTTGTACCTTGCGGCCCAATCTTCCTCGGTGCCGTCGATCAAGTGCAGAATCAACCGCGTGCGCTCGGCATGAGCAAGGAATTTATCGCCAAGCCCTACGCCTTCGGCCGCACCTTCGATAAGTCCCGGCAGATCGACGATAACGAATTCTTTATCGTGCGCGTACATGACCCCAAGCTGCGGAGCCAAAGTGGTGAACGGATAATCGGCGATTTTCGGCCGCGCGCCGGTTATAACCGAAAGCAAAGTGGATTTTCCTGCGTTCGGAAATCCGATAAGCCCTATGTCGGCGATAAGCTTTAACTGCAGCACCACCGTGCGTTCTTCTCCTGGCAAACCGTCGTTAGCCTGACGCGGAGCGCGATTGGTCGGAGACTTGAAATGCACGTTCCCCCATCCGCCGTTTCCGCCTTTGACCGCGCGGTACTCGGCGCCGTCCTGATCCAAGTCGGCATACTCGACCTGAAGATTTTCGGAAAGTATGACCGTGCCGGTCGGAACCTCCAATACAAGATTCTCGCCGCTTGCGCCGGTCTTCTGCTTGCTGGATCCCGCCTTGCCGTTCGGCGCCAAGAAATGCCTCTTAAAGCGGTAATCTATCAAAGTGTTGACGTTCGGCCTAGCGCGGAATATCACGTCTCCGCCTCGCCCTCCGTCTCCGCCGTCGGGCCCGCCGTATTCGATGTATTTTTCGCGCCGCATATGAGCCGAGCCGTTACCGCCGTCGCCCGCCTTTACAAAAATCTTAGCGACATCAAGAAACTTCATTTTTATTACTCTTCGTAAAAAGATCGCAGTTTGCGGGCGCGTGTAGGATGGCGCAGTTTCTGAATGGCCTTCTCCTGAATCTGGCGTATGCGTTCGCGCGTGACGCCTACATGCTCGCCGACTTCTTCAAGCGTCAAAGTGCGGTTCGTGTTCATGCCGTAACGCTGGCGCAGAACGTTTTCTTCGGTCGGAGTCAGTTCGGCCAAAAGTTTCGTGAACACCTGGCGGATGTTTTTCTGCACGGCGGACTGGAACGGATCGCGCGCGTTTTCGTCGGCTATTATCTCCATCCGCGAGCTGTCGTCGTCGCCGCCCAAAGGTCCTTCCAGCGACACGGGTTTAAGGTTTACTTTCAAAGCCTTGTGAATTTTTTCAACCGGCATATAGACTATCTTGGACAATTCTTCCGGGGTCGGGCTGCGTCCGTGCTTGTGTACGAACTGGCGTGACACTCGGTTGATTTTGTGAATATTGTCGATCATGTGAACCGGTATGCGGATAGTGCGGGCCTGGTCCGCGATCGACCTAAGTATTCCCTGCTGAATCCAGTGCGTCGCATAAGTCGAAAATTTATATCCAAGGCGGTAGTCGAACTTGTCGACCGCCTTCATAAGACCGATGTTCCCGTCCTGCACCAGGTCGGAAAGTTCCAATCCCAAACTGCGGCTGGAAGATTTTTTCGCGGATTTTATAACAAGTCGCAGGTTCGCCTCGATCATTTCGCGCTTGGCGCGCGCGACCTCGGTCTGTCCGCGCCGCACCATTTCGACGACGCGCTTGTATTCCCCGGTCGGCTGTCCCGTGGCCAAGGCTATCTCAAGTATCTCGGCGCGCACTTTGCTTATGTCGTTCTCGTGCTTTTTGACGAACTTGTCCCAAGCGGAATTTTTAAGCCGCGCCAAATTCTTGACCCAGTTTTTGTTTAGTTCGCGTCCTTCGTACTGTTCCATAAATTCTTCGCGCTTGATCTTGCATCCCGTCGCCAACCGCATCAGCTTTCCCTCTAATCCGGCAAGCAAAGTCGATTTCGACGTCAGTCGCTCCATGATTTCGGCCACCCGGTCGTCGTGAAGGCGAATTTTGATCACCTTGTCGAACATAGAATTTCTTACGCTTGTGTATTTTTTCTCGATTGCGGGATCGGGCTTGATCGCGCCGGTCATTATGTCTATGCGCTGTCTTTGAAGCGTCTCGATCTGCTTGAATTGCTTTTCTATGTCGGCGAACAGCTCCAAGACCATTGGCATCAAGGATTCTTCCATCGACGAGATCGACACGCCGCTGGAACTCTTTCCGTCGCGTTCTTTTTTCTCTTCTCCTTCGGCGGTCTCTTCTTCCTCTTCCTCCTCTTCTTCCGAAGCTATTCTCTCGTTCTCTTCTCCGACCAAATCTTCTATGTCTTCGGAACCGCTTGCGCGCAAAGCCTCGTCCAATTCTTGGACGGATTTCAGCTCGGCCTCGGATGAATACATGTTTTCAAGATTGACTATGTTTCTAAGGCGTATCTGGCCTTCAAGCAGCTGGTGGTACAAGTCAAGCATAAAGCGGATCGTCATAGGGTTTTCGCAAAGTCCGTATATGGCAAGATTATTGGCGACTTCGATTCGCTGCGCTATGGCGATTTCCCCGGCGCTGCTTAACAGCTGAACCTGTCCGATCTGACGCAGATATGATTGAACGGAATCCTGTCCGATGTTTATCGCCCCGACGTTTGATCGGATAAGCTGCTGAGCGTAAAATTCGTAATCGTCGCTGTCTTCGACCTGCGACTGGTCGTCTTTTATATCGGCCTTTTTGGAACTCTCGTCGTCAAGTTCGTCCCCGAACATAGAGTCTTTTGCACAAGGCCCCGAATCTTCGGCCAGTTCGACCTCTAAATCGTTCCTAAAGAAATCTTTTATTTCGTCGAAATTTATTTCCGGATCGTCGCTGGCGATCACTGCGGCGCGGAGCGCGTCCAAAGCGACAAAACCGTCCTGAACGCTTTGTTCGGCAAGTTTTTGCAATGTCAGCGGCAGGCTGTCGATCAGAAATTTCGCGGTCGCGCTGATATTTTTACTCATCAATTTTTTGTTCCTTGGCTGCCTTTTCGGCCCGGCGCTGCGCTTTTTCGACAAGCTCGTTCAGCTCGACCCCTGAAATCAACCCCAGCACGACGGGATTTGAAATTTCAGTATCTCCGTATGACTTGTGGGTTTTGCTTCGCATCATGGATACGGTTGCCTTGGTCGAACGCATAAGCTTGGCGATCGTGGTGTCGCTAAGCACGGGATAGTTTCTGATCAGCCATAATATTCCGCCTCCGCGGTGCTGGCGGTGTTTCATGGGCGTATACCGGAATTTCTTGGCGATTTTTTCCTTGCTGTTTACAAACCCTTCTTTCAGCTGCAGACGCAAAGCGGGATCCGCTTCGCATCGTTCGATTTCTTCCTTGTCGATCTGCCCGGAAAGTATGGGGTTAAGGCCTTGTACTTTGGACGTCTCGGAATCTGCTATGGACTTTACTTCCAACTCGTGAAGTCCGCAGAACTCGGCGATTTGATCGAATGTAAGGGCGGTATTTTCCACCAGCCATCTGGCGGTCGAGCTTGGCATGTATGGCAATGACATAATAACCTCTTTGATAATCTATGGGATAATGCACACACTATATAACATTTTATTCGTACAAATCAAGAGGATAATGGATTTTATTTAGGATTATTTTTTACTTTTTGCCTTTGACCCGCCCTTATGATTTTTGCTAAGATCGCGCAAATGAGGAAGGTATTAACATTTGCTTTGCTGGCAACATGCCTGTTTTCTGTCGGTTTTTCGGCGGAAGAGCAACGCGCTGCGCGCACAACCCCGCAACAAGCCCGCACCACCCCGGCTGCCGCCACCCGCGGCACTCAGACCTCTGAATCGCGCGCGACCCAAGCCCGCACGGCGATCCCGCGTGAAACCGCGCCTCAACCAAGGGGACGCAGCGCCGACGCAACTCCGCGCGGCGCAACGCCGGAACGCGAAGTCGCAACCCGCCAAGCGCCCGGCGCGACGCAAACCCGCACAGCTATCGCGCGTGGACAGATTCCCGGTGGTCGGCAACTTCAACCCATGGTCGGTGAAATGCCAATAAACAACGCACTGCGCGGTCGGTCGGCCGTTTCGGCCGCAGGCGCGCGCTCGCAACCAGGAATCGCCCGCAGCGCGGCACAAACTTCGGCCCGCGGCGCAACCGCCGGACGCGCGGGCATAGCGCGAACCGCAATCGCAACGGATCAAATGCAAGCGGCGACCCCTTACGGAATCTGCCGCGCGGCGTACTTTTCCTGCATGGATGAATTCTGCGCCGCGCGGGACGCTCAATTTCGCCGGTGCGCCTGCTCGGCCCGGGTGCATGATCTGATCAGATTTCAAGCGAATATCGAAGCCGCTCAGGACCGTCTGAAAGACCATCAGGAAAACCTTGTGCTTGTGGGCGCGACGGCGGATCAGGCCATCGCCGCGCTGGAAGCCACCGCGGGCGAAGCGGCCTTTACCGCACAGCGCGACCGCACTGCGAACCGCGCGTTTCTTGACGGCATAGCGGAAGGCGTCATGCCGGGCGGCCGCGCTACGGTATCGGAAGCGATAATTTTGAATATCGACATGAATGCGCCCGTCGCAGATGACTGGCTTGGCGGACATAGCCGCGCGCGCGAACTGTTCGGCCGTGAACTTTTTGACTATACGCATTCGTCCTGCCGCAGAATGGTTGCGAACGAATGCAGCGACCAGGATTTAGAAATGGCCCGCAGCGCGTACATGATGCTGATCGAACAGGACTGCGCCGCGATCGAGCGCGGTTACGGACGCGTGGCGGACACCGCGCTGCAGCAAGTGGCGCAGGGCGGCGCTCTTCTTGACGAAGCCAGGCTTGCCGCCGACTTTGATCGCAATTCTGACAGCGCGATCGCCTGCAAAGCCAAACTTCAAGAGCAAATGCGCCTGCCGGCGGTCTGCGGCCCCGAGTACGAGCTTTGCATAGACGTAACCGGCCAGTTCGTGAACAGAAACTCTGGTCGCCCGATCCTGACGCCGAACCTGTACCTCTTGGAAAGCAGCCTTGACGGCAACGAAACGAACTTCCGCAGACTGCTTAACTCGAAACGTCCTATGGTCAGCAGCGCGCTGGATGCGTGTCAAAGGGAAGCGGACGCGGTATGGAACAGTTTTCTGTTTGATGCGATCGGCAATATACGCGTCGCGCAAAGACGCATGGTTGACGCGGTGCGCCAAGACTGCACCAAACTGATTTCGGCCTGCTTTGGCCAGGCGCGCGCGGGACTGGAAGCCGTTTCTAACCTTGCGCTGGGAGTTTTGGAATTGGAAAGCTTACGCTCGCAAAGACTGATCTGCCAGAACATAACGGACAGCTGCCAAATGATCCTTGCGGCGGACAGGCCTCATATCCAAGACATAATACTTGTCCAGGAACGCCAACTGATATACAAAAGATGCCTCCAAGTCGGCAAAGATTGCTTGATGCGCGACTGCGTGGGCATGGACGGCCGTTTGTGGAGCGGATGCGACCCAAGCATGTGGCACGCAAGCGATTTAGCGTGCGAGATCCTCGGAGGGTTCTGCCAGCTTGCGTTCGACAAACGTTCGCGAATGGTTGGCGAGAACCGGAACAGCGCGGCGGATTTTACATTGGTTAACGAAGCGTCCTGCCTAAGCGAAGTCCGCGCCTGCGCGGGCGAAACGTTCAAATGCACTGCGGATCGCGCCGATCACGACGACTGCAAAAACATCGATCTTGTGATAAGGGATATATGGGGCGATTGGCACGGGCCTCTGTTCGAAGGACAAGGTAACGCGATATTCAGCGCGGCGATCGAAAATAATCTCAAAACCGCTCCTGAAACGGTTCTTGGCTGGTTCTATACAAGTTCCAAATCCGCACGCGCGCAACCCGTGCCGTCGCCTGTCAACACTTGGAACAGCAACACCTGCGCGCTTTGGGGCAACAGAGCCAGCTGCTGCTATGCGAAAGATTGCGGAGACGCCGCAATAGACGCGCTGCGCGCCGAAGCCGCGGCCGCGGGCGGTATAGAAAACGATACGGCCCTTGGCGTGAATTCGCTTGTCGCGCGCGAAATGCTGAAAAAACTTTTCATCGAAACCTTCGATGAAATTACGGGTGTCGACTTCATCCCGTCAAGAACCATACTTCAGCACTCGGTCGTCGCGCTGCGCAACTCGTTCACTAATTCGATGAATCTCAAGGGGGACATATCTCTGTTCACCGCGCTATGGGGAAATCAATCGGACCTGAACATAATCGGCGAACCGGGGCAGCAAAACATAGCCAATACCAATGCTCTTCCGTTTGAAACGGATTCGGACAGTCCGCCTTTATCCTTTACCGATTGGCTGCGCGTATGGCCTAAAAATAGATCCTGCCAATCCGGCCTATCCAACAATCAATTAAACCACATGATGACCTATGCCAATACTTTGGGCGGCGACCCTTATGCTTCGCATGTTTGCGGAGGGGGGGGTGACTGCGGACATCCTTTTTACACTTGCAATCCCATTTCTTGTACTTCCTTTATTTGCCCGGGCGGCGCATGGGGGGGATTATTTGACCCGAATGCCCAAACCTTATGCCCTACGGGCCAGCAGCGCGTAGGCAGTGACTGCGTACCCTGCCTGCCAGGCTTCTTCCAACCGACCATCGGTCTAAGCCGCAACCATTGTCGCCAATGCCTTCCTCCTAACGTAACGACCGGGGGACTTCTTGATGGCACAGGCTCGACCGGCTGCCAGCCTTGCGAAGGAAATACATTCTTCTTGGTCAACGCCTGCAACGCCTGCCCGGCCGCCGGCACCGAAGGGGTCGAACGCTGCGACGCGTCAAACGGACTTATCTGCGACGCCATGAACGGTTGGATATTGAACGCCAGTAATGATGCGTGCGTTGCCCACACTTGTCCTCAGGGTAAACGGCGCGTAGGAGTAAACTGCGAATCCTGTCCAGCAGGAACATATAGCAACACAACCGATTCCTCAACCGAATGCAACGCCTGCGCCGGCTTCGTGATAAATAACGGAGCCGAATGCAATACCTGCAACGACAGCCCGCAAAACCGAATTAAACTAAATGCGAATAATACGGCCTGCGTATGCAATACGGAAAACTTTTGGTTTGGGACCTATACCGGCACCAACCAGAACCTTGGCTGCATCAGATGCAACACCTCCAATAACTATTGGAACGGAACAAACTGCGTCGCATGTGTAGAGAACTCTACTGCAAATCCAAACCGGCTGGGCTGCACTTGCTCGTTGCCTGGAAGAACATGGAGCCACAATACCTGCCCTTGCGATCACGGACACGCGGGAGCCAACTGTACCCACTGTCCAGCTCCAGCCAAATGGTGGGACACTGGTGTCTCCCCACGTGGTTGCAAAGACTGCCCAAGCGGAGGGGCCACCTGCCCAGCAAGCCCAAACGGTGTATTCGAATCCAGCAACCCTTGTCTTACAGGCACCGAAATCAACACCGATAGAACCGAATGTGTACCCGTCACGACTTCTTGTCCTGCTAACAGCTACAGAACGCCGGGCATATGGTCCGGCGGACGATGCTTGGGTGACCAAAGCCATTGCTGCACCGCCTGTCCTGCCAACGCAACCTGCAACGACGGCACCAATTTCACCTGCCAAGCGGGCTTCTACCACAACGCCGAAGTCTGCAATGAATGCGAAGCCGGCTGGTTCTGCAGCGGCGCATCAAACGGAACCCACCGCGCTCAATGCCTGGATGGAGTCTGGTCGAACGCAGGCCAGTCAGCCTGCACATCCTGCGCCGGAGATCATGGATTCTTATGTACGGGAACAAACAACCGCGTACCTTGCACAGATCCAAACTTCTTTTGCCGAAATGGAGAAGCTTATAACACATTAGCGGACAGATTCAGTCTCTTGTGCGCCGATACCATAGAACCACAATCACAAAATTGTTGTATAGCCATGAAATCAAATGGCAATAATGTATGCAGATGGTGCTGGGACGATTATGAATGGGACGTTTCTAATTGCTATGGCGTCGACTATAGTTTTTAATCTTCAAATAAAAAAGAGAGCAACAGCTCTCTTTTTTATTTATGTTTCACGTGAAACATAAATCATTGTGAAATAATACAGCTTTGCCTTGCAAACATTATTTCAGTATTTCTGCTATACCCAGGGCAACCAACTAAACCTTCGGGCAGAAAAGCTTCTATATCTGCCTGCGTCCAACC
This sequence comes from Alphaproteobacteria bacterium, assembly GCA_009784815.1. Classification (GTDB taxonomy): domain Bacteria; phylum Pseudomonadota; class Alphaproteobacteria; order Rs-D84; family Rs-D84; genus WQXN01. The sequence goes on along the minus strand of WQXN01000010.1, from coordinate 5,185 downwards.
GGTATCCTCCATAATTGCTCTAACATTGCACGCTCCAATCTCGATTCTAAGTACAATTTCTTCCATTGTATCAAACCTTGCCACGTTTTCCGATATGGTAAGCGTATCTTTAACATGCTTCCAAAAAGTAACAAATCTGGGATCAACTTTGGCAAAATCCGCCGCCACCGCGCCGCAATCTCCTATAATGGCACCCAACGTAGAATCGTTGGCTATTCCGGCTTCAATGCACTCGGCCTTAATCCTTTCCGCTTCCGCGGCTTCAAGCGCGGCCTTGATCGCGTCGATCGTATCGTCATTATTAAAGCCTTCGAAATTACGCAGTTCGGCAGACACCAATTCAACAACATCAGCAACAGACAAACCGGTCGCAGCGGCAATAGCCGACACCGAATGCCCGCCGTTCTCGATCATCTCGCTCGCCTCGGCCCTCGAAGCTTCCAGCTGCGCGGCTTCCAATTCATCAACCGTTTTATCATTATGCAAGCCCGCCAAAACGCGCAGATTTTCAGGAAGCATCGCTATAATTTCATTCGCTGACAAACCCGTGGCGACAGAAATCGCCGACACCGAATGCCCGCCGTCCGCAATCATACCCAAAGCTTGTTCAATCTTGGCATTGCCATTGCCGGTGGTGTCCGTTTCGCAGCCTTTGCCGGGCACAAGTATCTTGCCCTCGCCGCACTTCAAAGGCTCGCAGCCTTTTCCGTCCGTCGTCGGCTGTTCGTCTATACCGCACTCGACCTCGTCCGCAACGCACTGGCCGCCTACCAGCGAGTAACCGGCATTGCACTTCTCGTCCTCGATGTTCGGAGCGACAGGATTGTTTTTGCAACCCACCAGGCCAAGCATAAACAAAACGCCAACTCCGGTTACAGTCACAACGGCCATTAAACGTCTTGCCGAAACCGCCAATTTATTACTTGATACTCTCATCTCGAAAACTCCCTTTTCTGATTTGCATATACAATCCTATAATGGATTTTTGCTTTCGTCAACCAAAAATTTTAACGTCCGCCGTTACAAGCCCTCTGCTCGGCGCACTGATTTTCAAAGCTGATATTACACCACATATTGCAGTTATCAACATTACCCGGGTTCGGGCCTCCACCTACGCAGCTTGCTATGCACGAAGGCATATAGCTTTGGCGGTCGCGCGGAATGCAGCTTGGCTCGTCCGCTATGCCGTCCATGCCCGACACGGAATTACTTCCGCAGCCAGCCATAGCCAACAACATAATCGGAGTCAAAGCGATAAAAGCCAAACGCCTAAACGTCTTATTTTTCAACAGATTTTCGAATGCCATCATTGTAATCTCCTACATTTTTTCGATTCGTAAGAACATTTTGCAACATATTTATCTTTTTGTCAAGTACAAATCAACAAAGTCTTGTCTTTTAGTTTTTCCCGTCTTATAATCCCGCAAACGGAAAGGATCAATTGATGACCGAACTTTATATGCTTTACATCATAGCGGCGCTGCTTATCGTCATCATAGGCGTGGCAAGCGAAATCAAGAAAAAACTGGACCGCGCGAATAAAATTTCCGAATCGAACGCGGCCGCGCTGAAAAATCTGCAGACGGTCCTTGCGACCTACAACCAGCAGGATTCATTTATTAATAACCTTGATATAGTCTACCAGGAACTAAGCCACCATCTGACTCCGATTCTGGAACGCCTGGAAATTCAGCCCAGACAAACTTTCGAACATAATATCTGGAGAATGACCGGAGGCCTGATCGACGCGAAAAATCAGAATCCGTTCGTGCTGGAACAGCTTCGCCGCAATATCAAGCTTGATTCCGAATTCGCAAATAATGCCGAGGCTTTTTTGTTCAAAGCAAAAAAAATGCTGGAACGCATAGCTTTGCTGGATCCCGACGGAATACTTGTGGCGGCGTTTTCGGACGGTCTGCTTGGCCAGTCTATAACGGTGCTGTCCTCGGCGCAGCAACTGGCGGCGGCGTCAAAGAATGACAAAGATTAAGCCCGGAATTTCCGAAGACATAATCCGTGAGATTTCCGTGCTGCGGGACGAACCGGCATGGCTGTTGGACTGGCGTCTGAACGCGTTCGTCGCGTGGAAAAAAATGGCCGAGCCTCACTGGGCGAAAATAAACTACGACCCGATCGACTATAATGCCCTGACCTATTTCAAATCGTCCAAGCCCGTCGCGCCTACAGAAGATTTAACAGAAATCTACGACCGCCTAAGAATCCCAAAGCACGAACAGGCGGCGCTGATGGGCATGGCGGTCGACATGGTCGAAGACAGCGGCAGTGTAAGCACGACGCTATCCGCAGAACTTGAAGCGCAGGGAATAATATTTCTGCCCTTCTCGAAAGCGGTCCAAAAATACCCGGACCTTGTGCGCGAAAATCTAGGAACCGTGGTGCCGCCCGCGGATAACTTTTTCGCATGCCTAAACGCCGCCGTATTCTCGGACGGAACATTTGTTTACGTGCCGCCTAATACGAAATGCCCGGTCGACCTGGCCAGCTATTTTAGAATAAACACCGCCAACATCGGACAGTTCGAACGCACGCTTATCGTCGCGGACCAGGGCGCAGAGTTATCGTACCTTGAAGGCTGCTCGGCTCCTCGCCGGCCGAACCACCAGCTTCATTCGGGGGTTGTCGAAGTGATCGCAAAAGAAAACGCAATCGTAAAATATGCGACGGTGCAGAACTGGTACGCGGGCGACAAACAGGGCCGCGGAGGAATACTTAACTTCGTCAGCAAACGCGGCCATGTGGCGGCGAACGCGAAGCTTCTGTGGACCCAGGTCGAGATAGGATCGGCGATCACATGGAAATACCCGTCCAGCGTTCTTATGGGCGAAAACTCGCACTCGGATTTTTATTCACTAAGCGTGACGCGCGCATGCCAGCAGGCGGACACTGGAACAAAGATGATTCATATCGGAAACAATTCGACTTCGAACATCATGTCGGTCGGAGTGGCAATGGAAAATTCGACGCAAACTTTCCGAAGCCTGACTTCATTCGGAAACGCGACCCGCGGCGCCCGCAGCGCGGCGAACTGCGATACGAAAATCATCGGCGCGAACGCGACGGCGAACACGCTGCCGACGGTCGTCCACAACAACGGCGGAAACCTGTCGTCGCACGAAGCCAGCACGGGGGCGATTCCGCAGGCCGCGCTGTTTTACCTTGCGGCGAACGGCATAAATCACAATGACGCGACGGCGCTGATCGTCGGCGGAATGGCCGCGCCTATACTGTCGCGCCTTCCGATGGAATTTTTGGTGGAATCCAAACATCTTATAAAGCTGGCATTGGAGGAATAAAATGCTTGAAATAAAAAACCTAAACGTGTCCGCAAACGCAAAAAAAATCATAACCGATTTTTCGCTATCCGCGGGCGATGGCGAAATAGTGGTGATCCGCGGCAAAAACGGAGCCGGAAAATCTACACTGGCTGCGGCGATAATGAACGACCCGCGCCTGGAAATATCCGCGGACGAAATTTTATTCCAAGGCGCGGATATTTCTACCGATCCGACTACGACCCGCGCGCTGAAAGGCGTGTACTTCGCGGCGCAGAACGTGCCGGAAATCCCGGGCCTTACCCTTACCTCGTTCCTCAAGCATTCGATGAACGCGCGTAAAAAATTCAACGACAAGCAAGAGCTGTCGGCGGGCGAATTTTTTGAAAGGCTGGACGCCGCGCGCGAAAAATTAAACATCCCCGAATCGTGGCTTGCAAGGTCGGTCAACGTCGGCTTTTCGGGCGGGGAAAAAAAACGCATCGCGCTGATGGGCCTGATCCTGGCCGCGCCGAAACTTGCGGTGCTGGATGAAATCGATGCGGGCGCGGACGCTGCGCTTCAAAAACTTATCGCGGATACGATAAACGAAATGCGGGCGAAAGGCGCGGCGTTTCTGATAATCTCGCACCAGGAAAATTTTATAAAATTGCTGAACAACCCGCGCGGGGTGCGGCTTGATTGACCCAAAAAAATACTTTGAAATAATGCGGCGGAAATTCAGCGAAGAAAAACTGTCCGAACTTTATTACAAAAACGAATTCACCTTCGCGGTCGCGGTGATTCTGTCCGCGCAAGCCACCGATAAACAAGTCAACAAAATTACTCCCCCTCTTTTCAAAATCGCGGATACGCCGGAAAAAATGGCGAAACTTGGCGCCACAAAACTCAAAAAATATATCAATACGATTTCGTTTTTCAACAACAAAGCTCGGCATATTGTCGGCGCGTCCAAAGCGCTGATCAAGACGGGCGGCAAACTGCCGCGCGACCGGGACGAACTTATGAAGCTTCCGGGAATCGGCCGCAAAACGGCGAACGTGATAATGAACGTCCTTTGGGACGCGCCAGTGATCGGCGTCGACACGCACTTATTCCGCCTGGCGCACCGCTTTGGCTGGTCGCGCGCCAAGACTCCGGAAAAAGTGGAATTGGATCTTGAAAAAATTATTCCGAGCAAGTACCATGCGGTGACGAACCACGTCATGGTCATGCACGGACGCTATATATGCAAGGCGATAAAACCGGACTGCATTAACTGCCCCGTGCGAAAACTATGCAAGATAAAAAGGATTTGATATGGCTAATATTAGGATCGGAGCGGCAACAATGGTCGAAAAAGACAACAAGCTTTTACTTGGAAAACGCGGCAAAGAGCCGGCGTACGGCACCCTAATTATCCCAGGCGGCGGAGTGAACGAACACGAAGACTTTCACGATACCGCGCGCCGCGAAATCCGCGAAGAAGCGGGAATTGAAATCACGAATCTTCGTCAGTTCGGAACTTATCAGATTATCGACCCGGGCCAGCAGCACCGCGTGATAATCTACTGGCGCGCTGACTGGGCGGGCGGAGAGCCGACCCCGTCTACCGACCTGCTAAGCGCGAAATTTTACACGCGCGAAGAAATCGCGGCCGAAGCCGCCGCGGGCAACATCCAAGGCGTTGGCCTGCAAGTCCTAAAAGACGCCGGCTGGCTCAAAACCCATTAGTCGCATCGCGTTTGCTAGAATAATAAATAATCTCAAAAAATCCCATCTAAGTTTTTCAATTTCGATGAATAATTGTCGATGACGCCGAAATCCCGGTATGCGGTGTACGTCCAAGTACATAATTGCCGGGATTTCGGATGTCATTCGGCGATTAGGCGCGAAATTGAAAAACTTAGATG
>WQXN01000009.1 GCA_009784815.1 Alphaproteobacteria bacterium | reverse complement strand
CGCACCAGGTATTACAAGCACCCTCAAAAAGGGCTTTTTTACTAGGATTTACAAGCCTTTGAGTGAGTTCGATTCTATTGGATTCAAAACTGGCATTTTTTTCAAAGCTATCGAACTCTACTGATTCTTTTAGCAGTTTATCAAAGGGTGGAAGTATTGAAAACCCTAGCTTTTTATCAAAAACAGTCGCTTCAGACAGCAAAAGCCCCAGGATAGCACGCCTTTCAGCCACCACAGGACTTTCAAACAATCTTTTGGCACTTCCAGCTATCTAATTTTTATATCGCACCGCTCTCTTATCATAGCACAGGATTCAGATTTGGCAAGAGGGTATCTGCAATCCCCATGAAAACCAGGTTCCTCGCTTTGACAATGGGCACAAAGAACAGCGTATAGCTGCGCCTCGATAAAATTTTCTCTGCCAAATGAAACGTATTCTTCTCCTTCTTTAAAATTTACAACCATTTCTTTGGCAATCCCTTTGCCGCCAAACACGGTTTCAGCACGGTCTTTTACCAAGCTTTCAAGCATCTTGCGACCGGCCTCCATCTTTTCTACAAATTCTTCTATAGATTCAAATGCCATAATAGCTCCTTTTGAGGTCCACTGATTTTATAAAATATAACATAAGACTTATTTTCCGTTTTGTCAATAATAAAATTATCTTGCTTGAAAATCTGAATATTCTTTGATAAAGTGAGGAAGTCGATGAAGCCGTTAGTCAGATAAAATCATAAAGCCGCCCCATGACGAAAAAAGAGCAGGAATTTTTGATAAAGATTTTATCAAATGCCAAAAATTATTTGGAATTCGGTTCCGGTGAAAGCACTATTCTTGCACTTCTGCATCTGCCCGTTAATGGCAAGGCGCATTCCGTTGAATCGTCAAAAGAATGGATCGAAGGTTTAGAGAAAAATAAACAAATCCAAACAGGATTGTCCGATGGGCGGCTTGATTTAATTCATATAGACATTGGAAAAACAAAATCCTGGGGGCGACCGATCAATGAAAAGCGCAAATCGCATTGGCCGGAGTATTCGTCAAAAATTTTTGAAAATAAAATTAAATTCGATACAATTTTGATCGACGGACAATTCCGGGCCGGATGCGGACTTCAAACCTTTATTAATGCAAGCGACGAAGCTTTGGTGCTGTTTCACGATTGGCAGGAAAATTTTCAAGATTATGGCAAAAATCGGCACGATTGCGATCTTTTGCTAAATTATTTCGACCTGGTAGAAATCGTCGAAACACTTGCGCTGCTTAAAAAGAAAAAGAATGTTGATAAAAACAGAGCGTTGGAAGATTGGAATTTATGGAAATATATTTCGGCGTCAGGATCGAACGCTCCCTGACATTTTGATGCCCTTTAAACATTATGAAAATATTGATTGACAAAATGAACAGGGGGGGGGGTAGACTTGGCTTTATATTAAAACAATATTTAAAAGGTAATAGAATATGTCAAAAAAGAATCAGATCGGGTTTAAACATTTCGTTGCGCCAAAGGCTAAAAAGCCAAAAGGCGGCAGTGGAAAACAGAAAAAATCAAATTCAAGCGGATCGTCCATAACATATAGACCGTCGTACAGCATCATTGACGGCCCAAGCGCACAAAGTATTTTAAGCAACAAAAACGCAGCCTCGGCCAACAGATCGCAGCCAAGAGAGCCACGAGTCGCACACATAAAATATGTCGTCGGCTTTGGCTGGATCGGGCTTGATAGATATGGGCACAAAATAAAAGGCATAAGCCAGGAAAGGCTTGCAGAAATTCGCAGGATCAAGATGGAATTCGAAAATAGCGGATCGTCGCTTGGATTATCGCGCGCTCTTAGGCAATCACGTAACCGTAGTCATTAATAGATTAAAATAGTCATTGACAAAACGCAATGGGGGGGGGTAGGATCTCTCTATAATCAAACAATAAAGGCAATCTCTATGATAAACTATGCTGTTGCTGCGTCGGGCGGAGGATCAGATTTCGGGTCCGCTATCGCGGCCGAAAAAGCCGGACTTATACAGAATGGAAAAATTGTTCTGTTGATTACCGAAAACCCAGAAGCCGGAGCATTAAAGCGCGCGGCGGACGCGGGCATAAATTCCGTAATAGCCAGGCATCCGGATTATGAAAATGTCTCTAAAGAAGAACGCGTACTATATCGTACGGAAAGTATCCTAAAGGCCATGTGGGATTTTAACGCCGAGTTTTTATTCCTGGCCGGTTACCTTAAAAAAATTCCTAAGGAAGTTTTAGAGCTTTATAAAGTATTCAACATTCACCCGGCGCTTGATCTTGCGCGCTTTGGCGGCCCCGGGATGTACGGGCTTAACGTGCACCAAGCCGTCATCGATGCCGGCGAAAAATTCAGCGGCGCCACAATTCACAGATGCACGGAAGTATACGACTGCCCGGACGACATACGTTGGCAGACAGAAAAAGTTCCGGTCGAAGCCGATGACACTCCTGAAACTTTGCAGACAAGAATTTTGGTACAAGAGCATATAATCATTCCCAAATTCCTTGCCGCATATACGGCCGGCATAGTAAGAAACTACGATTAAAGTAATCATCATGGCAAACCATCCAATCCCTTATAGAATCAGCTTTGCGGAATTAACGCCCACCTATTCCACAATACGCGAATATGTGGAACAGATTTTCGGCATGGTTTACGAATTCGCCGAGTATGATTTCGGATTCAGCTGGGGACTTGAAATTTTTGACACAGAAACCGACTCCCGCCACGAGCTGCTTAAATTTTTGAAAGCGCACAATCTACAAACCGAAGTGCATTTGAACGAAGCCGCTTTGGCCGACATCATGCAAACAAGCCATTTGTTTCACTCGGAAGCCGCCATATTTCTTGCAGACATGAACGTCGATCGCGTGATATTCAATCTGAACATAGGCGACGCTTCGTACAATATAACCGATGATAATTATAAAGCCGAGCGTCCGTTGGAATTAGTGGATTACATGAAGGCCCGTGGATGCAAACAGCCGCAGGTCGTTCTGATATGCAACAAAACAACCGTGGATTACATTAACAAATCTTTGAAGCTTCAACAGGAACAGGCCGACGTCGGTCTGTCTTCCGAAGATCTTGGCGTGATGTTCTGTCCGTATAAAGCAGGCGCCAATTCGTATAAAGAATTCAAATCGCCCGACGAACAGGGGCTTGAATACCCATGCAAACATATCGAATATTCGGGCGGCATGGGCATGAATGATAATATATTCAGCGTGCTTAGCATACTTGATAGCTTCGGCCTGGATCCCCTTAATGTCACGACGCGCGCCGCTGTCCTTACGGACCAAAAATTCGATTTCGACAAGGCGCGCAAATTCGTAAGAAATATATGCACTTGGAAAGGTGCAATTGGAAAATAGTTCAGATTAATCCTTGTTTCCGCCGGAAAGAATAAGCCTGATAAATTGCAGCACGCCCGCCCGCGCTTCGTTGGTGCTAAGTTTTACGAACAGACTGACCAACTGGGCCACGTCCGCGCGGCTAAGCGGATCGTCCGGATCAGGCTGGGCGACCTTGCTTTTGCCGTCGCGAAGCCCACCGTACGGAGTCTGATTCGGCAAACCGTCGAAAAAGTATGAAACGGGAATCCTAAGTGCTTCCCCGATTTGCGTCAGGCGCGATGCCGATATGCGGTTCTCGGCGACTTCGTATTTTTGTATCTGTTGGAATGATATTTCGCACGCGCGGGCAAGATCCGTCTGGGACAAGCCCAACATAGTCCGCCTTGCCTGTATGCGTTTTCCCACGTGAATGTCTATCCTTTTCAAAAATTCCGAGTCGTCATATCTTGGCATTCAGTTCTCCTTATACTAGAATTCCTTCCTAGGATAGAATAAAATCTTATCCGAAGCAAATGTTTTTTATGCTTGCCGGACCAGTCCAAATTACATAAGATTTGGACATGAGAGCAGTCATTACATTTTTTATTTTGGCGATCCTTGCCCTGCCCGCGCAGACCGCAGTTCCGGCCGTGCTTGCCAGCCAGCTTGACGCCCTTATGGAAGTACGCCGGGATCTGATGGCGATTTCTCCGGAATCGAATCCTGATGCAACTTTGTACGAATTAAATTACTATATGTACGGCGCGTGCGGTCTTGCCGCGCCGGAATTTTCAGACCCGCGGCCCGCTTCCTTCGCGCCGATCGCGGATCAGCTGCTTTATCTTGGGCTTATGCGGGATATGGCGCGCGATATAGCCGAGAAATCAATAGGGAAAAATCTTCCGGCCGACACGCCCTATTCCGAAATAATTCGGATATTCGAAAAAAATTGCAACTAAAGGAGATAGAATTATGACCATCAAAGGAACCAGGACCGAAAAAAATATTCTGACCGCATTCGCAGGAGAATCGCAGGCGCGGAACCGTTATACGTTCTTTGCGTCGCAAGCCAAAAAAGACGGGTTCGAGGCCATCGGAAAAATCTTTGAAGAAACAGCCGGACATGAAAAAGAGCACGCCGAGCGCATGTTTAAATTTTTAGAAGGCGGAGAACTGGAAATAAAAGCCACCTATCCGGCCGGAAAAATCGGCGCGACTTTGGAAAATCTTCGCCACGCGGCATTCGGAGAGCACGAGGAAAACACCGAACTGTATCCCGCCTTTGCCGAGGTCGCCGCGGAAGAAGGGTTTTCGGCGATCGCCGATATGTTTCGCGAAATCGGTCATGCGGAAAGATATCACGAAGCGCGTTATACCGCTCTGGCCAATGCAATCGAAAAAGGCACTTTGTTCAAGTCGGCCAAGCCCGTCATGTGGCGCTGCACCAACTGCGGCAACTGGGTTGTCGGAACGGACGCCCCGGAACTATGCCCCGCCTGCGTTCATACAAAGGGATATTTCATATCAGAGGCGACTCTTGCCGAATGCGATACTAACGAGGGTTTTTGTTCCTATTGATAACTGCGGAAACTGTTCCTAACATCCCGAAAAGGAGCAGCCATGTCCGCAGAAATCCAATCATTTTCGGACTTCGCCGAAATCCGGCTTGTGCTGGATGGTCGGAAATACCGTATTGATGAGGTATTGAACAAAGAAATAGTGGTCCGCGGCCATAAAATAGTTCCGTCCAAAAGCCGCGAATCGGAAATGTGTCTTCATCTTCAATTTGAAATGGACGGCCAGCTTTGCATACTGTTCACCGGCTCGACCGTATTGATCGATCAGTGCCGTAAATATTCGGACAAGATTCCGTTTCGGACGACGATTCGCAAAATCGACAAATACTTTACTTTTTCGTGATGTGGGACGAATTCATATCAGCGGATAATTTCTCGGTTGCGCTGCGCAGGGCCGTCCGGGGTCGATACGCCAAGCGCAGCGTCGCAAGGTTCCTGAACGACGCCGAGCGCAATCTTGAAAAAATACGAATGACGGTGGCAAGCGGCGGATTCAAAACGTCGGAATACAAAACTATGGAGCTGTTCGACCCGAAAAAAAAGGACCATATACGTGCTTCCATTCGATCCCGATAGGATCGTGCACCACGCGCTTATGAATGTGCTTGCCCCGATATGGGAAGAAATGTTCATACGCGATTCCTATTCGTGCATAAAGGGTCGCGGCCAACACGCCGCCAGCCGACGCGCTATGGAATTCGTGCGCAGGAACAAATACGCACTGAAATGCGACATAAGAAAATTCTATCCCAGCATAAGTCACGACATAATGTTCGACATAGTGAAGAAATCGGTGACGGACGAAAGGATGCTGGGAATATTGCGCGACATAATCCATTCGGTCCAAGGCGGGAAAAACGTGCCGATCGGAAACCTTTGCAGCCAATGGTTCGGTAACCTATACCTGCACGAGCTGGACATGTTCGTAAAGCAAAGCCTTAGGTGCAAATGTTATCTTAGGTATAGCGACGATTTCTGCCTGTTCCACAACGACAAGGAAAAATTGAAGGAATGGCGGCGGCGCATAGACGAATTCATACATGCGCGTCTTGGTCTTTCCTTTTCCAAATCGGAAATATTTCCTGTTGGGAACGGATTGGATTTTGTGGGTTACAGGCACTTCAAGGATTTTATCCTTATACGCAAACGCACTTTGAAAAGAATGAAAAAACGCATGCTTAGAATAGGAAAAATGAATAAGATACCGGAATGTAAAATCGAGAACGCAAGAGGCTCGGTAGCCGCCGCGAACGGCTGGTTCAAACACGCTTGCAGCTATAATTTAAGAAAGAAACTAAAATTCAAAAAACTGAAAAGAATGGTCGGGATTGAGTGAGTTTTTATTTGGCTTGATTTATTAAAATATTCTGTACAAGTAAATTCATACACACATACAACTCCCCCACAAGGGGGGAGTTGTATCATTCGTTTTTCGGTTACCGGGTTATCGGGTTAAACACATTTGCTCGAAAGCCGCGAGCAGCGCCCCCCGCTCGTCCGAGCAAGCGCCCACGTCGCCCGACACATTGCCAGCCGCGCGCCGCCCGCGGCCCACCGTGCCGTCGCACCTGTAGAAGAACACGGACGCAGAGTCTAATACCATTCCATCAATCATGCCACGACCCCAATAGAACGCACTGCAACCGGCAGCGTCATATTCCGGCTGTTTGCCGTCAGGATAGACGTAATATGATTTCTGTTCATCCTTGGTGCCGGACACCATGTATCCCTTCAAATCCATTTTGGTGCCGAATTTTTCTTCAAAATCTTTTTCGACTTTCTGCTTACCGATTACAAACCAATTTTCCGTGCCGGTGTAAAGCTCTTGCTCTTTTTCTTCGCCGTCCACTATGATCTTGGTGAAAAGCTTTTCGTCGGTCGTATGGAAATCCTTTGAAACACAGATTATATCAACACCGTTTTCGTTGCGGATCACGTAAGGACGGACTTCTTTTTCGCCTTCGATCAGCGGAAAGCCCCAGCTGGTTTCGTCAACTTGCGGCAAAAGTTTGAATCTATCGCTGGACGCGGTTAGCAAACGAAGCATCTGCTTGCGTTCTTTGGCCGACATCGCTTGGAATAACATTTCTATATTCATTTAACATCTCCTATGTTTACGAAGCCATTTTACCCTTTATATGCATTTTGTCAAGGATAAAAATTACACTCCTAAAACAGTCATACTGGCGAAGGCCAGAATCCGGTGATAAGAATATTTCCCTATTGTGCAAATATCGCATTGCTTTCAGTATGCCCGCGCAGGCGACATATCGCAATAACGCGCAGATTTCCTCTGCGTCCGTGTTCTTCAACAGGTACGACAACACGGTGAACCGCGGGCGGAACGCGGCTAACAATGTGTCGAACAACGTGAACGATAACTCGGACGAGCGGGGGGCGCTGCTCGCGGCTTTCGATACTTGTATTCTTTAAGTTTCGCCAACCCGGGGGACGCGGGTCAATCCCGCAAAGGGCCGGAACACAAGGCTGGATATGCCGCCTTCTTGGTGTAAATGCGCCAGGAGAACACGATGACCGGGAAGGCCCGCCGGGGGTTTTAGACCCCCTTGCGGCCCTCTAAATCCTTATTGACTGCCTCATAGGTTTTTTGCTAAATTAGGCCCAGGAAAAGAGGAAATTTTTTGAGGCTTAAAAACTACGCGATTTTGTTGCTGCCGCTTATGCTTTTTACGGTATCCGACGCCGCGCGTCCCGTGCGCAGTCCTAACGTTGCCGCGCCTTCCGACGAACAGTCCGAAACGCAGGTATCGCGCACCGCCGTGCGCACGCCAGCCGCGCCCGCGCGCGCGGGTGACGCACAGCAGCGTCAAGGCACCGGCGCGCGGCGTGAAGCTTCGCCCGCCGCGCAGGCACGCACCGCGGTACCGCAGCGCACCGTGGTCGATCGATCGGAAGCGCCAGCTCGGTCCGCCGCACAGACCCGTTCGGCCGTGCCGGCAAACAGAACGATTATGCGTCCCGCCGCCAACCAACCAGCAACAGCGCGCGGCGCCATCGGCGGCCGTCCGGTGATCGCGCGCACCGCAGTTGCAACCGGCGCGATCGGCACTACGGGCGCCGCCGAATACGAAGCTTGCAGGTCGGCCCTGTTCGGATGCATGGATCAGTTTTGTTTGGCAAAAAGCGAAGAATTCAAACGCTGCTCGTGCAGCGACACTTTGGACACAATCGTCGACGTACGAGGCGAGTTGCAGCGCGCGCAAGACCGGCTTGTCGGAATGCATGACACGATGTTCACCGTAACTTTGGGACGCGCCGAAGCCGAAGCATTGGTCCGCGCAACCGAGGGCGAGCAGGCGCACGCGCGCACGCCCGACAATTCGGCGAACAGGCGGATACTTGATTCGGTTATGGAATCGATCAGCGGCGGAACGCCCAGCAACCTTAGGACCGGAACGCCGATTTCTTTGGAAATAACCGAAGATATGTGGATGATCGGCGACGCCGCGACGCTTGGCGTGGATCTTACTCAGCACAGCGGGCGCGCTTTGTTCAACATGGTGTTTTCGATGTGCCGCCCGATGATCGGAGAAGCCTGCCGCGGACGCGGGCATCTTGACCGCGCCCAGGCGGCGTACGACATATTGGTGGAACAGGACTGCGGTACTTTGGCAAGGGCATTACGCGCAAGCGGCCGCGCGTTGTCGGACAATGTGCGGCAGACATCGGTTCAGCTGTCGGCCGCCCGCATTGATAACTTTGACGCCATGAATTCTCTGTCCGAGGGCGAGTGTCTAAGCGAGCTAAAAAAAGCCATGCTTGCCGACAACGCGTGCGGTGCGAATTACAGGTACTGCCTGGACACTGGAAGATTCTTTGATCGGCAGACCGGTAAGATTTTACCCACCGCGACCAATCTTTCCCAGCTTCGCGACATGATCACCTTTTCGGCAAGCGGGTCAACCGTTTCATTCGACCGGATCATATTGTCCGGCGAAGGCCTGGCTTTGCAACGTCTTATATCGTCCAAGCTGGATGTGGTAAGCGGTCCGATACTTGATCGGTGCGACGCCATACGCGATCAGGTGCGCCAAAAATATTTGGAAATGGCCATGGCCGAAATACACTATGTGCATATGGAAAAACTGGACGAGTTCAAGGGAGTATGCATGAACGACGTCAGGGCCTGCTATGACCGATTCGGCCCCAGCATACGCGAGCTGGCCAGCGCCGGAAACGTCCGCAATATTCTGGACGTTTACATATCCGCGGATTCGGTGGTCGCGATAGGCCAGCAAGAAGCATGCGCGGTAAAGATTTACCAATGCGACGAGCTGATCGGAATCGAGGGCGAAACTCCCGTCGAGGATTTCATAGCCGCCGTTGTTGACTATGCCGTAGAGAGGGACTGCGCGCAGATGATACGCAACTGCTTCTCGACTTTGGGCGGTCCGCAGTATCTTAACTTTCTAAAGCCCGATCCAACCCGAGGAGTCGTATTCGAAGTCGGACGGGGCAAACAGGCGGTGCTGCAAGGATTCGGACAGACCAGGTCCGGTGAATTTTATAACAGTCTATGTTTCAACATATTCGAACAGGCCAGGCCATGCCAGACCATATCCGTCGAACGGCGCAGGGCACTGTTCGGCACGTTCGACTTCCGGTTTAATTCCAACGATTCAAGCGTGATGTTAGATTTGACCTCGATCGACCGCGCGGTGAACAACGCTCAGACGGCCGGCATCGCGGGCGAAGTCTATAAGATGATCCAAGCCGAATTGAACAGCCAGTGCCAGATGCGCGGCGGAACATTCAGGCCGCTTAGCGCTCCGTTCACCAATCCGGACACGATCGCAATAATTTCAAGATTGAACACCGAAGCGAAAGACAGAATAGCAAGGAATTCGAACAAATTTCTTTTGACTTTTTTGGAAGCCGATAATTCCAATTTTGACGTGGACTGCATTGAACCAAGCGAATATTTCATAAGCGATTCCGCGTTCTGCGCGAATATGACTCCTTTGCCTGTGGCGCCGGCTCATTCTATGCTTACCACGCTTACAACTGCGCATCACCTATGCCCTGCTGGTTGGCGAAACGATACTGCCAACTTATGGTTAAGGGAACCGGTTTTTTCGAACTTTTCTCCCGTATGTGACGCCATAAACAATCGCAATACGCGCCTGTGGCTGTCGGGCAACGGCTTGTGCCGCCAATTAAAGCGAGACAGCTTTTGCGGAACAAGAACATTAAGCTTTACCGTCGGAGGATCCATGATTAATTGCCATCAATCCAACTGCTTGTTAGATTTGGATGCGGGCAACATACATGAAACTCTTGCCAACAATGCGCTTTGCAAACAGATGAATTCAGATATGTTCGAAGATCAGTACAGCACGGCAAAATCATGCCCGCTATTTGATCTGACCGTATTCGGAGGAGAGAATAAAGTAAGGCCATTCCAGATACGCAAAATGCTTGATCGTTCCGACGCAAATATACCGGTCAGCTGCCATGTGGTTTTGGAACGTCCGACGGGCGCAACCGGTCCGCAAATGACATTTAACTGCGAAGGCGACATGACCGGCTGTACCGGAAATTGCACTTCTGAATTAAACCTGTGCACGAATCCCTGCGTATCAACAAACGCCTCTTGTTTGGGTTCATCAAGCCAACAGCATTCAGCATGTTGGAACAGTCGCCAACAAGGCTGTACGGCTTGTAGGAATGTTTGCAATACAACCCACCGTAATACGTGCGAAACATGCAGGACAGGCTGCAATCGTCTACCATCTATTGAGAGGCCTGACTGCCTAAGTGAGTGCCACCCTGATTTTGAAAATTGTTTGGATTGGGCTGCGGACATATGCGCAACTCAATGCCACATATCATGCGACATGACTCCTTGCGATAATGACAAAGCAGAGCGCGATTTGATTTGTGAATCGAATTTTACAAGTTGCGCAAACGATTGCGACATACGCCTAAACTCGTGCGTCAGTCAATGCGCGGCAGCAAGACAACAGTGCATAATAGACGAAGCGCTAAGCGCGGAATTCGCCGCCGCAAAACCTTCTATAGTCGCCACGCAGAAATGTCCGTCGGACTGGGAGAATATAGTCGATGTATTTTCGTGGGGTATATGCGACTGCGGCGACCGCGGAGTAGGAGCGGACGGCCGATGCGTCGGCAATTAATGAACCTATGTCAAAAAAATAAATTGCATATTATCTTCTAAAAATCCGACCAACGTTTTTGGCGGCGCGGGCGATATTGTGTGAATAAGGTTTCACCATGTTCGGAGTGCTTCTTGTGGTGTGCTGATCGTAAGGCACCGTCCTGCGGTTATTGCTTCCGCAAGCCGCCAGAATCAGCAAAGACAATGAAAGCGCGACAAGTTTTTTCATGCTTTCATTTTATCCTATTTTAACACCTTACTTCAAATAGCAAGGATTCCTAGAGCCCCATTGCTACGTACCTCGTAATGGGGCCCCCGAAAAAAAGCGCCCTTTCGGGCGCTTCGCAGTCTTTAAATAGACTTCAAGCTTAGTTCAGCTCGTCCTTAAGGGATTTTCCGGCCTTGAACTTGGGCTGTATGGAAGCGGCGATTTTGATCGTCGCACCGGTGCGCGGGTTGCGGCCGGTTGTCGCTTTCCTTTTCGATGTCGTAAAGGTTCCGAATCCGACCAAGCGGACTTCGCCCTTCTTCTTCAAAACTTTCGTGACGTTCTTGATGAACGATTCCAATACTTCGGCGGCTGTTGTTTTTGTTACGCCAGAGTCGTTGGCCAATGCATCAATTAGATCCGTTTTGTTCATTATGTTCTCCTTTTTGTTTTTTTATGATACCGAAATTCTTCGATACACCATAGATTTTAACGATTCGGGCAAGTCAAGTCAAGGGAATCTGCGTCTTGCCGCCCGAACCTTGTCGGCAAGTACAGGACGGCTGCCGGGTTCGGAAGCTTCACATAGGACAAAACGCCCGTTACTGCCGGCTACACGGACTTCGCGGAAGTAATTCGGCGTCCAGGTTAGGATTTGCCATGCTATAATTATGGCTATAAGCAACGGAAAAAGGAACTTAAAAAAGAATTCCCATGATTTTACGTTAAATTCGTCTTTCAACAAGTTCTGATACAGGTTCCATGCAGCCGTAAACACGGCGAACATGACAAGCGCCATGATGCCCATCGAAATCTGACGCTTGTACATTATTAAAACACCTGAAAGCTCGTCCCAGATCGGATTTGCCAGCGGGCAGACGTAAAGCGCCTTTGGCAGAATCTCGTGCGATAGATATACGTGAAGCGAATCAGTCGGATATACGGATATTCCGAATATGGACGCAATTATTATAGCGATCAGAATAAGTATGGCTACACGCACACCCTTGGTCAGGGTCGAAGGCATTGAAACTTTTTTTTCGTCAGCCATTAGCGCGCACTACGCTTCTTCGTCGATGTCTTCCTCGGTGACCACAGTTTCTCCCGAGGTTGTCACGCATTTCTTGCGATCGCCCTTAACGAACATATCCCAAGCTTCGAAAAACGGTTTGTTTGCATCATCGGCCCTGGCTCTTTTGCAATATTCGTCACTGCTGCTTGCCGGACATTTTGCGAAGAACTGGCTGGCGGTCTGTTTCGTTCCCAATCTTGAAGTCGTTATAGGCTGCCCGTCAGCGCCCTTCAATTCGCCCTGCACGGACTTACCCTTTTGTTCGCGCTTTTCCAATCTTAGCAGATTTGAACAGATCAGCTCGGCGCTTCCGGGCGCAAGCGTTTTCTGTCCGCGATACCATCCGCCAAAGTGCATGACTGTTTCGGCCGCCGCAACGCCCAGGGCGGCTCCGCCTACCGCTCCGCCGATCGTGGCCAATGTGCGGCCGGTGGATTTAGCCTGAAGGATTTTTGATTCTATGTCTTTTTTATTTGCCCACGAGCCACAAGTGACCGCATCGTTCTCGGCAAAGTAGGCGCCCGATATACCGGATAGATTAACGTTTCTTTCGCTGGAATCCAAATCGACGCGCACCCAGCAAGTGTTGTTCGCAGGGTTGACTATGTCCTCTCGAAGCATTCCGACGCCCGCAACTCCGCGCGTAGCATAATCTGGACTGTTGCGCGCGGCCGTTCCTCCCCAAACGAAGACGCCAGCCATGCCGACATTGTTCGCTATACAGTTGGCGCGGTCAGTCGCGGCGCGTTCACGGGCTTGGGCCAGGGCCGGATCTTCCGACACAGCAAGCGGAGTACCAGAAGTGTCATTAGCCGAAATCGGCGCATCAGCAGCGCGAACCATGCCGCCGGTATCACCCGCCGCGCGAACCATACCGCCCTGCACTGTTCCGCCCGGCACCATGGTCGGAGCGGTGACAGCGGCGCCGCCCGCGCTTGCTCGTCCTCCGATTGCGGGCGCTCCGTGGCGATTTCCGCGCGTCGTCTGGGCCGCGGCATCGAAGGCCGCAATACAAACCACGGCAATCGGAAAAATTCTTGCGATAATTTTTAACATATCAATCCCTCTTATCATTTAAGAGATTGTATCATATTTTCAGATAATTTTCAAACGGCAATTATTTTTGCATAGCGATAAATTCGTCCAGCTTGGGCCGAATCCTGTCAAACACTTCGTCTATCGACAGACGGCCGCCCTGCTCCATTTCATCTATGACCGTCCAGTCGGACGGGTTCATTTCCGCGACTTGGCAATAGCACTTGGACACGTCGCTAAGCAGCTTTAAGTTTGATTCATGTATATCGGGCTTTCCATTTTGATATTCCTTCAGTCCTTGGTTTCGCATTCCATAGGCTATATTCGGATCAAGATACAGGTATATGTTATGGTCCGGGCGGCGAATTCCAAGCTGTGTGAATTCCAGTTCCTCGAGATATTGTATTTTTCCCTTCCATTCGGACATCGGCCGCTTTGCGACGGAAAATAGATTGCTATAGGAATATCTGTCCAGTATCACCCACTTTCCTGAATCAAGCCAACCGCGGATTAAATCTTGGTGCTGTTGCCGGTCCAAAGCGTACGGAAGCATAGCGTATTCCGATGGCAGATCGTTCACGGCTCCGTATTCGCCGTTAAGGTAATTCTTTACAAGTATACCGAAGAATTTTTTGTACTGCGGAAAATCCAAAGTTTCGCAATCTATGCCGCGCCCACGAAGATATTCCATTATTTTCAGAACCTGGGTGCGTTTTCCGGCTTTATCCGCGCCTTCTACTGCGATGAGGGGGGGGGTATGATTTAGCATGACGATTGCTCCATTTTGTCTAAACCTAACATAATATAACAATGCTTGTAAAGAGGAAAAATATGGCGTTCCCGCCAGGACTTGAACCTGGATCTAATTCTTAGGAGGAACTCGTTCTATCCAGTTGAACTACGGGAACACGCGACCGCAGTTTATACCTATAGACTAAATAAATCAAGATTATATTAGGCTGCTTTTTCAATTTTTGTATCGGATAAAATCTTGCGTGCGGCGGCGCGCACTATGTCTATGGAAACCAGCGCACCGTCCTTCTTTTCCGCCGACCAATAATCCCAACCGTTAAAAGCCGCGGTATTCTGCAATAACGCCGCCAGCTGGTGTATGGATCGTTTGCCAAGCATAGCGTGCTGTAGCATACCGTCGTTGGTTATTATGGCCCTCTCGCCCTTTGGCGATACCAAAGTCTGTCCCGCGTTCAGTAATTTCAACTCTATCAGCTGAACGAAGGCCACGCGCATTTCTTCCTTTTTCTCGGGGGCGTGATAAGCCGATAGATCCGCCACAGGCTGGATCATATCCACCCTTGCCTTGGCCGCTTCTATATAAGCCGCTTCCTTTTCTATGCCTATAAAATTCCTGTGGAATTTTTTCGCAGTCGCGCCCGTAGTACCCGATCCGAAGAACGGATCAAGTATAATGTCCCCTTCCCTGGTAGTAGCCAGGATCACGCGTTCCAGCAAGTCCATAGGTTTCTGCGTCGAGTGCACTTTCTTGCCGTCCGCGCCTTTTAAACGCTCGGGGCCAAGGCATATATTCAGCCACCAGTCCGACCGCATCTGCTTGCCGCCGTTATGCTTTTTCATAGTGTCGTAGTTAAAGGTGTATTTCGCGGCTTCCCTGCTTGGCACCGCCCATATCAGGGTTTCGTGGGCATTGGTAAATCGCGTTCCTTTGAAATTCGGCATAGGATTGTTTTTGACCCAGATCACGTCATTGATAATCCAAAATCCCATCTCTTGCATTATTGCGCCGATCTTGTATATATTATGGTACGATCCGATCACCCACATGGCGCCATTGGGCTTTAAGACGCGCTTGGCTTCGGCCAGCCATGCGCGGGTGAATTCTCCATAGTCGCCGTCGTTTTCGAATTTGTCCCAATTATCGTCCACGGCATCCACAAAAGTCTGATCGGGCCGGAATAAATCCTTGCCAAGGCACAGATTATAAGGCGGGTCGGCGAAAACCGCATCGACCAAGCCTGCGTCCAGCCTCTTCATGACATCGATGCAATCGCCATGCAAAATGCGGTTTTTATATTCCCTCATGCTGGGATTATACCAAATATCCGCCCGATTTTCATGCCTTTGGGTGCAAATTTTTATAAATAAATTTCTTGATTTCGCCATAAAAATGCAAAAATCAACAAGTTAACTTTATATTTGACCAAAAACCCATGCTTGTGCTAACCTTTCCCCCATGAGATGTCCCTATTGCAACGAGCCGGATTCGCAAGTCAAAGACTCGCGCCCTTCCGAAGACGACAGCACGATCAAGCGCCGGCGCGTGTGCAACGTGTGCGGCATGAAGTTCACGACATTCGAACATGTGCAGTTGCGCGACATATTCGTACGCAAGACCGACGGACGGGTAGAACCGTTCGCTCTTGAAAAGGTCGAGCGGTCAATCCGCATCGCCGTCCGAAAACGGAGCGTGTCGGACCAACAGATAGTAAAAATCGCAAGCGCGATCCAGCGCAAGATCGAAACGGAAACCAACGAGGACACGGTATCAAGCGAAATGATCGGCGCGACTATCGCGGACGCGCTTCAAGCTATAGACCCGATCGCATTCGTGCGGTTCGTATCCGTGTACCGCAAATTCTCGAAGATATCGGAATTCAAGCAGCTGATAGCCAAAATCCCCGAACCGGAATCCGGCGGCGAAGTCTGCGAAATAGTTCCGCGCAAAGCAAAGCCAGGAAGACTATTCTAGTCCAGCCCGGGAAAATAAAAGGCAAATGGAAAAAGTAATGAAAAGAATTATAATAATATTTTTCGCAATGTTGTTTTCGTTTTCAGCGAATGCGATAAATCTGCCTACGATTTTATCGGATGAAGACGCCGAGATATACCGCGAAATATTTCGTCTTCAAGACGCGAACAGGTTTGAAGCCGCCGCAAAGTTAGAATCCAAACTGTCCGACAAAATCCTTATGGGCGAAGTGCTTTATCAAAGGTATATGGCGCGGGGATATATTTCATCTTTGACCGAGCTGAACCGATGGATGGCAAATTATTCAAGACATCCGGGAGCCGAGACCATACACAGGCTTGCCCGACGCAAAGGCGGTACGAATTTGACCACGCGCGCGCCGCAGACTCCGACCCTTCTTGCCGCACGCGACGACAAGGCCATGTCGGAAACCTTTACATCTGGAACTTATTCCAAAGCCATCAACGGCCGCATAGCCGAATTCCGCCGACATCTGCGCCGCGGCAAAACCCTGAATGCAAGGAACGTTTTGGAAGAACCCGCCGTCAAACGCGCGCTTAGCCCGGCGGATTACGGGCGGCTGGCCGGGCGGCTGGCATTTATATATTACACCGACGGACGATTCGACCTGGCCGGAGAATGGGGCCACATAGCGGCGGAAGCCGGATCGGAATACGGGCTTTGGACCATGGGCCTGCTATCGTTCAAGGACGAACGATTCGAAGCGGCGGCGGAATATTTTGCAAAGATTTTGGATCTGAAGCATATAGGCGACGCGCGAAAAATCGAAGCCGGATTCTGGGCCGGCCGGGCCGCGGCGGCAGCCGGGAATGATCGTGCGGCAAAACGCTTTTGGCGGGACAGTTCCAGAAATCCCCAGTCGTTTTATGGCGCCCTATCCGTCAAAATGCTTGGCGGCAAACCTAAATTCCAATTCTTCGAGGAAGAGCTTAACAGGTCGGACCTTGCAGAAATCATGAAGCACTCGCACGGCATGAGGGGGCTTGCGCTGATGCAGATAGACCAGCACGCTTCGGCCGAGCGGCACTTCAGATTTTTAATGACGAACGACGCGTCGGACCGCTTGCTTCACGCCGTGCATACTTTGGCCAAGAATCACGATCTGCCGCGCACCGCTTTGCAGCTTGGGCGCATCACGCGCGAGAAAGGAATTTTGGAAATTGATCCCGGGGTGATTTCAGCGGCGCAATATCCGATCCCGAACTGGGACCCGCTTAAAGGTTGGAGCGTGGACCGCGCGCTGGTCTTCGCAATCATAAGGCAGGAATCCGCTTTCGCTCCCGCCGCTCGAAGCCATGCGGGCGCGCAGGGCGTCATGCAGCTTATGCCCAAAACCGCGCGAAACGTGGCGCGTCAGAACCGCATAAACCTGAACGCTTTGGATCTGCACGATCCGAATCACAACGTGTACCTTGGACAGACGCTTATCAACAAGCTTTTGGCGCGGTCGCACATAGACAACAATCTTATCAAGTTGCTGGCGTCATACAACGCCGGCGAGGGACGCATGCTGAACTGGGAACGAAGATTCACAACGAATGATCCGCTGCTGTATATAGAAAGTTTTCCGGCTTACGAAACGCGCGAGTATATCAAGCTTGTTATGTCTAATTTGTGGCTGTACCGCGCGCGACTAGATCAGCCGCTTACGACTATGACATACCTGGCGGAAGGCAAATGGCCGATACATTCATCATACGACGATATGGCGGCGCTGAATGCAAAAGACAATTCCAAATTTTGATATAGAAGATTCGCATAAAGGCAAATTAGTCGCAGGCTGCGACGAGGCCGGCCGCGGTCCGTTGTGCGGACCGGTGGTCGCCGCTGCGGTAGTTTTCTTGACGCGCAATTTTTCCGATATGCCGCTTATCACCGATTCGAAAAAGATGACGGCGGCCGCGCGCGCAAAATGTGTCGAGTGGCTGGCGGCGCAAAAGGCGGCGGGTAATTTGGATTTTGGAATCGCGGAATGCTCGGCCGCAGAGATAGACAAGATGAACATACTTGCGGCGTCATTGGAAGCCATGCGCCGCGCGACAATGAAATTACGCGCGGCGGATTTCTTTCTTATAGACGGGAATAAAACGATTCCTAACCTGCCCTGTCAGGCGGTCGTGAAAGGAGATTCCAAATCATTGTCCATAGCGGCGGCTTCAATCCTAGCCAAAGAAACGCGCGACGATATAATGAAAAAACTGGACGCGGAATTTCCTATGTACGGTTGGGCGAAAAACGCGGGCTATCCGACGGCCGCGCATCTGGCGGCGATAAAAAAGCATGGCATCAACGGGCACTTTCGCAAGTCTTACAAGCCTGTAAAAATTTTGATGTCTTCATAAAATCATCCACTGCATAATCGAAAGCGTCCTCTCCTTCGGGCACGCGAATGTCAGGAGCATATCCTTTGCATTCTATATTCCCAACCTCTAATTCCCGATGAACCATTCCTACTTGAAAAACAATTCTGCTATATGGCAAAACCGTATAATTTACGTTTCCATATATCTCGCAGCCGTTTGTATTTTCCCCGACGATCGTCATATAAGGGTGACGCGACATTTTTGTGATGAAGAACTCGGGCGCGCTTGCGGAAATGCTATCGGTTAAAATATAAACAGGCTTTTCTATACCTTGAAATTTCGGATATGCTTTATTGGCATAATCGGTCCAGACAAAAGGATCATTGGGCAAATCGTCGTCATTGTTGTGACCCTCGCCCCCAAAATTTTTTCCTCTGATAATTTTGCCCTCTGGGGTTCCGCGCACAAAAGACCTTTTATTCGAAGGCGTAACCGCGCCGTTCAAATATTTCGCCAACATATCCATCGGACACGACCTTCCTCCGCCATTTCCGCGAACGTCTATTATCACCCCGTCCGAATCTTCTATGGCCTGCCTGGCGGCGTCGAAAAATTCTGTTCCGTGCGTCCATTTCAGAGTCCCAGACTGACGCCGCACAGCCACAACCGCCAGCCGTCCCAATTTTTCAATTTTATAATTATCGTCTCCCGCTAAGTTTTTACCCACATCGATATGCCTTCTTTCCGGGCGTCCTATCCGTTTGCCCGCAAACCTTACAGCAATGTGCATATCGGGAATCTTTTTCAGAATTTCCCCAAGGTTTTCGAAAAGATCTTCAGTGCTTGTATTTCGATTCATTTTAAATAGCTTATTAAGCTTCACAAGAACAGACCATTTCAAAAACCAAGAATGAAAAGGCCAGCCGCAATAGCCATTGATCAAAATGCGCGAGAAGATCGAGATTTCCTTTTTGACTTCTTCCGAATTCAAAAGCTTCTTACCCGAAGCAACCTTGCCGTCGCCCGCAACAACCACGTCAGAAACATCGCTAAGCGACAAAAGTTTTTCCTCAAGATTACTTATGCTTGGAAACGGCATTTATAAACTCCCTTGGCGCGATGACGTTGTTATTCTTTGCGGCGGTCTCGATCAGCAAAGCTTTTAATTCTTCGGCGGACAATTTTCCATTCACCTGCTGGCCAAGGCACAAGACGCCCGCGGCATAAGGAATAGCCCAGCTTAACCCGCCCTGCCCGCAGTAGGAATATGAAAAATTTTCATTGTCGTAACTTTCCGCGACAGTCCTCAAGGAACTCGGAGCATAAACCCTTCCGCCAATATTTTCCATTCCCCTCAAAGGAAATCCAAATTTGAAATCATCGCTTTTATAATCCAAATATCCGGGGCTGACAAAGTTGGTTTCTCCGCAATCCAAAACTATGATTCCGGCCCGCTTTGCCTTTTCGACGACTTCGGCCCAAAGCTCGTGGTTTTCGGTCCGCTGTTTCGGGTTGCCCGGAGACGCTGAAACTGAAACGAATTTTATCTTTTTGTCATCCGGCAAAAAGAAATTCGTATCAACGATCCAGTCCAGCGCTTCAATTTCATGCTTGGCATTACGAATCCAAGTCGGAGTCGCGACATAATAAACATTAACGTCCGGCGCAGTGCCTATGGTGTTTCCCGCAAGCAGACTCATAACTCCCGGACCGTGCATACTGCTTGTATGCGATCTCATAACTTCTTCCGGCCCAAAGACTTTATATTCGGCGACCTTACCTTTATACTCGGGGTGATCAAGCGCCAAAGGCTGATCTATAATCGCAACGTTCACGCCCTTGCCCGTTATGCCTTCGGCATGAATTTCCTTTATACCAAAGGGCGGGATTTTTCCATATTCCATAACTTCACGCGGCAGAGACGGATTCGTCCATTTCGTAGTTCTATTGAATTGCAAAGTTTTTAATATTTCAATATTAGGGACTTCTATTACTCCACGCGTATCCGGTTGGTACATTGTCACACGAACATCATCATGTTTATTTAAAGTCATGATCCTCTCCTTACGTTGGTGCATTTTACCACAACAATAAGATTTGTCAACATGAATATCCGATTTGCACCACACCCCGAAAATATGGTATAAATAGGCATTACAGGAGATGTAAATGAAACTAAGGAATTTTCAAGACGCGGACGTAAAAGACAAGCGCGTATTTGTCCGCAGCGATCTTAACGTTCCGATGGACGGCGACAGAATAACCGACGATTTCCGCATAGTTCACGCCGCGGAAACCATTCGCGAGCTGCTGAACCGCGGCGCGAAAGTCATAATAGCCGCACATCTTGGCCGACCAAAGGGCGTCACACCCGAACTTACCCTTAAACCGATCGCGGAACGTCTGTCCAATATATTGGACAGGCCCGTGGCATTCCTCCTTCGTCCTTCGGACTACGGCGGACAAGTCGGCAACGATGCGAAAGGCGACGTAGTCATGCTTGAAAATATCCGATTTGACGCGCGCGAGGAAGCCAATGATCCAGAATACGCCGCAGAACTGGCAAAACTTGCCGACATCTATGTCAATGACGCGTTCGGAGTCGCGCACCGCGCTCACGCCTCGACCGAGGGGATCGCCCATATATTGCCCAGCTACGCCGGCCTGCTGATTCAGCGCGAGGTTAGCGAACTTTCAAAAATAATATCCAATCCGCGACGTCCTTTGCTTGCCATAATCGCCGGCGCGAAAGTATCCACAAAAATCGAAATGCTGAAAAATATCATCAACATCGCCGACGCCATGATAATAGACGGCGCGATGGGCAACACATTCCGATATGCCCAGGGCCTTAGCATGGGAAAATCCCTGTTCGAGCCCGAGCTAATAGAAACAGCCCAAGAAATAATGACGCTGGCCAAATCCGCGGGATGCAGAATAATCATATCGACCGACAAGGCCGTCGCAAAAGTGGAAGAAAAATGCGCCGACAGCTTCATACGCGGAATCGACGAGATCGAACCGGACGACATAATACTGGACGCCGGACCCGAGAGCATAACGAATTACCTAAACGAGATAGATCAGGCGGGAACAGTAATTTGGAACGGCCCGGTCGGAATGTACGAATGGCCGAATTTTGCACGCGGGTCCGTTGCAATCGCTCGCCACCTGGCCAAGCGCACGGCCGAGGGAAAAATAATCAGCGTCGCGGGCGGAGGCGACACGGTCGCGGTACTAAACAACACGGGACTTACGGACAAGCTGACTTACGTATCAACCGCGGGCGGCGCGTTTATGGAATTTATCGAAGGCGTCACCCTGCCCGGCATCGCCGTATTAGAGGCAAAATAAATGGGATTTTTTTCAAAAATTTTCGGCGGCAACAAACCAAGCGCGATCTCGATCGAACAGCTGGAAGAAATACTTATCACCAACGACGTATCGCCGACGGCAGCCGAAAAAATAGTTTCGAAAATCCGCAGCAAAAATCCCAAAGATTTCGATTCTCTGGTGACGGCGCTTAACGACGAACTGACCGAAATATTAAAACCTTTGGAAAGAAAGTTAGAGCTGCCCGCACGCAGCGTCATAATGATCGCCGGGGTCAACGGCGCCGGGAAAACCACGACCATAGGAAAACTTGCGAACCTTTGGAGCGGAAAAAAAATCGAGATCGGAGCGTGCGACACCTTCCGCGCCGCGGCCACCGAACAGCTGTCCGCGTTCGCAGATAAGACCGGGGCGGGATTTACCTGCGGCAGCAACTGCGACCCGGCAAGCGTCGCCTTCCAGACCGTTCAAAAAGATTTCGACATAGGGATCATAGACACCGCCGGACGACTTGGCACGCGCCAGGACCTAATGGACGAGCTGCCAAAAATAATCCGCGTAATAAAAAAAGTCATGCCCGAAGCGCCCGATGAAGTATGGCTTGTTCTGGACGGCACCACGGGACAGAACATGATTAATCAGATCAAGTCCTTTGGTGATAAAATCCCTCTGACCGGCCTTATAGTCACCAAGCTTGACGGGACGGCGCGGGGCGGCGCGCTAGTATCATACGCCGCCGGTGAAAAGTCCCCCATTCCGGTAATTTTTACCGCAAACGGCGAATCGCTGAACGATATAAAATCCTTTGATTCAAGCGAATTTGCCCGCGGCCTAACGGCTGTTTGAAAATCGCTCCGAATCGTGTTATAATCATGGGAACATAAGCCAAAGGTTCCCAATATGCCGCTAATCCCAATGGTAATAGAAGACACGCCCAAAGGCGAGAGATCGTTCGACATATTTTCGCGCCTGATGCGCGACCGCATAATAATGCTTTCCGGCGAGATCGAGCCAGGAATGGCAAACATAATCATAGCGCAGATGCTGCTGTTGGAATCGGAAAATCCGAACGCGGACATACATCTTTATATACAGTCTCCGGGCGGCGACGTCGCGGCGGGTTACGCGATCATGGACACCATGCAGTATATCAAGCCCAATGTTTCCACGATCGCGATGGGTATGGTCGCAAGCATGGGAGCGGTAATACTTGCAGGCGGAACCAAGGGCAAACGATTCGCCCTGCCGAATTCCACCATAATGATTCATCAGCCGCTTGGCGGATTTCAAGGCCAGGCGACCGACATACTTATCCGTTCCGAATACATAAGAAAGTTGAAGGAAGGGCTGATCGAAAAAATGGCCGGCTGGACCGGAAAGTCCGAAAAGATTATCGAAAACGCGATGGACCGCGACAATTTCATGAGCGCGACGGAAGCGACGGATTTCGGATTGATAGACAAAGTATTGGAAAGCAAAGGGGATAAAAAATGACCGAGAAAACCACCCCTCCGACCAAGATTTGCTCGTTCTGTGGAAAACCGAATTTCGAAGTAAAGAAATTGGTAAGCGGTCCAAGCGGCACCATATGCGACGAGTGCATAAGCCTTTGCGCCGACATAATAAAAGATGAAAAAAACAAGGAGGCCGCGGCGACTTCTCCTGCAAGCCTTCCAACTCCGAAACAGATTTACAATATATTAGAGCAACACATCGTAGGCCAAGAGCTTGCCAAGAAAACATTATCCGTCGCCGTGTACAACCACTATAAGCGTCATTTCTTAAAGCCAATCGAAGACGATGTGGAAATTCAAAAATCGAACATACTTATGATCGGTCCGACCGGCACCGGCAAAACTCTATTCGCGCAGACGCTGGCCAAAATAATCGACGTGCCGTTCGCGATCGCGGACGCGACCACTCTGACCGAAGCGGGATACGTCGGCGAAGACGTCGAGACGATCATAACGCGACTGCTTCAGGCCGCCAACTTTAATGTCGAGAAAGCCCAGCGCGGAATAATTTATATAGACGAGATCGACAAGATCACGCGCAAATCAGAAAGTCCGTCGCTTACCCGCGACGTGTCCGGCGAGGGCGTCCAGCAGGCACTGCTTAAACTTATTGAAGGAACCGTCGTATCGGTGCCGCCTAACGGAGGCCGCAAGCATCCGCATCAAGAGCTGATCCAGATCGACACAAGCGGAATACTTTTCATCTGCGGCGGCGCGTTCGACGGAATAAAAAAGACCATCGCCGTACGCAAGAACGACCGGCCAGGCCTGGGATTTGGCGCCGAGGTATCCGACAGCAAGACCAAGGCGGACAGTATCCAAATGGCGGACGCGCTGCCCGAAGACATAGTAAAATTCGGACTAATCCCCGAGCTTATCGGAAGGCTTCCAATAATCGCGACTTTGGAAGACCTGGATGAAAAAGCTTTGATAAAAATTCTGACCGAACCGAAAAATGCGATCACAAAACAATTCCAGGCTATGTTCGCGTCCGATAATATCAAGCTGACTTTCAAACCAGACGCTCTTTCCGCGATAGCCAAGCTTGCTTTGGAGCGTAAGACCGGAGCGCGCGGCCTGCGGTCGATCTTGGAAAAAATGCTGCTTCAATCCATGTTCGACGCGCCGGATAAAAAAGGGCTTGAAGAAATCATAATCAACAAGGACGTGGCGACCG
Organism: Alphaproteobacteria bacterium; assembly: GCA_009784815.1. Classification (GTDB taxonomy): domain Bacteria; phylum Pseudomonadota; class Alphaproteobacteria; order Rs-D84; family Rs-D84; genus WQXN01. Next base: position 5,236 of record WQXN01000009.1, on the reverse strand, counting down.
GAAAATGCGAACCTATAGAAGTCTCCCGCGCCGAAAAGAAAACCGCATAAAAATTCAACGCAAATTGACCAACGGAGCGACCAGGAAAATGCGCCTGGCGTTTTCTCCGAACGGAAGTTTATAATTTACAGTCGTATACTCGATAAGCTCGTCCGGTTTATATTCTTTCACCAAAGTCATAGCCGCACACTGATGTTTCTGTATAAATTTTTTTACCCATTTTTTATCACCGTCGCCGTAACATACAGAAGCGTCCAACACAAGCCAAAGTCCAGATGCGGCGGGCTTGGGATTTATCATGGTCGCAAAAGGGAAAAGTTTACAATCAAGAGGCCTGTGTTCATACACTGCGCAACCTTTGTCGGTCAAAAAAGGACACGCCCCTCCTTCTTTTATAATAGGCGAAAAGAATTTTCCACGCAGCGCCTCCAACATTAAAAGAAGAAGTTTCCTATCGGTTTTATTTTTTATCCGCGGCTTGAAATATCCGATGGCCGTTTCGAACATATTCCTAAATTCCCCTATGCGGCGGAACTCAGCTATGTCGTCGCCATAGACTTCCTTTATTTTATTAAGTTCGATTCTAGTCATAACCGGAGGATTCACAACGTCAAACCTATTACAGCAGTTTCTACTGCTGCCTACCGTTATACAGTCTCCGCAAGGATCGAAATTAGACATCGAGTTTCGCGTCAAGCGCGTTGGTAACGATGAAGTCGCGGCGGGGTTCCACCACGTCGCCCATCAAAGTCGTAAAGACTTCGTCCGCCTTCGTCGCGTCCGTGATCCTGACTTGCGACATGGCGCGATGATTCGGATCCATCGTCGTTTCCCAAAGCTGGTCCGGGTTCATTTCCCCAAGACCTTTGTACCGCTGAATCGATACTCCGGATTTGGCGTAACCGAAAGCCTTGTCCACCAATTCGGACGGCGACGATACCTTGATCGAATTGTTTTTAATTTCCAGCAATGCCGGCTTGGCGAACATTGCCGCAAGCTCGCCGCGGGCGGCAAGATTGTTCCAGCCGCGAAGCTCGGGGCTGTCGAAGTTGCCGACTGACATGACGTGTCTATCCGTCACGCCGCGCACCGTGCGATGGATAACGATTCCGATGTTGCGGTCGTATTCCACCTTCCATCCGCGGTCAAATTCTAGTTCGCCGGCGTTCAGCATATCCGCGACTTTGTTCAATTTATCCTGATTGGGATCGAACAGGAACTGCGCGTCCAGACAACCCATCAAAGCCATGGCCTGCGCGAACTTCATCGGCAGTCCGATATTTTTCAATCCGGACAAGGACGACTTGGCCGTCTGGCAAAGGTTCAGGACGCGGATCAAATCCGCTCCGGATATTTTCGCTCCGTCCGACGTGTTAAGCACTCCGTCCGCGGCAACAACTTCCGTCAGATAATTTTCGAATTCCTTGTCGTTCTGCAGATATGTGTGGCTTTTTCCGCGCGCCACCTTGTACAACGGCGGCTTTGCAATATACAGATAGCCCTTGTCGATCAACTGAGGCATATGGCGATAGAAGAAGGTCAGCAGCAAAGTCTGTATGTGCGATCCGTCGACGTCGGCGTCGGTCATTATTATGACTTTGTGATAGCGAAGCTTTTCGACGTCGAATTCTTCCTGCCCTATGCCCGCGCCCAAAGTCGTGATAAGCTGGCCGATCGTGTCGGAACCAAGCATCTTGTCGAAGCGCACGCGCTCGACGTTAAGTATCTTTCCCTTAAGCGGAAGTATCGCTTGGAACTTGCGGTCGCGGCCCATCTTGGCCGAGCCGCCGGCGGAATCCCCCTCGACTATGAACAGTTCGCATTCGGTCGGGTCTTTGGACTGGCAGGGCGCAAGCTTGCCCGGTAAGGATCCAAGTTCCGGGCCGCTTTTCTTGCGCGAAAGCTCGCGCGCACGGCGGGCCGCCTCGCGCGCGGTCGCAGCTTCGATAATTTTTCCGATTATGATTTTTCCATCGCCGGGATTTTCGTCCAAGTATTGGTACAACAAATCATACACTATGCTTTCCACTATTGGACGGATTTCTCCCGACACCAATTTATCCTTGGTTTGGGATCCGAACTTCGGGTCCGGAGTCTTGACGCTGATGATGTTGGTAAGGCCTTCGCGAAAATCCTCGCCCGAGAGATTGACGTCGTTCTTGGAATTCTTTTCGGCTATGTATTTGTTCAAGGCGCGCGTAAGTCCCGCACGGAATCCGGCCAAGTGCGTGCCGCCGTCCTTGTTGGGAATATTGTTCGTAAAGCAAAGCGAAGTCTCGTGATAGCTGGTAGTCCATTCCATTACGACTTCAACCGTGATGCCGTCCTTGTTCGACACTATGTGTATGGGTTTCGTGGTAAGGGTTTCGCGCGACCGGTCAAGATACTGGGCGAATTCCTTAAGCCCTCCGACCGAGTGGAACTCGACGCTCTTTTTTTCCTCGCCGCGGAAGTCTTCCAAAAGTATACGAACGTTGCTGTTCAGGAACGACTGCTCGCGCAGCCAGGTTTCGACCGTGTCGAAATCGAATTCGGTGTCGGCGAATATCGAACGGCTTGGCATAAAGGTGACTTCCGTGCCATGCTTGTCACCCGCGTTTTCGTTTATGATTTTTATGCCTTCGACCGGCACGCCATCGGCGAATTTCATGGCCCATTCCTTGCCGTCGCGCCAGATGCGCAGTTCAAGCCATGTCGACAAAGCGTTCACGACCGACACGCCGACTCCGTGCAATCCGCCCGAGACTTTGTACGCGCCCGCGTCGGTCTCGTTGCTGAATTTTCCGCCGGCGTGAAGCTCGCACATGATAAGTTCCGCCGCGCTGCGTCCCGTCTCGGCGTTTATGCCGGTCGGAATTCCGCGTCCGTTGTCGCGCACCGTGCAAGACCCGTCGGCGTTCAGCGACACGTATACCAGATCGGCGTGGCCAGCCAAGGCTTCGTCGATGGAATTATTGACGACTTCGTAGATCATGTGGTGGTATCCCGATCCGCCTTTGGACACGTCCCCTATATACATTCCGGGGCGTTTTTTAACAGCTTCCAGACCTTTTAGAACCTTGATGGAATCTGCTGAATATTCTTGATTGAGTGACATTTTTTTTACCTTTTTTTATACCATGAAATCATAGCAATATAAGCATGGCACAGCAAGGAAAATATTACCTTTTTATAGATTGACAAAACAATGATTTATGCACTGGAAACAGATGTGATTTATTGGTAAAATGATTGGAAAGCCAAAAGGAAAAACATGAAGTTCAAACTGCTTTACTATGGCGAATTGATGAGCAATCCTAAAAACCGCTCGCGCCATATATCCGAGATACGCATGACCTTCCACCAGCAGATGAAAGGCCTTATAGACATTTCTCCGTGGAAAAATCTTGCCCAGCACATGGTGCCGAATCCAACCAAGGCCCCAATACTTTCGAAAAGCATGGGCGGATACGTGTTCAATCCTTTTATTTCCGACAAGCTGAATATGTTCGTCGAGCTGGACATACAAATGCTTCACCCGGAAACGATAGGATTCGCGCGCGCCGACATAGACAACCGCGCCAAGACTTTGTTGGACGCGCTTAGATGCCCTCAGAACGAGCACGAGTGCGGAGCAAACATGCCGAAAAACATCGGCCCGATCTACACGCTTCTTGATAACGACAACCTGGTGTCCAAGCTGTCGATAAACACATCGCACTTGCTAAGTCCCGAAGGCGTGTTTCCTCCTTGCGGCAAAGACGAAGACCACAAGGAAAAATTATTTCTTATGATCAACGTCAATGTGCGCGTGTCGGAAGGAACGTTAGAAAACCTTCCGTTCATGGTTTAAGCCATAAATGGGAAAAATAGGGTTTATTTTATCGAAAAAAGATTTAAAGCTTAATTATGATAAATTCGGAAAAAGTGAGAACGTTTTATTCGTAACCGGAATATTCGGCGCGGGAAAAACCTATACCGGGCAGCAATACAGCAAAAATTTTGGCGCAATTCATATAAGCCAGGATTGGCTTGGCTGGGCCGAGTGTTATGATTGCAAGCATTCGCGTCTTTTCAAGAAAATGTTTTACGATTTATATCCGACAAGCAAAAAATATTTTGATAAAAATTCAAAAAATTATCAAAAATATAAAACCAATCGAATAAAATTCAGACCTTTGTGGGATGATATGATCGTCAGATACGCAAAGAAAAATCCCAACAAACTTTTTGTTTTGGAAGGTTCGGATTTATACAGCCACAGCAATATGGAAATGATGGCAGGCAAACCGCTTATAATAAAACGAACAAGCCTGCTTAAATGTATGGCCAATATGATCAAAAGAAAAGGCCCCGAAGGGAGTTTTTTCAAACGTTACTCGGATATTCAAAAATTACATAAAAAGCTTGGCCTTACTTTAAGGGAAGAGAGGAAAAGGTGCAATTATTTCATTAAAAAAATGGTGGCTTTAAAATAAAAGAGTTGTCCACTATAGTGGACATAACATTATTTGCGGAACCATAAAAATAGTTCCATTGGAATTATAAAGCCTGCAGATTCAAACGGTCTGCGGATGATTGTTTTTGAGCGCGCGACTTCTATGTCGTGTATATGTCCGAGAAATTTGACTGCTTATTTTATTCCTCTATTCAAAAGTTCCTGTTCGCTTTCAAATTCCAAATAGTTTTGGGTTAATTCCTCACCTGCCTTTATGTCTCTTTTGGCTATCAGGTACATATCTTTGTACGCCATGTCTTGGGTTATATTGGCATTCTCAGAATGATTTATGAATTTAGTATTATCAAAATCCACGTGATAACAACCATTGCCTTCATCAAAGAAACCCCAATAGAGTATCTCTGTTTTTTCTTTATCGTCCAATGAATTAAAGATTTCCGGTGATATATTCAAATCCAACTTAGAACTTGCTATTGCAATTACCCCCCCCTAGGGATGTTTTCTTTCGTAAATAATCCGGCTTGATGGATGGGTGAAGATTTTACTTCATAGTCTATCAATATCATTCTTATAACTCCTTTTTTATATAACTATACGCGTTGAAAACTCTGAAATAAAGACAATAATAAACATGACACCCGTCATGTTTTATCGGAAATTAAAAATTAATTTCCAAGTTCCAAGCTTCCGCAGCGAATCCACCAAATCATAGATTTGGGGATTCTATTCCGTGGTTTAAAACATGACACCCGTCATGTTTTATCGGAAATTAAAAATTAATTTCCGAGTTCCAAGCTT
>WQXN01000008.1 GCA_009784815.1 Alphaproteobacteria bacterium | reverse complement strand
CCGCCGCCGCCACCACCGCCGCCGCCACCACCGCCGCCGCCACCACCGCCGCCGCCATCAGCGATTATTATTCCCATAGCCATAAGCTTGTCGCGCAGTTCGTCCGACTTGACCCAGTCTTTGGCTGCTCGCGCCGCGGCGCGTTCGTCAATCAGTTTTTGGATTTCAGTTGTGATTTCAGTCTTCTTTTGCGCGCTTTCGATCAGGCGCAAGCCCAGCAGCTTGTCAATAAATTTAATTACTTCCAGTTTAGTCGCGCCGGTTTCTTCAGACTTCAAAAGTTCCTGCATTGCGACCAAAACATTTGCCGTATCCAGATTGTTTGAAATTATAGCCAAGATTTTATCTTTCCAGATTCCGGCGTTCGCGGCGTCGCCATCGGGTTTCAGCGCTTGGATTTTCCGCACAATATTTTTGTAACCCGCGGCGACGGCATCAAGCGCTTCCCATGAAAACATCATTTGGCTTTTATAATTTCCGGTCATCAAAAGGTATCTATAAGCCATAGGGTCGTAACCTTTAGATTTAAGCAGATCCAAGGTCATAAATTCGCCGCTGGATTTGCTCATTTTTCCGGACTTATCAATCAGCCATTCGCCATGGATCCAATATTTGACCCAGGGCGCGCCGACTATTGGTTCGGATTGCGCTATTTCATTAGTGTGATGAACTTTTATATGATCGGGGCCGCCCGTGTGAATATCAAAGTGCGCGCCCAGCACTTCAAAGCCCATAACGCTGCATTCAATGTGCCAGCCGGGAAAACCCTTGCCCCAGGGACTGTCCCATTCCATGTCGCGCTTTGCGTCTTTCGGGGAAAATTTCCAAAGCGCGAAGTCGGTCGGATTTTTTTTGCCTTCACCGCTGATTCTTGCCCCCGCCCTCAGCTCGTCCAGGTTTTGACGGCCAAGCTTTCCATAATCCGGGAATTTCGAAGTGTCGTAATATATTCCGTCCCCTGGTATTTCATAGGTATATCCCATGTCTTCCAATTTTTTCACCCACGCTACCTGCTGCTTGATATATTCGGTGGCGCGGGGCATATAAGTAGGCTTTTCGATGTTCATATCGCGCATGTCGCTTAAGAACGCTTCGGTATAGAATTTCGCAACGTCCCAAGCGGTTTTTCCCTCGCGTGCGGCGCCTTTCTGCAATTTGTCCTCGCCCGTGTCTTCGTCGGAAACCAGGTGTCCGACGTCCGTTATATTTATTGCGTTTGTAACCTTGTATCCGTTGGCCTCGAACATTCGGCGCAGAAGATCCGCGTTCACATAAGCCCTAAGATTGCCGATGTGAGCATAGTCATAAACCGTCGGTCCGCAGGAATAGATAGAAACACGGCCTGGGATAAGTGGAGTAAACTCTTCGAGTTTGCGGGTAAGGGTATTGTAAAGCTTTATCATGCGGAAATTATAAATACAATGCGCTCCTGTTGCAAATTGTTTTATTTTTATTTGACAAAACCCGACGGGGGGGGTAAAATCAGACAATAAATGAAAAAAGGCGAGTTAAAGATGAGCGAGAGTTTCACATTTGCGATCGACGGCTTGGGCCGAATAGGACAATATGTTCTTGGCGTATATATTAAAGACAAGAAGTTTTGTCTGGAAAATAACGAAAAGATGGATATGAAATGCGTCGGCATAATCCGTCGCGAGGCCAAGCCCGGGGAAGAAATCGCGGGGCTGCCCATAGTCACGAACGTGCATGATTTACCCGTGCGTCCCGATGTGGTGATTCAGACCAAGCGCTCGGAATTCGTGATGCCGATAATAGAACAGTATTTGAAATGGGGTTTCTGCACCGTCGACAGTCTTGACGATCGCGGACTGCTTTTCGATTCCTTGGACGAATTGGGCAAGCTTGCCAAGATTTATAAGGCTTGCGGTCTTAACACCGGATTTTGTCCCGGCATATATTCCACCGGCATGGCTATAGGATACCGTATAAATCCCTGGGTCAAAAGCACCATAAATTACGGTCCCGGAAAAAGCATGGGGCACAGCGGGCAGGCCGCAACGGTTATGGAAAGATTCGGTATAGAGGATCCTAAGGCCGTTTCAATTACGGATCATTTCCATACGGATGCCGGAGTTTTCATCCCGGGCAAGCATCAGCGCGACCTTTATATAGAAGTCGATAATGCCGAATTAAAAGCCGCGCTTTTGGCTCATAAATATTTCGTCGATAACGACGAGCAGCACACAGATATTCACGTTGTGGATGATGTGACTAAGTATGACACTAAAACGCACGGCGGATATCTGCTTAGCGATGATAAGGAATCGGTAAAGCTGGAAATGGATTGGAAGGGCGACAACGGTGAGTTTACCGCCAGGGCTTTATATTCCGGCGCGCGCTGCATGGCCAGGTACAAAAGGGATCAGAAGTACGGATATTATTTGGATTCCATGATAGCTCAGATGGACTGCGTCAAGGGAGTCACCATCTCGGACCGCCTGAAACGCGCCCGCGCTTAAGGACAAAAACCATTGCCGCATTTTTCGTCCGTCGGATAAAATCGCCCACTACGCTTCGAAAGACCTCCCTACAGGGACTTGGGTGTCCACGTTCCGGTCGGTCTTTCTTGGTATTGTGAGATTTCCTCTCGACGTCGCGATGCGACGAATGGTTTTTGGGATTTATTATTAAATCATTAAAATACAGAAAATAAAAACCTGTCCAATATATTGGACAGGTTTTTTGGCGTGTTGCCCTAGCGTTTTCGTTAATGCGAGAAGTGTCTGGTGCCGGTTGCGATCATTATGATCCCGTGCTTGTTCGCCGCGTCGATCGATTCCTGGTCGTTATTCGAGCCGGCCGGCCATATCACCGCCTTGCCGCCGTGCGCCGCGAACTTCTCGACGCAGTCGCCGAACGGGAAGAACGCGTCGCTTGCCATTACAAGCGGAGCTTTGGAACCCCGGTAATCGGCGGGCATGGCGTTCATGTTGTCGATGGCTATATCCAATGACCTGATGCGTTTTTGCTGCCCCGTTCCCACGCCGACCAGCTGTTCGCCGTAAGCCACGACGACTCCGTTTGATTTGACGTTTTTCACCGCGCGGAGGGCGAATTCCAAAGCCTTGATTTCTTCCTCGGTGGGCTGGCGTCCATTGGTCATAAGCTCGAACTTTTCGTAAAGTACGGTGTCGCGATCCTGGGCAAGCATTCCGCCGTCGATCTGCCTGTACGCCAAGCCCGCGGGCACAACGTACCGGTTCGGCTGCTTCAAGATTCTAAGTTTTTTCTTTTTAGATTTCAGAAGTTCCAACGCCTCGCCGTCGTAATCATGCGCGATAATACATTCAACAAAATGTCCGGTTTCGATTATTTCGGCCGCCATTTCAAGGCTGACTTCACAGTTGATCGCGATGATTCCGCCGAACGCGCTTTGCTGGTCGCAGACGAAAGACCTTTTGTACGCGTCCAGGGCGGTTTCTCCTACCGCCGCTCCGCAGGTGTTCTGGTGCTTGATGATCGAGCAGGTAGGCCTATCAATCGAATATTCTCCGACGAATCTCCAAGCCGCGTCGACGTCGGCCTGATTGTTGAACGACATGTCCTGTCCGTGCAGCTGCTCTGCGTCCATGGAAGCCGACGGGGTTTTGTCGGTCGGGGTTTGATACATGGCGGCCTGCTGATGTCCGTTCTCTCCGTATCTCATCGTGACCGGAACTTTTTTCATCGGTATTGTCATGAATTCCGGAAATTTTTCATCGCAGAAACGGTTCGCGATCACCGCGTCATAATAGGCCGTATACGCGAAGACTTTGGCCGCAAGCTGTTTTCTGAACATAAGGGTGACATCGTTTTCCTTCATGCGTTTCATAAGTTCCGGGTAGTCTTTCGGATCTGTCACGACTACGACGTCCTTATAGTTTTTCGCTGCGGCGCGGAGCATAGTCGGGCCGCCTATGTCGATATTTTCGATTTCTTTTTTATCTATTAAGGCCTGCCCGGTTTTCGGTATATCCTTTATCGCCTCTTCAAACGGGTAGAGGTTGCATACCACCATGCTTATGTAATCGATTTCATTTTCGAACAATTCCGCCTCGTGGTTGGCGTCGCTGCGATCCGCAAGTATTCCGCCATGAATCACCGGATGAAGAGTCTTCACTCGTCCGTCCAGCATTTCCGGGAATCCGGTGAGTTCCGAAGCTTCCATGCAGGGAATATTCGCAAGTTTCAAGGCGCTTGCCGTGCCGCCGCTGGAAACTATCCTGTAATCCTTTGCTACCAATTCTTTCGCAAGATCTACGATTCCGGTTTTATCGTATACGCTAAGCAGTACGGTTTTTTGATTTCTCATAGGGTTTTTCCTTTTGGTTATTTCGTTGCGGCGTGATTATGCGCTGCGGCGAATATCTTCAGCCATGGCGTCGCAATGCCGCCGGTGGATATTTGACAGTCCATATTGCCCGGATTCCAAGCCCACTGATACGGTTGCACCGCGCGTTCCGGGTGCGGCATCATGGCGACGACGCGGCCGTCCATAGACGCGATTCCGGCGACTTTATCAGGCGATCCGTTCGGGTTGCCAGGGTATCCGCTGTAAGCGTATTTCATCACCGTTTGGTAATCCTTGCCTTCGGTCAAGCCGGACAGGTTGAATTTCCCTTCGCCGTGCGCGACCCAGACGGGCAGCTGTATTTCGGACAAGTCTTTCATTATGACGGCGTTGTTTGCCGGCACATGAGTCGATACGAACGCCGCTTCGAATTTGCCTGAATCGTTCCGCTGCATGGGCGCGGGGGTTCCTCCGATCAGGCCCAGTTCCTGTATGACTTGGCAGCCGTTGCATATGCCAAGCGTAAGGGTATTGTCGCGATTGATAAAGTTCATCAAAGCGTCGTTGGCGCGAAGGTTATATTTAAGTTTCGCCGCCCAGCCCGTACCCGCGCGGAACGCGTCGGCGTTCGAGAATCCTCCAGCCAGTATAAGGAAATCCGCAGCGCCAAGATCTTTTTTGCCCGTTATAAGGTCGGACATATGCACGTCCAACACATTGTCGAATCCGCCCAGCTTGGCAGCGTACATCATCTCGCGGTCGCCGTTAGTGCCGTTGTCGCGCAGCACCGCGCAGGTGGTTTTCTTTTTCGCGCCGGTGATGATATTTACGTTTTTGTATAGGCGCCGCGAGTCGGCGACAAGCGGCTGCATAAGCTGGTTGCGTTTGCGCGCTTCGGCTTCCTTGTTTTGGTATTTTTCCAAGTCATGGCTGGGTTTCATCCAAGCTTCGCGCAGCGCGTCGATGTGCATGCTATGCTTGCCCACGGACAGCCAGCGGTTGACCGACGGTTCGCCGATTTTGTCGGCGTTTATAAGCGCTCCGTTATCGAATAGTATTTTGCGGAATTCGGCGATGTTTTCCTTGCTTACCTGCACGACCACGCCCGGAGCTTCCGAGAATAGCTTTTCCGAATTGGCCGGTATGTCCAGCTTGACTCCGCCTTGATCAGCCGCAAAGGCCATTTCAAGCACCGAGGTTATCATGCCCCCGCGCGAGATGCTTTGTCCGGCAAGCAGCAATCCTTTTTGCACCAGTTCCTGGATCGCGTCGAATCCTGTGCTTAAAGGTTTCGATTGAACGTCCGTCGCGCGGTTGCCCACAAAACCCAAGGACTGCGCGAAGCACGAGCCGCCGATTTCGCCCGAAAAATTCGACATATCAATATGCCAAAGTTCCGAATCAACGTCCGGCTGCATGACGGGCAGGACTTTCTTGTCGATGTTTTCTACCAAGCCCGACGCGGTCAGTATGACCGTACCCGGAGCCATGATCTTGTCGCCGTCGACTTTTTGTGTCATGGACAGCGAATCCTTTCCGGTGGGTATTGTTACTCCAAGCTGCTGCGCGAAATTGCTTAGCGCTTGGCAGGCGGCGTAAAGGCGCGCGTCTTCGCCCGGATTTTTGCAAGGCCACATCCAGTTGGCGCTTGTGAAGACTTTTTGCAGTTGGTCTTCCAGCGGTATTTCTATGCTTTGGCGGCCATCTTTCAAAGGCGTAAAGATCAGGCCCAACAACGCGTCGGCAAGCGCAAGGCGAGCGCCGCTTCCGGCGTTAATCAAAGTTGCGGCCGGGGCATAGCCCTTTGCTCCGGCGATTCCGACGTCGGTGGTGTAGTCGAATCTTGAAATTCCGTATTTGCAGATAGGCAGCTGCAACGCCCCGACGCGGGCCTGCGCGGCGGTAAGACCCTTGACCGAGCAGTCAGCCTTGTTAACCATCCAGTCCGTGCTTCCGACGTTCAGCATTCCAAGTACGTTTTTTAAGTTTTCGATGAAATCGTCGTCGCTATATTCCACCGTCGCGAAGGTATAGCGCACATTTGAGTCCTTGATTATCGTTTTGGGAGGGTTGCTCATCAGGTCCGCTATTTCCATATCGACCGGTCGTTCACCGTTTTCCTGTTCGCAGACGAATTTGTTATCGCCTGTGATTTCTCCGATTTCATAGGCCGGACATCCTTCGCGCGCGGCGATCTCCATGACGGATTCCACATCATCCTCGTTCACTAAAATCGCCATGCGTTCCTGGGATTCGTTGCTAAGGATTTCTTTTGCGGACATAGTCTTGTCGTCCACGGGAAGCTTTGACATGTCTATGCGACCGCCCAGTTTTTCAACCAATTCCACAAGGCAGTTGAAGTGGCCGCCGGCGCCGTGATCGTGTATGGATACGATCGGATTTTTGGCTCCTTCGGTCAGGGCGCGGGTGACGCGATAGGCGCGGTTCTGCATTTCGGCGTTGTCGCGCTGTACGGAAGCGAAGTCGACTTTTTTCGATGCCGCGCCGCTGTTAAGGCTTGAAGCCGATCCGCCGCCAAGTCCGATCAGATAATTCGATCCGCCAAGAAGTATGATTTTTTGGCCTTTCTTAATTTTGGAATCGTCTTTATGCATATATCTTTTGTCTACGTACCCAAGTCCGCTGGCAAGCAGGATCGGCTTGTTGTATCCCCATTTGATCCCGTTTTCTTCGTGAGTGAAGGCATAGACCAATGGCGGAATTACAAGCGGCTGGCCGAATTCGTTGCCGTAATGGAATGCGCCGTCGGTCGCTTCGGTAAGAATCTTTTGCGCGGAAGAATAAAGGTAGTTGCCTTCTTTCGCCGGGTCGTTCGTCATGACCACAAGTCCGCCGGACAAAGGGTGCGATCCAAGTCCCACCGCCATGCGGTCGCGGATTTCTCCGCCAGTGCCGGTAGCCGCGCCGGGGAAGGGCGATACGCCCGTCGGGTGATTGTGTGTTTCGGCTTTAAGCAGCGCGCTGACTTCTATCGGGGTAAGCACCATCTTGCCGTCCGGTCCCGGGGCCCACTGCATGACCTTTGCGCTGCCGACGGCGGCCGCATTGTCGGCGTACGCGTTCAGCACCGCGCCTTTATATCCGGTCAAAGAATTTGAATCAATGGTGGTTTCCTTGATCATTTGGAATAGGGTTTTCGCCTGTTCCTTGCCGTCTATAATAAAGGTGCCGTTGAATATTTTATGGCGGCAGTGTTCCGAATTCGCCTGGCTGAATCCGAAAATTTCAGCGTCCGTGAACAGGCGGCCGCGACGCTGCGCGGCTTGTATCAGATAGTCTATTTCTTCGTCCGAAATCGCAAGACCGTGTTCCTTGTTATAGCTGTGCAGGTCTTCGATGTATTTGACCGGTTGGGGCTGGCGGTCGGTTTTGAACATATCCTGGCCAAGCGACGGGTAGACTTCGTTAAGCATGACGTCGTAATCTGGAAATTCCGAAGTGGCTTCGACAAAGTTTTCGACTCGCATAACGTTTTCAAGGCCTATGGCCAAGGCTATTCCCGTGGCGGAAGTCGAAAACGGAGTAATGCGTTCCTTGCGGGTACCGATAAGCGGGTGGGTCAGGGTAACAGTATCGGAATCCACCATGGTTCCGTTAGTCAGGTATTCAAGCTTGGCTTGTTCCTCGGCGGTGGGGATTCCTTTATATTCGACGGTGTAATATAGTTTGGGATTAACTTTGTTTTGGAAAAAAAGAATATTATTGCTCACGTTGGACCAGCCTTGTAGGTTTGCTCTCTCAAATCTCCCGGCTCTTCAAAGGTTTATGGTAGTCCCTACCCCCCCCACCTGTCAAGCTTTATTATTTTATTATTGCTTAGGGATGCAAATCCCAGTAACCTTTTACCGTCGACCAACAGTAACAAAAAAACAAAAAGGAAGAAAACATGGTAAAAAACATGTACGAAGTCCTGGCCGCCGCCTGTCAAAAAAATTCGGCCGGCGTCTTCTTTGTCCGCACGAACAAGACTTACGCGGACCTCTTAAGCATGGTAAAGAAACGCGCCGTCAAACTGGCGAAAAAATACAACATAAAAAAGGGCGACGTCGTGGCTTTGCTGTCCGGCACATGCCCCGAATTCGTAGTATCGTACTTCGCGATCCTGTCGCAGGGAGCGCGAGCGCTGATGCTTGACACGGGCCTGGCCGCGAACGAGCACAAGGAAATGATGAGGATCACGGGCGCAAAACTGGCGATCGCCCAGAACAGTTTCGAGATTCCAAAGGACATTCCAACGATGAACATAGACGAAGAGGATTCCGACGACGAGAATGGCTTCAACGTGGCCGGCGTCGAACGCGAAGACATAGCCCAATTGTCATTCACAAGCGGCACCACCGGCAATCCCAAAATCGTGCCTTTGACGCATCACAACATGGTGTCGCTGTGCGAAGGCGTTCAGTTCTACAGCCCCGTCATGAAGCCCGGCTATATGTTCTACGGCTTTTTGCCGTTGTACCACATATACGGTGTCGTGATAAATATGCTTGCGCCCATAGCGCTTGGCTGCTCGTTACTGATACAGCCCGTGCTGAATCCGAAAGAGTTCCTGGTCGATTTCGCCAAGTACCGTCCGCACGTCATACCGGCCGTGCCGCGGGTTTGGGAAGGATTTTATAAAAAGATAGTCGCCGGAGCGAAAGAGAAAAAGAAATACACTCTTATGCGCATCATACTTGCATCACAGGGATTTCTTAATCTTATAGGGCTTGGGTTTATGGTAAGAAAGGTCAAGCAGCCGATACAGGATATATTCGGAGGCCGAGTAAAGGTTCTTGTATCCGCCGGCGCGACTTTGAAGCCCACGATCCGCAAGTTCTTCGAACGCATGGGATTCGCGGTAGGCGACTGCTATGGACTTACCGAAACGGTCGGAACAGGAAACATGAACTTCAAGTTCAGGATGGATAACAAAGAGATGACTTATGCCAGTCCGCTTCCGGGCAATAAAATCCGAATCAACAATCCGGATAAAAACGGAGTCGGAGAAATATGGCTGAAGGGAAACACCGTCATGAGCGGCTATCTGAACAATCCGCAGGCAAATGCGGAAGCGTTCGAAAACGGCTGGTTCAAGACCGGAGACCTTGGAAAAATCGTCAGCAAAAACCGATTGGTAGTAAAAGGCCGCTGGAAGCAGATCATAGTTTTGGACAGTGGGAAAAACGTCTATCCGGACGAGCTGGAAGACCTGTATCTTCAGAACGAGGACATACTTGCCGCCGCCGTGGTCGAGCGAGTAATAAACGGAAAGACCGTCGCGTACGGAGTGTTTCAAGTAACGCCCGAGACCACGATCGCGAAAGTCGATATGCTGATCAAGGCGTCGAACTTGAAGATTGCGCCGTACAAATGGGTCCGCCACTTCGCAATCACCGAAGACGAGCTGCCGCAGACTTCCGCCAAGAAGATCAAGCACTTCGAGATTCAGAAGATGCTTGACGCCGGCGCATTTCCACTTAGAAAGGAATGACAAAAAATATTAGGTCGTATTACAAATCGGTCTATATCGCCGATTAGCTTCGAAAAACCAACACGTCGCGGCAGCCTATTAGGCCTGCGCCGGTTGGTTTTTCTTGCTTCTGGGCGATCTATCCTCGATTTGCGACGACCTTAATATTTTTTGAGTTATTTATTATTCATCGAAAACGCGACCTAGATTGGATTTTTTGAGATTATTATTTTTTCATTGAAAACGCGATGCGCCGAATAGTTTTTTAGAATTTTATCTTTGATAAGTTGCGGTGACTCGGGTAGCTTGGATGGAATGTTTTTGGATGATCATGTGCATTTGGTAAGGGCTTAGCTGAGGCGGAAGCCCTATCTTTTTAACGTCAAGCGCATAGACCGTGAAAGTATAAAAATGCTTGCCCGAATCCTTGGGAGGACAGGGGCCCACGTATCCGGGGTATCCGGCGTCGCCCGCTATTTCTCGGATAGGCGGCGCTAACTTTTCGCCTTGCGAAAATCCTTTCACCGTCGGCGGAATATCCGTAACCATCCAATGATAATATCCGTTTTCCTTGGGCGCGGTCGGATCGTGCATTATCATGGCAAGGCTTTTTGTTCCCTCGGGCGCGTCGCCCCAGTAAAGGTCCGGAGATATGTTCGCTCCGTCGCAAGCTATGCTTGCCTGGTCTTTTATAAAGGCTTCGCCCTCGTGAATAACATTGCTTTTCACGTCCCAGGCGTGGGCGGCTGACGCGAACATGGCCACTAACATAAATGCAATAAATCTCATGAGGCATTATCTCATAACCGCAGCGTTTCTTCACTAAGACAAAGTTCCTGATGAATTAGCAAAGCGCGGGATACATACTTGGGTAAACCCAAAGGAGGGATTTATGAAAGTGGTCAGAGGTTGTTCGCGCGAAGCGATAAGGCATAATATAAAGTCCGCCATAAAAGAAGGCAAGCCAGTGAAACAGGCGGTTGCGATCGCGCTCTCGGTAGCCGATAAAAATGCAATGAAGTGCGATCCGAAAAACCGCCCAAAGCCGTATGTAAGAAAGAAAAAATGAAGAAGACAATGTTGTTCATATTCTGCGCGGCGTTTGCGGCGCAGGCCTGCGCCGATGTCAGGGACTATACGTTTTTTGACGCGTGCGAGCCTTATATAGACCGGTATTGCACAGGATCGGCCATGGTTGGGGACTGCATGGCGTGGAACTGGCAGTATCTTGACGGCGACTGCAGCGACGCGGTTTTTCTTTGGAGCGGGGCCGACCGCGACCATTGGCATAGAATGGACCCGGACGCGCGGCGCGATTTCGTGCAGGGCCGTCATGGCGCGGATTTCACTAGTCATCACGTGGAAGGCTTTCGTAACGAGGACGGCTTTAATGGCGGCGGATTCCACGGAGGCGGGGAATTTCATGGCGGTGGCGGCCGTATGGAAATGAGGCGCTGAATTTTCTTGCATTTTTTTGGTTTGGACGTTAGAATCAACCCACTTGCAAGCAGACGTGGCGAAATTGGTAGACGCACTACCTTGAGGTGGTAGCGGGTAAAACCATGGGAGTTCAAGTCTCCCCGTCTGCACCAGTTCTTCATAGATTGGTATAGATACCCTCAAAGCCCCGCAGACTGCGGGGTCTTGCAGGGCATTGACTATGGTATATGGGGCAAATAGCCCGATTATCGGTGAATTCCCGAACTTTCTATACAATGGCCATTTTTGCAGAGTCAATGGGTATGGCCGGAGCATAAAAAACCGCCCGGCATGACCGGGCGACGGGGTTGGAGCCGAGGGGGATTAGCACCCGAAGAAGGCTTGTTCCTGTTTTCCAAAGTCCTCGTATTTCGAGGCGATGCCGAAGAGCGTTTGCAGGTTGACATGGGACGGCACTTCGCTATCCATGACCGCACCTGCTATGCGGGGCGATAGATATGCGAGGTTCAGATATTTGTAAACCGTTCGGTCAGCCACATTTTCACCAAGGCGGATTTCATTTATGGTCTTGCCTGTCTCATACATTTTCCGATACCGCCACCCCATCGCCATCGCACGGATTAGGTTGTTCGCGTTCTCGCTTTTTGTGAGGACGGAGATACCGCTCCCGATATAACGGTTGCTTTTCATGCCGAAGCGGTTGATGAAGATTTGTTTTTCAAGAATGACGTGCTTGCCGTCCGCGCTGACATAGCATCCGTTCATCGGTTCGGCGGAGTGATTTACTTTTTCATTTTTGAATGGTGTGAGGTATGAGAGGTTATCAAGCTTTACGAAGAGCGTCAGTTTGTCCTCGTGATACACGACCTTTTCTACCATCGGTGTGACAAGACTGTCCGTGAAGTCAACTTGCTTGAACGCTAGGCGTGCGGTGTCGGGCAGTCCGGCCATGTCGCTATCTAGAAACTTTTTCAAAGTATCTCGCACGATGTTTTCAATGTCTCCGGAGGGTAGCGAAGTTTTTCCGTTTCTGTAGTAGCGGTATTTTATCTGTCCCTTGTTTCCTTTCTTGTTCACAAATCTTTTTCCATCGGCGGCGAATACTTTTTGATGCAGAAGTGGAGCACCTCTCGACCTTGGGCAATCGCCGCAGATGTTGTTGTCGGCAAGTTTCTTCTGCACGGCGTCGTAAAGTTCTTTATCAAGTATCGCTTCGTGCTGACCTTCGAATATCTCGCCAGTCCTCTTGTGCGGGAGCTTGCCGATGTAGGTCGCATTGCGAAGTATGTTGTGGACGGATTTTAGGGATAGGATACCGCCACCGCGCACTTCGCCAGTTTTGGTAGTCCATTGCTTTCCTCGGATTCCTTTCTCTTCCACAATGTCGCGACATTGATTAAGCCCTGTGGCGGCGAGGTAAGTTTCGAATATCTCTTTGACTTGCGGAATCTCATTTTCATTCGGCTCAAGTTTCTTAAACTTTATATCGTATCCAAGCGGAGGTGTGCC
This sequence comes from Alphaproteobacteria bacterium, assembly GCA_009784815.1. GTDB lineage: Bacteria > Pseudomonadota > Alphaproteobacteria > Rs-D84 > Rs-D84 > WQXN01. Next base: position 28,360 of record WQXN01000008.1, on the reverse strand, counting down.
GCCGACCCACATGCCTTTTGTCTTGGTTGCATACATCTTGTCGCGCACACGTTCGGAGGCGACCTCGCGTTCGAACTCCGCGAAGCTGAGTAGCATATTGAGGGTCAGTTTTCCCATCGCGGTTGAAGTGTCGAAGCTTTGGGTGATGGACACGAGATTGCAGTCGTGTTTTTCGAAATCCTCTTTCATCATGCGTTTGAAATCGTAGATGGAGCGCGACAGGCGGTCTATCTTATATACAAGCACGCATTGGATTTTTCCGGCGCGAATATCGTCCAGCATTTCTTGTAATCCCGGCCTCGCCATCGTGCCGCCAGAAATGCCTCCGTCCGAGTAGGTTTTCACAAATTCCCAGCCTTGAAAGGTCTGCGAAGCAATGTAGGATTTACAGGCCAGCTCTTGGTTATCTAGCGAATTGAACTCCTGCTCCAGCCCATGCTCCGTGGACTTTCTGACATATATCGCGCAGTTTGTTTTATTCATATTTTACCTCTTGTTCTAGCTCCATTTACGCTTACTAATCGATGGAAGTCCAGTCTTATAAGCGCTATTTTTTGACTTTCTTTTCGGTCTATTTATGCGCTCACTCTCCCCGTATTTTTGTTCATCAATCCGAAGAATTCGTTGCCGGAGACCTTGTGGCCGCATATCTTCATAGCGATTGCGGACAGGTTCGAGTATTTTTCGCCAAGGTATGAAAACACCGAAGTATTCTCGACACGCACTACATATTCCTTGCCCTTAAAAGTCTTGACGATTTCAGTTCCATGCTTAAGGTGGTATTTTGTTTTAAGTGCTTTTTCGATATATGCATCGGGGTCGAGCGAGTATGTATTAAGGCGCGTGATGTGCCTCTGTTCCAGTTTCTGTCCGTAGCGGGCGCATTGAATTTTATACCACAATGGGCGATGTAAATTCGACGCAGACGCGATAACGGGGCTCTTAAAGAAGTGCTCCCAAATCGCCTCAAGCTGGGGCTTGTCGAGGGCTTTCAGCTCTTCGTATGTAGTTGGCATTATCATAGTTTTATCCTTTCATTTTTTGTTGCAGGCCTTGCAATCTCTTGCTCCGCCACAGCTCAATGAATGCTTAGATAAAGCACTAAGTCCAGTCTTATAAGCAGAAAAATGACAGATTTCCCAGTATTTGAGCGATATAAGGCAATAAAGGGGGAATTAAGGCAAATAATCCTCAAACAACCTCGAATTTGACTCCGATGCGCTTGAGCGCTGATTCCAAATCACGGGTTTCAGAGACATAACAAACGACCTGTGCCCCAGAGAGGCTGTTCTTCACAAGTGCCCACGGTTTGAATACGGAATCAGGACTTGAATTATTGGTCTCGCGGAATATGATTTTATCGTAAGGAATGGAGAGCGAGCGCAACCATTTTTTAGTAAGCTCTATGCCTTCTTTATCACCATAGCGCGAGGTGATAATACAGACGCGATGCCCTCGGCCTTTTTGATTGCGCAAATGAGAAATTATTCGCGAGTTAACTCTGAGCGGGGCATTCTTATACCACTCAGTTTTAATTGCGCCGCCAGTAGTTTTTGCCTGTCCCCTTAAAGGACTGTCGCACACAATGCCATTATCAAGATCATAAACCACCCACGCCATTTAGAGTTCCTCGGTTTAATTATTTAAATGATACATTCTTATGCATTGAGAAGCAAGTCAACCATCTAGATTTACAAGTTCAGGTCGGACAATACTAAAATACTGAAAAAATTGAGTTATACCCTTGAAAAATCGCAGTTCCCATCCTATATGTGAAAGGTAATGACTTCACACGGAAAGGACGCTGATGGCTAACACGATAAACCGTATTGGAAAATTAAAGGAAATTGGCTCGTTCAAGGATTTTATAGCTCCGAAGGATTTGGCATGCAAAGAGGTTAATCTATTCTACGGCTATAACGGAAGCGGCAAAACGACATTAACGCGCATTTTCTCAGGTCTCGGTGATGGAGTAGTGTTTCCAGACTTTTCGAGCGGAGAAATCGACGTAACCTGCAACGATACTTCCATAAAAGACTTCGCAAAAACGAATGTTGGTGGTAAAGTCAAGGTGTTCAATGAGGACTTCGTCGAAAATAACCTTGAGTTAAAATCGCATAAGGCAAAAAAACTCTCTGCCGTCATTGGGGCGGACAATATTGCCGTCAAAAAAGAAATCGATGACTTAGAGGCCAAAAAATCCGAGATGAAAGATAAGAGCGGGAAATTAAAAGCAGAGGCGGAGAAGGATGCGGCCATAGGTGCATTTGATAATCTCACAACGGAAATTGCCCAGACTATCAGAGCATCATTACAAATCACAAACGCCCCAGCCTACACGAAAAAGCATTTCACGAGCGATTATACCAAATATAAAGCTCAAGCGGTCAAACCTACGGTATCCGAAGATGACTATAAAAAGGCGGCAGGTTTTTATGTTGCCAGCGTAAAACCTGCAATAGAGGATAAATATATCACGGCACTAAGCAACCTCGGCGCTATATTGATTCCTCAGGATTATACCAAAATATTCGACCTGCTTAAAACTCCGATAAAGCGCAAGGGCGCACTTCTCAAAGAAGAAGTCATCAAATGGGTTGAAGAAGGTGCAAAACTACATGAAACCGAACATGAAGCTTGCAAATTTTGTGGACAAGGGATAACCACCGAAACTTGGAAGGCGCGGACGACACAAATCCAAGAGCTAATTAAAAAAGATGATGAGTTTGAACGACTGGAAGGTGAATTTACAACCACAAAAACGGTAAAGGACAAATACCTCGATGTAATGAAGGTCTTTTCCTGCGACCTAACAGAAGCCCATTTCCTTACTACAGAGCTATTCTCAGAGTATAAAACCGCTCGCGCCGCATTTGACATTGCGTATTCCGCTTTTGATAGCTCACTGAAAAAATTGGGCGACAAGATTGATGAAAAAGAAACTCGCAAGGACAGCGCAATTCAAGTTGATGATACGGATGATTTTAATAATAACGTTTCTCAGCTTAGTGATGCCGCCACCAAAGTCATAGAGGCAATAAACAAGAATAACCTTGCTGTTGCGGAGAGCGACAAACTAAAACAAGAAAGCAAAGACAAGGTCATCGCTTTTCATATACAACAGAATGAATCTAAGTTGAGTAAGGTTGAAGAAGAACAGGCCACAAAAACAGCCATGCATACACAAGCCATAGCCGCCATGCAAGTGCTTGATGCCGATATCAATACCAAAAAAGCCACCCTGGAAAATCAAGCAACTATAATAACCGAAATAAATAAGCTATTGGAAACCACGTTGGACATCGGGCTAGTGTTCAAAATTGAGCCTGGCTCAGGAGAATACCAGCTTGAGCGAAAAATTGATGGTGCATCTAATAAGCCAGCTACAAATCTTAGCGAGGGCGAACGAAATCTTATAGCCTTCTTATACTTCCTTGTTTCATTAAAATCGTCCACGGCGGATGACAAGAAAAATGAGATTATTGTCATCGATGACCCTGTTTCTAGTTTGGACAGTACCAATCTGTTCGTTATACAGAATTTGGTTGTATCGGCCTTAGCACAGTACGGTCAGCAGTTTTTTCTTACCCATAATTTTTATTTCTTTGCGAAAGTCCGCGAGGCGATGAAAGCGCAATTACGCAAACATAAAAAAGAGGAAAAGGATTCATTGGAAATTTTTGAGATTACAAAAGACAAGAAAAACGGCTCTCAAATTAAAAAGGCAAGCAGATATGTAAGGACTCATATCTCTGAATATATGAGCCTGATGGACGCTCTAAAAGCGATCTGGATCAAAGAGGATGATGAAAAAGATGTCGCCACTGGCAACATGATACGAAGGGTATTAGAGGTCTTTTTGTCCTTTAAGGACACAAATAAAAATCATCTGCTTTTCGATAAAATGAGCGCTTTGGCTGGAGACAATCAGAAGTACAAATCGTTATTGAATATGGCACATGCCTTTTCGCACACATTGGAAACTACAAGTATAACCGATGATGCCACGTTCAGCTATGCATCAGGGAAACAGGAGATTGGAGAGCTATTCAGCTTTATGAAAGAAAAAGACTCGGAACACTTTAAAGGGTTTGGAATAGAGTTGGAAACTACTGCAGAAGAAAAGTCCGAAAGCTCGGACTCTTAATTCTCATTCATGCGTGGTTGTTGTAGGTTCTGATGATTTGGCTGGTTCAGCTGACTTGAATTTCGATATAAAATCCATCTTTGAAAAATAAGTCAGTCGGAATTGGTCTAAGTCAAAGGTGCTGGCGGTGTCTATATCAGGCTCAAGCGTTTCCCATTGGGCGTTATGCTTTGATTTAGTGATTTGTGCAATTCTACCATTATTATCTATGCTGGAATATATTCCGTTATCTGAATCTTGAATTTCAATAAGCCATTTAAGCGGCGGTTCTGCTTTCGGATCTGGGATAAAAAAACGATCAACATTATCATGTATAACTGTAGTTTTTGAGTCTCTATATGGTTCTATTGTTCCTGAATATCTTGCCACAAGTGGTATTTTAGGAACAAGCGTTCTATTAAAATTTCCATCGAACATTTCAAAGGATTTTTCTTTATACACTTGATATGCACAAGAAGTTATTTGGCTGCCACAATATATTTTGTTTATAATGCCAGGATTTATTCCATAAATATGATGGTTGTTGCTTTTGCGCAAATCAGCATATATTTTTACATCAAATTCATGCAAACATACGAGCAATACGGCCAAATCAGGGGAAAATAGTTCATTGCTATTGGCAATTTCTTTTGCAAACAGAACCAGTCTGTCGAAGACCTGTTCCATCTGTCGTAATGAAAATTTGAACCAAATGCTGTATGCCGCAAAGTATCGTTTTATGATAGATTCCGGAGTTTGCATATCATTAAATCTTGTTAGTTCTTTAACATCGCCCTGACTTTGACCAACACCAAAATTCTGGTGAACAAAATTACCGTATCCATCGATCTTTATTTTGAATACTAGGTCACGATTGTCTTTTTGAATCTTTCCAATAGTCTTAGCTATGCCGGTCTTTTCATACAAGAAATCTACAAACTTTATTTTATCGGGTGCAGGCAACAGGAATGAGTTATTTATAAATTTCCGTTTATAGCCATCAAAGTTTTCTGTTCCGAACAGGCATTTGACAGAGGTTTCCAGTTGTTTTTCATCAAGCGCAAGGACAAATACAAAGCCTTGGATATCAAAGAAGTGCTTCAGAACCTCTAATGTTTTTACTGCATAGTCTGGTCGGCATCTATCCATTTCATCGATAATGATAATTATCGGTTTTTTAGTTTCCTTTGCCCAGCTCTGTAAAAATCCTTTTAGAAGTTTAAGCTCTTTTTCATATTTTTTATACTCGCCATAAATTTCTGTCTTTTGGTTTAGATTTTTATATGTTTTAATAAACTTATCAAAGTCAAATCTAGCCCCACACCCCGCCTGGGATGCAGTGGCTGTGGTCGCTGAAAATAACGCCCTTGGAAAATTTATTATTCTTTTCCACGTCCATTTTGCCGCTGTCGAAAATTTATGATGCTTTTTATAAACTTCCTGAATTTTGATAAGTATCGGAATCAACGGATCTTCATAAAAATCCATTTCCCAGATATTCATCTTTGCGACTGGGATACCATCCAGCGTAAGGACTTCCTGCAATCTATCGCAAAAGAATGTTTTTCCTATACCAAATTCAGCAGAAATTGAATAAACCTTTGCCTCGCCACCTTCTTGTTCTATCAAGTGCGCAAAATCTACGACATCCGATTGAATGCTAAGTTTATCATTTTTAAAGATTTTGTCGTATTTACCCATAATATGGATTATAGGGGGCACATCCAGAAAAATCAATCGAGTTGTTGGGCTTATATTAGCGCAGTAAGGCCTTGTTTATTGCGATTTATTTTTAGCTCCATTTAACTATGGATTTCCTTGTTTTATATCGCTATTATAAAAGCGAAGGACAGGAGGCTCCAGGAAATGACCAATAAAGCCCTTGGGCAGGTGTTTACCCTACGGCAAATTGCTGACTATATGGTCGGACTTCTGTCTGTTGGTAAGGACAAGACCATACTTGACCCCTGCTTCGGTGAAGGAGTATTTTTAGATAGCCTATCTTCATGGTATAAAAACCTAATTGGTGTAGAGCTCGATAAGGAATTATTTGGCAAATTCAATAGTTCGCAAATCGAAATACACAATACTGACTTTTTGAGCTTTGTTCCTGATGCTAAAATACATGGCATAATTATGAACCCGCCATACATCAGGCATGAAGCTATTGACAAGCTGGATTTATATGGAATCTCTAAAGCATCTCTGAGACAAAATCCTCTATATAAATCCCTTCCTGCAAATTCTAATATGTATTTATATTTCATACAAAAAGCATTAGATTTGCTGGAGGTGGGGGGGGAGCTGATAGTTATATTCCCAAATTCATGGCGCAACTCTAAAAACGAGCAATCTCTTTTATCTGTAATTAACACTTATGGCCATATTTCTATGGAGATTGATGTTCGCACGACAGCCTTTACATCTGGTGCGTTAGTTGATGTTATAATACTTAAAATTATCAAGAGTCACAATTGTGAGCGAACAAAAAAGCTTGAACTTGTTTCCAATGGGAGCACTCTTATAGAAATAATAAAAACAAATAAGTCAGACAATCTGGAGCGCTCCAAGGCTAATTTTGAAGACTATGCATCTATTCGGCGAGGAATAACAACAGGCTACAATGAAATGTTTATAAATCCTAAGTTTGATAAATGTACAGGATGTGCAAAATTCATTTACCCTATAATATCTTCTCCTAAAAACTTGGCACAAGGCTCAAGTCTTGATTCTGTATTAATAATACCAACACATACCAATATTTCAAAATATCCAAGCTTGGAATGGTATATTAATGAATACAAAAATGTTATTTTGAAGAAACAGGAACCTAGTGTTTTGTACAAAAAAATAACAAACAGAGAGCCTGACTGGTATTGTATTAAAGCTATTGACTGTCATGGTATAATTTTTAGTTATATTATCCGAGATAATATGGAATTCCTTTTAAATTCAAGTGAGGATTTAGTTAGAGATAATTTCTACATAATTCAACCAAAGATAGACAAATACTTATTGTTAGCTCTATTGAATAATTTTTATACCTATACTCAGCTCGAAGATATGGGCAAAACTTATGGGAATGGACTATTAAAACTTCAGACATATGACTTTAAGCAACTGTATCTACCAGATGTTTCGAAATTTAGCACATCAAGCACAGAAAAACTCAGAGATTTAGCGAAAAAGTACGATAAAGCCAAATCTAGCGATTTAATACGCCAAATGACAGAAATTATTGCAAAATATGAAAAAATAGGTGCAAAAGATATCGAAAAAAGGTATAATGAAAACAAGAGAAGGAGACTTGGGGGAAATGTCAATTAGAGTCGTTAGCTTGTTTTCCGGTGGGGGCGGGTTGGACTTGGGATTTATCCAAGAGGGTTTTGATATTGTCTGGGCTGTTGATAATATGCGAAGCGCAGTCGATACCTATAAACATAATATTGGCGATCATATTGTTTGCGCAGACATAAATACCGTTGATTTAAAAACTATACCCAGATGTGACATTGTTGTTGGGGGGCCTCCATGCCAGTCATTTTCCCTTATAGGTAAGCGGCAAACTGAAGATGATAGAGGTCGGTTGGTCTGGAGATATATGGATATAATTAAAACACTTAAGCCAAAGATGTTTATGTTCGAAAATGTTGTTGGTTTGTTGTCCGCAAAGAATAGCGAAGGGAAAAAGATACTAGATTTGCTGGTAGAAGAATTTAGCTCTATCGGATATACTGTCACTCACAAAGTTGTGAATGCCGCAGATTATGGAGTGCCACAGCATCGTAAGCGCGTTATAATTGTTGGAGTAAAAGGTAAAGCAAAGTTTGAATTTCCTACGGAAACTCACGGTGACGGTCGTAAAGAAAAACATGTTTCTGCAAAAGATGCGTTGTCTGATCTTGGGGAATTATCAACAGGACAGGCTGCATACATTCATTTGCCCAAAACAGCATTCCAAAAAAATATTAGGGGGACTTCCAAACGCACTAGTGGGCATTCTGCATTTACATTGAGCGAGCTTGATAAATATATAATCAAGCATGTAAAGCCCGGTGGAAATTACATGGATGTTCCAAAATCCGTAAATTCTAAGCGTATACGTAGATTGCAAGAAACTGGCGGTCACACAACTTGTTATGGAAGATTGTCGCCAAGCAAGCCGTCCTATACCATAAACACATATTTTAATCGACCAAATGTTGGCTGTAATATCCATTATGATCAGGCGAGGCTTATTACAATACGTGAGGCTTTGAGATTGCAAAGTTTTCCTGATAACTATGACCTTATTGCAAAAAGCACTCGGGATAAATGCACAATCGTTGGAAATGCTGTTCCGCCAATAATGGCTAGAGCTATTGCAAAACAAATAAGAAAGCATTTGGAGACAGTTTAACGATGGCTCTATCGTATTATTCTTCTGAAGTGAACGAATTCCACCCAATATGCAAGGAGGCTCTTAACAGAGCTTTGCATAGCTTAAATCTATCAGATACATACGAAGTGGTTCATCATCTTATGATTGGATCGTTGGAAGCAGATTTCACAATTCGAAATAAAAATACAGGAAAGATATTTTCTATTATCGAAGTAAAACGTACCCCACAAGATGTAAATAGTGCCAGATATCAGATTCAGGCTGAATCATATGTCAAAGAAAGTGCAAAAAATTTAGAAGCTCCATACTATTTTGTGACTAACCTTGAATGCTTAATCCCTTTTAAATACGACCCTGCAAGACCCAGAATCTTTCAGCAGATATTAGAGCCAGGACTTATTCAAATAGGCAAGCTTTCTGATAGAGATCTTGTCGAAAAGCTAACTGGAGTATTCGTTGATAGGTTTTCACGCATAATAAATAACACTGCGCGTCCGTTTATTACTCTGGATAATTTTGCAGAAATTATGGAGCAAAGCAAAGACAATCCGAGGTTGTGGAAAAGCAATTTAGCTGTTCTCTTGTATGAGTATATACGAGGCTCGTTGTCTAGCATCGGAAGAAATGAATTGTCGGATATTCGGCTTCTTAAAGGTGATATAAGGCAGATTTGTGAAACTGCATCTAGGGTGAATTTCCATAGTATATTTGATTATAATGCGGATCTTTATGCCGAAGAAGCCAATCTCGATGCCCATTTGCTTGGCGAACTTTTCAAATTAGGCAAACAAAATATATCAGGAGATGCAATAGCAGATACTTTGCATCAGATTGTGTCAGCGGGATGCGAACATTCTGATGGCGAAGTTGCTACCGATCTGGAGCTGGCAAATGTTGTCGCAGTCTTAGCCAAGAGTCTATTGCCCAATGTTCCGTCAGAGGGAAAAGTCTGTGATCCTGCGGCCGGAAGTGGAAGTTTGCTAGCATCTGCGGCAAATATCTTTAATATCACTCCAAAACAAATTAAAGCCAATGACATTAAAAGTTCTTTAGGCGAATTGCTATCGCTACGACTGGGGCTTACGTATCCACAAACGATCAATCGTGATAATTGCCCAGAAGTATCGTCAAAAAATCTGAGTGAACTGGCGCAGACTTATTTTTCGGATGTAAAAGTCATAGTTTTAAATCCGCCTTTTGTTCGTGGCATAGACTGTATTGGAAAGAAAAACATATTATCCGATAGGATTGTCGACATATTAGGAGAATCATCTACAAATATAGGTCAAATGGGCTTAGAGGGTGTCTTTCTTGAATTGCTGTTAGCAAATCTAGCCGATGGTACAGTAATATCTTGCATCTTGCCAACTACCTGTCTATCCGCGACAGGTCAAGAAGCTGTAGCATTAAGAAAGCTTTTATTAGAGAAGTTTGGCTTAAGAATGATATTTACTTACCCGCGGGAAAGTTTATTTGATGAAGTTACAAAATCCACATTCGTTTGCGTTGGAATAAAAGGAATGCAAGCCGATCATATAAAAATCATTTCAAGCAACTGTAAAATTGCAGATATCGATATAGATGAGTTCTTGGGGGCTGTTACGAATGGTATAAACAGCAATATATTTGTTGATATAATGCCTGGGGTCGAAGCAAAGTTTGTTGCGGCAAATATTCTTGCTGAAACTACCGATACTGGCTGGAGAAGCGCTGATAGTACAAATGAAAAACTGGAGCTTTTTATAGGTAATTTATCAAGGCAAAATCTGTTGTCACCACTGGATACTTTAGGCTATGACATCAGACGCGGAACTGCGGGAAATGCAGGTCTTAGCGATTTAATCTTTTTAAACCCTGCGCTATTCAAAGATCACCTGCCGACCTTGCCAACTGTCAAAGGACTGCGAAATGTTCCCGAATCTTTGGGGCTGTATACCGTAGGTGATAATGTGTGTGCAGATTTAGATAAACTCTCAAAGGCCGATGTTTCGTCTTTGGTTAAATTCTACTTAGATAACCAAAAAGTAAATCCAAATGCTAAACAATTAAAGAAAGAAAAAACATCAGATGAAAGCATAGATATTCTTAAAAGAGAGTATTCGAATATGTTCTCTGGAAAATTGGTTTTATTACCCAGGGCAACTCGAAGATATGGACAGGTATCTTTTACTGACCAACCAATGCTTGTATCTACAAATCTGGTTGTTTTATCCGCAAATAATATTGTTGTTGCCCAAATCTTGTCCAGTTGGTTCTCTTCGATATTTGGTCAATTGCAGATGGAATACTTTAGCAAAAATCAGGAAGGGCTTAGGAAAATCGAAGTAGCAGATATGTTAAAAATGCTAACGCCTGATATGAATAAACTCGGCAAAGCCGATATTAAGTCATTGCTATCAGAAATGCCAAATGTACAGAACATTGATCTGCAAAATGTGCAAATTAGAGCAATAGATACAATATGGGCAAAAATCCTATTAGGAAATGAAAGCGAAGTAGTATTAAGATCCGCAACTCAGTTATTACAACAAGTTGCCAATAAAAGAGCCTCTTAAATCAAAAACTTTCTAAGATTAAGTGTTTTGGAATGGGGTCAATAATTAGTATTTGGCCTATTTTTACAGGAATTGGACTATAATTCGTCTTTTCTATGGATGCATTTACGCAATGGTTGTTGTCAAGGAAGGGCTATCTTTGACTTTCTCTAAAAGAAAGTCAAAGTTCACAAGAGGGGGCGTTTTTCTAAAAAATACAGTTATCCGGTAATTATTTCGGTAAATAATTCGGTGTTTGGGTTTTTTGTGAAAATTCCCTGTTAACACGGAAAGTTTCGCTGTTAGGGTAAAAATTATTCCCTGATACCGCAAAATAAATTCCCTGCTACTTTGCCTCGGTTTTGATTAGTGCATGCTTAAAAACTGGCAGAATTCTGTGAAGTGTAGGATAATCTGAGCGATACAAAAACTCGCAAAATCGTCGATTTTCCCTGTAGATTCCCTGTTCTTGCGAATAAAAGCCCTGTTCTTTTTTGGGCTTATTCTTGACTTTTAAGGCCGAAGGTGCCAGAATTCGGGCAAACAGTGCGGCACGTGGGCATAAAAAAGGCGATTAAAACGCGAAAAAGCCCAGTAAACCCCAGTTATTCCATTGTTGTATGGGGAACTAGAGATTACTTTACCGCCGCACCATCCTTCGCCCTTTGGGCTATGGATGGCAGGCCAGATTGGCCGGATGGCAGAGTGGTTATGCAGAGGACTGCAAATCCTTGCACCCCGGTTCGATTCCGGGTTCGGCCTCCAAATAAAAACACCCCCGAAACGGGGTGTTTTTATTTGTTGAAAATTTTTGGTTTTTTTTGTTATATTGGGCCATCTAAACAAAAGGAGTTTTAGATGAATAAAATAATTATAAATCCCAAGGTGTGCGATCTTTCTCCGATATGCGGAGGGGTTGCGGTATGCCCTACGCAGGCCTTGCAGTATGACAAGGCCGCGCGCAAGATAAACTTTGACGAGTCTAAATGCGTTGGATGCGGAGCTTGCGTCGCCGAATGTCCCGCGGCCGCATTAAGTCTTGCAAGAAACGCCGAGGAAGAAAGACAGATAATGGCTGAAATCGACGCCGATCCAAGGACTGTCGAGGAATTGTTTGTTGATCGCTATGGCTCGACCACTGTGGATATGCAGCCTATATCGTATGCGGAAGCGATTGACAAAACCAAAGTTGTAGGGGGGGGGTATTACTGTGTTGGAAGTTTGGGACGGGGAGAACGATTCCTGTTTAATAATGTCGGTTCCGATGGCCGAAATTTTTGCGGGGTATAACTGGAATCACGTCAGAATTCAGGTTACAGACGAAGTAAAGCGGGGGCTGGAATTATCAGAAATTCCGGCTTTAATTTTTTATAAAGACGGGAAACGCATCGGCGCGGTAGAAGGGTACTTCAGCAACGATCCTGTCGAGCAGTCGCTTTTGATCTCGAAAGTTAAGAAAATACTTGGATAAAATAGTAGAATAATATTTGCGCTTCATGTGAAACGAGCAATAAGTGCTTGATATAGGCTAATTGTCTTAGGTATTAATTCGGAGTTAAGTATTTACTTGACAAAATGATTCGGGGGGGGGTAAAATCGTATCCATAAACTATGGGGATGTGATTTTTATGGCTGGTCAGGAATATATTTTACGAATAAGTAATCTGCTTGAGCAGAACGAAGCCTCCATGGCGCAGATAGCGGCAAACAACACGCAGATAAAGGCTTTGCTTGAGAAGCTTAATGGCGCCCCGATCACTGCGTCTTCAGGTATAAGCTTGGTCGAGTACGTAGAATTTAATTTTGACAGCGGAAAATTCAATATCGACGTATATTTCGGCAGAGAAGTTTATAAAGATATTAAAGTTATTTACGGCGCCAAAAAAGTCTTCGACGATAATACCGGGTACGAAATTGCGGCGATTAGGTCAATATGCACGAAACAGCGGATGTCATTCAGTGACGCTACTTTTGACGTTGCGCCCAAGGCAGACAAAGACGGCTTGATCAACGCCTGCCAGATAGTAGTGCGCAAGAAGGACAAAACCGGATTGTTCGAGTCCAGATGGGTGTTTCGCGACTTCTTCGAGCAGCCGGTTTTCTTGGGATACGGTCTGCACAGTTGCGCGACCGACTTGAATAAAAAATCAAGCTTCACGAAATTTTTGATCAATAGCCTTGAGTATGTTAGGTCCTGAACCGTTTGATCAAAGACAGAAATAAGATGTCTTGACAAAAGGATTCGGGGGGGGGTAGGATATGCGTGTAAAGACATAAAGGAGTTTATAAATGGCGACATCTGTTAAATATGTTTGTGATACTGATCCCAGTCTTGTAGTAACGGTAGAGAATTGTCCGCGGGAAGCGGTTGGGGCGAGGATTGTTCAAATAAAATTTCAAATACAGGGAGAAGTAAAATGGGAGGATAATCCCGAGGTTCTTGGAATTAACCCGATTTTTGACGCAATGAAAGGGGGAGTTTGCATAACATGTGCCGCAAGGCAGAAGATATTGAGAGAAAAATTAGGCAATATAAAATAGGGATCCGTCATGTCGGGCAACAATCAAGATTACATTATTCCAGTAAAGACGTATAATGCCGTACAAGAAAAATTGGGCTATATCGACAATACTATCAAAAGCTCGCAGTCCGCTATTCATAAGTTAAGTGCCATAATTAAGTTGAACAAAGAAATACAGCTTATGATGGCCAATTTGGCCGCGCCCGTAGTTTTGGCTTCAACAATTAGCCAGGTTGATTATGTCGAGTATAATTTTGACGCTAAGACTTACAACACCGACGTTTATTTTGATCAGGAAGTTTACAAGGATCAGGTCGAGCTTGACGGCGCGAAAATAGTATTTGAAGAAGAGAACGTGGAATGGGAGCTTGTGGCGATAAGATCTATGTGCGCGGAAGAGCGTTTAGAAAACTATAAAGATGTTTACGCGGAAAAGCCCATTTCCAGTAAGGATGGCACAAACAACGCTTGCGAGCTAGTTGTAAGGAATAAAGGCACGACTGAATTGATAGAATCCGGCTGGGTGTTCCGCATGGACTGCTGCTTGGCTGAGGTTTACGCCCGACGCGGTCTGAGCAACTGCGCGTTTGACTTGCGCAATGACCCGGGTTTACGGGATGCGTTGGTCGCGGCTCTCAGTCAAAAAATGCGCGGGTGATCGGGTAAATCAAATCAAAATTTGGTATTGAAATTTAGTTTTGCGCCGGCGCCCTGGGTCGGACTGACCGACAGCTGCGCGCTTTCATTATTATATCTTGAAGTAAACAGGATATTGAATCCGATTCCGATCACAGCGCCCGTGGCAATGTCCAGCCAGTTGTGCATGTTAGCGTGATTTCTTGAATATCCGACAAAGGCCGCAGTAGCGTACATAGGCGCGCCAACGTACCAACCGTATCTCATCTGCCAGTATCCCGCACCCGCAAAAGCCGAGCTTGTATGGCCCGACGGAAACGTAGTTCCTTTTACGCCGTCCGCTTGGTATGGACGTTCCTCGCGGATCGTATATTTTAGGACTTGCGTTGTCGCAAAGGTCGCGCCATAGGCGAAGCCCAGTTGCTTCGCGCCCTCCCAGTCTTGTATATAGGACGAGTAGGCAAGCGCGGAAATTGGAATTGCCAATTGCAGCACGTCGCCCGTGCGCGTAATCCCGTCGGTTCGTTTAGCCCGGCTGCCCGCAAAGGCCGGAAGAGTAATCAGCGCGCATAGGATTATAATCAATGTTCTCATAGGATAACCTTTGGAAGCAGGCCGTCCAGGATCAGAAGGCCTTGCTTATTTAACACCAAGCTGTCACGTTTTTGCAAGAATAAAATCGGATTTTTTTCGATAAAGTTCCAGTTCAGGATTTCTTTCACATCGTTTGTAAGTTTGACTCCGCGGGTAGTGCGCAGCCCTGTGATCACTTTTTCTATCGCGCGGTCACGGGCGGTTAGCGGTTTTGTTATTCCGCTTGATTGTTCAAGCCAGTTTGTTCCGTCGAATAGCCGGCCGGCGGCCGAAGGGCCAAGTCCGATGTAAGGTTCTCCGGCCCAAATTCCGAAATTATGGCGGCATTCGTGTCCGGGTTCGGCATAGTTTGATACTTCATAGCGTCTTAGGCGGCGGCCGATTTCGACGAACATTTCCGTATTTTGTTCGCATGGCGCGAATTTGGCGTTTGCTTCCGGTGTAAGTTCGTATAGCGAGGCGTGTTTCAGACCGATGCGTTTTATTTCAGCGCATAGTTGTGCGACATCTTGCGTCGTTTGACCGGGAAGCGCGTAGATAAAATCCGCGCTGGTATCAAAGCCCGCGTTCAGCGCCGCGTCGATCGTCCGCCGCGCTTCCGCCGCGCTGTGGATTCTGCCAAGAAATTCCAGTTCCTTGTCGTCAAAGCTTTGCGCGCCGACCGAGATGCGCGTTACGCCGATGGATTTGTAATCCTGAAACGCCGTTCCGGGATTCATTTCGATCGTGATTTCCGCATCGCCTGCCACGTCGAAGTGAGAGCGGGCGGCGTCCAATATATCGGATAGAATTTTTGCGGGCATAAGGCTTGGCGTGCCGCCGCCGAAGAATATAGTCGGGATGCGGCATTTAGGCTGTTGCTTGATAGCGTTTATTATGTTCGCGGCATAGGCGCTCCAGTCAGGCGCGCCGACCGTCGAATGAAACGCACAGTAAGGACATTTCTTGACGCAGAACGGGACGTGTATGTATAAGTGGTGCGCGGGAATCATGGATTAACTGTATGTCATAAATTAAAATTAAGCAAGTTGGGAATTTATGCTTGACTTGGGAATCATTTTAATATAAAACTATTCTAAATTAAAACAATAAGGTAAAAACGGTATGGCGCACAAAGAATACGCTTATTTGCTTTTGCAGAATGTGGCGATATTGGACAGGTTGTCCAACCACATCAAAAAGAGCTCGGCCTTGGCGAAAAAATCCAAGCAGCTGTTCGAGGTTTTGGTCCGGCTGAAGCTTGCCGGAAGGACGTCGCTGAAAGACATGGTCGCCCAGTCGTATATGTCCGCCGCAAACATAAGCACCACGGTCAAGCATCTTGAAAGCGAAGGGTTGGTGATGAGGGAAACGTGCAAATGCGACCGCCGCAACGTTTGGTATTCTTTGACGCCGGACGGCGCGCGCGCGGCAAGCGACGCCATCGACAAATTCCTGGGACGAATAACCGATATGGCCGCAGGATTATCCGCAAGCGACGAAAAACGTTTGACCGCCGGTTTAATGACAGTCAACGAAGTGTTGGAAAAGATCAAGGATAAGCAATAGCATGAAAAAAATAATATTAATTTTTATAGGAATAATTTTGTCGTTCGACGCGCGCGCCGCCATGCGGATCGGGCTTGAAGACACAGTTGCAAAAATATTGGCCGCTTCGCAGGACATACGCAAGGCCGAGCTGAACGTTCAAAAATCCGAGGCCGTATACCGAGCGGCCAGATCCGGCAGACTCCCCCAGGTCAACGCAACCGCAAGCATTATGAACAACATAAACCTGGATGGACCAGGAAAGGCCCGGTATGTCAGCATTCCAAATCTTCCAGTCATAGACAACACGGGCAACGAGATCGGGTTCGTGCCAACCGGAATCGGAGGATTCCGCGTGCCAGATAACATCGGCATAGCCGGAGTAGAACTGGTGCAGCCAATATACACTTTCGGACGCATCGGCCACGGGTTGGACGCGGCAAGATCCGCAATCAGAATCGCCGAATCTAGCGCCGAGCTTGCCCGACGCGAGATGCGCGTAGCCGCCGTTCAGATTTATTACGGCGCGAAGATGGCCGAAAATATTCAGAAAATTATGACAGCTTCGTTGGAAAGCACGAGGCGAAATCAACGGGCTTTGACGGCCGGAGGAGGGCGCGCGAACAAGGCGAACCTTCTTCGCATATCCACCGACATAGCCATCAAAGAATCGCAAGTAAGCGAGGCAAGATTCAATTACGAATCCGCAATGAGAATGCTGAAAATCATGGCCGACATAGATGACGACGTAGTCGTAATTTTATCCGACGAAATACCTTCCGCATTTATTCGCGCCGGTGACGCAAGGATAGAAAGCTATCCCGAGTGGGACATATATCAAGAAGCGCACAATGCTTCGCGGTCCGCGATGAAATCCAAAAGGGCCGACTGGCTTCCGACTTTGGCCGCAACCGCGTCGTACAACTATTTCATGCTTCACACCGACATGGACGTATGGAACGGAACGCGCGAGCAGAACGCAAGCGTAGGACTGGCAATTCAAATCCCCATTTTCGACGGAGGACGCGCCAGATTCCAGGCAACGCAGGACGCGCGAGAGGCAGACCGCGCAATGCAGGATTTGGACAAGGCGAAAAAGCTGAGAGGCAACGAGTTAACCGACGCAATCGAACGACACAACTTTGGGATCGAAAACATGAAGATTCAAACGCGAGCTTTGGACCTGGCGCGCCAGACCTATTCGATGTCCGCAAACAGATTCGCAAGCGGACAGACAAGCGCGGTTGAATTGTCCGATGTCGAATCCTCGTTAGTGCAGCTTGAAATCGCTTTGCTTAACACGCGCGTGCAGACCGCGATCGCGGCTGAAAATATTCGCAAACTTGTCGGAGAAAAATAATGGACGCGATAGTCAAAAAACTTTTGAAACGGAACGGCGTGATTCTGGTGTTCGCTTTGATCGCCGCAATTTCGATATATCGAGCCGCGCAGATTGTAGAAGAATCCAGGCGCGAAGTGAACAACATCGCACGCATCAACGCCGAGCTGGGCGCGCCCGTCAGGACCGTCCAGTTAAAAATTTCTTCCGATTTCATAAAGCATCCGCTGTCTTTGCGCCGGGGCCGCGCGTTCGTTCCGCAGAATGTCCGCGATAATTTGAAAGTAGGCATGAAAGTCGGAAATCAGAAGATAACTTCGGTTTCCAAAAACATCGACTTTAACACCGGACAGTTCGAAGTTCGCGTATCGGGAAACCTGTCCGGAGAATTTTACGCCGAAGAACCCATGCGCGGAATCTTCATCCCGCGCGAGGCGCAAAGCGGAGGGTTCGTCTGGATCAAAGACAACGGCCGCGCCGTCCGCCGGAAAATAAAAATAGCCGCGCAGGACGCGGACAAAATATTGGCATCAAGCGGAATCAAAGAAGGAGAGCTTATTATAGTTTCTTCGACCGCCGCGCTTAAAGACGGAGACAAAGTAAGATGATAAGATTTTTCGTAGAGCGTCCCGCGACGACCGTAATGTTCGTGCTTTTTTGGGTGGTTTTGGGTCTTTGGTCGCTGCCGAACATGAACGTCGAGCGACAGCCCGCAATGGATTTTCCCATGGTGTCCATGACTTTGATTTATCCCGGAGCAAACCCGGCCGAGATGGAAGAGCAGGTCGTAAAGCCGATCGAGGACGTAGTGTCCGAAGTATCCGGTATAAAGCGCCTGACTTCGCAGTCATTTGAAAGCGGCGGATTCATCATGGTGGAATTCTCACTTGAGTCCGACGTAAATCACAAGCTGTTGGAAGTCAAAGACAAGGTCGAGGCGATCACAGGAGATCTGCCGCAGGATCTTAGAAAACCCAGGATCGAAAAGCTGAACGTTCTTCAGGAGTCCGTGATAGATCTTATTATAGTTTCCGATAATTTACGCGCCGCCTATCAGTACGCCGACGACGTTTTATCGCGCAGGCTGACGTCCATAACCGGAGTCGCAAGCGTGCAGATTTCAGGAGGATTGGAACGCGCCGTGCGGGTCGACCTTAACCCCGTTCTTATGACCCAGCGCGGGATCGGAATATCCGACGTCACAGACGCTTTGGCACGCGGTAATCTTAATTTTCCGGGCGGCCGGATCGAGCAGGGACAAGGAAGCATGCAGGTGCGCTTCGTCGGAGAATTCGCAACGGTTCAGGACATAGCCAACATGGAAATCACCACCATGGAAGGCCTTAGGTTCCGCCTTAAAGACATCGCCGAAGTATCCGATTCGCACCGCAAGGTCGAGGACGGCGCGCGCTATGACGGCCGCGACATAGTCATGTTGTCCGTCATAAAGGCTTCCGACGGAAACGCGGTACGCATATCTTCCGAAGTCAATAAAAGGCTTGGCGAATATTCCGCCATGACGTTTGACGCGCTTGGCGAATCCGCGCAGATAAAAATAGTCAGCGACACCGCGACCGCCATCACAAGCGAAACGAATTCAACAATAAACGGAATAGTACTTGGGCTTGCGCTGACCGTTCTTATACTTCTTGTCTTCACGCGAAACTGGCGCACCACCGTCATAGCCGCCGTTATCATTCCGGCGTCGCTGCTGTCGGGATTTTTCTTTATGGACCTAAGCGGGTTCACCATAAACTCGCTTACCATGCTTGCCATGGCGACCGCGCTTGGCACTTTGATATTCAACGCGATCATAATAATCGAAAGCGCGCTTACGCTTATGCAAAGCGGGCTGGCCCCGAAAGAAGCCGCGATAGTCGGCACCAAACGCGTCGCGGCCGCCGTGATCGCCGGAGCGGGCACAAACGTCTGCGTGTTCTTCCCGATCGCCACCATGGGAGGAATCGCCGGATTATTCATGCAGCAGTTCGGTTTGTCCGTCGTGTATCTTACCTTGCTGTCGCTTATGTTCTCGTTCAGCCTGACGCCCATGATGATAGCTTTGGTTCTTAGAATAAAAAAGGTGGAAGTAAGAAGGAAGAAGGAAAAAAGTAAGGACAATGGTTTATTCAAAAAGATTTTCGAGTTTCAGTTCAGGCGTCCTTTCGTGGTAATCGGCGCGGCGTTCGCGTTTCTGTTCGCGTCATCCATGCCTATGCGGTTCGTCGGAAACGAATTCGCGCCCGAAACCGACATATCCGAAGTGTCCATTATCGCCGAGGCTCCGCGTGGCGCGACTTACGCCAAGTCCATGGAGATCGTAAGCGAAATCGAACATAGGTTGTCCGAATTCCCCGAAGTCATAGCCACTTCCGTCCGCATAGGCGAACGCGGCGTCGAAAATATTTCCGTCGTCGCAACACTGACGCCCAGGGCAGAACGAAATTTTTCCGACAAGCAGATGGCTCAGATGTTCATTCCGAAGATGGCCGACATAGCCGACGCCGACATACGCGTCAAGGCCGGTAAAATCTATCCAGGAAACGCCGCCGACATAGTGATAAACGTAACAGGAGACGACGCCAAAACGCGCGACGATTACGCCGATCGCGCGGTCAAAATCCTGAACCGCATACCAGAAGTTCAGTCCGCGCGCTTGTCCGCCATGAATCCCGGATACGAATACAGATTTATTCCCGATACGGACAAGATGAATTTTTACGGAGTCAGCAACATTCAGGCCGCCATGGTTCTGCGCGCCGCGCTTTACGGAAACGACAACTTTAAATTCCGCGACAGCGGCAAAGAGATTCCCATAATAGTCGGAGTCGCCGACAGGTTCGTTCATCCCGACATGTTCGAAAGCATCAGCGTCAAGACCGTCAAGGGATTGGTGCCGCTGGCCGAGCTTGGTCAGATAATCCGCGCGCCGGCCGCCCCAAACATATATCGCCGAGACAAGTCGCGCATATCCGAGATACAAGTGATCATCGGAAAATCCACGATAGGCCCAGTTCAGGAAAAAATTTCGGCCGAATTCGAGGCGCTGGATTTTGCGCCGGGTTACGGATTTTATTTCGCCGGAATGGGTGAGATTCAGGCCGAGACTTCGGGCGAGATGGCGGCCGCCGGTTTGCTTGCCCTACTTTTGACTTATATGCTGCTGGCCGCGATTCTGAATTCGTTCCTGCATCCTTTGACGATCGCAACCGGTATAGTGACTTCGTTCGCGGGCGTGTTCATAATGCTGTTCCTGGTCGGAGCGTCGATGAATATCGCCGCCATGCTTTCCATGATCATGCTTGTGGGATTGGCCGTGAACAACAATATAATACTTCTGGAACCCGCGATACAGGAAATCCGCGCGGGCGGAAAGCCGGCCGAAGTTCTTTGGCGGTTGTTCAATGAGAGGTCGCGCATGATGATAATGACTTCGGTCGCGGTCGCATCAGGCATGATTCCGCAGCTGTGGTCGTCCGAAGGCATGAAGTCGTCCATGGGCGCAGTCATAGTGGGAGGCATGATCGCCGCTTTGGTCTTCACTTATCTTTTGACTCCGGCGTTGTTCGTAGCTATGGAAAAACTTAGGGCGTTTGTTTTGCGCAATGACAAAAAATAGAAGCAAAGATAAAATTTAGGGGGAAGAAATGAAAGTAGTGTTATTCGATTTCGACGGGACGCTTAGCAGCGGGGACGCAAACCGCGGGTTTTACCGATATACGTTCTGGAAGACGCCAAGGCAAATTTTATTCCTGCCTTGGGTTTTAGTCGGCGGCGTAGGTCGGTTACTTAACCCTGGCGGGGTTTGGTGGCGGCAGGTAATGCGACGGTATCTGACGCCCGGAATGGTTAAAAAGTATGCGCCGGGATTCATAAAGCAGCACAAGATGAACCGCTTTGGCTGGGCTAAGGAGCGAGTAACCGAGGAAAAACGGCTTGGGAACGTCGCGATCTGCATTTCCGCCGGCGTGGATTACTTAATCCCGGAACTGGTCAAGGACTTGGGTTTTGACGTCGTTATATGTTCGGAAGCCGATAAGGCCAGGCCTTGGGGGTATAAGCGGCTTTGCTGGGGCAGGCGAAAAGTCGATGTTTTGGGCGAATGGAGCCAGGGCGTTAAGCTGGACGTAGTGCGGGCTTATTCCGATTCCAAATCCGATCTGCCCATGATGAAATTGGCGAAAGAGCAAGTATGGATAAACCCCAAGACAGGGTGCCGGAAATAATGGCTTGCAAAATTCAGTTTTAGCGTATAGAATGGCGGCAGGTTCCGCACCTAACATCGCGGAGCCGCAACGCATAACCTAAGGATTAAAAAATGCGTCAAGGTAAAGTAAAATGGTACAATGGTAAAAAATGCTACGGATTTGTGTCTCCGATCGACGGATCTCCGGACGTGTTCGTTCACTCGTCGGCTTTGAAGGACGCGGATATACGCTTTCTTAACGAAGGCGATACGGTAGAATTCGACACGGAAGACAGGAACGGCAAGGAATCGGTCAAGACTTTGAAACTTATTCAGCGCGATGAAGCTTCGGCCCAGCGTTTCCGCGAGCGCCGCAGCTCGTTCGGTGACCGCGACGGCGGCGGTGATCGTCCGCGCGGCCCGCGCCGCGACCGCGACGGCGGCGATAGGGGAGATCGCAAATCTCCGTTTTCCTTCTGGAAGAAGTAAAAGTAAAACAAACGGGGAGCGAAAGCTCCTTGTTTGTTTTATGTGGTATGAAAAACCGATTTATGCTATAATTTCTTTGAAATGAACATATCCCGCCGCGCTTTTTTCAAGATTGCCGCGTTGTCCGCCTTGGCCATTGCGATCGCGCCGCGGGCGGCTGTTTCGTCCGCCGTAAACAGATTGGTCGCAATACGCACCGGCAAACAGCCGAACGGCAGGACGCGGCTTGTAATCGAGACTTCGCGCAGACCTTCGCACGGAATCGCGTATCCGGACGGCAATCTTAGGATAACTTTGCGCGATACTTCCGGCACCGCAACGCCGACGCTTGTCGCAAATACTTTGGTGTCCGGCATAACTTCCAGCCAAAGCGGAAGTTCAGTCGTGATCAACGCGACTTTGACCCATCCCGTGCGCGAAATTCCAAAAAGCCAGACCATGATATTAAGCCCCGGCGGAAGCAATAAAAACTTTCGACTTGTATTGGATTTCGAGGCTGGCGGCGCAGCTAGGGCCGGCGTCGCGCCCGCCGCAGCTTCCGCGCCCGCCGCGCCAGTTCGTCAGGTTGCCGCAGCGACCGGACGCCGAGTGATAGTGATAGATGCCGGGCATGGCGGCAAAGACCCCGGCGCGATCGGTCGAGGCGGCACCAAGGAGAAAGACGTAGTTCTTAGGATTGCAAGAAAGCTGCGCGACAATCTTAGCGGAAATTACACCGTTCACATGACAAGGGATCGCGATGTGTTCCTAAACCTTAACACCCGGTCCGCTCTGGCCGAGCAGCACCGCGCGGATATGTTTATTTCGCTCCACGCCAATGCGAACAGGTCGCGCGATGTCAAAGGGTTCTCGGTTTTCACTTTGTCCGACAAGGCTTCCGACACCGAAGCGCAACGAATAGCCGAGGCGGAAAACGCCGCGGACAGGATTGCGGTCGACGATTTCCAGCGATTCGAAATCGAGGTGCGGCACATATTATCCTCGCTGCAGCAGACCGCGTTCGAAGACAATTCCAGACAGTTCGGGCATAGGTTGAACGGCATCACAAGATCCAAGGGAATTCAGCTGCAGGAGAATCCTTTGCGGCACGCTCCGTTCGCCGTACTGCGCGCCAGCACTCCGGCCGTATTGGTCGAGCTTGGGCATTTGTCGAACCGCGACGAGGAGCGGTTGTTGAACACGAATTCGCATCAGGATAAGTTGGTGGCCGCCCTACGTAAAGCCATAGACGGTTTTGAATTTCTAGTTTAGGAAGGACAAAAAATATCGGTGTGTTTTTCGTTTTCGCGCCTAATCGTCCACTACGCTTCGGAAAACGAACCCTTATGTACTTAGGCGTACACGCGCGGGTTCGTTTTCCTTGGTATTGGACGATTATTCATCGAAAACGCGACGCACCTGATATTTTTTGAGATTATTATAAGTGATCGGGATGGGATTTTTTGGGATTGTTAAAAATTCTGCCCAGCCAGCTTTTTTTAGGGGTTTCCAGTTTAAGAAGCCGGCTTTCGAAGTCCCAGTATTTTTCGTATATGTGATCTATGAATCTTGTTTCGTGGACTCGTAAAAGCCATTCTTCCATATATGTCGTGTAATTTTTCAGCAGCGCTTGGTAGATTTCGTCGGCAAGGTTTTCCGTATAATGTCTTTTCATAAATTCGCATAGGCGATCAAGATGAGTTTTGTCGAAGCCAAGACGGCAGTCGTCCCATTTCCAAGGCGCGGCGCGCATCGGAATTTTAGCAATACGCAGCAAATTCTCGCGCAGGGCGGCCGGGTCTTTCGGAATTTTTATGCAGCCAAGGGTTTCTTTGTGTTTGCCTTCAATGTTATAGTTTTGATATTTGCTTTCGGTCCAGCCTTCAAATATAAAACTTTCGCCCCAGGCATTCGGGCGCAGGTGCAGGCCCATGACATCGTGCAGAACCACCAGCGATTCATCGTGAAGGTACGGAATGATATATATCAGGTCGAACAGAGGGTGGGGGTGCGAGTGGCCGCCGTCGATGAAAACCAAATCAAGTTTTGTATTTTCGGGAAGGATATTTTCAATGTCGAACGCAGTGCGGCCTTTGTGCAGTTCGAATGATTCAAGCTCGGTCTTTGATGCTTCGCTTAGTACGGCCTTGGCTATGAAGTCGTCCTTTGCGATGTCTATGCTGCGCAGCTTGAAATCACTGTTTTTCGTACCCCCCCCCTCTACCATCGCTTTCAGCATATAAAGGGATGCCACGCCGTTGGACGTGCCGATTTCAAGGATGTTTTTCATTCCTTTGCCGCGGATAAGGCCCATCAGAAAACATATCTGATATTTGCTGCAATGCGTTACGTATTTTGACCAAAAGTCAGGAATGTCGTCGAATATTTCAGCGCCGATTTTCTCGTAATAACCGTTTTCAAACATCAATCAGCGTCCGCGTCTGTTGTTTTTATGCTGTTGTTTGTGAAGCATTTGCGGAGCCGGCTGATTATAATTGTTGCGCTGATTTTTTGCCGGAGCCCATTGATTTTTCTGCAACGGCGCCGGCGAGGATTGCGGTTGCAGTTGGCCGAATCGTTCAAGTTGTTGTCTTGTTGCAAAGCTTCCAATCAAACCTTCCACATTGCAGACATCTCCTTCGTATGCCCGGAAAGGGGGTATAACTCCCCAGAAGTTGCAGTAGATTTCGACCGAGCTTGCGTCTGAAACAACGTCGGAGCCTTGACTTAAGCAGGAGCTTTTGGTTATTTCAAAGTCCTCGGCGAAGCCGCCAAACCAGAAATATATACCTTCGGTAGAAGGAATGCAGAGCTGAAGGCTGCGAAAGTTATTGAAAAGCCCCTCGCACTCTCTTATGTTATCCCGGACCGTCGCGTCGAGATTAATTTCTTTGCCGTTTATGCTGCAGGTTTGAAGGGACGGGATTCTTGCTAGGATCGTGTCTATGGTTGTTCCGGCGCCGCATCGGCTTAACATCTCCCTGACGGTTACGGAAGGGTCGTTTATGCAGTTATGAAACTCTTCGGCGCAAAAAGACGCGTTTTGCTCGAGCGTCCAGCTTAGGTTTAGCTGCTTTCCTTTGGAAAGACAGGTGCGTTCAATCCGTTCGTATGTACGAACAAGATCTGCTGTTGTTGCGTTGCAGTGGCTTGTTAAGTAACTGATCGGCCGGTCGTGATTATCCGTTATGCACCGGACTACTCCGTAATTTATTCTCATCGAGTCGCAACTTGCTATGTTTTGGCTGATCGTCAAATGGCTAAGTATATGCCAGTCAAAGCAAGCATCTTTGAAGAGCGGGAATTTATCAAACATATGTTCATTCGTAATGATGACTGGGCAATCGTTATGAATTTGGTCCAATGTTTTGTTTTCGACATTTGTCAGGCAGACATCTCTTCTTTCTGCGTCTCCGGGTTTGTCTTGAAAAACGCAGCCTACTCCCGGAGTCCACACAAGGTTTGTGCCGCAGTTTGTGGATATGCAGCCCATATTGAAAATAAATTCGAATCCCTGTTCGCATACCCTGGTTGTGCAGGATTTACCGTCGGGTGAAATTTGTTCGTTCACCGGGTGGCAGGTTGGATCGTTGCCTGTCAAAGATCGGCAGCCGAAGCCAACAAAAAGCGCTTGGTCAGGTTCACACTGTCTGGACATGCATCCTTTACCGTCTGCGGTCGGTTGTTCATGCAGGGCGCAGTTCGGGCCGGTTTGCGTGGCTTCGAATGCGGCTTTTATGGCGTTGATTGTATCGGTATTGTTCAGGCCTGCAAAGTTGCGAAGATTTTCCGGAAGAAGGGCGCGGATTTCGGTCGCCGATAGGCCGGTTTCGGCCGCTATGGCGTTTATAGAGCTTGTTCCAGTGGTGATCATTTCGTTGGCTTTCGCGATTTTTGCGTCATGCTCTGCGGTTTCGAAGGCGGCCTGCATGGCATTGATCGAATCATTATTATTTAAACCCGCAAAGCTACGCAGGTGCTCCGGAAGAAGTTGCGTGACCTGAGCTGCGGTCAGGCCGGTTTCGACCGCGATCATAGCTATCGAGGCGGTTCCCAAAACGATCATTTCAAGCGCTTTTTTTACTTGTTCGGCTCCGGTTCCGGTGGTGTCCAGTCCGCAGGCAGCGGCCAATTGCATGATAGTCAGAGAAAGGTCGATTTGATCATTTTGGCAGATTCCCACTTCGGGGTGATTTTTCGAGATGTCTGAAAAATCCGCCTTACACTGTTCCATCATTGACCCGACAGGCTGATCTTGGTTTAGGACGTACGCTTTTTTAAGGCAATCATCGACCGAGTCGTCCCCAGTCGTCACCGGGTTGCCGCCGTCGTTGCAGCTACAGTTCAGCGCCCAAAATCCCATGCATGCAAGGTATGTGATCAGCGCGGTAGTGCGGGTAGGTTTAAGTTGTAATAGTTTGTCGATAAATTTGAACATGCGGAAGTCTCCTTAAGGATTTATTCTTTCTATTATACTGTTTGCATAAGGTTTCTGTCAAGCGAAGCCTTTTGCTGCGATGTTCGGGAAGCCGGATGTCGCGGGCTTCAAAATTTGGCTTGATTTTTGGGAAATAATGCAATAGAATGCGGGTCGTTAAGCAGGCGTAGCTCAGTTGGTAGAGCGCAACCTTGCCAAGGTTGAGGTCGCGGGTTCGAACCCCGTCACCTGCTCCATTTTTACAATAGCCCGTCACCAAATGGCTATTTTCGTATTGGGTTGTTAGCTCAGTTGGTAGAGCAAGTGACTTTTAATCACTGGGTCGCAGGTTCGACTCCTGCACAACCCACCATTTTTTAATCGGGAGAAGTTATGAAATTTACAGTAAATCAGGAAATATTTTCAAAATTTGCGCCGCTGAAAGTAGCGGTCGTGGTTTTGGAGGGCGTAAACAATAAGGCCGATGTGAACGCGTTTTTTGACAGCGAACTGGCCGCGATAACAGAAGGCATCAGAACGAAATTCAACGGTGTCGAATTGGCGCAATATCCCGTGGTTCAACGTTGGCGGGAGATTTACAAATCCTTTGGCGAGAAGGATGCGCGCTCGTCAATCGAGGCATTGATCAAGCGTATAAAAAACGACAAAGGTTTGTACCGGATCAGCCCGCTTGTCGACATATATAATCTTGCGTCATTGAAGTTCGAGCTGCCCGCAGGCGGCGAGGATTTGGACGCGATCACTTCCGATATGGAATTGACTTTCGCAAATGGGTCCGAGAAGTTTCTGCCGCTTGGATCAACCGAAGTCGAGGTTCCGGCCGCCGGCGAAGTAATATATAAATTCGGCGACACCGTGGTGTGCCGCAACTTTAATTACCGCGAGTCCGACATAACGAAGCTGACGCCCAGCACTTCGCGCGCGATAATAGTTTTCGAAGACGCTTTGGGCAACGACAAAAACCTTGGCGCCGCGATGGACTGGATTTGCGACAAGGCCGTTTCATTGCTTGGCGCGAGGGTCGTAAAGACCGCAGTGCTGTCCGAAGGCGATAACGAGATAGGACTTTTGGCGGATTGAAAATCCACGCCGGCCGCGGTATCATGCCGCATGAAAAATTTTATTCTGATCGCAGCTTTCATATTCGCGTTGGTCTTCGCCTTCGTCGCGGGCGTAGCGCGGGCCAACGGCGACGACATAGGCGATCACGTCACCATAGTCTCGGTCGAAAACGTGCGGCAGTTCCGCAACGGATCGTATGTTATACTTGAGGGTAGAATCGAGCGCTATATCGACAAAGACATGTACGTTTTTGAGGATGATACGGGTTCAATCATCGTTAAAATCACTCCGGAAAAGATTAGCCAATTTTCCGCGCGCGAGAATGACCGCGTTCGCATACGCGGCGAAATCGAAAGGGCAAGGTTTTCACGTCCAACTATCGGCGCTATAAAAGTTGAAATAATAGATTAAAGACAAAAAATCCCATCTAAGTTTTTCAATTTCGCGCCTAATCGCCGAATGACATCCGAAATCCCGGCAATTATGTACTTGGACGTACACCGCATACCGGGATTTCGGCGTCATCGACAATTATTCATCGAAATTG
>WQXN01000007.1 GCA_009784815.1 Alphaproteobacteria bacterium | reverse complement strand
GATCGCCCAGAAGCAAGAAAAACCAACCGGCGTAGGCCTAATAGGCTGCCGCGACGTGTTGGTTTTTCGAAGCTAATCGGCGATATAGACCGATTTGTAAAACATTTCAGGATTTTTTGTCATATAGCCATTGCAAACTTTTTCAATTCGTTGAATGCGCGCTTGGCGTCTGCTATGTCTTTCTGATTCATGATCACATACCCATAGGCCTCGCCCTGCTCTCCGCTTGGAAGATCCACCATAAGAATATCGTCGTTTATTCCTCCCCATCCGTCGCCGATTTTTTGCAATAAACCGGGCGCCTGTTTTTTCAAAGCGTCCGTATCCACCCACAAAATATTCATTCGCGGATTCGCCGCATAATCTCGGATGTTTTGATTCTTTTTATTTTTTCGCTCGGTTTTTCCCTGGAACATGAATATGCGCGTGATCTTGACTCCGCGCCCCGCGGCGTCCATATTGTCCTGCTTGAACTGGCGCTCCATAGCGTTGTCGACCCATTCGACCTTGTTGGATAATTTGGTAGCAACCCATATATGGTCTCCCGGCTTGGCCTTGGAATAAAGCCTGTGCAGCCAGGCATAATAACGCGTGGAATTCATATCCGAACTCCGCTTGCGCGAATCCAGATCAAGCGAATCCATATCCGGTTTTATATTAATGCCGGTAATATACTTGTGCCGCGTCAGCAAAAGATAAGCGTCGTCGGCAAGATCGGAAATATAATGTTCGTCGACTTTTGCGGTGATGGAATTTATGCGAATTCCGTAAAGCTCGGACAGCTGCGGCGCAGTGCGCGAAACGAAATTTTCATCGCTTGGATTTACTAATACGACGCCGGACTGATAGTTCATTTTTTTGACCAGCTCGCGGACGATAAAATTCATCGGAAGAATTTTTTCGCGGAACTCGCGCTCGAAATCTAAGTAATCAAAACCAAGTCCGTTATCCGCCCGCGCGAAATCATCCACGACAAGCAAACCGTCCAAGTACCCGTCCATAGAATCGAAAACCGCGCGCATGGATTCCAAATTGTTATAGTTCAAATAAACGCTGCCGGCATGATCAAAATCGGACGAAAACCCGATTACTTCATATCCGTTGCCGCCAAGAAGATCCGAAACCGCCGCGCCAAGCGAAGTATTTGCTCCGACTACCGCTATGCGCTTCGCTCGCGGCGCAACCTTTGCATAATGCGACCGCCCGTCATAAGGGCGCGCCGTATCGACCGGAATCAACCACGACTTGCCACTCTTTACTCCGCCATTCACGCGGCCTGCGTTCAGCAAAGCGATTACCCTTCGCCCGGTAATCCCCCACCGCGTGGCTGCCTCGCTCACAGTCATAAATTGCATTTTTAGTCCTTATTTTGCCATTACGAATAAATTATAGGAATAATACTACAAAATTTCAAGCAATTTTTATAAAATTATCCCAATTAAAGTAATTAATTATTCCTATATAAGAATATTATTGCCAAATATTATTGACAAACGCCTCCTCCAGCCCTATTATCAGCTTAGAAATAACCACAAAAGGGAGATAAAAATGGCAATATACGTAACAGACAACTTGAATAGATTCAAAGAAGCCCAAGAAAAGCTTGCGGGTAGAGAAACCATGAAAGACCTAGTCGCAAACTATATAACTAATATCCCGGGAATCGATCCAGCCCAAGTCAACAAATCGATACCCACAAAAGGATTCAAGCCTACTACAAAAGACCTGATCGTGATCTGCGAAAACGAACAAGGCAACGTTTTGCCCAAAATCCTTGCTGACACCAACGAATTTGTCCCTGTCATGGTAGATCTGAAACTCGACGGCCAGCCGATTAACTCGATACAATCGCTTGGCCTGATACCGAACCACGGCGCTCTTGTAGTGTCGACGGACGTCAATAGCCTGAAAGCCCTGGACAAAACTCCAAGACAATTCATGAATTCTTACAACATCAAAAACCTGATCGTGAATCATAAGGGAGCAAGCATAGTGTTCGACCTACACAAAACCGTTTCATACAATTACGGCGACGACGAAAGCTGCTGGTGCAACTATGAATCCGAGCGCGAAATAATAGCGCGCGTCGCGGCGAAATTCGTCCTGGACGGATACGAAATGTCGGACGCCGTTATGGAATATACTTTCGCTGATCACCCGGAATGGGCGCTGGCCGAACCCGCAAAGGAAATTTCGGACGACCAAGCCATGCAACTCTTGGAGATTGCTCAAAAAAACAACATAATAAATAAACTCAAAGAGGTCCAAAATGGCTAACTACACCAACGACACCGTATACGATTTTTCAAAAATCCTGCCCGATGGATACGCTATGAACAGAGTAACTCCGTCAGAAGACGGAAACGTTTATATACTTTGTGCGCATAAGGGACAATCATGGAAATACGCCCTGATGGATTGGACTTCCAAAGATTTCTTAATACCGTTCGGCGATAAAGGCCTATACTCTTTTTTAGGCCGGTTTGTCACTATGGACAATGCGATTTATAACATTGATACAAAAGAAACCAAGAATGGGAAGCACACCTTCATAAAAGACACAAATTGGATAGCTTTGGACGACTATTGTGCGCACCAGACAAGACACGACATCATCGACGTTAAAACTGGAAAAACTATAATAGAAAATGTTTCAAATAGTTACTCGACAAAGGTCGAGCGGGCAAGCCCGGATAAAAAAGTCGTGACGGTCGACTACACAACAACGTTGGAATATCCGACAGGCTGCAAAATAAACTCGCTGTCCAGCGACCGCGACGCATGGCTGTATCTATCGCCAAGTTTTGGATATCTATGCCACAAAGAAAATCTTAACGGAAACTTCGATGATCGCATTGTTAGCCTGGACGATTATAGCGTTGTCCGATCGAATATAAACATCGAAGTCACAGGCCGCAAAGACGACGGCTTTAATGTGTTGTGCTTTGATAAAGGAAAAAATTGTAAAATATATGTATCTGGCGACATGACGGTGCGCCAATCTTTCGACAATATCGTAAACTATTCGATCCGCGGGATTAGATCCTCTGACAATGACGGCATACATGCCAGCACTATCGTACTATATAGAAAAGACAAGGTTATCCTGCCGGATTATCACAATCCATCCGCCGAAAATCCTGTTGAAATAAAAAATCCAGGTGACGCAAAAAGCATATCTGCATTGCAAACTCGCGACATCTTCGAATGTACGACGAAAAAAGGCAACTATATAATCGATAGCAACGGGCGGCGCCTGTCGGATTACTACGATAAAATACAAATCGTTTCCAAAGACAAGATCTGCGTTTTGGCCGGCAATATGTTAAAGGAAGTTACTTTATAAAAAACAAAAGGAGAATAAAATGCCAAGCCCGTTTTTCAACCGCAACGAGCCGGATAGACAGCAAGAATACAAAGGATGGAAGTTTATCGCAAAAACTGAACAGGCGGGACGCGACCTTATGGCTCTGATCGATAAAATCGCTGCGTCGAAAAATCCGCACGCGATTCCGGAAAGTGCGAACTTCGGAACTATAAACCATTCCGACTTCAAAGGCATTTCGTACTTGTCCATACCCGCGCACATAACAGACATAGGCGGCTGCGCTTTCGCAAAGAACAAGGATTTGCAGCATGTGGAAGTGCTCGGATACGCGCGCCTTGGCCAGGATTGTTTCAACGGATCGAACGTCGAACAGGTCGACATATCGAAAGTGTTTCAAATCGACAAGTTCTGCTTTTGGCACTGCGACAACCTGACCGATCTGTATATGCCAAGTTTACAAACCGCAAAAACTCGCAGCATCGGACGATGCAAAAATCTGGAAACCGTATACGCGCCGCGCCTGCATAAATTCGAGAAACTTATCTACGACTGCCAGAATATGAAAACCATGAATATCGGCGGTGACAACGGATACGAATACGATAACGGCGAAGAAAAAAACCGCTTTGACATAACGACGATACAAAAATGTCCCAATCTGGAAACATTAGTCGTATCGCCGAAATCTCACCGTGCATTCGGGCGATACATCGCGCCGAACGAATTGCAAACTATACTCTGCGAAAACATGGCTCATAATCTAGTCGTGGAATTCGGCAGCGGCTCAGCGACCAAGCCCGACGAATACCACATACCGGAACTGACCGCGGAAGACAAACCTGCCGCGCCGGCCATCATTATTGACACGGAAACTAAAGTCCATTTAGGGAATGGATGGCAGTGCATCTATCGCTATAAGACGACCATGGAAGCACTGTGTAATATTTTTGAAAACCATCTTCCGCTTCCTGCGGGAAATACAAAAACCGAGCTG
This sequence comes from Alphaproteobacteria bacterium, assembly GCA_009784815.1. GTDB lineage: Bacteria > Pseudomonadota > Alphaproteobacteria > Rs-D84 > Rs-D84 > WQXN01. The sequence continues at coordinate 38,776 of WQXN01000007.1, read as the reverse complement.
TCAAAGTTCCAAGACCTGATTACCATACATCTTCCGTCCTACATAGTCACTATTCCTGAATATTGCTTCTCACAATGCTATGAATTGAAACTCATACGCGGTGATGGCGAAGACCTGGTCATCGGGGACCACGCCTTCTATTGCGCTTCTGAATTAGGAACCGTGAGTTTTCCAAACGCGCATACCGCGCAAGCGGACGCCTTCAACGGCGCGGGATCTAACGCCCCGGGAACTATGTTTGATCTTTCGCGCCTAATATACGCGTCCAGCCGTGCATTCTGGCAAACCGGAGCGACCGAACTTAATCTTCCTAATCTGCAGCATGCGGCGCAGAATTCTATCGAAGAAAACGCGTACCTGGAAGAGCTTAACATAGGAAATGCCAATATAGACTTCTTGTCGGTATGCAGCAATCCTAAGCTGGAAAAGAAAGACATAATAACGGCGCCGGGCGGAATAATCAATCCGTTTGCGTTCTATAAAAACGGCCGTTAAGCTTTTCTTTTCTTTATCTCTTTAACGATATAAAAACCGTTAACCATTATCAGCGCGGCGTTCATAAGCCAAATGGAAGGCAGGTTCAGGATCAACCCATAAGCCACGAATATTGCCGCGCCTACGCTGTTGACTGCGCGTATTTTCAGTTTGGTGTTGAATACGAACGAAGCCAGTATAAACGCGGACGCAATGATTCCGACTATTTCCATTTTATCCATTACTGATCCTCCGCCCAAATTAATTTGCCGACTAATTCCTCGCCCTCGAAATTAAGATAGGATACATTCAAAACATTCTTTATATCAGCCTCGGCCGATTTCAAAAACGCGCTCTGCTTTACGACCAGCTTTGCGATTCCCTTTTTCATCGAAAAATTATTCTTGGATTTCTCTCCGCGAACATACGACACCAACTCGCACAGATCTTCAAATCCCTCCGCATTTTTCCAAACCCTTAAATTATCGTCCGCAAAATCTATCCACATTGTCGGATAACGGTATTTATGAATGCTAAGGCTTCCGAATTTTTCTTTATTGGGATGCGCCTGCCAAACTTCTTCCGTTATGAAAGGCATAAAGGGCGCAAACATCGCGCAGAAAATATCTATCGCGAACCTCAATGATTTAAGCGCGGATTCGTCCCCGGCATAAGCCCTGCCCTTGACTATCTCAAGATAGTTGTCGCAAAAATCCCAGAACGCCTGCTCGGTCGCGATAAGCGCGCCCGTATGATCGTTCTGTTTGAAATATCTGTCTGCTTCTTTTATTGATTTTTCCAGCTGCGCCAAATAAGCAAGATCGACCGGATTATCGCTCGCCGACATTTTTATGTCTTTCGTTTCGCCCGCGAAGCCGTATACGAACTTGGCCGCGTTAAAGAACTTCATAACAAGCTTGCGCTTTTGATCCATGACGTTTTCATCGGCTATTCCATCGGTTCCCCACTTGGCGCTTGCGGCCCAAATGCGGATAGCGTCCGCGCCGAACTTGTCGACCAAATGCTGGGGCACTACGACGTTGCCTTTGGACTTGGACATTTTTTTACGATCAGGATCAAGCACGAATCCGTTTATCCAAAGTTCGTTCCAAGGCAGCTTGCCGCCGTCGTTCATCATGGTCACAAGCACGGTGTAAAAATCCCAAGTGCGTATAATATCATGCCCGCTCCAACGAGCGTCGAACGGCAGGCCTAAATTCTTCGCATCGGTTTTGGCCATCGCAATCGCCGGAGTCAAAGCCGAAGTAGCCCAAGTGTCCACTACGTCCGGTTCACCCATAAATCCATTCGGCTTTCCGCGTTGGGATTCGTCATAACCGGACGGAACCTGAAACGCCGGATCACACGGAAGTTCTGCGGCAAAAATCGGCTCGTCATAAACCGGGTTGCCGTCGTTGTCCAATTTGTACCAAACCGGGAACGGCACGCCGAAGAAACGCTGGCGCGATATAAGCCAGTCTTGGTTTATCCCTTCGGCCCAATTTATGAATCTCGTTTTCATATGCTCGGGCGTCCATTTTATTTTATGCGCGGAGTCTATCATCATCTGTTTTTTATCAAGCATTGATACGAACCACTGACGCGAAGATACGAACTCGATCGGAAGATCTCCTTTCTCGTAAAATTTTACCGCATGCATGATCGGCTTGGGCTCGCCCGCCAAGTCACCGGACTCGCGCAGCATTTCGACGATTTTCTTCCGGGCCTGTTTGACGGACAATCCGTCGAATCCGTCGACGCCGAATATGCGGCCGTCTTTGCCTATGATCTGCCTCAGCGGTAGCTGCTGTTGATTTGCCTTCCAAAAATTTACGTCGTCCTGATCTCCGAAAGTGCATACCATAAGTATACCGGTGCCTTTTTCGGGATTTGCATGAATGGATGGCATAACCGGAACTTCCATATTGAACAGCGGAGTCTTGGCGGTTTTTCCAAAAAACTTTTTATACCGTTCGTCGTCTGGATGCGCGACTACCGCAATGCACGCGGGCAGTAGCTCGGGGCGCGTGGTAGCGATTACGAATTCGTCTCCGCCGCATTTAAATTTTATATCGTGAAAGTTGCCTAGGGTTTCCCGGTCTTCAAGCTCGGCCTGCGCCACCGCGGTCTGGAACTGCGTATCCCACATGGTCGGAGCCTCGACCGACTTAACGTTTCCGCTTTTATACAGTTTGATAAACGACTCTTGCGCCAAACGCACGGCGTCCAATGATATTGTGGAATACATAAGCGACCAGTCGTACGAAAACCCTACGTTGCGCATTATGCCTTCGAACACTTTTGAATCTTTTGCGATCATCTCGCGGCATATTTCTATGAAGTTCTGGCGCGACACTGGCTGCATCGGCTTGTCGAATTCAAGCGCGGGTTTGAACGCGGGATCATAAGGCAAAGACGGATCGCACTTGATGTTGTAATTGATCTGCACGCGGCGCTCGGTCGGAAGCCCGTTGTCGTCCCAGCCTATCGGGAAGAATATGTTTTTTCCCTGCATGCGCTGATATCGAACTCCTATGTCTGCCTGGCTGTAACCGTAAATATGCCCGATATGCAAAGAACCGGAAATGGTCGGGGGCGGAGTATCGATAGCAAAAGTTTCCGCGCGTGTTTTTGACGGATCGAATTTGTAAACCTGTTCGCGCTCCCAAAATTCCATGCATCGGTTTTCGATTGTCTTATGATCGTATTTATCGTCTAATTTTTGTTCTGCCTTATATGCCATTTTCAAATCCCTTTATGTGCGGCAATTCTATACCATTTTTATAAAATTTCAATCAAAAAAACAAAGGCAAAGCGACCAGATAGCTTGCGGCTCCGAACAACAGCTGTTCGCGCGGAGTACGTTCGCGGTAGATATACGCGGATAAAACCATGACGATCGGAACTGACAGGCGGATAAACGCGTATGTAAGGCTGGCTCCTAATACTTCTCCTTGCACATATTTCGCAAGATTGAATATGACTATTCCCACTGTTCCTATGACCCAGAAAATAGGCCGCGGCAAAGCCGAAATAAACGCGCGGTCGAACCCTCCCTTTAATGAAATCATCGAAGTCAAAAAATACGCCACCGCTACGCTCATTCCCACCATGAACCAATTGGATCGTTCCAACGCCAGAAAATCCATTGATACGGGAATCATAAAAAACATAACCGCGGCGATGAATTTCAGTTTGTTGCCAAGACTTAGTTCGCTTGCCGCTCCGCGAAGAAAGAATATCAAGCCCACTATTCCAAGCGCTATACACGACAAAGCTTTATGCAGCGGCAATGTTTCTCCAAGCAGCCATACGTTTATCGGAACGGCGGCTCCGAATCCTATCAACAGCCCAAAAGTTGCCGACGAATTTGATTCCCTTCTTACATCGTTGAAAAATTTGACATAGCAGAATATCGCGATTCCGGCGATCGAACCGTATAATATCGCAATCGGATCCGGCTGCCATAAATGCGGCACGAACCATGCGGCGACGGAATAAAACGCCACCGAAAACAAAGCCGAAGCAAGCGCGATCGCGCGACTATCCAAAACCTTGGTGCCTTCCTTGGACACCAAATCCTGAACGACCTTTGCAACTATCAACAATATCGCGAATATGACGGTCATAGATATTCCAGCAACTCGTCTTCTTTCATCACGCGAATTTTAAGCTGCTCGGCTTTGTCCAACTTGCTTCCGGCGTCGCTGCCCGCGATTACTATATCGGTCTTTGCGGACACGCTACCCTGAACTTTGGCGCCGCGGTTTTCCAAAATTTCTTTCAACTCGTCGCGGGCGTATTTGACCAAAGCCCCGGTCAGCACGACTTTTTTTCCGAACCAGAAACCGCCTTCGTCCGCATCGGCGATCTCGGGATTTACGATTTCCAAATGCTTAAGCAATTCGTCCAAAGCTGCAACCGTATGCTTGTCGCGGAAGAACTTGTAAATCTCAAGCGCCATGATGTCGCCGATGCCGTCGACTTTCATCAATTCTTCCACACCCGCGCTTCTAATGCTTTCCAGGCTTCCGAATTTTTTTGCCAGAACTTTTGCGGTGGCCTCGCCGACTTCGGGAATCCCGACCGAGAATAGCAGGCGGTGCAAATCTATACGCGCGCGCGATTTAATCGCGGCGTCCAAGTTGGCGATGGACTTTTCGCCAAATCCCTCCATGCCGCGCATTTCGGCGCCGTGCCGTTTGATCAAAGTCCAAATATCCGCGGGCTGCCTCAGCCATCCCAACTCTACGAATTTTTCGATATGCCTCGCGCCAAGTCCCTCTATGTCGAAGCCTTTGCGCGATACGAAATGCTCAAGCTCGCCGACAAGCATTGCCGGACATGACAGAGAGTTGATACAGCGCCGCGCGACTTTACTTGGATCCTGCACTACATCCGATCCGCATACCGGGCATTTGATTGGAAATTCATAATGGCGGCTGTTTTCCGCATGCTCTAAAACTTCAACGACCTGAGGAATTACATCGCCGGCGCGCTGGATTACAACTTTGTCGCCGATGCGAAAACCCTTGCGTTCGATCTCGTCGGCATTATGCAAACTAGCGCGCGCAACTATAACGCCGCCGATATTTATGGGCTCTAACTCTGCGACCGGAGTCAAAACTCCGGTGCGCCCGACCTGAATTATTATGTCGCGCAGAATCGTTATGCCCTTCTCGGCGGGGAATTTGTAAGCGACGGCCCAGCGCGGCGAATTTGCGGTGAATCCAAGCCTCCGCTGCGCTTCGATATCGTTGACCTTGCATACCATGCCGTCCAAGTCGAACGGAATCTGGCTGCGAATGGCTTCGATATGTTTATACTGCGCCTGAATATCATCCATATCACTAGCGGCAGACGCCCATTCCTTCGTAGTCTTGAATCCCCATTTTTCAAGCAGCTGAAAAAACTCGGACTGGGTTTTCCAAGTGCGACTCGACACTTCGCCAAAAGCGTACGCGAACGCGCGCAGCTTGCGCGCTGCGGTGATTTTGGGGTTTAACTGGCGCAAACTTCCAGCGGCCGCGTTGCGCGGATTTGCGAAAATTTTTCCACCGGATTCGTTAAGCCTGAAAAAATCCGAACGCGCCATATATACCTCGCCGCGGATTTCTATGACTCCGCCGACAGGAATCTTTTGCGGAATATCGGAAATAGTCTTTATGTTTTCGGTTATGTCTTCGCCTGTGGCGCCGTCGCCGCGGGTCAATCCGCGCACAAGAACACCGTCTTCATACCGCGCTGAAAACGCAAGCCCGTCTACCTTCGGTTCGACGAAAATTTCGCCTCCTCCGACCCGCTCCAGCCATTCGGCGGTCTCGGCCTCGGTGAAAGTATCCTTGATGGAAAGCATGGGAACCGAATGCGGAAAAGTCTTAAGATCGCGCGAAGTCGCGGCTCCGACTGCGGTCGACGCGACATTGCCAAGCTGCGGATACCGTTCCTCTAATTCCCTTAACCGCCGCCGCGCGGCGTCATAGGCCGCGTCATCGACCAAAGGCGCGTCCAAAGTATGATAAGCTGCGTCCCACTGGGCAAGGTTTTTAACCAGTTCGTCATACTCGGCCTTTATAAAAATATCTACGGTTTTTGCCATAAGTTCATTATACAGTCAGCCGCCCCCTCGCGCAAGCCGCTTGACAAACGCTAAATTTTTTGATAGAATACCATCATGAATTACAAGTCCTTCAATCTTACCCCCCCCCGTGGATTTCTGCGGATTTCTGCGTAATAAACACCCATTCATACATAAATTTTACCCGGCCGCTTTCGCGACCATAACCCTCACACCCTAACTAAAAAGGAGCCCAAAATGGCGCAAGATAAAACCAAAAATAAAACCTCAAAAATAATTGAATACGGTCTCGCTGCTCTTTTAATTCCAGGCGCAATCATTACAGCTCAAATACTTGAAAATCCTGCTGTAAAAGAATCCATAGAAGACTTAAAAGCACAATACATAGCGGCCAAGACTAACCATACCAAAAAAAGAGAATTTAAAAAAGATACAAAAGAACTATATAAAAAAATTTCAGATATGCAAAAAATTAATTTAGCATTTCCTAATCCTGGAAAATATAGTATTAACGATTACAAATTTATCGCTGGCACTGCAAAAACCGACGGTCAAAAATTGCTTGCACTGGAAGCTTTGCGAAAAACACACCCCGATTCAACCCTTTCTTTCGAGCAAAAGATTGATTTTGCATGGATGTATGTTCAGTTAAGAAATCCTACGGAAGCGCTTGAAATTTTAGGAAATTATCGTGAAAATTTAGAAAATCTACGGTCATATTTCGACTTTATAAAACGAAACGACGGCCATCCAATTTCCTCGGAAGATTCGGCCCAAGTTTTGAACTGGACAGAACGATGGGAAGACGTCTTAAATAGAGTCTATGCTGAAGCAGAAATGCTGGCTGGATTACATTATTTGCAGGATGGGTGGAGAATCAATGCTTCTTCGTCTTTTTCTTCGGCTCTCAAACATTTTGAACGTTTGAAGAACGAATATCACAATACAGAAGAAATGAAAAAATTGCTTCAATATCTGATTAAAGATCTTCAAAATAAAGAAAGCCAGGAATCCATCAAAGACTTTTTATCTAAACGCAAAAATAATGACGATACGAAGCTAGATGCCAAGAATTATAATAAGGGCGCAGCCAAATTAAAGTTAGCGAACAATCAGTCCAAAAAGATCCAGCTGGCAGCGGCCCGCAGCCGTATAAGCAACCGCGGCGCATAATAGCCGCGCAAAAACAAATCGCCCGCTTCCGCGGGCGATTTTTATTTTTTCAAAATCATACTCTGCACTTCGGCGGGGACCAAAGCCGTGGAACTGTATCCGCAGTCCACGTGGTGAATCTCGCCGGTAACTCCGCTGGACAACTCGCTGAACATATAAAGCGCGGCGCCAGACACGTCTTCCAAAGTCATATTGCGGCGCATCGGCGTCAGCATGGCGTTAAGGTCAAGCATATCGCGGAACCCTCCGATACCGCTGGCCGCAAGCGTCCTTATCGGCCCTGCGGAAATCGCGTTCACTCGAATATTATCCTTGCCTAAATCCGCCGCAAGATAACGCGTGGCCGAATCCAAAGCGGCCTTCGCGACGCCCATAACGTTATAGTTCGGCACGGATTTTTCGCCGCCCAAATACGTAAGCGTTAAAATACTTCCACCGTTTTTCATCAAAGGCGCGGCGCGGCGCGCGACATCCGCAAAAGAATACACGGATATGTCCATGGTGTTCTTGAAGTTGTCGCGCGAAGTGTCGACAAATCGTCCGACCAATTCGTTCTTGTCCGAAAACGCAACGGCGTGAAGCACGAAATCCAACCCGCCCCACTCTTTTTCTATTCTTGCGAACAACGCGTCCATCTGCGCGTCGTTCTGCACGTTGGTTTCCATAACAAACTTTGCGCCGATCGATTCGGCCAAAGGTACTACGCGCTTTTCAAGCTGAGGTATACCGTACGGCATGGCGATTTCGGCGCCGTTTTCTGCGCACAACTTCGCAATGCTCCAAGCCATGGACATATCGTTGGCAACGCCCATTATAAGCCCGCGTTTTCCTTTCAACAAATCAGACATTTTTTGCTCCTATTTTCTGCCGCGCCGCACGCCGCGTCTTTTAAAGGTCGGAAGATGCGGCCGCGGAATATGAACATTGTGAATCCTTGTGGACACGCGCGCGGCCCTTGCCTTGGCCTCGCTAACCCACCCTTTGACCCGCTGCCGCAAGTTATGCTCGTACAATACGAACATTCCGCCAATCCCGACCAAAGGTATAAGAAAGTAAATTATGCGGTAAGCGATCAAAGCGGCGAATATGGCCGAAGGATTTCCGAAATTCGACATGGCAAGCATGAATATGGTCTCGAACACTCCGATGCCTCCGGGCACCGGGCTGAATACTCCGACGACTTGTGCCATGACGAATATGCCGATGAATGTTATGAACGGGATTTCAACGAATGATGACAACAGCGCGTACAAAGCAAGGCCCGCGAACACGCTGTCGGTCATGCCGATTAAAGACTGGCGAAGTGCCGTGCCCGGAGTTGGAACTTTGAAACGCAATCCTTTGATCTTGATCGTCTTGCGATAGAAGAACGCGGCGCCGAAATACAACAGCAGAAACCCGGCGCAGAACAGCATTAATAAATCTATGCCGTAACCGGCGATCACGTCTCCGCCGAAAGCGTCTTTCGGCACAAGAAAATAACTGACGGTGACGGTGGACACGCAACCCATAAGATACGTGAACCCGGAAAACGTGATCATCTTCACTATCTCGGAAGCTTTGATCCGCCAGCGCGTGTAAAGGCGGTACCGGATGCTTCCGCCGGAAATCATGGCGTGCCCGGCGTTGTTGCTTACGGCGAATCCGACCATACCGGCCAGCAGCCACCGCCACCACGAAACCATGCGCCCGACATAGCGCAAAGCAAGATAATCATAGCATGACAAGGCTATATAGCTTCCAAAAGTCGCCACGCAGGCAAGTACCAGATTATGCATCGGAATATTGGACAGGCTTGCCCAAATATCGCTTAGCGAAAATTTGGACAGCTGCCAGTAAAGCATGACGGCGGCAAGCGCGAAGAACGCTAACCCCGCCCACATAAACATGCGCTTCATAATTCGTTTGACTTGTACGGACATTTACTGTTACTCCTCGCCGACAGGAATTAAAGAAAACCTGACCTCAAGCGGCGAAGCGGACAAAACCTCGACGCTAAGCCTGTCTCCGCTTCGGGAAAATTCCTGAACTTTTGAATCTTCCTTTACTACAACCCATCCAAGCCCGCGCAAAGCGTCGCGATAGAACCGCTGGAACTGGCGGCGCGTTACGGAATCGGATACCGCGATTGTCTCGACGATTTTACCCTCGGGAACCGAAAACAAAAATCCTCCGGCGTCAACTGCCTGCAAACCGGACATCATGGGAACGTCTTCGAAGTTCGGAAGAAATTCAACGGCACGCACATTGCCCGCGCCCAAAATTCCAACAAAAACCAAACCAATAATTATAAATTTTTTCATTACTTCCTCCCTCCTATGACTTTTCTCCCGCCCATCAAAGGCTGCAAAGCTTTCGGCACGTTGACGCTGCCGTCTTCGTTCTGATGATTTTCGATCACGGCGGCCAAAGACCTTGGCAAAGCTATGGCGGTGTTGTTCAGCGTCGCGCAAAAGCGGACTTTTCCGGTGGCGTTCTCGCGATAGCGGGTGTTTGTGCGTCGCGCCTGAAACTCGCCTATGGTGGAACAGCTGCCAAGCTCGCGGTAAATCTTCTCGGATGGAACCCAAGCCTCTATATCGTCCTGCCTAACTTTGTTTATGCTAAGGTCGCCCGTGCATACTGACAAAAGATGATACGGGATTTCCAGATCCGTCATAATCTCTTCCAAAATACCTCGCAGCAAAACGTGCATGGCGTCTGATTCTTCAATCTTGCAATATATGAACTGTTCAACCTTGTGGAACTGGTGAACGCGAATAAGCCCCTTGGTGTCTTTGCCGGCGGCGCCCGCTTCTTTGCGAAAGCAAGGAGAATACCCGGCGTACTTTATCGGCAGTTGATTTTCATTAAGAATCTGATCGCGATGTAGCGAATTCAGCACTATCTCGGCCGTGCCTGCCAAACACTTGTCGGGAACGTTAAGCATGAATACGTCGTTGTCCATTACCGAAGTGTCGCTACCGGGAAAATGCCCCGCATCAAATATGGCCTGGCGCTTAACGATCGCGGGAACGTTTATGAATATAAAACCTTTAGAGATCATCTTTTGAATCACATAAGTCTGCACGGCCAATTCCAGTTCGGCGGCCTCGCCCATAAGGCAATACGCGCGCGAACCGCAAACCTGGCTTATGGCCTCGGGCGCCCACCAGTTGTTCAAATCAAGAATTTCAGTCTGCGAACGTACGGCAAAATTGAATTCGCGTATCTTTCCAACCTTTTTAACCACGACATTTTCGGAATCGTCTTTGCCGATCGGAGTATCCTCCGAAGCTATCTGCGGAACCGAAAGCATAAGATTATGCAGCTCGGCCTCGGCCTTATCAAGATCTGTCTGCAATCCCCCGATCTTTTCTCCCAGCGACTTCGACTCGGCTATTATCAAAGCCTTGTCCGCAGCCGAAGCCACTTGGCGCGACAATTCGTTTTTACGCGCGACCAGGCCTTCGGTCTCGGTCTTCAGCTTGCGGATTTTTTCATCCAAAGCCAAAATCGCGTCGACGTCCACAGCCATGCCCTTGTTGGCGGCGTTCTTTTTGACCATTTCCGGATCGGTTTTGATTATCTTCAAGTCTATCATTAAAAATTTCTCATAGTTAAGCGGATCCTAGCAAGAAATACGCCAACTTTCAAGCCAAATCAAACACGATTGACAAAATACCTGCAAATATGATACAATTCCCACATGACTGAAATAAATCGCAAACAAATAGACAAGTTTTTTGCCAAAAAATTTCCCGATACAAAACCCGAATACATAGGCGAAGGCTGGTCCAGCTTTGCCTTCCGCAGCGGTCCGAATATAATCCGCGTCCCGCGCAAAACCGATACTGTGGAAACTTACGAACGCGAATCCCAAATATGCAAATTCGTAAAGCCGTTTCTAAGCTTGCCCGTGCCTAAAACAAAAATCGTCCGCGGCAAAATTCCCTACGCGCTCCACCGCGAATTAAAAGGCAGGAAATTCGACAATACGTACCTGCTTTCACTAAGCAAAGCAACTAGGAATAAGATCGCCTGGGACGCTGCTAAATTTCTGGCCGAACTGCACTCGATCGACTGCGCGGATATGCTTTGCTCTATACCCTGCCTACGCCCCGAAAAAACCATCCGCGCCAAAAGCCTGAAGAAATGCTCGGCGGCGTTCAAAGGCCTTATGCCCGCGCCCAAGATAAAGGAACTGATCGAAAAATACGCAGCCGCGATCGAAAGATCTAAAAAGCTTAAAGGCCGGGTTTTTTGTCACGGTGATTTCAGTGGTGGAAACTCGGTCCTGAACAAGCGCAACGAATTATGCGGAGTATTCGATTGGTGCAACGGAAGGTTCTTTATTCCCGAATACGACATGATGAGAATCTACGGCCCGATGCCGTCGATTTTTAACCAGGTGCTTGCCGAATATAATTCACTGACCGGAAGGAAAATAAAAAAATCGGCGGTATCCGATCAGTGGTTGATCCAAACCGTCGAATGCGCTTATTACCTGAACAAGTGCGACCATCTTTCACCGATCCGCGAAAACGCCATGAAGGACATCTGCAAACGCGCCGCTGTTTACCTGTAAAAACAAACCCGGATAAGAGTTTCAACCTATTGTCCTTTTGATCAAAAAAGGATATAATCCGCCTATGATAAAACAAATCCACCCGCAAAATATTAAACCCGGCGATCTGATCCTGGACGTGCGCATGCCCGCGGAACGCGCCGAGATACATTTGGACATTCCGTTTTTTGCGGTCGAATTAAGCGATCTTGACTGCAAAAAATTCATCCGGGATCATAAACTGGACGGCAAAAAATGTCTTAATATACTGTGTCGCACGGGCCGCCGCGCGGCCTTAGCCTGCGCTATGTTTCAAAAGGCGGGATTTGAAAACGTCGCCGTGATCCAAGGCGGAATAGACAACGCCAAAAACTTTCTACCTGTGATAAAATCCGACCGAATGTCGCTTGAACGCCAAGTCAGAATAAGTGCCGGAAGCCTTATCGTAATAGGCGCAACCCTGGGCGCACTCGTCCACAACGGATTCTATATCATACCCTTTTTCGTGGGAATAATGTTGGTCTTCGCGGGCATCACGGACTGGTGCGGCATGGCTAAAATTTTGCAATACATGCCCTGGAATCAAAGCAAATAAACTATAACCCAGCCTCTATAATATCAATATAACGTCGATAAATATATTTTTTTACACTTAACAGCCCAAGTATACCATTTAAGTTAAATAAATTAATAAAAATTTAACTTACGCATTATTTTTATAGGCTAATTATAAATTTTTATATTAAAAACTGGATATTAAGGATGCTTTTTGCAATCCTACCCCCCCCTTCGGCATTTTTCAAGAAAAAATTTTGAAAGTTGACTTCCAAATAAAAAAGTGCAGAATAAGCGGCATGGATGGTTAGCTCAGTTGGTAGAGCGTCTCCTTTACACGGAGAGGGTCGGGGGTTCGAGTCCCTCACCATCCACCAAAATCCAATCCTTAATTCTAATCCTGATGTATAAATCCGCTGGACTGCATGGACCACAGGCGCGCATAGATCCCATTCTTAATCTTCAACAACTGGGCGTGAGTACCCTCTTCGACTATCTTGCCCTTATCCAAGACAATAATCCGATCCATCTGGCGAAGCGTCGACAAGCGGTGCGCAACCACAATCGCGGTACGGTCTTTAAGCATGCGTCCAAGAGCTTCCTGCACGGCCATCTCGGTCTCGGAATCCAGCGCACTGGTAGCCTCGTCCATGACTATGATGGGTGCGTTTTTGCAAATTGCGTGAGCTATGCCAACCCTTTGGCGTTGACCGCCGGACAATTGCACTCCTCGGTCACCGGGACACGAATCATATCCTTTTTCAGTTCTCATGATAAAATCGTGCGCTTCGGCCTTTTTCGCGGCTCCGACTATATCGTTCTTTTTCGCGCCGCATGCTCCGTACGATATATTCTCGGCCAAAGTTCGATTGAACAAAGTGCAGTCCTGCGGCACGAACGACACTACGCCTCGAAGCGAATCCATGGTGACCATTCGCAAGTCCTTTCCATCGATTTTGATAGCGCCTTTATTGACGTCGTACAGCCGCATCAAAAGATAAAGCAAAGTGCTTTTGCCACTTCCGGAAAGTCCGACCAATCCGACCTTTTCTCCGGCTTTTATGCACAGGTTCATGTCTTTGAATATCCATGGATTTTCTCCGTACCTGAAGGATATGTTGTCGAAGTTGATCTGGCATTTTTTGGGCTTAAGGTTTTTCGCGCGCGGCGCCTCGGTAACGGAAATGGGTTTCGCGATGTCTTTATAAGCCTGCGTAACCGAAGACAAATCGTCGGTTATCTCGGGCAGCTTCCAAGTCATGGACCGCACAAGCTTCATCATGGTGGCGAACGATATGATCGAAAACGCTATGTCTCCGACGTGAATGCTGCCGCTTTGGAAAAGCCACAGCGCCAACACTATCGTTCCGACATAACAGATTTGCTCGATCGTATAAGGCAGAATCCAGAACACTCGCTGAACATAGTTGCGTTCCTGTTGGGCCTTTGCGCGCATCATCCTTGCCTTGTTAAGATATATCTGTTCGTTGTTGCGTCGCGCGAACAGCTTCAGCTTCATGAAATTTGAAAGCGAGTCGACGTGCTTCGCGCCCAGCTCGGAACTAAGCCTGGAAGCCCTGCGGCTTGTATCCCAAATTCGGCCGACAAAGAACGAGCACCAACCAAGGCGGAACGCGGCGCAAACCAGGAACACGGCCGCTATGACCCAGTGTATCTGAAATAGAATGCTGACGTTGACGGCGATCGAGAATACAAGTATAAGAACTTCTCCGACGTGATCGACCACTATCTTTCGGAACCTGTTTATTATATAGCCGGACTGTTCGACCAGAAAGCCGGCGGAATTGTCCTTAAAGAAAGCGACCGACTGCATGGACAACCGCGAATACACCATCTCGGTGACTTTCGCGCGGACAAGCGGCTCGTAGCGTCCAAGAATCCAGTCTCCGAATATGTCGGTAAGCAGCATGACCAAAGCGGCGGCGGCGATTACAGTAAGAATCGGAACCATCTGAGACACAAGCGAAATATTTGGAATCGCGTTCTCTACTCCGTCCGCAAGCCATTTAACCGACAGAGAAGGCAGGGTATAGAACAAAACGCTATGCGTTATTTGAAAGACTAGAATACTTGAAAGGAACAGCCAGAATTTAGAGGCAAGCTGTCTATAAAAACCAAAAATTGTCTTCGGAAACACATTCTTCATACAGGAATTGTATCATAAAGATATTGTCGAAACAAATGATTTGTGATATTATGGTCCCATGGCCGCCAACACAAAACTTAATAATGACGCCAAACTGCTTCTTGCGGCGAACTCGCTGAATCGGGTCACGGATTTGTTCCTTGGAACCTTCTTCATCTCGTTCATTATGCATAATTCCATCAACGAGATTGTGTCGGTGTCCCTGTACAAGCTTTTTGTGTTCATCGTCATACTTGCGGGATTTTTCGCGCTGGCCGGCTTCGTTAAAAGAAAAGACAAGGTCGCGGTCTTTAGAATGAACGTGATTCCGAAAATAGCGTGCCTTTTGGCGATAATATTCCTAAAGGACCGGGTTATAGACTACGTGATTCATATGGGGGTGATATATGGTCTCGCTACCGCGCTGTACTGGTCTCCGATGCACTGCATGGTTGGCGAAAAAGTTGCAAGCGGCGCTATGACGAAATATATCGGCTATAATTCTATGGTTATGGGTCTGACTCAGGTGATCTCGCCTATAATCTTGGGCCTGTTCATCACGGTCGGCTCGTACGAGGAAATGGCCCGTGCGTTGATCGTTATATGTCTTGTCGAGCTTGCTCTGACGTTTTTCATAAAGCCGTCCATGCACAGATCCAAGAACAAGGTGGACCTAAAAGGATTCTTCCGCTGCACGACGCGCTTTCCGATCATAAGGAAATTATTTTCCATAGAAATTCTACAGGGCTTCTCATGGGCCGGCGCGATCGGCACGATCATAACGATGCACGTCGTCTATATGTTCAAAACGGACCTCATGCTTGGAATCTTTACGACGGCCTTTTCGATCGTTGCGATCATCACCTCGTTCTGGTTCGGCAAATTCGGCAAGAAATCGGTGTTTCCCAAAATATTCTTCGCAACATTCCTGGCGACTTTATGCACACTGCCGCTGTTCCTGTTCTATACTTCCGAAGTCACGTTCCTTGCGTACAACTTCGTGCAAGTGTCCGGCATGGGCCTTCTAAGCCAAATAGTCGGAGTCAACATGTATTGCCTCTCGAAATCTTCGTGCGTTTCCAAGGATCATAAAACGGAATATTTTGTGTTTCGCGAAGCCGCGCTTGGCCTGGGCCGAATGCTGTCGTTCGCGACGCTTTTACTGATAGGAATAATCGGGGGGCTGGAATGGTTGAAATGGTACCTTGCGGTCCTTGTCGCGGTTGTGCTTTTAATGGGCTATTGGTCGATAAAAATCAACCAGCATATAAAATAATCAGCCTTCAATGATTACCATGGCGACGCAATACTCTCCATCATCGGATAGCGACACGTGAACCTTTGCGTCTTTTGATTTAGCGGCCAGTATTTTTTTAGCCTCGCCCGCGATCAACAACTCGGGCGCGCCCAGCTCGTCATGAAGTACGGATACGTCGGTATAAGATACGCCCTTGTCGAATCCGGTCCCGATCGCCTTTACAAAAGCTTCTCGCGCGGCCCAAGATTTCGCAAGGTGCTTCTCCTCGTGGCAATTGTCTTCGGCGGCATAAGCCATTTCCTTCTTTGTAAAAATGCGGCTTTTCTTAAATTCCGTCCATTCCAGAAAACGACTGCTGACGGCTATGTCTATACCTATGCCTATGATCATCACTTGTCTCCTGCGTTAAGCTTTTTCGTGATCTGTCTTATGCGTTTTAAAATCTGCTCTAACTCGGCGTCGGAAGCCGGGCAGGCGCATCGGCCGGACAATTCGTCGGCCAATACTATGCAGGTGGTAGCCAACAGAGTATCTTCGGGTATAGGCCCGATCTGCTTCAGGATTTCGCGCGCCTTCTCGTCGACGATTTTGGCCAAACCGTGAAGCCGCGTCTCTTGCCCGTCCTCGCATCCGATGACATAATTTTGATTTACGATCTTTAATGCAACCGTGCTCATTTTGGCACCTTTTTAAGCTTTTTCAATATCGCAACCGTTTCATTGATGTAAGTGTTGGCGCGAACATTGGCGGCCTTCAAAGCTTGAACCTGTCGGGTTAGGATAGCGGTCTCAAGATCTACCTGCTTTCCTGAATTCTTTTTGGCGGAAATTACGTTCGCGGCCGCGTCTTCAAGTTTATCCAGCTCTTTAAAGATTTCTAATTTTATCTCGCTCATGCCCCATATTTACAAAAAAAAGAATTTAGAAGTCAACCGAAATATGATATAATGTACGAAATGTATCATACGGTCTATATATCATGCGCAGAATCCTTTGATCCCGGGGAAATAAAAAAAGCCCTGGACGACGTTCGCGCGCAGCTAAGGCTGCCGGATAATGTGATTTTATTCGGAATTTCGGTGGATGACGCCGCCCCGGTTTCGGTTATTCCCGAATCGCCCAAACCTATCCTAGGGACCCTTAAACTGTCATCCCAGGCAAGAGTCGAAGACGCAGAACCCCGGGTTTCCGTGCCCGAACAAGCGCAACGAAGTGCAGAACATGAATCCCGGCCAGGGATTTCGATCGCTGAATCCGACCTCTCGATTGAAGACATACTTGGCGACATAACTCCGCTTGATCATCCGACTTTTGTTGCTCAAACTTCGGATTTTCCGCCTTCGGTGCATGAACTGGCCGAAGAGATGAGCGCGCTAAGCGACGAAGACTTTCGCGCTATCAACGACGGCCTGCTTTCCAAAACGGCGCGCGGCATATCGGGCCTAAGGAACATAATATCTTTCCCGAAAACCCGCCGCGGCAAATCCCGTCCCGAATACAGCGGCCCCGGTCTGTTTGACTGGGCGGTGGGCGCGGCGAACAACGCGGACGAAGAATTCGGCTTTCCGGACTCTCTGAAAAGCCTTGTCTAACCCGCCGGGTGCAAGACATGACTAATGATCAAATTTTACAACATCTACAAGACGGCGGAATCCAAGCGCATATAATCGGCGACTCGTTCTACATGACGGAAACCGGCTGCTTCATAAGCAGCGTGTTTCACTTCCTTGGCGAATTTCAAATATTGCTTTATATCCTGGCGGGCTTTCTGCTTGCCGGCTGGGCCATTTCTCTGATAGTCGGCGCCAAGATCAACATTATGAACAATATGCGGAACCTTTGCATAATGTTCGTGATCCTGTCGCTTATAAGGCCGGTCATGGCTGTTATGTACGGCTCGTCGCGGGATTTTGACAGCGTGGCCTGCCGAACGGTCAAAGTATCGGCGGAAGAAGTGCGCAGATTGCTTGAACAATCCATGAACGCGCGCCTTACCGACGGCTTTGTCGAAGGCGCGGTCCGCGGCGGCGCGGCGGCGCCGAATATAAATGTCGAAGTGGTAAGGGAAACTCCGCGGCAGCAGATACAAAACGTATGGCGCGGCCGAAGGATCGCTCCGAACTCGGTCCGAACCGGCGGCGGCAGACGCAATATCGTGCAGATCGAAAACACTCCGCTTAGGGCGCAAATGGGAACGGCAAGGGACGTCATACAAAGATACAACATAGCGATACGCGAAGCCCACTGGGGCGGCGGTGACGGGCGCCTTGGTGCGCGGCGCGACCGCGGGGCGCGCGACCACGCGGGAACGGACCTTCTTCCTGGCGGCAGGCCGCCCGCGCCGGGCACGGCCTTTCCGGCTTTGTTCGACGGCGAAGTGATACAAATATCGAACCTAAGCGGCCGCGACCGGAATCTTATGATGATAGTTATTCAGAACGACAACGGCAGCAGATCGCGCATGCTTTACGTCAGTCCGGCCCAAGGCATAGCGCGCGGCACCCGCGTGCGCGCCGGAGATACGGTAGGCGTGACGCAGGACATACGCCGCGCGTACGGAGTAGGCACGGCCCAACACGTGCATTTCGAATTGCACTACCGCGGAAATCTTATTGACATCGAAACCCTGTTTGAATGATAATGCCACAAGGGAGAATATAATGAGAAAATTACTTGTGTTATTGTTTGCGCTTGCGCTAACCGGCGCGCACGCCAACCCGCAAAGCTATTTTCTGGAACGCACGGTGCACGTTATACCGCGCGAAGGCGAATGCGTCGGCAGAAACGACGACCCGATGTGCGTGTTTGACACTGTGGTGGCCTGCGTCATAAGGCAGGAACGGGGGCTATGCGAAAAAGTCGGCGTAAAATATTCCTCCAGAATGCACAACGCGCTTGGGCATCTTGCGGGACACGATTACAGATACGCGATCGTGGACCTTCATATAAACCGCAGGAACAACGTCTGCTCGATCGAAGACGGCCAATCCTGCGTCACGAACCTTGACACGGGTGAACTAACCCGGGTGGATATGGTTATGCGTGACAACCGTAACTTTTCGGTTTACATGAAGCGCGAAAGGAATAATCGCTGGAGCGTGATCTTCGCAACCCAATACGCCTGCTGGCCGGACGAAGACTGTTCATAATCCTATTCAGATAATTTGACTTTTTTCCCGATTTGATCCATTATAAGGTATGCGCAAAACCGCAATAAAGCTTTTACTGTTCGCACTTATTCCGTTCGCGGCCAACGCCGAAGAAAAAGACGTCAACCGCTGGAACAAAATGCTGCACCAAGTGCAGAACGCCGCGGTCCAGGCAAAAATATCTCCTGAAACTACGAACGCGGTGATACAGAACGCCACGTTTGTTCCGCGCGTGATACATCTTGATAGGAATCAACCCGAAACCCGGTTCACTACTGAAGAATATTTGATGCGCATGATCAACGACCAGCGCATACAAGGCGGCCGCCGCATGCTAAGGGAACAAAGCGCGCTTCTGGCCGAAGCCGAACGCAGATATAACATCCCGCCGCGCCTGCTGGTGGCTTTCTGGGGTCTTGAAAGCAACTATGGCACCTTCAAGGCAAGCTTTGACCTGCCGGACGCGTTTTTAACGCTTATCTACGATGGCCGCCGCGGGGCGTTCTTTCAATCCCAGCTGATCAGCCTTATGAAAACGGCGGACCGATCGAATCTTGATATAACGCAAATGCGGGGATCCTGGGCGGGCGCTATGGGCCACTTTCAATTCATACCGACCACTCTGGAACAATACGGAGTCGACGGCGACGGCGACGGCAAAATCGACATAATAAACAACAAAGCGGACGCGATTATGTCGGCGGCGAATTATCTGAACCGCCTAAGGTTTAACAAAGACGAAAGAATAGTGCGCGAAGTCCGTCTTCCGGCTAATCTGGACGTCTCGGGCAAACGCACCGTGAATGAATGGGCAAGACTAGGAGTGCGCAACCCGGACGGTTCCGCGCTTCCGAAAACCGACATGAGGGCGGGCGTTTTCCGCGCTACCGGGGACAGCGGCCGCGCCTGGCTGACCTACGATAATTTCGACCGGATCAAGCGCTGGAACAACTCGAACAACTATGCTTTGGCGGTTGCGATTTTAATGGACAATCTGAAATAATAAGATACAATTCATACACTAACGAAAGGATATAACTATGCCGACAACAGTTGGTGAATTTAGCGTAAGGCTTGCGAAAACCAAAGCCGAACGGAAAGCGTTTCTAAAATTAAGATATAAAATATTCGTGGAAGAGGAAGGAAAAACCCCCAGCGAAGAAGAAAAACAAAGCCGAGAAGAAGTCACTGAATTCGACGCATACTCGGAATACATGCTTGTATTCCATAAAAAGAAAGTCATCGGCGGATACAGAATCATAAGCCGCAAAGCGGCGGAAGAAAACGGCGGCTTTTACACTGCGACGGAATTCGACATATCAAAAATTAAGAAAATCCGCGGAAATATAATCGAAATGTCGCGCGCCTGCGTTGCGAAAAAATACCGCGACAACCCGCTTGCCATCAGTATGCTTTGGCTGGGTCTGGGCAACTACGTGCTTAGAAATAAAGTCACCGCAGTGTTCGGAGTGATCTCGTTCAACGGCCTCCAGCCTGTGAAATCCTCGCACGCGCTATCGTACCTTTATTATAACCACCTTGCGCCGAAATCTATCCGTGCGACAGTGCTGCCGGGGCCTCTTGCCCGCATGAACATACTGCCCAAAGAATACGTGGACGAAAAGCAGGCGTTCGAAGAAATGACTCCTCTGACCAAGGGCTACCTGCGTCTTGGCGCGGAATTCGGACAGGGAGTCTTTATGGACTATCCGTTCAACAGCTATGACATATTTACGATCATGCAAACTCGCAAAATCAGCAAAGTCTATCAGAAACGCTTCATGGGTAAAGAGAATGCGTTCGACCACCTGGTGATCGAAGACGGTCTGATCAGATCTACGGCTAAAATATTAAAGCTTCCGTTCGTAGGCCTTGCGCTTATGGCGAATCTGATGCTTGGAGAACAAAAGGAAATCTAATGAAACTCGCCGCATACATAAAATTCACATTATTCTGCACATGGATCACGCTTAACATTCCAACGTTTATCGTATCTTCCGTGCTGCCGCAAAACCTAAGACCCTACGTACTTAGATACATAATGATAACCCTTGGCGGCATAATAGGAATCCGCGCGCGAAAAATCGGCCAAGTGTCCAAGGATAGGCCGCTTATGCTGACCTGCAATCATATCGGCTGGGTGGAGCTGTTCGCATTTCCAATGGTGATGAAATTATCGTTTTTCGGCAAGGCCGAAATTGCGAAATGGCCCTTAGTGGGCTGGGCGGTTAAATCTCTGGGAGTGGTGTTTGTGGATCGCCGTCCGTCGCAGGCTATGACTGCGGTGGCGAACGTGAACGCAACTATGAAGCGGGCGAATTATCCGGTCGCGCTTTTTCCCGAAGGCACGACAAGCAACGGTTCATACGTCAAGGAATTCAAATCTTCATTGTTCAGCATAGTGAATTTCGATAATCCGAACATAACGATCCAACCGGTGGTGCAAGTATGGAAATACAGAAACGGAAAATTGATAGACGACAAAACTCTGGCCAATCATTACGCGTATTTTAATAACGACGCGGTGGAATACGGTCCCAAAGCCGATATAAACGACCGCAGCGGGGTCGCGCTTGCGCTTGATATAATGGGCCGGGGCGGATTGCTGGTGGATTATTATTTTCTTAAACCGATAGACCTAAACGGAATAAAAGACCGGAAAGAGCTTGCGAAAAAACTTCAAAAAATCATCGCCGACAAATACTCCGAACTTCGCGATAATCGGGTAATAATTCCAAAAATGTCTAGCAACCAGAGTCTATGAAAATCGTCCAATACCAAGAAAGACCGACCGCCATAGGCCTTTAGGCTGCCGCGGCGTGTCGGTCTTTCGAAGCGTAGTGGGCGATTAGACAAGACGATTGAAGTTGCTTGCATTTTTGTCCTTCCTACCTCTTCCTTCCCCACACAATACCCTCATCCATGCCCAGCACCCTAACGTTTTCGCCCAGCACCAACGCACCGTCCGAATCTATGCCCATGAATTTCAACGCGCGGCCCTTAAACTCGACTTCATCTCCGACATACATGGCCCGGCGCATCCACTCGTCGCGAACCTGTTCGAATGGAATCGCAATCCAATGATCCAATCTTTTTAATAGAACCTTTAATACAGCGTCGCGCGAAATTACTTTGCCGAAATCAGCGGCGCAAGCGGTCGGATAACCCGCGACGTCCGGCTTGGCCCCAAGGTTGATACCGATTCCGATTATCATGAATCCGCCTACGATCTCGACCAATGACCCTGATATTTTACCGCCGCCGGCATACACGTCGTTGGGCCATTTGACTTTGGTCTCTACGCCGAATTTTTTCAAAGCGTCGCTGACGGCCAGCCCGGCGCAATACGAAACCCGCGGATCGTCATTGCCCGGAATAATGCAGCTAAGATATAAATTTCCGTGCGCGGATTCCCATTTGTTTCCGCGGCGGCCTACGCCTTTGGTCTGAACATCCGCAACTATCGCAATTTTATCCATCGCCTTGCCGGCTGCGATAAGCTCTCGCGCATAGACCTGAGTGCTGGGCAAACTGTCAAAGAGAATTATTTTATATTTTTGCAAGTCGATAAACTCCGTCCGCGAAAATTATATCTACCGATTTCCTAAGCGCATGAATGGCCGTGCGCAAATTGTTTCTGCCTCCGACGCGACCTTCCAACTCGGCGGGACTGATTCCGGTCAAGCCGGCCTGATCAAGCCATACCAGAATACGGCGTCCCGAATTCGAAACGTCCCTCACGCCAAGCTTATTCAGAACGTCAAATTCTAACTTATCTACGGTCCTGATGATTTCTCCCATCAACTCCCGCCCATCCATCATCCTGTCAATTATTAAATAACTGTTATGCCGATGTCGATCGGCATCTTCCTTTTTATTTATAATTACAACATCCACCGTCGGATTTAACTCATCAACTGCGCCGATACCCAAGCTTTGCAGGATTTCCCGCAAAGCCTCGTTATCACAATATACAAGCAACCCGCCCTGTTTCATCATAATTTTATTATAAGCTTAAAATAAATTTCAAAAAATTTTAACCGCATCGCACTTTCGATGAATAATCGTCCAATACCAAGAAAGACCGACCGACATAGGCCTAATAGGCTGCCATGGCGTGTCGGTCTTTCGAAGTGTATTGGACGATTAGGCGCGAAAGTGAAAAACGCGGTTTTAATTTTTTGCCTTTTTCTTCTTTTTGACGATTTCGTCGCCAAGCTCGATCATCTTCAAAATGCGATCCTTATTCGGCCAAACAAAGCCAAGCACGGCCCAAACGAACGCGGTCATGGCCAGCGTGAAGCTTGCCTGAACCATGCCTACTACGCCGATCGCGACTACCGCCTGGGAATACTTGCTTGGGCGCAGCACTGAAACCAATATCGCCGCGGCCGCTATTATCACTACCAAAGTTATGCCTATGTTGTACATATTTTGCTCCTTTTTGGCAATTGTCATTCCGGCGAAGGCCGGAATCTCAGATTGCTGTTGTCCTTATTATATCATTCGCCGCGCTCTCTGTCTATAAAGACTTTTCTCCGCGCGGTTTTTCTTGAATCTTCCTTTTTTCTGTCTGGAACGACCTTTGGCGCGAAGCGTCCGCAAAGCAACATCATCTTTGCAACCGGGTTGGACTTGCGCTTTTTCTTTGGCTTGCTCATGATGCCGCCAACCTGACTTTCAAGAAAACCTTTTTTCCCTTCTGAACCATAATTTCGTCCGCCTGACCGACTACCTCGTCGATGCTTTCAACCTTTCGGCCGTCAATCTGCAACCCGCCCTGCTCTATGGTTCGCCGCGCTTCGCTCTTGGAAGGAAACATCCCGGCCAACATGACGAATTCCACGACATTCATAGCCGCGGACATCCTGATTCTTGCAACCGGAATCGCAGCCATGTCCGCCCCGCCCGAAAATATCGAGCTCGCGGTTTCCGCGGCCGCAACGGCGGACTTTTCTCCGCGGCAAATTTTTGTGGCCTCGAAAGCTAGGGTTTTTTTCGCGTCATTGATTTCGCTACCCTGCAATTTTTCCAATCGCCTGATCTCGTCGATCGGCAAGTCGGTATAGATCTTCAGCATCTTGCCAACATCGGCGTCATCGACGTTTCTGAAATACTGATAGTAATCGAAATCGCTGGTGCGCGCGGGGTCAAGCCACACGGCGTTGCCCGCGCTCTTGCCCAGCTTTTGACCTTTAGAATCCAAAACCAAAGGATTGGATAATCCGAAAAGTTTCATGCCAAGCTTGCGGCCCAGGCTGGTGCCCGCTACGACATTGCCCCACTGATCGCTGCCAAAGAACTGAATATCGCACCCAAGCTCGCGGTACAAATGCACGAAATCATAAGCCTGGAACAGCGAATAGCTGAACTCTTTGTACGTCATGGGCAATCCGGCCTCAAGCCGCGCCTTCACGGAATCTTTGGACAACATCTCGTTGATGGTGAAGTGCCGTCCGACGTCGCGCAAAAACTCCATGTACTTTACGTTTTTGAACCAATCATAGTTATTTACCAGCTTGGCGGATTTTTTAAAATCAAAGAACCGCGACAAATCGCGCTTAATCCCGGCGACGTTTTTGGCCAAAGTCTCTTCGTCCATTGGCGGGCGTTCGGTCATCTGATCGTTGTCCCCGATCATTCCGGTTGCCCCTCCGACAAGTATAACGGGGCTGCCGCCGAACTTTGCGAAAACCCGCATAAGATAGAACGAAGCAAGATGCCCGGCGTGCAAAGCGTCCGCGGTGGGATCCGTCCCCCAATAAGCGATCGCCTGCTTTTTACCGGACAGCCGCGCGTCAAGCCCCTCTATATCGGTGCATTGATACAGCATTCCCCGCGCATCTATCTCGTTTAAAAATTCTGATTTGTATTTTGCCATTTGTCATTTTCTCCGCAACCCTTATTATACTCGCCCTCGCCTTTATTTCAATTAAATAATCCCAAAAACTGCCTAGCAATCAGAGCCTATGACAAATCGTTCAGAACCTAGAAAAACCGACTGGAATGTGGACACCTAAGTCCCTGTAAGGAGGTTTTTCGACGGTAATCAACGATTTGGCAAGGCGACTGCAAATTGCTTGCGGTTTTTGTCATAATTAGAACAAATATTTCAAGCCAAGATTAAGACCGAACGACTGCCACTTGGCCCATTTAAGAGAATCCTGAATAAACTGCTCGTGCGCGGGGATCGTCTCGATCTTTGGTATCCAGTTTCCGTCGGGCAGTTGAACCAACACATACTGTCCGTCCTGATCTATTACATAAGCGGTGTATTCGCTTACGAACAACCTGCCCGATATGTTTCCTACGCGGAAATGCTCGTGATCGGCCTTGATGCTGATCTGCAGGTTTTCGTTCAAGTTGTAAGTATACTCCATTTCGAACCTGTACGAGAACGCTCCATTGCTTCCCTCGTCGATGAACGACGGATTCTGCTGCCAATCGTGGCGGTTCGGCCAAATCCCTTCGGCTGAATAACGCGGGGCGGAAACCTGGCCGTAAAAGCGCAACTTGTCGTTAAAGGTCATCTGCTTCTCAAGTTCGATCCCCAAGTAAATTCCGGCCCAGCTTGTGTTGTATATATGCGTGGTGCCTGGGATCATGATCGGGCCGTCTCCGCCGATTATGATGCAGCTTCCTCCCGGAACTCCCCAAGGCAGATCGCCCATTATAAGTTCCCACGAAGTCATAATAAGGTTGCCGGATCCGTCGACCAATGGCGCTCCGTTCGATCCGACCTGAACCATTAATACGTCCTCGGGCCCGACGCAAACTTGATATAATCCGTCTGGTATTGGCAGTCCCATGCCCAACGAGAAATAGTTTCCGTAAATATCTCCGACGACATAATCGCCAAGCTCGGTCAGCAATGGAATATAAGTTGCTGGATTCGGATACATGTGATTGAACATTCGCAAATCGTGGCGCAGAATTTCATACCCGACGACCGGAGAAATTTTCCAACCCAACACATCCCAAATATGCCTGGCTCCAAGCCCGAACTTTATGCGGTTTGTGGTTCCTGTCTGCTCTCCGACGGATATGGTGAAAAGTCCGTACTGCGGGAATCGTTCGTCATAAGGCTTCAAGTCATAATCGTACGATAAAGCGCCGGAAACATAGCTTCCGCGGGTATACTCTCCGAACAGAAACATGTCGTACTCGCCCACGGAAAAATCGCGCCTAAGTCCGATTCCAAGATCATTGAACACCATGTCGTCCCACTTCAATATGGAATTCACGCCGGTCTTGAACGAGAAGTCCGCAAAACGGCGTCCCGCGATACCGTAAACGGTCCAGTCGTTTGGCGGCGGAAACGCGACTCCGAACGGAGTAAAATGATCGCCGCCAGGAACTCCGATACCGCCTCCGCTTCCGGCGCGCGGCACTGTGAAAACTTCGGAAGTCACGTTCTGTCCTACTACGCTGCGGCCCGGCTGGTTACCGACTATTATTGGCTGTCCCTGCGGCCCGGCTGGGTTCTGGCGGACCGTAAATTGCTGGCCTTGTCCGAAATTTTGATAATAAAACGGAGTACCCTCCCGCGCATTCGATGCACAGACAGGCGCCAATACAGCGGCCAAAATTAGTGATATTCTTCTCAAATACCCACCTTCTCTAACCGCTATTATACCATAAATCAGACATATAAACAAACATAACCTTGATTTTTTCCAATCCTAATGATAACCTCGCAACTACCGGACAGATGGCAGAGCGGTTGAATGCACCTGACTTGAAATCAGGCAAACTCGCAAGGGTTTCGGGGGTTCAAATCCCTCTCTGTCCGCCACCCGGCTTCGTCTTCGACTACGCCGCGGTAAAGCGGCGTACAAAGAAGCAACGAACCGGAGTGTCGCGGCGTAGCCCTTTGGGCGAAGCCGGACTAATAAATCATGATTTATGTCTATATTCTTGAAAGCCAATCAAATCCTGACACATATTATATCAGCCTGACAGATGACCTAGAAAGACGCTTAAACGAGCACAATTCAGGCAAATCTATTCATACGAATAAATTCAAACCTTGGTCCTTCAAAAACATTTTTGGATTTAAAGATAGGTTAAAAGCAGAGTCTTTTGAAAACTATCTTAAGTCGCATTCAGGGAGGGCATTTACAAAGAAACATTTTTAACTCTGACTATGCATACCCCCCCTAAAAGCCCCATATATATATGCCTATTTCAGGCCGACCTATATTATGCCCGAAAAGCGATAGTCACTGCCTCAGCGCAGGGTCGCGTAATGTCAGGGTTGGAGAGGGATTTGGAAAGTTTATAAGTGAATAATTTCCACATTGCCGAACTTGGCAGATAAGTATTCCGCAACAAGGCGGCGGTGGCACTTATCCGCAGCCTTTTCTGAACATAGAAAACAAATGCTGTCCAGGTTGTTTAATGCGAGCAATTTTTCAACTTGCCGTTCGGCAAGCAAAACATTAAAAATATTTTCATATCCTACCCAATCGATAATGCCTTCCTTATAGCCGGACAACAATTCTTTCGTTGGTGCAAGTTCGGGTATATATGCATAGCGTTTCCCGAGTTTTTCCGCAAGATTCGCTCCAGTAGCCCACGGCACAAATCGTGCCGTGCGCCAAAGGCGAATATCGACCAACTGCTTGACGCCTGCCGCCGCTAGTGAGTCATAAAACTCGACTTCCTTTTTGCCCGAAAAACCGATTGTGAACATCTTTGCCATCAATATAAGAATAAGCCGTTTAGCATGAGATAGCAATGATTTTCTTGTATCATAAAAGGTCGCGCCAATCCAATCCGACAATGTGCGCGCCCAGCCGTTATCAAGGATTTATTCAACGCGTCAACATTTTTATTTTCCTCGAAGATATCACGGATATATTTACAACTCACCTTTAAACAATATTTCCTGCCATCATTATCGGTAATGTCCGCCCGCAATTTTCCATCTTCTGTTATAAACTCGATTTGCGAAGCGTTTATAGCCAGGATGCGGGCTGCGGATAGTCGCGGTTATCTTTCGTCCCGTTTAACTTCCCTGCCGAATCTCCAAAATTGATAGTATCTTCGATTATCGGACAAGCCTTCAAAACTCATGTTTTCTTTATTGAAAACAAGCTGCTCCATCGCAGCGTCGCATTCTTCCTGGGATAACCCGCTAAAGTCCTGAACCATGCTCATCTCGGAACTGCAGGGCGAAATTTTTCCCTTGGGATTTACGCGGATTTTGGGACACGCGCCTTTGACGCATTCTCTGTTTTCAGTGTTAAGCGGAACGACCAGATAGAAACCGTTTTTATCCTTGATTTCGTATTTGTAAGTTATGTGCTTGAATTCTCTGTTCGCGTTGAATCTTCCGCCGATCAATTCTCCATTTTGGCCAAGCAACCTTATGATTTCTTTCGCCGAAACGAACTGACCGGCGTATTTTGCGGCATCGTTTTCATAGTCGTTATTGTCGGGCATCATTTCGATAAACTTTACTCGGATTTCGCAATCTGAATCCAGCTGCTGGGCAAGATTTACGATGCCCGCAACATTGTCTTTATTCTCGGAATATATGACCGAGTTGATACCGACATACTTAAATACATCCGCGACATGCTTCAAAGATTTTATAACGTCGTCGAATTTGTCATGGCCGGTGATCTCTTTGAACTTTTCGGCATTTGTCGCGTCCAAACTGACGTTGATTTTTTGAAGGCCTGCGGCGCGTAAATCAAAAGCCATATCGTAAAGCAAAACGCCGTTGGACGTCATGCTCTGCTGAGAGTATCCGATCTCGGTCGCGAATCTTACTATTTCAAGAAAGTCTTTTCGAACTGTCGGCTCTCCTCCGGTCCACTTTATTTTACAAAGTCCGCTCTTCGCGCCGGAACGTAGAATTTTGGCGATACCAAAGAAATCCATTTCGTCCGAACACAAGGAAGGTTTGCAATAACTGCAATTCAAGTTGCAGCCGGATGCAACCGCTATGCGAAGTTCATAATCCTGCCTGGATAACATAGAAAACCCCCTTTGGTCACCGCCCAGTGTTTATTATCTGAATTCATTCTACCCCCCCCCGCTTAATTTTGTCAAGCAATTTGACTTCTTAACTTTTAACATAATCTGTGGTACAATAAGCACAAAGAGGTTTGCCATGAAAATAGCGTTTTTTAATTCGGACCAAATGCTTAACGATTATTTTAAAGACAAGACCATCCAAGGCGCGACTATGGAATTTATCTCCGAACCCGCTGGCGTCACCGGCGCGGGCCTTGACGCGGACGCGATCTCGGTGTTTGTGAATTCGAATCTTGATGCTGCGACTCTGAAGAAATTTCCCAATTTGAAACTTATCGCTACCCGCTCGACCGGATTCAACCACATAGACACGGACTATTGCCAAGAACGCGGCATCAAGCTGCATAACGTCAACGGATACGGGGAATTTGCGGTGTCGGAATTTGCGATAGGCCTGATGATCTCGCTGATGCGGAAAATATTCACGGCATATCAGGATATGATGACCGGCAAAATAGATCTAAGCAAATATCAAGGGCGCGACATCCACGGAAAAACGGTGGGAGTCTTCGGCACCGGAACCATCGGCTCGCACTTTGCGCGCCTAGCCAAAGGATTCGGAACGCGCGTTATCGCATACGACCGCAAACCCAACCCGGACCTGGAAGGCATGGTGGAATTCGTGGACTTGGATACGCTTTACAAAGAATCCGACATAGTGGCGCTGAACATACCTGCTAATGCGGAAAACTACCACATAGTGGATGAAAAGGCGATCGCGAAAATGAAGCGCGGCGTGGTGCTGCTTAACATCGCTCGTGGCGAACTTATAAAAAGCGGCGCGCTCTACGACGCCTTGATCTCGGGCCAAGTGGGCGGAGTGGCCCAAGACGCGCTCGAGCTCGAAGCCTCGATGAAACTGGCTCAGCGTATCGATACTCTGACCCAAGACCAGATGGAAATAGTCCTATACAATAAAAAAATCATGCAGCTCGACAACGTGCTGATCACTCCGCACACTGCGTTCAATTCCGTCGAAGCCAACATCCGCATCATGGACATGACTTACGACACTCTGCAGGCCTTCGCCAAAAGCGACTCTCCATGTCCCTGATATCGGTCGACAAAGGATTCTTCTCATTCGGCGACAAGGTTATTCTTGACGGGGCGTCGTTCAATATAAATCCGGGCGATAAAATCGGACTGGTCGGAGACAACGGCAGCGGCAAATCAACCTTACTGAAAATCCTGATGGGAAAAATTGAATTGGACGACGGCCTGGTGATCCGAAGCAAAAGCCTTAATAAAATCGGTTACATAGAACAAGACGTTCCTAAAGACCTGGAAAACAAAACCCTTCGCCAAGCGCTGCTTGACGCGATCCCGGTCAATGAACGCGATTACAACGCGTGGAAAGTCGAAACAGCGCTGGAAGATATAGGCGCGCCAAGCGGCCTTGCGGATAAAAAAATTTCAGAATTAAGCGGAGGATGGCGCCGCCTTGCGCTGATAGCCCGCGCGAATCTAAGCGATCCTGATCTTATAATATTCGACGAGCCGACAAACTATCTGGACCTGGAAAAAATCCTGCATCTTGAAAATTGGTTCCGCGCGAATCTTAAATGTCCGTACCTTATGGTCAGCCACGACAGGCAGTTTTTGGACAACACCACCAACCGCACTCTAACCTTGCGCGGCGGAAAAATCATAGACCACAAGCTGTCCTATTCCGAATCCCGCAAAGTCATAATAAAACGGGATATCCTGGACGCCGAAAAACGCGCGGCCAATATCAACGAAATCAAGCGTCTTGAGTCCGTCGCGAAACGCCTGATTATATGGGATCGCTACACTACGAAAGCCAAAGCTATACATACCAGAGTGAACCGGGCCAAAGAAAATCTGATTGAAGGGCACAAGGAAAAAACCCGGGATATAAACCTGCGGCAAACGGCGATCAGACCGAACGTTATCCTGCGCGTCAAAGACTGCGACATAAAAACTCCCGACGGCAGACAACTGTTTCGCATAAGCGACCTGTATGTTTCGCGCGGCGATAAAATCGTGCTGCTTGGGGCGAACGGCACTGGAAAAACGCAGTGCCTGTCGGCCTTGGTCCAGGCGTACGATTCGGAAACTGACGCGTCCGCAAAATTTAATCCGCAGGTGAATCTTGGATACTTCGATCAGAATATGGATTCCTTGCCCGGTGACAAATCTATCTCGGAACACCTGTCCGCGTCCACTAATCTGGATGATTTTGGCGTCCGCGGCGCACTTATCAAAGCGGGCTTTCCGTTCAACGAATTGGATAAGAAACTAAGCGACCTAAGCTTCGGCGAGCGCGCCCGTTATTTCTTCCTGCTGCTGCACAATCTGCACAAAAACTTTTTCATACTGGACGAGCCGACAAACCACCTGGACATAGACGGCCAGGAAAAACTGGAATCCGAACTGCTAAACAACGACAACACCTGCATCTTCGTATCCCACGACCGAAGGTTCGTGCAGAACGTCGCGTCAAGATTTATTATGATAGAAGGCGGCCGCCTAATCGAAATCGACTCGCCGGATATTTTTTACAACAAGCTTTTGGTTTGATTTATTTTCTGGCCCATGGCATGAATCTGCGTTCGATAAATCCTATCACGTAATTCATTGCAACGGCCAAAAGCGTTATCATTATTATCCCGACCATCACGCGCGGCACGTCAAAGGTCGAACTTGACCGCAGAATATAATACCCAAGCCCCGCCTTCGAGCTGATGAATTCGGCGATAAAAGCGCCAAGAATAGCAAAGCCTACGTTCATCTTGAATCCGACCAAAACCCACTGGACGCTTGCCGGAACTATGATTTTTCTAACTATGCCGACATTCGATGCTTTTATTGTGTTAGCGAAGAACATATAATCTTTTGCGGCGGTTTTCGCGCCTTCAAAAGCCTGCGTCAAAGCGATCAGGAACACGGCGAAAGCAGCCATGACTACCTTGGACAGCAATCCCGTGCCGAACCAAATGATCAGCATCGGCGCGATGGCGAATATCGGTATGGCCGATATTATTGCGATATAAGGCTGCGATATGCGCTTGACCGCGGGGCTTGCCCACATAAGCAATCCGAATACGGTCCCAAGAATGCTGCCTATGGCAAGACCAAGTATGACCACCTCGAACGTCGCCCACGCGTTGATCCATAAATTTTTAGTCAGAATTTCCATTCCGAAAACACGCATGATGTCCACAGGCGACGAGAACAAAAATTTCGCGCCCTCGTTGTTATGCACGGCCAGCTGCCAGAAAAGCAGGAACAGGGCCCCTGGAATAAACGTCATTATTTTATTCTTCATTTTTACCCGCCCGCATCGCCTCGAACAAAGCTTTTGACACAGTTTCATAAGCGTCCTTCCCAAGCTTGGCCACGTCAAAGCTTTTATATATCCGCGACGGCGGCTGCGTCAGAATATGAATCTTGCTTGCGAAAATGACCGCCTCTTCCGGAGAATGAGTGATCAACAGCGCCCCGGCTTTTTGCGTCTTCACATAATTTTTTATCATCTTGGAAAGCTCGTCCTTCGCAACCAAGTCCAAAGCGCTCAAAGGCTCGTCCAGCAACAGCAGCTTGGGCTCAAGCACAAGCGTGCGCGCAAGGTTGACCCTTTGTAACTGTCCGCCGGACAAAGTCGCGGGATAATAGTCCTTAAATTTTTCCACCCGCACCGATTTAAGCGCGCGGTCTGCGTCATGGAAATTTTTCCTACCCGTAAGCTCAAGCGCCAGCTTGACGTTTTCATGCGCGGTGCGCCAAGGCAGCAGACTGTTGCCCTGCGACATGTATCCCAGTTTGCTTCCCGGAAATCTATACTTGGAATTTACGGTTCCCGAATCTGGTTTCAAAAGCCCCGCCATTATTCTTATCAAAGTGGTCTTACCGCTTCCGCTGGGTCCGAAGACGCAAACTATCTCGCCCTCGTCTATCTTCAACGATACGTCTCCTATCACTTCCAAATCGTCGAAAGTTTTGGACACATTGGAAAGCGTTATGATGTTTTCCTTAACGGCCATACTGTTCAAAGGCCCGTTCTGCGAAAGAATTGTCTACGTACTTTTTAAAGGCTTGCTCGGCGAACGAGTTATCGACGGCAACCTCGGTCGGCTGGGGATTTTTCAATTCTCCGGAATCCAGGCGCGACTGTAATGATCGCTGCCAGTAAGTGCCTTTGACTTCGACCGAAACGGGATAAGCTTCGTTTTGCAAAATGCGGTCTATGGCGTTGTTTATTATTTCATGGCTTAGATCTGGAAATAATTTTTTGGCGGTCCTGATTCCGGCCTCGCGATCTCTAAGCAAAAGAGTATGAGCCTGCTGCATGGAATTCACGACCTTCTGTACTAATTCTGGATTCCGTTCTATCAACCTTTCCGTAGTGGTAAGCCCAGTGATCGCCTGCGGATCGGTGAAATTCGCAAGATTAAGAACAGCCCTGTACCCTTTTTCTTCCAACAGCGACACGGACGGTTCAAGGCCAAGCGCTATGTCCACCCGCCGGGCTTCAAGCAAAGCCAGCTGCGCATTGAAAGCGCCCTCGACGATTTCAAGATTCAACCCGTAATCTTTTCTAATCTGTGCAAGCTGCGTGTACATGGTCGACGGAGCCGGCCATGATCCGATCCTAAGACCGTCCAAATCGACCGGGCTTGCGATCTCTCCTATATTGTTATTGTTCGTGAATCCAAAAATAATAAGCTTTGTGATCATCAGCGCAACAGTCTTGACCCGCCCGCCTCTTTCCTGAGCGATAGCCGAAAATACCGGATCGCCCATTCCGAAATCCGCGCTTCCTCCTATCACGGCTGCGACCACCTGGTTGTCGTTTCCGGCGAAACTAAGCCTGACTCTCAATCCATTCTTTTCGAAAATTCCCTCTTCCATTGCGACATACAAAGGCAGGTACATCAGGTGCTTTTCCGTACCCACCTGCGAAATCCTGACATTGGCAAGCCCAGACTGATCCTTCGGTCCGCTAAGGAACCAAAACCCAAGACCCAAAGCGGC
The DNA here is from genome assembly GCA_009784815.1 of Alphaproteobacteria bacterium. GTDB lineage: Bacteria > Pseudomonadota > Alphaproteobacteria > Rs-D84 > Rs-D84 > WQXN01. The sequence goes on along the minus strand of WQXN01000007.1, from coordinate 4,856 downwards.
GGCGCTTGCGATCACGATCATAATTTTTTTCATGGCAAATCCTTTTCTGCCGCAATAAAAGCATATATTCAAAAGGAAGTAAAGCCTTTATTATGCGCGGCGCCGGGGACTACGATCACATCCTCCATACCGCCTAAAAAATTCACGGTTATCCAGGTCGCAATGACCGTGTCTTTATCGCCGACATAATGCGTCTGCGGAATCCGCATAAACTCGTCCTTATAATCGTTTAAATCCAAAGACCCGTCCAGCGGTGCAAGATTTTTTGCGCGCGTCCACTCGGCGTGATCCAAGTTTCCGGCTATCGTTACGATCTTTTGGACGTTCAATTCTGGATGCAGAACGGCGACTAATCCGGCTATCTGCGCGCCGCCGGAAAACCCTATCAAGACTACCGGACGTCCGCCCGCCGCGCGCGCGATCGCCTCTGCCGAAGCGTCCACCGCCCTTTTAGAAAACCGCGCAACCGTCCAATCTTCAACGACGCAAACATCGTCATTAACATACTGGCACGGCCGCGCAAGATAAACTACATTTGGTCGGGGATCGTCGAACGCCAAACGCCGAACAAAATCACCACGCGGAGTCGGATCATCGGTAGGCCGCCCGCGCCGATCAAACGAGCGTCCGTCGCCCTCGATATAAACTACGACCTCGCTGGCGGCGCATTCCAACTTTTGATAAGTTCGCAAAACAAACGTGGATGTCTGTATATCCGTATAAGGACTGCTCACGCACGCACCCAAAAAAATCAAACTCAAATACCGGAACATCAGAACCTGTACTTAAACGACAGCATTCCTGTATTGTCGGTATAGTTCTCGCGAAACCGCCCCATATAACTTATGTTAAGATCGATGCTGCCTGAAATCACGTTGAACCCGACGCCCGCCTCCAAAGCCGTGCGCGGCAAAGCGCTTCCGGCTATATCGACTACGCTTCCGTTCGCCAAGACCAAAGCCGCGTCTGAATTGCTTGTTACCGCGTCATAAGTCGCGCCGATATAAACTTCGGGTATTACTCTGGATCCGCCCGGCACCGATCCTCCGTACCTGTGAAAATTCCCAAGCTGGTCATACGCGAACTTTATCCCGACGATCCCGGTCAGAAATTCCGAAGACCCGGCCTCGATCTGGGACCCGGCCGAATCCTTGTACGCCTCGCGCCTGGCGTTTATGTACCTCACTCCCGCCTGCGGGGTTACGATAAGCTTGGCATTGTCGACCTCGTATCCGAACAATCCCTGAGCGGCGATCGCGTTCGCGCGGTGCGTGCTTGTGACCTCTACGCCAAGAATGTTTTTTTCGTCACTGTAATCTCCGAACGTATAGCTGACTACGCCGTTAAAAAACAGCGATCTAGGCTTGTATTCCGCATAAGCGAATACGGTGTTCGACCGCACGTCGATCTTTCCGACCGAAGGATTAACGTCCGTGCTGGTATAAGCGTACCCCGCTCCGATCTTCGAGGACGAGGTAACGTTCACCTCGACTCCGACGGCTCCCCCGATCGACTCGGAATCGAATCCGCCCTCGCCTCTAAGCCTTGCGTTGCTGGCCACTCCTTGCGCCCACACCGCTCCGCCTCCGACGTCCAAATCGCCCGAAGACATTCCGAACGCGGGCGCCGACCCGCCGGAAAATCTAGTTCCAACCGCGTCGATCACCACAAGCGCGGTCTGCGTTGACACTACCTGCGATTGCGGAGCTGGCGACGGGGCCAGCTCGCCGGCGGCGGCCAAAGCGGCGGCTATATCGATGGGTTTTCCGGACTGGGCCAATGCTGATATTCCGTTCGCGATCGCATTGAACTGGGCGTTGCTTGAAAGGCCGGTCGTAATGCCGTTCAGCACGGCAAGTTCGTTTGGATCTACTCCGGCTATAGAAGTCCTCTGCGCTACATTGAAACTTCCGTCCAAGTTCTGCGTTACGTCATACAAAAAATTGCTGCCGGTATAATTAAAGCTTCCGGTCATGGTCCCGGCATCGAACAACTTTATATTGTCTCCCAAAACTCCGATCCCAATCGTAAGATTGTTTATAACGCTTCCGCTTCCGACCTGTATGCTGTCTGCCTGAATGGTCGGAGCGCTGCCAAGCCTGGCATTCAACACGACGTTGTTCCCGAACTGCAAAACGCTTCCCGCGGGTCCGGCGATTCCTCCGTCAAGCGTCACGGTGCCGCTTGAAAATATCAAAGTCCCGGCGTTGTATATATCGTTCGCCGCCAATCCCGCGCTGTTGTTCGAAAACGCTGCGCTTCCCCCGAACGTCATGGTGGAATTTTCGCTGTTGTAAATCGCGCCGCCCAACCCCTTGGCCGAATTTCCTGAAAAATTTGCGCCCGCGCCGAAAGACATTTGGCTGTAGTAATTCGCGACCGCGCCGCCGTTCACTGCGGCGGAATTATTGATGAATGAAGAATTGGTTCCAAGCGTCGCGCTTCCAAGATCCGCCTGATAATTCCAATTGAATATCGCTCCTCCGTGCGTTCCGGCGGTGTTTCCGCGGAATGCGGCGAAGTCTCCGATTACGGTCGTGGCGTCTTGCAGATACAACGCTCCGCCCCACCCGTAAAGCGAGCTGTTGTTCAAAAACGACACGCGATTTTGCATGACAAGCGTTGAAGGCTCGTCATAACCCATCATGTAGATCGCGCCGCCCGCGTCAACCACCGCGACATTGCGCGAGAATATCACATTGTCGCCGATGGAAAGTCCGGCCGGAGGATAAGGAGGATTGATTATGGTGCTGTCCGGAGCGTTGTAAATCGCGCCGCCGGCGTCGGCCTTGTTTCCCGAAAACATAAGTCCGCTTGCGATAATTACATCGCCGGAATAATTGGCAAGCATTCCTCCGCCGTTGGGCCCATAGTATTCCAATCCCGACACGCCCGCGGAAATTGTTTCAGTTTCGCCGTAATTAACTTCGACCCTGACCGCGGCCTGCGCCGCTACAGCAGCAAAAGCAACCGCGATTACAGGAAAAATTTTCAATATCCTCATTTGCACCCCCTCCTTACGCACATGATACTTATGCCGTGACTTTCACATATAGGTTTGTATTCAAACCTGCATTTGACTTCTGACAATACCGGTGCTAAAATCCGCATACCATGAGAATAAAAGACAAAAACATAGCAATCATAGCGGGCGCGCTCCGCCTTCCGTTCCTGGTGAAAGACAGCCTGATAAATCAAGGCTACAATGTGTTCACAGTCGGGCTTAAAAATTACGTCGACGCGAAATTAAAACCCGACATTGTCGTGCGCATCGGCCAAGGCGGCACGGTTATGAAGGAATTGAAGAAACGCGGCATCAGACAAATGATACTGGTCGGAGCGTTGGGCCACCCAAAATTCTCGGACATCAGGCCGGATTTTTGGTCGATGAAATTGGCGGCGCGGGTATTGTCGGCGGACCGCGGCTACGACAGCATGCTTACCGTGCTTGTCAAGGAAATCGAAAAGTTCGGCGTCAAAGTTCTGGCGGCTCAGGACCTTTGCCCCGACCTTGTGTTCAAACCGGGACTGCAAACAAAAACAAAACCCGGCAAGGCAGACAAGAAGAATATCGACCGTGCGGTCGAGGTTTCAAAAATCATAGGCCAGGCGGACATCGGCCATTCGGTCGTGGTGGATAAAATGGTGCTTGGCGTGGAAGGCGCGGACGGTACGGCGGCGCTACTGGAACGCATAATAAAAATCAGGGACGGCAAAAAACGCAGCGGAGTATTTGCCAAGATGACGAAACCGGGGCAAAGCCTAAAGATCGAACTTCCGGCAATAGGCCCCGATACGATCTCGAACGTTGCAAAAGCGGGCCTGAATGGAATCATAGTGAACGCGGGCAGCTGCCTTGTGATCGACCTCGACCAAGTCCTGGCTCTGGCCAACAAGCACAAGATTTTCATATATGCTGTCTAAATTAAAATCGATCTTCTATACGGGAAAAAGCGAACGCGATTCGCAACAGCGGAACCAAATCAACCAAATCGCGGGGCAAGTCCACTGTCTTTTTATCAAGGCTGGCCTAAAGGACGATCTATTCCACGGCAAGCATTTTAAAATGTACGTCCCGAATTTTCCGACGGACGAGATTCAGCGCAATATCGTGCTAACCGAAAATTTTTACGAAAACAAAATACTACAAGACCTGTCGCGATACCTTGATAAAAATTCGGTGATCCTGGACATCGGCGCGAATATAGGCAACCACTCGGTCCGCTGGGGTCTGATCGACGGGGTTAAACGCGTCCACGCTTTCGAGCCCGTGCCGGATACATACGAGATACTGCGAAAAAATATAGCGGTGAATAAACTGGAAAAAATCGTAACGCCTCATAACTTCGGATTAAGCGACAAGGAAAGTAACGCCTACGCGCACCATCCTCATGCGTGCGACATAGGCACGATAGAAGTGCGGCCGACCGATGATCGGAACAGCGGTATATTATTAAAGCGCCTGGATGATTTGAACCTAAAAGAAACAAAGATAAACCTGATCAAGATAGATGTCGAAAGCGTCGAGGAAAACGTCCTAAAAGGCGCCGTGCAAACGATAAAAAAACATCGTCCGCTAGTGTTCGTGGAAAGCTTTCCGGAAGACGGTCAGAAATTCGTCATCAAGTTTTTTAAGGAACTGGGATACCAAGCCCCGGTAAAATACCCCGACTACAACTTCCTCTTCCTACCAAAATAACCCACAAACTTCATTTTTCCTTATTAAACAACCCAAAAAATCCCATCCCGATCACAAATAACAATCTCAAAAAATTCTATAAATATCGCAAATCGAGGATAAATCATTCAATGCCTAGAAAAACCGACTGGAATGTGGACATCTAAGTCCCTGTAAG
>WQXN01000006.1 GCA_009784815.1 Alphaproteobacteria bacterium | reverse complement strand
GGCGGCGGTGGCGGCGGCGGTGGCGGCGGCGGTGGCGGTGGCGGCGGTGGCGGTGGATAAAAACTATGACGTTATAATTATTGGGGCGGGTGCGGCGGGGTTAAGCGCCGCGCGGGCGGCCTTGGAAAAAGGCCGTAGCGTTCTGATTCTGGATATGGGCGAAAAGCCTTTGCGCAAAGTGCTGGCCGCAGGCGGAGGGCGGTGCAATTTCACAAATCTTGCGGCGGATAAACCCAGGTATTTTGGGAAAAATCCCAACTTCGTAATTTCCGCTTTGTCAAAAGTAAAACCGCGCGATATTCTTGCATGGGCCGACGCGCACGGAATTAAATACATCGAAAAAGCCCCCGGACAATTCTTTTGCGCGGACGGCGCGAAAACCTTGGCGGATGCGATGTTTAAAAACGCGATTGGGGCCGACTTTATATTGAACGCAAAAATTAACAAGGTCGAAAAATGCGGCAATAAATTCCATGTAAATTCCAAATGGATTGGGAACAAAGTCATAATCGCGACCGGGGGAGTATCTTTTCCCGTGCTTGGCATATCCGACGTCGGATACAAAATTGCTAAACAGTTCGGACATAAAATCGAGCCGATCCGCCCTGCTCTTGTCGCACTTAAAACCAAAATATTTCCAATCGAATTCGCGGGCATGTCCGTGCCGGTCAAAATAAACGAAATCCAAGATTCGTTGTTGTTCACGCACTCGGGTATAGGAGGACCGGCAACTTACCGCGCTTCACTTTTCTATACGGGTCAGGATTGGCATATCGACTTTATGCCCGGCACGGAAAATATTTTGATAGATTCCAAGAAAACCGATGGTAAAAAACGAGCGCTCAACGTACTGCAATCGCATTTTCCCGCGCGTCTTGCGAAATGGTTTGCCGGCGATGACGAACGGCCGCTTGCCGATTATAAGGATTCCGAGCTTGTCGCATTGTCGGACCGCTTGAAAAATTTTATTATCCCGGCCGGGTCAATGACGACTATGGGATTTCGAAGCGCTGAAATTACCGCGGGCGGAGTATCGACGGATGAAGTGTCGGGAAAAAATTTCGAGTCAAAATTATGCCCCGGATTGTACTTTGTGGGCGAAGTTTTGGACGTTTCGGGCGATTTGGGCGGATTTAACCTTCATTTTGCCTTTGCCAGTGGAATTATCGCCGGCGAAAACATCTAACATCCTATTGAATTAAGCCAGTTTATTCAAAACTACCAAATATGTGAAAATACTACGACAAAATTGCTTGACAAATGACACAGATGTTGTATGTTTGTCAATGTCAAGGGGGAGGGAAAAAGCCCTTGGCGATTAACCCGGGGAACTAGACTCCCTCCTACATTCTCTCTCCTCTAGGCCCCGGGACTTTTTACAGATTAAGGCATTCGTTTCTCCTTTCCTTCCTCCTTCCTTGAATGCTTTGATAGTTCCTCGCGAAAGCGGGGAACTTTTTTTGTTCGATCGCACGGAATTTTATCCGAACCTTTATGCATTTTGGGAAATTTTCAAAATAATATCGAAATCATCCTTTTTTGAGGATTTATTTTTTCGCTCTTTCCCGCATTTAGTGCATTTATGTAGTATAACATAATGATCTTTTTTAACTTCTACAGACAAAGGCTCCATCAAACCTTGGCATTCGGAAGCCCGATCTCCTGGATTTATATCAACATCTTTGCTATACAAACACGCGGGGCAATGGTTTGTATAACCGTCGCCGGAAACTTTCGCACCGCAACGCTGGCAAATAAAATCTTCAATTCTTCTTTGAAATTGTCTTGTCATGCGTTAGTATCTACGTTATTAAATTAAACAAAAACCACAAATTATCGTGGTTTTTGTTTATACATATTTATGATCACACGCTAACTATTACTACCAGGTGCGGCGGTTGCGGTGGGTAAGCTTGGTCACGACTTCCTGTTTGCTCCAAATCTCGAGCCCCGTCTTAAGGTCCGTGATCGCAAGCGAGAATGTATACTCGATCATGCGCTTGCCGTCCACCATGAAGTCGCGCTGCTGGATTCTTCCGAACAGGCTGACGTCCGGAGCGACAACCCTGCCCTGCTGCATGACGGTGGACTGGTCCATTATGCTTTTATTGGCAAGATCGCGCGAGGCTGCGACCGACGCATTCTCGTGAAGGTTGGTCAGCCGGACGCGGCCTGACCTACGAAGTTCGCGCCTCATATAGTCCGTCAGGTCGGCCGTGTTGATTTTCTGCATTGTGTCGTTTCTTACCTGCGCGACTTCCATTATAAATCGCTTGTCGCCGGACAGCTCGTTATTCAAAAGATCGTCCAGCATTATTTTCGCCATGCGTTCAAGGTCGTGGCTTGTCAGTTCCGCCGCCACCCAGTTTGCAGACTCGTTCCGGTCTATAACGCGGGTTTCGGCGCAGGCCCCAAGCATCAGCGCGGCGCAAATAGATATTATTATTTTTTTCATTGTCGTTTCTCCTTAGTTTAGTTTGCCTATTATAATCCCAAAAAATGCCTAATTCAACTTCCCTACTATAACTCCTGGTTTCGCATTAGTCGAGGGAATTCTTACGAAGACGACCGCGTTCCTAATATCCGCCGGGATTTCGACTTGGCCCACGCCGTCGATATTTAATTTACGGCTGGCGGGCATCGGAAGGCGCGCGATGGAAACAGTGTTCGGAAGCGCTTCCCAGCCCTTCATCTCCCAGCTTTTTTCCTGAGCCATAATAGCCACCAGCGCGGCGCGGCCAAGCAGGGCGAATGCGAAAGCGCCTGCCGCCTGCTGGTTTGCGGCTTTGGAATGCGCGGTGATTTCGGAAGCCACAAACGCGGTGCCAGCCGCCGCCACTTTTGCGATTTCAAATACTACTGACGCTATTATGTCGCGCCTGCGGAATTTCGACAGGTCGGTTTTGGCGATCCGCGTCATGTCCGCAAGCGGCTGGGTTTTTATCCCGTTGATCGTCAGCTCGCCCTTGGCTTTGGTGCCTTTCGCAACGTCCGGTATCGACAGATTTATATTCCACTGCTGCAAAGTTCTGGGCGCAAGTTTCTGCACCGTGCGTTTTCCCATAAGACCGTCTTCCAGCACTATCCATACCTGCGGCTGTCTTGACCTGATCGCGGCCATGTCGCCCGATACGAATTTATTGTCCGGAGCGAATACCGCGACACGCGATAGAAAATTTTCGCTATTGCTTAGATCGCCGTTCACACCGCGGTATATTGCGGCCAGCCAGGTGGCGTACGGATTCACAAAGTCCGACATCGCGGCGACTTCCGCATTCCTGTCCAGATCGCGGCTGACGTCGTTCACGATCGTTTCAAGCGGCGGCATGCCGGGGATTTTCCTTGCAGAACTTCTGAATTCATCGGCAAGATTGTCTATCTGTTTCGCCGCATCCTGAACGCTTTGGACCTGCAGCTGATAGGCGCGGTTGAAGAATACGCGCGCGTGACCGTCCCGCAGGACCGTCGCCGAAATTCCTTGGTAGGTGTTCAGCATTATCTGCTCGAACGCAAGAGGTGTATAATCGCCGCGCGGAGAATTTAAAATGGCTTCATCGCTTATCGCAAAGCACTGCTGGGCGCGGTCGCCCGAATTTGCCCACATGAAACCCGCCCCGCATTGAAGGCCGGACAGATAGCGTTCTTCTTTTTTCGGAACCATGATTTCCCCGGCGCGAGCATATTCGCCGTCGGAGAATTCCTTCATGAATTTTTGATTGCGCGCTTCAAACCCTCCGCCGCAGGCGGATAGAAGCGCGCAGATAAATATCGCAATTTTTCTCAATTTTTAATAAACTCAAAAAATATTATGGTCGCCGCAAATCGAGGATAGATCGTTCAATACCTAGAAAACCTGACCGGCGTAGGCCTAATAGGCTGCCACGACGTGTCGGGTTTTCGACGGTAGTGGACGATATAGACCGATTTGAAAAGCGACCCAATATTTTTTGTCGCCTTACTTCTGAGCGTAGCCCGCGGCGACAACAAGACCGGATACTCCGATGATGATCTGGGCGGCCTGAATCAACGTCGCGCCGTTCAGATAATGCAGCAGGTCTATGCCGAAAAGCCCCATAAGACCGTAGTTCACGGCTCCGATTATAACTATCGGAAGACATACCATATTTATAAGTTTCGTCATTTTGTTCTCCTTTTGTTTTCCTGATGGATTCTAGCTGAAGTTTTTGCGCGATTCAAGACGATTATTCCGATCAGAATAAATCCTGCCATTGACAGCATCGCGACCCTGTATCCGGCCCCTGATAGCAATATTCCTCCCCATATCAACGGGCCTATGGTCGATGAAAACCGTTCGAATATCGTATAGAACGAAAATCCGTATCCGACTTCGTCCTTGCCCAGACTGGTGCTGACATAAGCGCGGCTTATCGCCCAGCCCGCGCCGATCGTAAGGCCAAGCAGCACCGCCAGCGTGAAAAACAACCACTGAGTGTTCGCTATTGCTATCACCGGAATCAGCAAAAGCCAGGTCCATAATATGCACATCAAACATCTCCGCGCGCCGATCCTGTCGCCTATGAATCCTATGCCCAAGGCGCCAAGGCAGGCCGCGATCAGATTGACGATCAGTATCACAGAAGTCATTTCATCCGACAAATCCACGACCCGGTTCGCGTATATGGCGTAGTTGTTCGTAATAGTATTCAGCGCGTTGGTGTAAAAGAAAAACGCGATCAGGATCGGCGCGGCCGCCGAAGTCAGAACAAACCGCTTAAATTTCTTCCAGTCGAAACCTAGCTTTATTTTGTGCTTAACGGCGACCATTTTGCATTTGTCGATATTCTCGCGGTAAAAGATCATCAGCGGCAGAGCAAGTATCGAGAACAGCGCGACCGACGGTATAAGCGGAGCAAGCCTTCCGCCCGCGGAGACCAACGGCAGCGACAAGGCAAGCCCGGCGATCATTCCGGCGTTGCTTGAAAACTGTCCTATGCCGCTGGCGGCGGCGCGGTGTTTTTTATCCGACAAGTCGTTCAGCAACGGATCGTAAAATATATAAGACAGCTGAAAGAAATACTGCCCCGCCATAAGCGCAAGGAACGCTATTATAACGTGCGCCCCGTATATAGCTGCCAGCGCCGCGATCAGATATGCCGCCGCCGTGCCTATCGTGGCAAGGTTCAGGAACAACCGGCGGGATCGGCACACGTCCGTATGGGCCGCAAGCGCCGGAGCCGAAAACAGCAAGGCGATTGCCGTAATCACGAACACCATGTTATAGGCCATGTCCGACAGACCGCCGTCTATCACCAGCCACTTGGAAAAATACACCAGAAAATTCACAAAGACTATCGAGTTCGCGAAAGTGTAAAGGCACCAAAGAAACAGTTTACTTTTGTTCATAGGCCGTATTATAATGCAGACACGATGTTTAGGAAAGCGATTATTTTAATTATTGCTTTGGCGCCGCTGGGCGCATTGGCCGACGATGACTTTCAGCTGAAGGCGTCGGTCGGAGGAATGGTGCTGATCGGGCCGCAATATATGGGCGCATCCAAGTACGAGCCTTATTGGTTCCCTATGGTGGACCTGCAGTACGGACCTTTGTTCGCAGAGACCTTCCAGGGCGTCGGACTTTATGTTCCGGTCGAGGAGACTCGCACTTTGATATTTGCCCCCGCGATCCGCTGGCGCGTGAAACGGAATTTGGGAGAATCGTGGGACACTTTCGAATATATCGAAAACATCCGGCCGGTCGCAACGCTGAACACCATATTGAAATTCGATCCTTTTGTTTTTAACTTCCGAATGACGGACGGGTTGATGCACGGCGTAAGGGGAAGCAGCTATAACCTTGGAATCGCCTGGAGGGACGAGATTTCGGATCGCGTTAATTTGACGCTTTACGCGACCGCCATATATGGAAGCAAAACTTTCAACCAGACTTATTTCGGTGTGACCGAGGTCGAGCACAACAAGTTCGGATACGAACTATACGATCCGTCCGCAGGCTTGAAAAGCTTGGACGCGGGCGGGCTTGTTAAATACTTTGTAACGAAAAATATTTCGATCGACGTCGCGTTCGAATATATGCGCCTGACGGGACCTGCGGCGAAGTCGCCGATAACTTATGCCAAAGACCAGTTTATGCTGGGCATCGGCGCAAGCTATAAGTTTTAAAATTATTTTATACGCTTGCCGCCCAGCAATTCCACAGCGGTCAAGTCTCTGATCGGCTTGGTTAGTTCCAGCCTTCCGGACTTGTTTTTCATGATTATTTTATCGCCCTCTATGCATTCAAAATCTATAGGTCTGAATTCGATCTCGGATTTTTTCTTTCCTCCGAAATTGCAATATACCGAAATCTCGTCAGTCAGCGGATTGAAATACAAATCATTCGCGGCGCGCTCGCCGTCTGTATTATAACATACATATTCTTTTTCGTTTTTATCGAAAAAGTTTCCGATAAAATATGAACTGCTGTTGTATATCTCGATATTCAGATAGCCAAGCGACTGCCACGGGCTCTCGTTGTATCTGTTCATCTCCTCGATCAGTTTACTGAGGATGTCGTATGAAAATCCTCGTATCACAAGCGCAAGGGAAATTATATTTTTCGTATATTTCTTGTCCTTCAAGTTTTCATCGCAATAGGCCTCTATCTCCTCGGCCTCGAGTTCTTTGTATTTTATATGATAGAACATGCGGCCCGGACGATTCAAAAGCAGACTGCTTACGTTGCTTGTCTCGTTGCAGGTCAGAAGGAACAGCTTGTTTCCCGGATTTTTCACGCCATCGAACATAGTGAGCATGCCGTCCTGGTCGCCGCTGGATCTGCCGTATATTTTTTCGAACTCGTCAAATATCACCACCGTCCTGCCCGGTATGGCGCCCAAAAATTCGGCGATGCCGCCTGCGGAAAAAGAATCGTTTATCATTATGGAAGGTATGCCTGTTTGAACGCACTCGTTCGCTATTTTTTTCGCAAGCAGAGTTTTACCCCCCCCCTTGAAGCCCGACAGCAAAACACCTAGGCCGGAATCGCGATCATTCCAAGTATTGAGTATTCTTTTCACATGTTTATCGGAATCGCCAAATATTTTTGCGGGAACTCCGAACGGCTTGGCGCGCTTAAGGTAGAAGCCCGCGACGTTCTGCCTAAGCTCGTAATGGGCGGCGGTCAGACTGGACGACACGTCGGGCTTGCCGTCGATTATCCGAACGACATCGCCCGTGGTCATGAAATAATTTTTTACTTTCTGATGGGTCATTATAAGCCGCCTCTAGCGTTGCAATGCGGCGCGGGCTTGGGCTATGGTGCGGCCCTCGTTGTCCAGGAACAGCCTGCCTGTGATGTCCTTGATGTCGCTTGTGCCCCAGTGTTCTTTCAGAAAACCTTCGACAGCAGACGGCAATGCCTCGATAATGCCTGGATTGCGTAGCAGTTCGGTGCCTATTGCGAAGGCGTCCGCTCCGGCTAATGCGAACATCACAATATCTTTGTCCGTTTTAATTCCGCCGCCCGCGATGATCGGAAGCGTTGTAGATTTCGCTACGCTTACGGTTCTTGATAAGGCTATGTTGCGGACTATTTCGTGATCGGATATTCCGGCGTCGCCGTTGAAGAATGTGCCGCGTCCGGTGTATGGATTTATATCATACCCTACGACTGTGTTGATCAGAGAAATCGCCTGCGCCCCTGCTTCCTGAGCAGCAAGCGCCACTTCCGCGATGTTGGTGACGTTCGGAGTCAGTTTCACTATGATCGGAAGAGAGGTTGCATTGACCGAGTTTTTGACTACATCAAAGACCATTTGTGCGTCGGTGCCGATGATCTTTTTGTCTTTACCCAAGTTCGGGCAGGACACATTGATCTCGTACGCGTGTATGCTTTCAGATTGTCCAAGCATTTCGATCATTTCGCTGAATTCCTCGACGCCGAAGGCGGAAATATTGGCGATGATTTTCGTGTCCTTGTTCCAGTATTTAGCACGGACGTTTCTGTCTATTTCCGCAAGAAATCTTTTTACTCCGGGATTTTCCAATCCGATCGAGTTCATGGTTCCGCCGCCGGGAAGTTCCTTGATGCGCGTGCCGCGGTTTCCAGGCCGGGGATTCATCGTGATCCCCTTGGTCATTATCGCACCGAACTTGGTCATGTCGGTAAGTCCTTCCTGTTCCAAGCCGAACCCGACGCAACCGGAGGCGGCGACATACGGATTTGGTAAAAAATCATTCAGAAAGTTGGCGGCCGGTTTTTCTTCAGATTCTTCGGATGGTGATTTTACTTCTATTCGCTTCTTAAAATCTTCCTTATCTTTCAAATAGGCCCAGTCGATCGCATCGCCGGCCAAGACCGGACCGTCCTTGCAGATCGAAACCGGCTGGCCGTCCGAGCCCATGCAGGTGCAGGATTTGCAGACGCCGTAGCCGCAGCCCATTTCGGCCTCTAACGCAAACTCGCAAGGCACGTTGAATTCTTTGGCGATGTCGTACACGGCCTTCATCATTCCGACCGGCCCGCAGGCGAATATTTTTCCAATTTTTTCTCCCAAGCAAATAAGCTCTTTAAGTTTGTCCGTGACAAGGCCCCTATCTCCGAAAGATCCGTCTTCGGTCATTATATTCACGCCGAGCTTTGTTAGTTCTTCCCAGAATTCTACATCAATTCTGGTCCTGCCGCCTATGATCGTGTGGAATGGAGTGTAAGAATCCAAGGCTTTTTCCGCAAATGGGATAAACGCTGCGCCCATGCCTCCGCCGATAAATATCTGGTGTTTGTTTGTTTCGCCGGTTTCTATTTCGAACCCGCTGCCCAAAGGTCCCATGCAGTATATGCTTTCACCCGGTTCTTTATTTGCCAATATATCGGTGCCTACGCCGACTATTTTATAGCGGATCGTGACGGCGCCTGTTTTCGAATCAACACCCGATATGGTGAACGGTCGCCGCAGCTTATCGGTGCTTACCGCCATATTCACGAACTGGCCGGGCTTTGCGTTCTCGGCTATATGCTGAGAGCGGAAAGTCATCTCCATTACATTTTCTGATATTTCTTTATTGGAAAGTACGGCAACACATTCGTCGGTTGGTTTTATCATAGTAAAGCTCCTTGCCCTACATCCTGCTCTCTTCACGCAGCACAATACTACGGCGGCGGCAAATTGTCAACCGACTATTATTTTGGTTTGCGCCATTGGATTTTAGGCTCGGTCCCGTTAAGCAGGCGCTTGATATTATTGCGGTACACGAACAGCCCTATGACCCCGAGCGTGACCAGCGCTGCGCCGACTTGGTTCGAAATCAAAAATCCAAACGGCGGAGTGATTATCAAAAGAACTATCGCGGCCAAAGACGAATAACCGGTAGCAAGCGCGATGACAAGCCAAATGGCGAAGCATGGAAGAAGCATGATCGGAGCGATCGCGGTCAAAACCCCGCCTGATGCCGAAAAGCCTTTACCGCTGCTTTTCATTCCAAGATATATTGAATAATTATGCCCCACTACCGCGGCGATGCCCGCCCATGGTCCAAGAAAATACGCCGGTATAAACGCCTTCAAAAAATCAAGTATGAAAGTGGCAAGCGCGAACTTGAATCCGCCGAGGCGCATGACGTTGGTCGCGCCGACCGTGCCGCTTCCGATTTTGCGCACGTCGCCAAGGCCCGCAAGTTTCAACAAAATAAAACCGAACGGAATGCTGCCGATCAGGTATCCAGCGATTATTCCGATTATTATATATTCCATTTTTTACTCCTTTCGCCGATTTTATAAAAGCGTATACAAAAATCAAGCATTATCACTCAGCCAGTCGATTATGTCCGGAATCGCCTCGTCCTTGGCGGCATTTTGGACTACGCGGTGTATGGCCTTGGCATAAATTTTCAAAGTCTTGTCACGGCCGCAAAATTTTTTGAATTCATTATCCAAGCCATTCACGATTATGTCCCCGGATCCGCCCATCATCAGGACGGGAACAGAAATATTTTTTATGTTTACGTCGGCAAGATTGACGCCTTTCAAAAAAGATTCTTTTACCAAACGCATGGTGAATTTCATAGAGCTAAGCGGATCCCGCCTTGCGACATTCATCATTTTTTTGCTTTCCGACCAAAATTTACTGATCCTAATTTTTCCCAGAATGCAGTTCGGAAAAATATATAAAGGCAGCAATATTCTGCGTCGCTGCAAAGCCGGACTGGATAAAATCAGCGCATCTATCAACTTGCTTTGGCCTGCGTATGCGGCGGCGATCAATCCACCCATCGAATGCCCGAACAGGCCTATCTTTAATTTGGGATGCGCCATTTTTATGTGGCGGACGAATTCATCCAAGTCCGATAAGTAATTTTGAAAACTTGGTACGCAGGCGCGCGCTCCTGAACTTTCTCCGTGACCGCGGAGATCGGGGGCGAACGTGGATATGTCGGCGGCGTTCAACCGATCGATAAATTCCTCGTATCTTCCTTTATGTTCGGCCAGTCCGTGAACTATAACCAGCCCGATTTTTGAACCGGGAACCGCGCCATCAAAATATGCCAGCCTAACGCCGTCTTTTGTAGTAAATAATTTTTTATTCATGCCTCTATCCTAAGATAAAAGGCGCATTTATTCAAGAGAGAATCAAAAACAAATTTAATTGATAAACTGATTAAAATTCGGAAAAAGATAGGCTATAAAGGTGATCTGAAATTCGCTTATTGCCTTACTTTTTGCTTGCTCATCCATTCCCTATACCGAGCTTCAAATCCTTGCCACTCTTTGTTCGCGTTTTTATAACTTAAAAATGCGCTCTCTTCCAAAAGTTCCGGCGCGGGCAAAGGCTTGCCGTTTATCTCATTCAACGCGTAGACGGGACCGTGCACTCCCATTTCCGACCGGCGTTCCGGAAACGCTATTACGCCGCCTAATTTTGGATAAAGCCGTTCTCGTAAATCTTCGTCATTGACGCCGTAACTTGAACAGCTTCCTCTGAAATCATACTTGCCCCAAGGAGTCCATAGATAAGACGGCGTGCCGTAATATTCTTCCATAAACAATCCGTTGACTTGACTGTAATAGGCATTGAAAGAAACGCTATCGTCTCGTCTGCCTATGTTTAATTCGCCTTTGCCTTTAATGGCTTCGTTCAGTTCGGCTACGGCTTGAAAGAAAACTTCAGCTATTTCGTATCTGACTATTTTATAAAGTTCAAAGTCCGCGGATTTTCTAATCGCCGACCTTGCGGGGCCGTCTTGCGCTTGACCTTCTTCTAATTTCACCGGATTAACAAGCTTCATCTCTACACCATCGCCTTCAACCGCGTTCAGAACGAACGCTCTGATTTCGGATCTTATCTTTCCGTCCGGCTCGACCAACGAGCGTTCTTTTAACAATTGTTCGGCATTTCCAAATATTTTATGATTAGGATCCCGGCATACCATAGCAAGTTCGTACAACGCGATCGGCTGATTTTTCGCCAAGCCGCTTAACGATAAATTTAAAACATTCACCATAAATTTTGGAAAGGTTTTTCCATCTTTAAGTGTTACTAAATCGTCCATGATAAACTCCTATTATTTATAGTTTCAGAGCAATCCTACCCCCCCCCGCCATTTGTCAAGATATTTTTATTGGGCAAAAAAATGGCCGGCGTCGGCGCGGGCCTGCACTATGGCGGAAGAAATCTGAATTGGTCGCTGATCTATGCGCGAACGCTTATGGCTCCGGATTATTTACAAACGCGCGACGGGATCAAAAAGGAAGAGCGTTCGATCTACTGGCGCATAAGCGCGAACCATTGATGGAGCGATTCACCCTTTTAATTTCCTTGCAATTTACGAGCCAACCTGTCGCGGCGTAGCGCAGCGGAGACGGATGAATCTAAGGTTTTTACAGAACTGACAAGAGAGATTCAGATGTTTAATAAAATTATAGCTCATTGAAATACTGCTTATCTTCAAAAACCCAAGGAAGATTAAACACTATTTCCATTTGGCATATATTATCTTTTGGAAAATTTTCATCAATCAATGCTGAATCTTTGGTAAATGTTATTTTAAAATCTTTTGTTATCTCATACCAACCAATCAACATACCATTTTCTTTGCCATCTTTTTCCCCCACAATCCGCCCAATAAAATGATACCAGCCACCGTATATCAGTTTATCATCTTGTTTTGCACTGCAATCATAAATTTCTGCTGCCTTGTAAAAATCAATCCCAAAAGCATCAAATAAATTCCTTATTTCCGAAGGAATGTTTTCTGTTGCTTTACGATAATTCTGGCACGAAATACAATCACACGCATAAGGCTTAATTGCCGCATAGATTTTCTCTGTTGCCTGTTTATCGTATTCTATATCCCACTCTCCAATTTTGATAGATTTCATATATGTCTCAATTGTTTTATTTTATTATATCAAGCCGTTTCAACAAATAAAACAGAAATATCAAAAACAGGGCGGTAGGATACGAACTGACTGAAAGGCTTGGAAATCCAAGGTTGGGTTCGTGAAGGCCTTAAAAACTATCTTTTTTGAATAGTAATTCACGAACCAGCCCAAAGCCAAGCAAACCCTAGCAAAAACGCCCATTTACAGGGCGCTTGCAAAATCTGGCTCGGGACAACTTGCAATTTACGAGCTAATGATTATGAAATATTTAACGACCTTGCAAGACAAATTAAGGCTTTTAAGGAAATATTATGATTTTGTTTCGCTCTTTATCCAATCTAAATATGCAGGTAAACCATCAGTAATTGGAATCTTAACTATTTGTGGAGTTTCGTAAGAGTGGTTGGATTTTATAATTTCTGCAACTTTCGGATATAACTCGTCCCGGGTCTTAACAACCAAATGAATTTCGTCTGCTCGTTCAACTTTGCCTTTCCAGTGATAAGCACTTTGTATAGGTGTCATTTGGACGCACGATGCCACACGATTTTCCAATAAGGCTGCCGCTATCTTATCAGCCTCGATTTGTGAGCCAGCGGTTGAAAATATAATGCAATATGCCATTTTATAAATCCTTTTTCTTAATTATAACAAGCAATCCTAACAAGTAAAACAGAAATATCAAAAACAGGGCGGTAGGATACGAACTGGCCGAAAGGCTTGGTTTTGCTGGTACGGGCTCGTGAAGGCTTAAAAAATACACTTTTTGGAAATAGAATTCACGAACTCGCCCAAAGCCAAGCAAACCCTAGCAAAAACGCCCATTTACAGGGCGTTTGCAAAACCTGGCTCGGGATAACTTGCAATTTACGAGCCGATAAACCAGATGTTTTTGCTGAACTAGCACGAGAGATTAACTTGTTTAAGGAACGAATAGAAGTTTTATAAAAACTTGAATTTCATAAATAAACAAATTAAAATGCTGAAATCAAAGGACAAAACAATGAAAATAGAACTTCGCCCTATCCAAGAAAAAGATGCAATGGCTGTTTATGATTTATTTCAATCTATACCGAGTGAAAATGGTTTTGAAAATCACTCGCATAGTTTATCCCAAACAGACTTTGCTGAATGGGTAAAGACAGCAGATTTGCAATCCAAAGGCATTGGATTAAAAGAAGGTCGTGTGCCACAAACAACATCTGTTTTATGGATTGATAATGAACCTGTCGGTTTCAGTAAATTACGACATTATTTGACACCTGCATTGGAACAGCACGGAGGCCATATTGGTTTTTCGACTGGTTCAAAATTTCGTGGTAAAGGATATGCGAATATATTACTTGCTGAAACATTGAAACAAGCAAAGTCAATGGGAATTGAAAAAGTCTTATTAACCTGTAATGATAATAATGCCCCAAGTTGGAAAACTATTGAGCATAATGGTGGGATTTTATCTAAAACAGAGATAGACCAAAAAGATGGTCGGCTTTCGCGTTTTTATTGGATAACGCTCTAAAAACCTTGGAAAACCTAACCAGAGTTCGTAAAGGTCTAAAAAACTATCTTTTTTGAATAGTAATTCACGAACCAGTAAAAATCGTCCGAAAGTCAAGGTCACCATAGAAAAAGGTCGCCCAATAGACGACCTTGTAATACTTGGCTCGGGATAACTTGCAATTTACGAGCCAGTAATCCAGACCTTTTTCATAGTTTAGCACGAGAGATTGAACTATTCAAGGACAAGTTAAAAGAGATAGACCAGAATAACAAAAATCTGCTTATTTGTTGAGTTTGGACTTAGAAGCCTGACAAGGTGGTGAAGTCCAAGTCCCCTACTTGTTGCTCCTTGTAGGGGACTCTTTTTAGCCTATTTTCGCTTTCTTATATAGGGGCTTCCTAAGAGACAGGTCAAATCCAGTAGGACTATTCTTTACCAGTAATTGGTGGAAGTGTAAATAATGGACCTGTTGAAAATTCACCTGTTATTCTTGGAAACTTAGGAAAGATTTTTGGTTTGTCTGGTGATATATTAGGTCTGTTTGGAATAGTCTCACAAAGTCTCATAGCCAATTTAGGTAAAAATGATTCACCTAAAACTACCCTTGCTAATGCTTCGCTATACAGACCAGTCTTACTTACCAAAGCCCAACCTGGTATTCTATATTTTGGAAACTCATTATCTACTTTCATTCCCTGATACCAAAAATTACTAT
Organism: Alphaproteobacteria bacterium; assembly: GCA_009784815.1. Taxonomy (GTDB): domain Bacteria; phylum Pseudomonadota; class Alphaproteobacteria; order Rs-D84; family Rs-D84; genus WQXN01. Next base: position 39,723 of record WQXN01000006.1, on the reverse strand, counting down.
TGAAACCAGTTAAAATTAAGATTTCAGCCAAAGTATAAACTCTTGGGTCTGAATATGTCCCGTCTGTCATAAGACGACCTGGGTGAATTGTATTATGGCCTCCAATATATCCACTATCACTTGTTATCGTGCTTGCTGGTTTATTCCAATCTTCTCTTGAAAAACTGGCTTTATGCTTTGCTTCGCTTGGACTTCCATCTTTATTAACAGGTAGATACTCATCTGGATTATCGTGAGCCGATTTCCCTGTTGGTGTATGTATCAAAAATTTTATCTGGTCATCAGTTAAATTTGAACTATCCATTCCGATTAAATCTTCCGCTTGCTCATCGCTTAAACCGCATAGTTTGCTATTTGTTGCAGGAAAGAATATAGGTTCTTCTAATTTAACAAGTTCATTTTTAATTGGATTAGCAGGAAGATGTCCTATTGCTTTCCATAAAGGAATACTATATTTAGATTTTTCAGGAAACTTCCACTCGCCTAATTCTTTTTTACAAGCAAGTATTATACATCTTTCTCTTGATTGTGGAGTGCCATAGTCAGCAGCATTTATAAATTTGTCGCTTACTTTATATCCAAGGTCTTTTTCAAGTTTATGTATGATATATTCAACTATACTTCTTTTTTTACCATTTTTATCTTTTCCAAGTCCAAGAAAATCGGGTGCTGCTTTTGCATATTCAGGAACATTCTCAATAAGAACATACTTATTATTATCACCAAGTCGTTTAATTATATCAAGCATAGGTATAAATAATGGAGTTCTTGGGTCGTTTGGATTGTTAAGGTCTCTCTTTCCTGCTTTACTAAAACTTTGACAAGGTGGAGTTGCTATTATCATACAACACTTTTTATCTATATGCTTTCTTACAATTTCGTCTTGTATCTCTTTTAGGTATATATCGCCAGTCCTTTCAAGTTTTCCTGTTTTTGGATTCTTAGCAGCCGTTTCTATCATTTCACAATCAGGATAAGTATGTTTATGCCAATCTGCTCTTTCAGGTAGCAGTTCATTAGCCAAAACAACTTTTACTCTTGCATATTCAAGATAGAATTCAGATATTCCAACATTAGCAAATAAGGAAGTTGCACGAATTGGAGTTAGTTTTTCCATTGTTTCTATATCTACATCATCAGTATATTCACCTTGTGGAGTATGTGTAGTTGTAGTTCTTTGGTTGTTTCGTTTTGTTATTCTAACCATAACACTAGCCCTTGTAGGCGGTTGGTCGTGGTTCTCCCACGCTTCTCTAATCTCTTCCTCAACAAGGTCTTCATTATCAGCAAGTCTTAATATCTGTTGTGCTATTTTATAACCTGTCTGTTTGCTTTTCTTTTTTCTATTACCAAGTTTATACAAATTAGCCATTTCTTGAATGGTTAGTTTTTCTTGTTGCTCTGGTGTCTTCTCTTTTTTAGATGAAGGCCTGCCTGAGGTGAGTTTTCTTTCATTAAATTCCTTAGACATCTTAACTTCAAATTTTAATAAATCTTCACCTGCTTGAATTGCCGCTTTTATCACTTCATCACGCTTTTCAGGTGATACTTGTTCTGCAAGGTCTCTTAAATCTTCCGGCGTCTTTTCACCTGACTTTATAGATTTTTCATATTCTTTAATAGTAGAAGCAACTTTTTTATCTTCAATAATATCAATTTTGGCTTTTCTTGCTTTATTTCCACGAGCAATCATTGTAGAAAGTGCAGAAGATGTAGTCTTAGACATTAGTGTTCTCCTTGTTTTATTGCATTTTACATCAACATTTCAGTAATATAAAGCACAAAATAATATGGTTTTGCAAATCCACATTATTGATATAGAAGTTTCAAAACAACAGATTTCTCACATTAAACTTCCAAATCAGAAATTTTTAGCACAAGTTTTCATAAAATTCGCGTTCTATACACAATATAGAAAGTGTGTAGATACTGGGTTCTATATGTAAAAACTACCAAAACTATGATTATTTCAAAAAAATCATAGTAAGAACTTTATTACCCATAAGGATATACAATGATAGATTTTAAGACAATACAACAACAAGAATATAACAACTACGATACAAGATACATTAAAGACATTAAGATAGTTCATAAATGGCTATCAGACATAATTACAGATAATGGACTATTCTTTTCTTTTCGTTGGTATCTTGGTAGAAAGTTATCAAGAGCAGACTTGATAAACAGAACACATATTATATTTAATAAAGTATTCCCTGAATTGCTTGGTTCTCATTGGATAGAATCTTATAAAAAACACTTTACCTTCTTGTTGGTAGAAGAAGTTAAGAATAACCAAAGACACGCTCATTTAGCACTTGGTCTCAAAACAGATAGATTTAAGAAAGAAGATATTATTAAGACTTTGATAGACCTTGAACCTATAATCAAAATAGAAATCTTTATTAAAGAACAAAACGACCGAAAAATAAGAAAGACTAAAAGACATCATCATAATATGGTTATTTCGCCTATATATGATGTAAATGGTGTTTCAGAATATATATCAAAAGAATTTAAGATTTGTTTTGATAATGGTCGCTCTTTTGTAAATATAGACAATCTAATCTATCCTGATGATGTATTTCCTGTTAAGACTAAGATTAAACTTAGTGCAGAAGTTAGAAAGAATAATGACAGGATTATCAGAAAAGCCAGTTTGAGACCATAAACTATCTAATCTATATAGTAAATAATATGGTTTCATAAAACCTAATTATTTTTATTAGATTTCTGCTACTTTGGCTATTTTTACTATTTGGAAGTTATCTGTTTTACATTGATACAATACCGCGTCATTATGATTTTGAAGTTCAGAGCAAGAAGTTCTGAATATAACCTTAAACCAATAGAGAATAATTATGACTAGACAAGAATTATATAAAAAACTACAAAAATGTAATGATTTGCCTGACGAAGCGATTGTATATCAGAAATACTTTGATACTACAAAAGATTCAGCAAGAGAACGAGATGTAATTATTAAACAAGTAAAAAGAAAAAGAAATTATGCAACTGGTGTTATTATAGATGAAGATACTGGTGAGATAATAGATTTTATATCGCCATTTGATTCAGTTAATTATTACAGAAGAAAAACAATCTAATAAAGAAAGCCACTCTAAAAGTGGCTTCTTTTATAAATCTGATTCGTGGACTGGTCTTGTTATTACTGCGACCATTTCCCAAGACAGACGATTACATTCTGCAAGACAATCACTAAACCTTTGGAATGGATTAGGAAGCACACGACCATTTAATTCTACATACCACATTATGCTATTCCTTGTTCTTTTACAAATTTAGAGAATGCAGCAAGTGAAGACCTGCAAGAACGACTAATAGATTTTCCTATTTCAGATTTTTTTCCATACTGATAAGCAGGTAAAAGTCTATCTACTCTCTTTGCAACTTCTAAAAGTGAAAGATGTTCTTCTCTGCAAACTCTTTTAAGACCACGATTAACATAGTCATAAATAGTAGAAGGTCTTCCTTCAGGTGTGAAGTATGAGTAGCCTTTGGATTCAAGCCATAGTTCAAATTGTTTTTTCATTTTGTTTGTCCTTTTTGTTATTCACTATCTTATTTATATCGTGTATCCCAACAAAAACGAACTAAAAAACGCTCCTATGGTTCATCTTCTCCCAGAAATCAACCATTCTTGCTAAATTTGAGTCCAGAAAGACCTAGAAATGAGTAGTGAACGTTTTCTATCCCCACAACATAGCCTTGAACGAGCCATAAGCACTCCCAGAACCACGAAACGACCTGTTGGTATATACTTGCTAGGGTGAGACCTAAATTGAGTCCAAAACGCGAATTTGAGAAGTGTAGGAGCAGAGACAGAGACTAAAAAAAACTGCTCCAACAAGCAGGGAGTAATAATATATCACGCAATCTTAAAAATTAAAAATAGAAAACTACGGGGCAAAAATGAAGTTTAAGCTAGACCTGTTTTCTCTAAAATCTCATTCCATTTATGTTTATGTTGTGGCTGTAATTCCTTATCCTTGGATACATTCCTTGCATAATTATTCAAAAATACATCTAAATCAGACACAAGGCGTAAGTAGTATTTCAAAGTATCATAAAGTCCATTTACGATAACTTGACACCCGTGCTTTTCTTGAATTTCTATAATCTGTTTTTCTATTTGTGTTCTTTCAGATTCTTTTACTCCTACCGATGACAAGATATAATAACGAGTTAAACTATCAGTTTTATAAATCTTTTCTTTGGCACGAAGTAAAAGTTGGTTATCAACAGGGATTCCAAGTTTTATTTCAACTGCTTCAAAAGGTTTATTCTTGGAATTAAAGATTTGAATATCGCCAGATTGGCCTGATGTCCTATCACAAGTTGTATGACTACCCAATGGTTCTAATTTGCATTTGTTAAACCTGTTCAATTCATTTATCAACATTTCATAAATAGAATGAAATGCTATAACAGGCAATTTTGCAGCATTATGTGTCTTATAATTAGTTTCAAAATGCTCTTTCAGCATTGAGATTATTAAAGATATATTTGTTTTATCTGGATTGGCAATAGGCACAATCTCAACTCTATTTTCTTCATTTTTCTTTATAACTTCCTGTATCAAATAAACTAGTGCAGATTCAACCTGATTAGGATTGCTCTGTATAAAATCCACAACTTCTAAAAATGATTCTTTTACTACACGGATTCTTCCAGGAAAGTTTTTATCAAAAGGCGCAAGTTGTTCTATGGACCTTGTAAGCCAACCACTTTCTGCCATATGTGGCAATTCTAACTCCATAAGCGTAGGGGTAATGTATTTTGTATCAAAACTTCTTCCAGAAAAACCACCTGGCAATTCTACTTTATGATTTCTTATATCTTGCTTAGGATTGAGAATTTTATACACACCAAGAGTTATAACGGCTGTATAAACTCCTTTTTGATTAAGTGCATTTTCTGCAATTTTATCTAAATGCTGAATTATAGAGCGTGGAAGTGCAACTTTTGCTCCAGAACTGGCAATTTCATATATTCTTTTCAAAGTTGCTATTGCCATAATCCCCGCCTTTTAGTTATCTAGTAGTTGTTTTACGATTTCTTTTGCTGTCTCTTCTATCATTGGCACACATACAGAATTACCACCCTGTTTATATGCTTCTGAAGTTATAGATGATATTTTATAATTTTCAGGAAAGCCCATAAGTCTATAACATTCCCGAATTGTCAATTTTCTAACCTTATCTATTTTAGGTATATAAACAAAGAAACGGCCCGAACTCTCTTGTGAAGGAAGAGTTGGGTGTTTCCCTTCTGCTGAATAGATACGATTAGGCTGTCTATGCACTCTTGATAAATGTTCTGTGTTGGGCCTAATCCCTTTCTTCCAGATGTTTTTATTACGATAGCCAACAAAAATAAGTCCTGAATCTTTTTTATTTACCCGACTTTTATCTAAAAGAGTGTATTCCTTTTTATCCAAAAACTTCTCGTCTGTGTCTTTATCTAGCACAGATTCTAAATACACAGATTCGCGTGTTTTTATAGGTAAAAAGTCAAATTCTTTATCCTTGCTTGCTATAATTATAATACGCTCTCTATTTTGTGCTACTCCAAAATCTTTTGCATTTAATAATTTATAGGACACATAATACCCTAATTCTTTAAGGTGCTGCAAAATGACTTTTAGTGTATTTCCTTTATCGTGATGTATCATATGCTTAACATTTTCAAGAAACAGCACTTTGGGTTGGTGATGTTTAACAATCCTTATAATATCAAAAAATAAGGTGCCTCTAACATCGTCAAATCCTTTTTGTTTTCCACAAATACTAAATGGCTGACAGGGAAACCCGGCACATAAAACATCAAACTTAGGGATAGACTTCTCATCTATCTTTGTTATGTCGCCAGCAGGCATTTCATTAAAATTATTAAAATAGGTTTCTTGAGCGTGTTTATTAAAGTCAGAAGAAAACACACAATGTCCCCCCGCTGCTTCCATTCCAAGCCTAATCCCACCTATACCTGCAAAAAGGTCTATAAATGTAAAGTGTGGATTTGTTCTTATTTCAAGAACCGGGTGCTTTGTAGGAAATACAGAAACATCTGGAAACAGATTTAATTCTGATTCCATATATTCCTTTTTCCTAACTGCCGAATTAGCACCCATTCGTTATATCCTTTCCTTTCATTAGATTATAACTTTTAAGGATTAAAAAGTAAATCAGATTTTTTCCAGTATTTCAGCCATTTAAGATATTTTTCACTATTTGGAAGTTTCAGGTCGTGCAATTCACGAACCAGACACTTCTATAATATATGACATACGATAATACAAACTTAAAAGCAATTATAGCGTCTTGGTATGAAGGACAAACCTTTACAGACCAAGAACTAGACACTATGGCACAGAATCTTATTAAATTCTTTGCTATTGGTTCTGAAATCCTATCGGAGCAGAAAAGAAAGGAAGAGTTGCTAAAACTTCACGAAGACAGGAAAGACCAAAATAAAAAGGATATTTAACTATCCATTTTGTTAAATAATATGGTTTCCAGAAACCTAATTATTGAAAATAATTGAGATTTCCGCCGCTTCCAGAGAGTTTTCTGATTCGTTTTTGGTTTGATACATCGTATAATATAACCATATAAGAACCAAAGGAGCATACTATGCCAAGAAAGCAAAAATATATAGAAAATAACGAAAAGTGCAAACAAGCGGTAATTCTTGTTCGTGTATCTTCAGAAGACCAAGAAAAAGGTGCTTCTAAGGACGCGCAAAAAGAAGCCACTATTAACTATTGTGAAAAGGAAGGTTTTGAGATTCTTGAACAGGATAGATTTATTTTTACAGAATCTTCAACTCGTGGTCCAAGAGAGCAATTTTACGATATGATAGAATTTGTAAAACAGCAGAAAAAGAAAACTGCTATTGTCGTTCATTGTGTAGATAGACTTCAAAGAAGCAGTAATGAAAGTCCAATCTTAGACGAACTTCGTAAAGAAGGAAGGATTGAAATTCACTTCATAAAAGAAAACATCACAATCAAACAGGATTCTGTAAGTTCTGATATTATGATTTGGGATATATTCGTTATGTTAGCAAAAAACTATACGAACAATATATCTGATAATGTCAAAAGAAGTAAAAATTATCTCTATTCAAAAGGTATCTGGTCTGGTCTTGCACCTGTTGGCTACAAGAATATATCAAAGACCAGTGATACCAAGGCACATATTGAAATAGACGATGTTTATGGTCCAATGGTTAGAAGACTCTTTGAAGAATACTCTACTGGAAAGCACACATTAAAGAGTCTTGAACTTCTTGCTAAGGCTATGGGTCTTAAAACATATATGAAGAAAAAGAAAAATCCAAACTGCACTTTAAGCAGAAATCAAATATGGAATGTTCTTCAAAATCCTTTCTACTATGGGGAAATGCTTGTTAAAGGCAAACTAATCCCACATATTTACGAACCTTTGATAGATAGGCAACTATTTAATATATGTCAGGATATACTAAAAGGAAAAGCCAGAGTTCCTTTCAAATTAGGATATAAGAAAATTCCTTTTATATTTCGCGGTCTTATGAAATGTGGAACTTGTGGTTGCACTATATCGCCAGAAGCACACGAGAGAAATGGTAAAAGATATGTTATTCTAAGATGCACTCGTAGGAAAGATAATTGCAAACAAGAACTAGTAAATGAAAATGTCATACTAGACCAACTTCACGAAGAGATTTTTAAGAATATAAAAGTTCCTGAAAAAGCACTAAATGAAATCAAGGCAGGTATTAAGGACTATGTATCAAAAGAGACAGGTCATATAAAAAACATTCAAAAGAACATAGCAACTCAACTAACGACCTTGAAAGGCAGAGAAGAAGCACTTTTTAATAAGTTCTTAGATAATGAAATATCAAAAGAAAGACACGATTCCAAACTTGAATCCTTAAAGAAAGAACGAGCAGACCTTGAAGAGTCTTATAAGAAATATGAACTACCTGATTCGGAAACTATCAAAACAATGACAAATATAGTTGAAATCGCTGCAGGTGCTGGAAACCTTATGGCTTGTTCGGACAATCTAAAAAAGAACGAATTATTGAGATTGATATTTACGAGCACGACATTAAGTGGTCTAAGTGCTTGTTATTCCTTGAAAAAACCCTTTGATTCTCTATTAAAATCAAAGGGCTGTAATACTTGGCTCGGGTGGCTGGACTCGAACCAGCGACATACGGATTAACAGTCCGGTGTTCTACCAACTGAACTACACCCGAGTAACCCGCCCATTATAACGACGAATACGATGAATGCAAGAGATTTTTAGCCCATGACCATGCCGGTAACAGCCTTTTGAACGCCGCCGCAAAAGCGGCCCGCTGGACCGGCAGCCAAAGATAATGGTAAAACGGCCAATGTCCCGACGCCGATACCTATGCACCAAGCAACGCTTTCATACGTCGGATTTAGATCGTACACCATATTTTCAACAACGCTTAATTTGGAATTCGCGCCTTTGGATGCGACTCGGTGGCCTTCGAAAAAACACTGCACAGGACCGCCTATCGCCGAAGATAGAAAGCCCCTTATAAAAAGTTCCGACCCCATTAATACGGATTCGAATTTCATAATTTAACCTATGGTTTTTAGGATTATAAACCTTTATGAATGTTTTGTCAATAATTATAAACCCAAAGAATATTAGAGCCGCCACAAATTCGATGAATAAACTCAAAGAATCCAGGCAAATCGCAATTTCGATAATAAATCGTTCAGTGCCAAGGGAAGGCGAAATGCAGTGTATAACAAATACATAATTTTCGGCTTCCCGCAGGCAATCAACGATTTAGCGCGAAATTGAAATATTTGCTTAGGATTCTTTGTCCTTCTTAGCGAGTTGAAGATTTTTTAGACCGGTGTACTCGCCGTTAAGCGCATACAATTCTTCGTCCGTCCCCTGCTCGACTATTATACCCTGCTTGATGACGCAGATTATGTCCGAGTTGACTATGGTGGACAAGCGGTGCGCTACGACGAAACTTGTGCGGCCGACCATCAATTTAGCAAGAGCTTCCTGCACCATGCGTTCGGACCTGGTGTCAAGCGCGCTTGTCGCCTCGTCCAACAACAGAAGCTGAGCGTCCTTAAGCACCGCGCGGGCGATCGCGACGCGCTGTTTTTGGCCGCCGCTTAACATGACTCCGCGTTCACCTATTACGGTGTTGTATTTCTCGGGCATTTTTTGCACGAACTCGTCCACGTTGGCTATGCGCGAAGCCTCCTGCACTTCTTCATGGGTGGCGTCCGGTTTTCCAAAACGTATGTTTTCTTCAATCGATCCGTCGAACAGAAACACATCCTGAGACACTTCCGCGATATTGCTGCGCAAAGATTCCAAAGCATAGTCCCTGATGTCGGTGCCGTTGATCTTTATGCTGCCTTCGGTCACGTCGTAAAAACGTTCCAGCAAGTTTACCATGGTGGTCTTTCCTCCGCCGCTGATTCCGACCAAAGCGCAAGACTGTCCGGATTTCACGACCAGGTTTATATCGTTCAAAATTTTGCGCGTCGGATCGTCGTCGAACGAAAAACCCACGTTTTCAAACTCGACATTTATACCCTTCGAGGCGTCTAATTTTTTGGCGTTCTTTTTATCTTTTATCAAAGGCTCGGAATCGATAAACCCGAACAAAGCTTCGGCGGCGATAAGGCCGGTCTGGATTCCTCCGCTTATGTTAGTCAGGCTTTTCGCCGGCTTGTAGGCCGCGGTAAGCGCAAGCAGGAATGCGGTAAAATCTCCGATCGACATGCGGCCGGAAGTTATGAAAACTCCGCCGACGATCAACGACAGCGCAAGGCCAAGGCTTATCATAAGCTCCATTATAGGGCTGCGAAGTCCGTCCAGCTGTATGTTTTTATACTGCGTGTGTATGGCCTTGTCTTCAATGCTGCCCATGCGTTTTTTGGAATCGGTTTCGGCGTTGTAGCCCTGTATGGTTCTTATTCCCTGAATGCTTTGCAGAACCCACTGGGCGCTGGAAGCGGCTATGCCGAAATATCTGCGCGTATTTTTGGCCCGCTTGCGGAGTATCATTACCATCGGAACCATGACTCCGGGAACTATGAAAAGCAGCAATACGACCAATGGAGCGGCATAGTAGATCATAAGTCCGATCATTATGAATATGGTCACCCAGTCGCGTATGAAATTGACTAGCACCTTTGTCACAAGCTCCATAAGCGCTGCGCTTTGCAGGGAAAACATATTCATCAGCGCGCCGGAATTGTTTTTCTTGAACCGGCTCATGTCTTGGCGCAAAACATGCGCGTATATGCGGCGGCGGAACGCGGTTCCGGCGCGCAAGCCGACGCGGCCCATTATCAAAGTATTGGCGTATCCGAACGCGCCCTTGAAGAAAAAAGCGGCTATGATCTGCAGTCCCAAAAGGTAAAGGAACGTCATGTTGTCAGCCGTGAAACCGTAATCTATGGCCTGGCGCACCAGGGTTATGGAAAACGCTTCTGCTCCGGCCGCTATTACCATGCAGGCTACGGCGGCAATTATGCCCCACAGCTGAGGGCGGCCGATTTCGCGCCATACGCGGCCGTATATTATCCATTTAACCTTTGTTTCCGGGTCATCGTTCTTGATGAATTTCCGTATTCGCTCGGTGATTTTTTTTGCTTTTTTTATCATTGCTTTCAACTCTTGTATTCTTATACCTTAACACCGCGCAAACCGTATCGCAAGCGTTATATTAACCGAAAATCCGCCTGATAATTCCACGCTTTTCGCCGCAATAGGTCCTGTTTTTCAGTTTTCTCAAATACGGGCGAAAGTCTGCAAAGAAACCTTGTCCCGTCAGATTTTCTTGTTCTATAAAATCCAATGCGAATTTGTAAATATCCTTGCGGCCGTTTTCCGTCTTTTCCCACTCGAAAGCAAACCCAAGGTTAATAAAGAAATTCTTTGCCAAGTACCTCCGATCGCGATCCAGCAAATCATGTTTCTTTGCAAACTCGTACACCGCTGCGAAAGTTTTCAAAATCCACAGACTCATGCCTGGTTTGTAATTTCTTGTGCGAGTCATGATGCTTTCCGGCCTTATGCGGTAGTTATATAGTTTCGAGGGAATGAAACGAACTTTTTGGGCGAACATGAAATATGATTTCGAAAAAATATTGTCCCCGTAATACAGCTGGCTGTCAAGAAACCGGATATTGTATTGCTGTATTATATCGCGGCGAAAAATCTTATCCCATATCACAACGCTAAGGTTTAAGCGCACGCTGTCGTCCATCGCCAAAACAACGTCGCGCTTGTCGTTATATATATTTTGTTCGACATCCAATGGATCGCAGGAGGTCTCTAAAATCACATTTGTTCCGCATACCGCCATATCTACGCCGTAAGAGTTTACACCATGGAACATTTTTTCGCAAAACTCGGGCTGGACAAAATCATCAGGATCACAAAACATGATGTATGGGGCGGACGATTGGCTTATTCCAATATTGCGCGCGGCGGACGGCCCCATGTTCCGACTTTGCCGAATTATTTTTATTCTTGGATCGCGCAAAGCGTAGTCTTCAGCTATTCTCAAAGAATTATCCGTGCTGCAATCGTCTATCAAAATTATTTCGATATCTTGCAAAGTCTGCGCGATCAGACTGTCCAGACACTGAGCAATGTAATTCTCGACATTGTAAATAGGAATTATAACGGATATTAACATCAGGCCGCATTATACCCCCCCCCGCCGGTGAATTTCAACGTATTAAATATATGTTGACAAAATAGTATTTATTCTTTATAATAGCCACATGGAAAAAGCAAAAACCTTGTTTAAAGTCATTTTAATCCAAGCCGTCTGGTGGGCGGCATGGATAACTTTCTGCATAGTTTTCCTGCGGCTTGCTTTTAGATTCGACGTGCTGTCCGCGCGGCACTGGCATCTTGCCGCCACTTATGGATTTGGCGGGCTTCGCGGCACCGCCCTGCTGATTTCCATTTCAGCCGCCCTGCCGATAGGCGCGGCCATGGCGACGTTATTCTATAAATGGAAAGGATTTCAAAAACCCAAAAAAGCCGAAGTAAAGGCGCCGGCCGAGCATGAAGCAAAAGAAGATCCCGCGCCGAAAATAGAAATTAAAAAGGATCTGCCGGACGAACTTAAAAACGCTTATATAAAAATTAAGCAGCGTGCGGAGTCTATTCCGCCAGTTGTCGAAGAGGAAAAGAAAACCGAAGAAAAAGAGAACAAAACCGAGCCTACCGAAATCCTAAAACAGAAAGAGACAATAAAAGAAGCTCCTAAAAAATTCACGGCGGACGCGCCTGCGCCAGCAAAGGCGACCAAGACCGAAAGCGACGATCTGTTTGAGATGGACGACTTTGATCCGACTCCGAAAAGCGCGCCGCAAAAAGATAGCGCGCCAAGCTTCGCGCCGATGGAATTCAAGCCCATGACTTTCGGCGGCGATAATAAGGAAAACGACAAGGAAGAAGACGTCGAAGATGACGGAATTGAACTGATCGAAACCGACAAGGAAATCCGCGTTATAGCAGAGCACAAAGACGAAGGCGCGTGGATCGCGGAAGAGGAGGAGATGGGCGGCAGACCTCCGCAGTGGTTCAAGGAGGGCGCGCAAAAAACTTCCCCCGTTTATCTTGCGAAGAAAAAGGCCGAGACGGTCAGGTCGGACAAAAAAATTATTACTGTGCTTAAAATCACCGATGGCAGCATTATAAACAAGAAAGCCATGATGCCCGTTTGGGAAAAAATGGGCGTCACGGTCGAGGAATAATCATACCTTGGGATAAGCGAAAACGGCCGTGTCCAAATTGCTGTGGGAAAATGGGAAAAGCTGAACTACCTTGAATTCGTAATCCGGGCCGCAAATCTCGCGGAGTCTGGGAAGTATTTCAAAAAATTCCGTCGGATTATGATAAATTCCCACGGATAATACCGGACGGTGTTTCCTTATTGTATCCTTCATTCCTTCTACCGCCTCAAGACCCATGCCTTCGACATCAAGTTTGATAAACCCTACGTCCAAATTATTTTCGGCGGCGTACGAATCCAAGTTCGTGATTTTAACCTTGTCTTCGCCTTTTTCAAAAATGCTTGAGCTGGAACCTCCGCAGTCGTATAAGGATGCGACCCCGACTTCGCCGCCCAGCCCCATTGGAACAAAACGGCATTTGCTTGACCACGATGGATTCCTTTCCATATTCTTGTTATACGCCTTCATATTCTCTGTCGAAATTTCAAACGAATGAACCGACCTTGGATTATAATGCTTGCTTAGCATCAGCGCGGTGTCTCCCACGAAAGCTCCTCCGTCTATAAAATCCTTGCCTGAAATATATTTTTTAATTTTGTCGTCCGCTGCTTTCAGTCCATGATGGTGAAGAAATACGCACAAACTATACTCGTCATCTTCCAAAGCGAACTCCCGCTTGTAATTGGGCAAGTCCTTTTTGAAAAGTTCCGTATCGGCTTTGTCCCGACCGGTCTGCATGGCGTCTATAAACTCTTGACTTATCTTATAATTACCGGCGATCTTAGAATCGGGAAACACAAGGGATCTTTTAAGAAACATATCTATATTTTGCTTGGACTCGTCGTCAAGCCCTTCTTTTAGCCTTGCTATTTTTTCCGGCATATTGTTTTTAAGAAAGTAAGCCTGAAAAATTTCTTCCTCACCGACCGAATTCGCGCCGCAAGCCTCGGCGAAAATCTTTTCGCTGTCGAACTTCTCGGAGCGGCCCGAAATCCATTCCGACATTCTTCTTATGGAAAACTTTATATAATGGAACCACGATATGCGCCGCACATATTCCATTTTCTTCGCGGTAATTTTAACTTTTGCAATTTTCATAAATTCCCCCTGAGTTTTAGCAAGCCCGACAAGCCGTCTTATTCGTTTTTCAAACCATTTGGCGGATTTGTTTTTTCGCAGGTTTATCGAAAGGACGCTGCGTCTCCACCTTTGATAAATTCGGTCTCCCTCGTCGCTTTGTTGACTGTACAACATAAACGTCAGCATGCCGGATATCATTTGAACTTCAGCCAATCCCATCCATCCGTCTTTGTCGTAAAGACGGGATTCGCGAAAGTTCCTTAGTATCGTTTCGGCGACGCCAAGCTGGCAGTCGGCGATAGCCAAAGCTTTGTCTTCACCGCCGCCGGACCCCATCAGGCCGTCGCGGCGCTGATAATAAGTGTATACCGCCCCAAGCTCGACCGCGACTTTTCTGCACAATGAAAACGCCCTGTACATAAATTCGATGTCCTCTCCTACTTTGAATGAAAGACAGCGAAGTTTTTTCCGCGTCAAAAATTCGCGGTTGAACAATACCCCCCAGATCACATAGCTGCAGAATTTATTATAGGCGCCCGTGTGTACGTTGTTTTCGATCTTCTGTCCGGGAAAACCGCGAAAATAATTGTCCATTCTGCCGCTTGGCCATAACGCCACAGCACGTCCGACCACTATGTCGACTTCGTGGTTCCACGCCGCGGCCAACGTCTGCGCGGCCCAATCGACATTGATGTAATCGTCCGAGTCAACAAAGGCGATATAGTCACCCGATGCGGCGTCCATGCCCATATTGCGCGATGCGGCGACACCATAGTTTTCGGAATTGGAAATTATTTTTACGCGACCGTCCGCGGCGGCCCATTTTTCGGCGACGGATTCCGAGCCGTCCGTGCTGCAATCGTCCACAAGAATTATTTCTATGTTGCGGATCGTCTGCCCGGCCACGGACGCTACCGCCCGGTTAAGATAGCGTTTTGCATTATGGAATGGGATTATAAAAGATACGACGGGACCGGGCTTGGAATCTGCAACCTCGACTACGGATCTTGGAACTATTGTTTCGGTTGCCGGCATTTATTATTTGATCCTTCCGCAATTTTCCAAAGTCAGGATATTTTTGACTTTAACAAGATTCGACTCGTCGGGCTGCATGGCGGACGAAAGCTGATACACTCCGCCGCCCAAATAAAATTCGGCTCCGTTTTTGGAATACTCGGACACTCGGCCAAGCGACGTCTGATTGTAGGAAGTGTTTGCGTCCCCCAAAAACGCTCCGGCGAAAGGCGTCTTTCCTTCTTCAACTATCTTATTCGCTTCTCGGTGCGGAGCGGAATCCGAGCCAAGCATGATCCCTTTATAACCCGACTGCCAGAATTGCTTTAAGAAAAACTGGTTGTATTTGGTCTGGATCAAAGGCTTGCAAAAGAAATACGGATATTCCCTGGACAGAATGCCTTCGGCTTGCGACGGATCGGTTATGCCGAAATCTTCCTGGCACCAAAGCAGATGGTGCGGCGTGATCGTGCAATGCAGGTTGCGCTCGACCACGGCTTGTATTGCGTCCGTGGTCGATATATGCTCGATCGAGATTTTCATATCGCGCTGCTTGCCGTCCTTGTCGATAAGAAGCGGCAGAATGTTTTTTATTGCTGACGCTTCTTTTTTCGAAGCGTCCGGTTCGTCCGGGTCTTCCAAATGAAGCGCAAGCGGCAAACCCTCGGCCTGTACTACGTCTATCAGGTTTTGCGCAAGCTCGGTCGAGGGAGCGTAGCCGGAATTCGTGCTTTGCCCCTTTGGAAAAAGTTTGAATCCCGCCAGCGGAAAATCAGCTCTTTTTATAAAACTTTCTAGCTGGTCGGGCCGCATGGTTTCGTTAAGCACCGGCATCAAAAGCGCGCGATGCCTTGAATTGACTTTTCCGGCGACTTCCATTATATCCGCGTAATACTTTTTGCAAAAATCCACTGCTTCGAATACGTTGGACAGATCAAGCGGATTTGGAAAATTCATCATATAAACCGCGCCGGATAAAGCGGTGTAAATCCCTATTACTTCGTTGAATTCGATCGAGTCCGCTTCGCGGGCATGGACGTGAGCGTCAAATATCATAGTCATATCGGTGCTTCCTTTTTGCTGCTCTCGTCACCCTGTTGCCCAAAGTTTATCACCTGCTCTGGCTTTATCAAGCTATTTTTTATCGTAAGCCTTGCCGGCTTCGATGCGGATTATTCGATCAAATTTTTTCGCCATGGCGGGCTTGTGAACTGCGGCTATGACTGTCTTATTCTTGAACTCTTTCAAAATCGCGTCGTATATGAAGGTTTCGTTTTCTACGTCTATGCTGGAAGTTATTTCGTCCATCAGCACTATCTCGGAATCTTGGGCGGCAAGTATGTTGCGCGCAAGCGCAAGGCGCTGACGCTCGCCGCCGGACAGATTCACGCCCTTTTCGCGTATGTCGGTTTCAAGTCCGCTTGGAAGTTTTTTAAGCACTTGGTCGAACCTAGACAAACGCAGCGCTTTTTTGATTTCGGCGGCGGAATAGGGAAGCCCCATGGTTATGTTGTATCTTATCGTATTTTCAAAAACTTCCGGATCCTGAAGCATGAACGTTGCATTGGAAGCGAACACGCCCACCCCGCCGGATACTTTCTTTCCGTCGATAAACGCCTCGCAGCAAGTGGCGGCTTTGAGTCCGCGCAACAAAACAAGCAGAGTGCTTTTACCCGAGCCTGATTCGCCCATAAGCGCAATTTTATCCCCCTTGGAAAAACAGAAATCGGCGCCGCATATAATGTCTTTGCCTCTGCTGTCGTCATGCGCGAATCTTATTCCTTTGGCCTCGAACTTTTTCCATTTGGACGGAGCTATCGGCGACGCCGGCGCGTCCTTGGCGCCTTCGACCCTTCTGGCGTTCAGCAGCGCGGCCTTGTCCTTCATCATGCTGTTATACAGATCGGTAAGGTCATAGTTCGCCGCGCCGATCCTATCAAGATAAATATACATGGCGGCAAGAGTTCCAAGGTTTATGACTTCGCCGGAATAAAGGCCGGTCAGCACGAAATACAGCACCACGCCGATTTGCAAAAACATGAACGCGAACGAAATCACGGTCCATTTTATCTGAGCCAAAACTCCCCAGGCGTAGATGGTCGGCCAGCGGGCGGTTTCCACCTTGGCGTCTACCACGCGCGCCGTGCGCGAGCCCAAGCGCAGGGTTATTATGCTCCGCATATTTGCGGCGAAATCGAATATGGCGGCAAGTATTCTATTCTGCCGTTCGTTGATCTCTTCCAGCTTGATTTGAAGCTTGTGGTCTAAAAACGCCATGGCGGCATAAAAGGTCGCGAATACGGCTATAGCGATCAGCGCCACCTTCCAGCTAAGATAAAGAAGCCCCGCAAAGGATCCCGCCACGTTCGAGAATATGTAAAAATACCGCCACTGCATTCCGGCCATCTCGTCCAGGGTGTCCGCGGCGCGGTCTATGCGGCGCACGGTTTCGCCGCTGTGGTGATCTGCGTGCCATTTAAGCGGCAGACGGCAAAGCTTGCGATAGTTGCGCGCGACGTACTGCGCCCTAAGATAATACCCGACCCTGTTCGCAAGATGCCCGCCGATGCGGTTGGTCATGTTGTACACTACATAAATCCCAATCCAAATGAACACAATTTGTATGACTTTATTTATAGCGTCAGACCCGGTGTAATGCTGAACTGTGTTTACTACGGCTCCGAACAACAATGGCTCGAAAGCCCAGACGGAATAGGAAATAAGCAGCGAGCACGCAGACAAAATCGCCATCCAGCGGCGCCCCTTCGCGTTCTTCCAATACTGTTTCAAAAGATAAAATAATGTTCCCATGTTGGGAAGTTTATCCTTGATTTGCGGGCGGTGTCAACCGATAATGCGGACATGGAATTAAAGGGAACCGATTTTCAGAAAAAAGTCTGGGCCGAGCTGATGAAGATCCCGCGCGGCACAACCATTTCATACGCGGAACTGGCGCGGCGTATAGGCCATCCCAAAGCCGTCCGCGCAGTCGGTACCGCCGTCGGAAAAAATCCGTATCCTATAAAAATTCCGTGTCATAGAGTAATCGCATCGAACGGAACTATCGGCGGATTTGCTCTGGGCCTTGACATGAAGCGAAAATTGCTTAAAGATGAGGGCGTTACAATAAAGGACGAAAGTTAGTGGAGTATCTTGTTCCGATTATGATAATTGCGGGCGTTTCCCTTGCGGGCGAAATCCTGGCGCATATCATAAGTTTTCCGATTCCCGCGGCCGTCTATGCTCTTGTCATTATGTTCGCGCTGCTATGCCTTAAAATCATCAAACTTGAATGGGTCGAGAAGGTGTCAATGGCTATGATATCGGTCATGCTGATCGTGTTTATTCCTCCGACTGTCAGCTTTATGGAGATTGCGGCAAATATGAGGGGTCAGTTGCCGGCCATGATACTGCTGCTTGCTCTGACGGCGGTGCTTGTCATGGGCTTTACCGGACTTGTCGCGCAGATCACCGTCCGGGCTGAAGAAAAAAGGATTAAGAAAAAACGCTATATTCGCATCGCGAAATGCAGGCGCGAAGGAGGCGGAAAATGATGGCGGATTTTCTGGCTAATTCACTATTCTTTGGGTTTTTCTTAACGCTGGCCGCCTATTGCCTGGCGATTATTATATATAGAAGGATCCCGTATCTATTCCCGCATTTTACCGCCGCGGTTATGGTGGTAGCGGTTATACTTTTGTTGGGCGCGGATTTTTCTGATTACTTTGTGGGCGCGCGTTATGTGTCGTTCTTTCTGACTCCGGTTACAGTTGCGCTTGCGGTGCCGCTGTACAAGCAGATAAACATCCTAAAAAAACACAAAACCGCGATACTTTTTTCGATATTTATGGGAAGCGCGTTCAGTATAATAAGCGTTTTCATAGTGGCGTGGTTCATCAATATGGACCTTGAACTTGCGAAATCTCTGATGTCTAAATCGGTCACCGCGGCGATCGCTCTTGGGATCGCGGACAGCACGGGCGGCATAGGAAGCATAGCGGTGATAGCGTCGATCTTTACCGGTATATTCGGCGCGACCTTTGCCGGCATCATAATAAAAGCGTTCAGAATAACGCACCCGGTGGCCGTCGGACTTGCGATCGGCACTACCTGCCACGGGGCGGGAACAGCCAAAGCCATGGAAATCGGCGAGGTCGAGGGAGCCTTATCAAGCACGGCAATTGTGATCGCTGGCTTGTGCTCGGCGCTTCTTGCGCCGATTGTTATGCAGCTTGTTATGGGGTGATTTTTTGTCCTTGCTTTTTACGGAATTATACCCTATTATAAGCCAGTTCGCGGGGTTGTAGCTCAGCTGGTTAGAGCGCCTGCCTGTCACGCAGGAGGCCGCGGGTTCGAGTCCCGTCAATCCCGCCACTTAAAATAAAAATGCCCCGAAGGGGTGTTTTTGTTTTAAGTAATGGAATTAGGACTTGAACTTTAACAAGTTATCAAAAGTTGTAAAAGTTCATTTCTTTATATTTTCTTAGATTTGACTTATACCCATAAGTACATGCCGGTGGCAAAAATCAAGAAACGCAAACTAGATGATGTACATATCACGAATTATTGAAAGAAATCGATTTAGACATGCCAGATACTGCGTATTTGAAGTTTTTTGATTCCGCGCTAGTGTACCCATAAGTACATGCCGGAATTAAAAAACAAAAAACGCCAAGTAGATGGCGTGTATAAATCGATTTATTGGTGGCTAAGGGCGGAATCGAACCACCGACACAATGATTTTCAGTCATTTGCTCTACCAACTGAGCTACTTAGCCAATACAAAACATTTCGTCGGGCGGTGGCCCGCCACCCAAAGCTGCGCAGCAGCCAAGGATGGTGACCCCACGGGGATTTGAACCCCGGTTCTCGCCTTGAAAGGGCGGTGTCCTAGACCACTAGACGATGGGGCCGACAACTGCCAATTCTATCACGCATTTTAAAAAAGTCAAACTGTTTTCCTAGCGATAAACTAAGACCTTCTAATCATATCTCTCTTTGACAGCGGCGGATAAATATGAACGCGTCTGCTGAGATCCGTGAAAGGCATAGGTAAATTGTGAAGACCTTTTATTCTTATCATATTTAACATTTTTCTCCCCTTTGTTCCTAGGAACTATATCAAGAATATATTAAAGATGCAAGCATTTCAACCCTAGATAGTAAGAACATATTCTTATCTGCGGATTTTAACCAAAATACCAAAGAACAACCGAATCGGCAAAATAATGTTTTTTGCCTTAAGGCTTCGCGCCGCGCGGACGCGGCGCCGACCTCTCTCTTCCTTTTGGCCCCCAATAGGAAACTAACGCATTATATCAAATATACGTGGAAATGCAAGATCTATCGGTATATAATCGAGAAAAGGATTTGCCATGACAAAAGTGTTGGTCGGAACGGAAAACAAAGAAAAAGTTGACGGCGTTCGCCAAGCGCTGGAACTTTTGCTTGGACGCCAAGTTGAAGTGACCGGAGAATCAGTTCCAAGCGGTGTTCCAGAACAGCCTAAAAGCGAAGAAGAAAACCGAGCCGGAGCATTCAGCCGCGCAAGTCGACTGTTCCGCGATCGCCCCGGATATGACTTTTATATCGGGATAGAAAGCGGGCTTAAGTCTTCGTTGCAAAAACAGGGGCTTTTCATAATGCGCGACTGGGTTTGCATAATTAACGAAAAAGGCCAGCAGGCCGAAGGAAGTGGCGGCGGGAATTATCTGCCAAAGCCCGTGTGTGATTTGATTCATAACGGAGCCACCTTGCCCAAAGCCATGCGTCAAGTGTTCCCGGACTATACCATTGGCAAAGGCGGAGCTTTGGCATATCTAACGCGCGGAGCCCTGGATCGTTCGCAGGAAGTATGCCAGGTGGTTTTTCGCGCGATGATCCCGTTTCTTCACCCTGTGCAATACGCGGATTACTTAAACAGGGATATAGTTACCCGATAGCGAATTTTATATCCTCAATGGCGGCGGGCAGATTCCGCATGCCCTGCCCTACAGGATAGTAAACCGTAAACACTTTGAATTTTTTACCATTGATGATTTTTACTTCGGATTTTTTGCGCATTTCGGAAACCCTGCAAGGTTTACCCAAAAGCAAACTGCTGACCTGATTTCCGAACGCTATTATTTTTTCAGGATTCACCTGGACGATCTCTTGTTCCAATAATTCAAGATAATCTTTGAACACGGAATCAGGAACATGCGAAGCGTCGCTCTTCGTGCATTTGCCCAAATTTGTGACGTAGATTTTATTTTTGGCCAGCTCGGCATAGACTTTGTCCGCAAATTCATAGTCCCAATTTTCGGGTCTTTTCGATAAAATCTCTTGCAGCGTGCCGTCGGAAAGCACACCTACGGAATTGAAAAGTATCCAAGTGTTTTTCGTGCCGATCCACGGAGCTTTAAGCCCGCGCCAAGTCTTCGCGCTTGCCACATTTTTTCCGGTCGGATTCATAAAGACAAAGCAGACTTTCGGCCCGGCTATGCAACCCGCGCCGTATATGCTGGTAAGTCCGGGCGAGCCGTGCTTTTGCTGCAGCCTGTCGAATTCCTTGTGAAGACGGTCTATTTGCATTTCAATTTTTCTTTTGTTTATGATACAATGCTATATGACGGACTTTTCAAAATCCACAGAAAAATTGAAACGTACAGCCTTTCGAAATTATGATTTCGAGGAGCTGCAAAATACTCTAAATAACATTCAGGGCGAAGCATATTGGAAGGCTTATGATTACGATAACGAGGTCGCAAACCCGGTTTTGGAACACAGATACGCGCTTACGCTGTTTTGGGAAAAATTCGATCTGGATTACCCGGCCATAGACTTGGTGGCGGAACGTATGTGGAATGCGATGAAAAACGAAATAGACTGGGACAAGCATAACGAGGATTCATGGCATAAATCGGACTTGGGCGCGCGAAAAGAATTCATCGTTTATATAACTGATTTTCTAGGCAACCTTTACGCAAGGGAACTATATAAAGGCGTTGAATTTATGCCGGGATCGGAATTCGTAAAAAGAACCGGAAAAACTTTGGTCGCCGTATTCGACCATAATCTTAGAAAAGTCCTGTACAATGAAGATCTCATAATGTCGGATTACGGCTTCATCATGCCCTTATTGGTTGCGGGCCACGAAATTTCGCACGTTATGCAAGTGTTTCAAAGAACTTCCCTGCCACAAGGGTTAACGATTTTTTCAGGAAGAAACTATGATTGGAACGCATATGAACTGATCCCGACGGAAAAGGAATCCGACAGGATTACCGATACAATCAAGAGTAAGGCGCTTGCGCATATAGCAGATTTGAAAACCGCCGGCGGTTGATCCGTTTGAGTCACATATACCTTGATCCGCCGTGGCTTATGCGACGCATATTCACAAGCGATATGAATTCACAGTGCAGATCAGCATCAAAATGTTTGTTTCCTTTTGTAGTTCTGCGGAAAAAAGTTCTATAACTCATCTTAATATTAATGTCTGGGTCGAATCTCATAATTTTTTCAAACAACTCGGGACGACCGCTGTAGACTATGCGCGGAAGCTGTTTCATTATGGATATAACAAGCTCGTTTTCTCTCTCAATCCGTTTATCCCGTTCGGAATCATAGCCCGAACCCACGCACTTCATAAACTCGACATAGATTTTGCTGTTGAAGTTTGCATTCCCTACCGAAATCCTTCGCTTGAATGTAGTAAAATCCACTTTCAACGGCGGATCAAACGCATAAAAGACTTGCTTGGCGGTTCCATATACGCCGCCGCTGCCGACAAGCTTTTTTAAGGCTTCCATTATCGGTTGATCGTAGTGTTTAAACTTTGCTTCGTTTATACCCACTGTTTTTCCTAATTCATGGAACTGAAAAAATCCGCGTTGGTTTTTGTGGAACGCATCTTATCAAGCAGAAATTCCATAGCTTCAAGCGTACCCATCGGATTTATTATGCGGCGTAGTATCCACATCTTTGACAGCGTAGCCTTATCGACTAAAAGATCGTCCTTGCGCGTGCCGGATTTCGTTATATCGATTGCCGGATAGACGCGCTTGTCGGACAACTTGCGATCCAATATGATTTCCGAGTTTCCGGTTCCCTTGAATTCTTCGAATATAAGCTCGTCCATTTTGGAACCCGTATCGACCAGCGCGGTGGCGATGATGGTCAGCGATCCGCCGTTTTCGATATTGCGCGCCGCTCCAAAGAATTTTTTGGGACGCTGAAGCGCGTGCGCGTCGACTCCTCCGGTAAGAACTTTGCCTGAACTTGGGACAACCGTGTTGAACGCACGAGCCAAACGCGTGATCGAATCAAGAAGTATCACAACGTCTTCGCCGCCTTCAACCAAGCGCTTGGCCTTTTCTATCACCATTTCCGCGACTTGCACGTGTCGCGTCGCGGGCTCGTCGAAAGTCGACGAGATCACTTCGCCCTTGACGTTACGCTGCATATCAGTGACTTCTTCCGGGCGCTCGTCTATCAATAGAACGATCAATTTTACTTTCGGATAATTCGTCGCTACCGAATGCGCTATGTTCTGCAGCATGACGGTCTTACCCGTACGCGGAGGAGCCACGATCAGAGAACGCTGGCCCTTGCCGGTCGGAGATATAAGGTCGATGACGCGGGCGGACAGCGAGCGGCCCTTGTCAGTGTCGCCCTCGGTTTCCATCTTTAGCATTTCATCGGGATAAAGCGGCGTCATGTCGTCGAACGAAACGCGCTGTAGGATTTCTTTCGGATCTTCATCATTGACGGCGGTTATGGTTTTAAGCGCGAGATAACGTTCGCCCTCGCTAGGTGCGGAAATATTTCCCTGCACGTAATCTCCGGTCCTAAGGCCGTACTGTTTGATCAAGGCGGGGCTGACGTATATGTCGTCGGGGCCCGCTAGATAATTTGCCTCGGGCTGGCGCAGGAATCCGAAGCCGTCCTGCATGCGTTCCATCACGCCTTCGCCTATATGCTGCGCGGTCGGCTCGTTCAATATAGAAGTCTTGGCGATCGCGAAGCGCAGCTGTTGCGCGGTAAGCTGCGAAGGATTTTCTATTGAAAGCTTTTCGGCTTCGGCCAAAAGTTGCTTTGCGGTTTTTAATTTAAGGTCTTTGACGAACATGAATTGTCCCCTGTTTTACGGTTTGTTTGATAAAATTAATGTGGAGCATCCGGACGACGAACGCCGCCGGTTGATCAATTATAGCGCGAATTTCACAAATAACAAGGTTTATTTTTACCGAACGTAAAGCAGAGGGAAGAAGCCGAATAAATAATATTTTGTTCTGCCGTCAGGCCTGCGCTTTATTTTTATAAACGGGATTATGAAGAACAGCCTAAGCCATTCCTTGCGTTTTAATACGGGACTGCATCCAGAATCTGCCAGGCATGGATTTTCGCGGCGCGCAACATTTGTGACCCGGGCCGAAGCATCTACGATCTTTTCCCTTTGTAAACACGATGCGTTATCGCCGAAGTCCCTCCACTTTAGCAACGCTTCCTTAAGATTATGAAACATTGTATGCTCCATAAGACGAATCCATAGCATATAGTCTTCAGCCGGAGAATATTGCGCCTCGTAACGCACTCCCGAATTTTCCAGCACTGATTTGCGAATCATGGAACCTGGATGCATTATAGGACAGTATCTCATTAGACCGCGTTTTATGTCTAAATTGTTTGATGGAAAATCCGTAGTTTCGCCTTTCGTTATTCCACGACCATTGATCATGAATTTGGCGTTACAGCTTACAACCCCGACATAAGGATTGTCATCCATATACACCACTTGCTTTTCAAACCGCTTGGGCATAGATATATCATCGTGATCGAAAATCGCTATGTACTCTCCTTTGGCAAGGTCTATCAGCTTGTTGCGGCTTGATGCTATTCCCAGGTTGCTTTCGTTTTCCACGTACACTATACGAGGATCTTTTTCTTTATAAGATTTGAGAATCTTTGTAACCTCGGAATTCTCGGGAGAATTGTTCATCAATATAAACTCAAAGTCCGTAAATGTCTGCGACAGAATAGACTCTATCGCTTCGCGCAAATAAACCGGATTAGTATTCCATACTGGCGTTAACACCGAAACTTTAGGATTTTTCATTTATACTTCTCTGCGTTTTATCATCTCTTCCATCTTTGACACGACTTTCGCAGCTACTGCGTCCCAGTTGCATGTTTCTGCCAAAAGCTCTTTACCAAACTTAAGGGATTTTTTCGCCAATTCCGGATTAGTGTATATCCCTATGATCTTTTTTGCAATATCATCTGCATCAAACGGATTGAATTGACACTCTGGCGCGGTTATTTCGGCAACCGATGAATTGTTGGATGCTATGCATGGCTTGCCAATAGCGTAGGATTCAAGCACGGGCAAACCCAATCCTTCGTAGAAAGAAGGGAATATTGTGGCGCGGCACGCGTGAAGCATATCGCCGACTTCCTTGTCTGACGGCCTGTACTTGTCGAACAGCACCACGCGTCCGTCAAGCTTGAAATTCGGCGCAGATTCCCTCAGGCGGCCCTTTATTTTATCTATTACATCTTTATGGCGATTCTCAAGAAATGACGCGATCACTATGCGCGCGTCTTTTGGAATTTTTCCGCTTTCATAGGCCTTTATAAACGCGATTATCGCACCATCGACATTTTTTCTAGGATCCCCGCCCAGAATAGCGACCAAATCGTTGTTTAATTTTACCTTGTCGGACCGCCTGAATCTACTTGTATCCGCGCCACCGTACACGACGGTGAATTTTTCACGGGGAATATCAAGATTGTTAATGGCATCGATCGCCGTGCATTTCGAGTTAGTGAATATATGGTCGGCGAAGAATATGTTGCATAGGCTGTTTTCCGCAAAAGCCTGAAGATACCAGTTTTTCGAGTGGCTGCCCCAAAAAATAGGCGGCGTAATATCGTGCAAAATTCCGACCATGTATTTTGCGCTCGACATGCGTTGCAAACTGCCCGCTATATTGTCCTTATAATATGAATGCCACAGGTGCGGATCGAAATAAAAATCGTAAACTTCACTGTCCGGATCGTCCAACTGTTCAAAGAACACGGCATTGTGGTTTTTACAAAACTTGTTTTCATGCCACAAAGGCCTTTGATTGCGATCGTAAAGGAAATCGATTTTCACTTTACCGGTGGCCACCATGGCTTCCAATAAACCTAGCGCATACACTCCGACTCCACGGTCATGCGCCACCTGTATAAGGCAGGCCTGCACTAGAACTGTGATTTTTTTGTTTTCACTTCTATAATCTTTACCTATAAAACGATTTGCATGAGCGCGCAAAATATATCTGGCTCTGGCCGACTGTTTGGGTACACTGGAATCAATGTATGGCGCAACGGCGGACAGTTGCCTTTTGCTGATCCGTATGCCAAATAGATAGGTGCGGACGGCAACTGCGGTTCTTTTCTTGGCAAGAAACGGCAGGCCTAAAAAATAGTACTTAGTTTTGCCATTATGATGCCTTTTACCGAATAATTTCATTAAATGCTCCTCTGTACCCTTTTGTCGCATAATCGCTATTATGTTTACATTCCTATAATAAATTTAACTATAATCAAAGGATTATTCGCGTGGGGGGGGGTAAAATTAAGGTTGATTTTATAAAATGAATGCTTATAATGTTCTGGCTAAATCAAATATAAACAAGGCCATGTTTAAGAAATCAACAAAATGAACCATGGCACATAATAGCGATTATGCGACCAAGAGGTAAAACTAAATTGAAACTTACAAACAAGAAACGATTCCCAAACGGCGATAGGAAATACTATTTCCTTGGCCTGCCGTTTCTTGCCAAGAAAAGAACCGCAGTTGCCGTCCGCACCTATCTATTTGGCATACGTATAAGCAAACGCGTCCTGCAAGGTGCGCCGCTGCCCGATAAAGGCGTGCTTTCTAAAAAACAATTGGCCCGCGCGGAATACATCCTGCGTGCTAACAAAGGTCGATCAATAGATCAAAATTATGAAAATAAGAACAAGACGATCAGAATTCTAGTGGAAGTCCACGCTATACATATCACCTATACCCGAGGAGCGGGCATATTTGCGTTAGGCCTGCTAAAAGCGATGGAGGATACGGGCAAGGTGCGGATAGATTTTCTTTACGACCAAGGAAACACCCACCTTTATAAAAAGGATGCGTTTCTGAAAAAATATAAAGCGGTCATGCTGGACCAATTGGACGATCCGGACAGTGAAGTTTACGATTTTTATTTCGACCCTCACATCGGCTGTCCCTATTATTTGAAGAATATTGCGGGCAATGTCAGACGTGAATCCTGCGCCAAATACACCGTGGGCATTCTGCACGACATGATTCCGTTCGTCGGGCGCGAAACTTACGTGAAATCGTGGGGGTACGACGCCGTTAAAAACGGCATGCTCAACATATTTCTAAGCGACCATATTTTTACTAACTCGAAATGCACGGCGATCGATGCTATGAGCATGCTTGATATTCCGCGCGATAAATTCACCGTCATATACGGAGGCGTCGACATCGCAAGATTCGGCAATCCCTCAAACGAAAAATTAAACAACGATCTGGTCGCGCTTTTGGGCGGAGGATTTAACAAAAACGTGGATGGGGCCATCGTCGCATTTATAAAGGCCTATGAAAGCGGAAAAATTCCAAAAGACGCTCGCTTGGTCGTGGCTTCCAGCCTGCAGGGAAGTTCCGAAGAAATCATAGCCAAAACAAAAGAGCGGTTGCCCAAGTTCGCAATCGATGACCGCGTGGTGCTGTTCGACAGGCACAGGCCGTCCGACAAGGAAGTCGGCGATATGCTGCGCGCCTGCCGAGCGACTATATATCCTTCTTTCTACGAAGGCCTTGGTTTGCCCGT
Source organism: Alphaproteobacteria bacterium (assembly GCA_009784815.1). Classification (GTDB taxonomy): domain Bacteria; phylum Pseudomonadota; class Alphaproteobacteria; order Rs-D84; family Rs-D84; genus WQXN01. The sequence goes on along the minus strand of WQXN01000006.1, from coordinate 11,979 downwards.
ATTGGAATCTTATGCCATGAACAAGCCTTGTATCGCCTCGAACAATTCTTCGGTGCGGGAAATAACCGCACCCGAGTGCCAGTTTGATCCGTTTGACATCGACTCGATAACCGAAAAAATTATCCAAATATACAACGACCAAGATCTCGCGAAAAAATCTTTGGACTTCGGCAAAAAACTGCTTGATGAAAAATGCAACTGGGATACTGCCGCCGCCAAGCTTGTGGCGCAGATGGAAAATATGTTGAAGCCCAAGGAAATTTGAAGTGAAAATAATTACCACAAGAAAAACCATTTCCGCTATACGCACTTACCTGTTCGGAATCAGAATTTGGAAAAGAACCGAAGGATACAGCTATTGGAACCTTGTGCCGAACGTGTCGCAGTTCGACGGAGGCCGCGAACAATGGTGCGCGAAACACGACAATTTCGACGACTATATAAAGGACTTGGATCTTCACGAATATGCGAAAAAGCTGGCGGTTTTATCTGCCGGAATCCGTACGACCGAAAACGCCGCCATACCTGGATTCTGCGAAGTCTGCGACCGCGTTACAAAAATCAAGGTATGCAACCCGTTCGGCGACCGCGAGGATATGTGGTGCGAGGAATGCCTAATGAATCCGCGCATGCGCGCCATGCATGAATTCGTCAAAATGCACGCTCCCGATCCCGGAAAAGTCTATGCGGATGAATTCGTCACGACCACTTTCAAAAACTTGAAAAAATTCTACGGCGAGGAAAATATCACCGGGGCGGAATTTCTAGGAGAGGATAAAACTTCGGGAAAAATATACGACGGCATCATGCACCAGAATGCGGAAAATTTGTCGTTCGCCGACGACTCGTTCGGATTAATCGTTTCGCAGCACGTCTTCGAGCATGTGCCAGATTACAAAAAAGCGCTTAAGGAATATTTTCGCGTGTTGAAAAAAGGCGGCAGGCTTGCGATCTCGATCCCGTTCTTCCCGGAAAACAAATTCACGATTCTGCGCGCTGAACTGAAAAACGGAAAGGTCCGGCATATACTGCCGCCGGAAATCCACGGCAATCCGGCGGATCCCGCGGGCGGCGCTCTGGTGTTTCACAATCACGGATGGGATTTTTTGGATGCAATGCGGAAAGCCGGATTCAAGGATGTAAACGTTCATTTTTACAGCAACGCGCTTAAAGGGCACTTCGGCCTGCAAAACATAATCCTGGGCGCGAAATGAAACTGATAAATAAGAAAATTTCCGCGAATTTTGCGCGCGTATACCTGCTTGGAATCAGGATAAGAAAGAGGAAGCTGCGCATTGCCCCCGGAAACGTCAGGATGTTTTTCGAAGGCAAAAAATATTTTGAAAAACAAAAGATAGACATTATCGTGCCTGTTTACAACGCCTATGAATATCTTGCGCCCTTGTTCGACAGCGTGATGAAAAACACGGATTTGGAATACCGGCTTATCGTCGTGCACGACTGCTCTTCCGACGCAAGGGTCAATCCTTTGCTTGAAAAATATCAGGATATTTTTAAATCGCGGATGATCCTGCTGCAGAACGATACGAATCTGGGCTTTGTTAAAAGCGTCAACCGGGCGCTGAGATCAACCGAAAACCACGTGATAATTTTAAACACGGACGCCGTGGTTCCTCGCGGTTGGACGTCGCGACTTATGCGCCCTATTTTCGAAGACCGGAACGTGGCCAGCGTCACGCCTTTCAGTAATGCCGCTACTATATTCTCGCTGCCGCTTATTTTTAGAAACAATGTCTTCGATGGAAATTTGGAAAGCGTCAATAAAAAATTATCAGGGCTTAATATTCCATATCAATCGCTGCGGTTTTCAACCGGCGTGGGATTCTGCATGGGCATTAATAAAAACGCGCTAAGGGAAATCGGAATATTCGACGAAATTTTCGCAAAAGGCTATTGCGAGGAAGTCGACTGGTGCCAGCGAGCGGTCAAAGCCGGATACTTCAACACCATAGCCGGAGATCTGTTCGTATGGCACAAGCACGGAGCAAGCTTCGGTTCCGTGGAAAAGCAGAAATTACAGGACAAGCACGCCGAAATAATACTTGAGAGATACCCGGACTATACGCAAAGGACCTTGGAAATACTGAAAAATGACCGGCATAAAGTCTTGCGTTTTATCGCGGAATTATTTTATTTTCAAGCTTTGGATAACAAGAAGCGCGATGCAGTACGTATAAATATAAAAGGCGGCCGCTTATTTTATTCTTATGACGGCCACGAAAACTCGCTGTCGTTTGAAAAAGCGGAAGACGCGCGCGAGTTATTTTCCTATATCGAAAACAACTGACGCGCGTAATGCGCCAATCCTACTTATCTGACTTTAATTTCTTAAGGTAAACACGGAACAGATCCAAAAAGCTGGAATTTGTCGCGATCAGCACTTTGGATATGCTGTTCGTCGAGGGCCAGCGTTCCTGTCCCACCTTCGTGAACCTTTTGCTTGGATTAAAAGTAGTCGCGTCCAGTCCAGAAAACCTGGCCAAACCGGAAACCGTCTTGCCCTTGGATTTCGCAAAAGCGTCAATCGCACCCCAAATATCAGAATGTTTCATTCTCTTCTCCTTTATTGTTACAAAATTTCTTCCTAGGAAACTATATCAAGAATAAAATAATATTTCAAGGGTTTCAACTATAAGTAGCAGGAGCATATTCTTATCTGCGGATTTCAGTCAAATACATCCCGGCCAACCGATTCGGATAATAATGCAAAATCCCCTTGATGCATCCGTTTATTATGATATCATCCCAAAGGAAAAGGAGAGAATTATGTTAAAACAAATCAATAAAAACGTTCTGTTCGTAACTATTATAGCAGTCGCCGTGCTGGCCTTCATGAACCCGTTTTCAAACCAACCGGCAATGTACAAGCAGGTTCACGCCACCGGCGAATGCCTGCGCAAAGTCCCAAAAGACCGCGTGTCTATGACAATCGAAGTCAGAAATCTTACCGACAATATCGTCACCGCGACCGAGCAAACCTCGGCGACTTACAAAAGACTTAGCGAAGCCATAGAGAAAATGGACAATCTGGAACTTGAAACGACAAGGGTCGAAAGCTATGAGAAAACCGAATGGAACCGCAAGCTTGAACGGCGTGTTTCGCTGGGCTTCGAGTCCGTGATAGCGTTTGAAGTCGTAGCCGAAAATGCCGAAGATCTTGGCAAGGTTATGCTGATTGCCGCCGGTCAGCCCGACGTCTTCACGAACAGATTCAACTTCTTTACTTCCAAAGAATTGCAGAAGGTTGAGCGTGAAGCCTGCATGTTCGACGCCACAAGAAACGCGCGCGAAAAGGCCGAGGCGATAGCCGAAGGCGGAAAGGCCCGCATAGGAAGAATGATTAGCGCGCATTACAGCCAGGGTAATTTCGGCGGCATCATGCCAAGAGGTCGAGCTGTGGAATTTGCCTCGGACTCGGCCGTCATGGCCATGGGCGAAGCTGACGTCACAATGCCGCTGCATTCGCGCGACGAGGAAATATCAATCACGGTCAATGCGACGTTCGAACTAAGATGATTATTTTGATTCAAGCAAAGCTTTTAATTTGTCGCGGCATTCCTTTTTCTTGCGCGCAACTTTCGGGATCAAGCCCAAAGTCATGAATTGCAGAGTTTCTGAACGGCGGATTTTGATCCTCAATCCGTTTGACAGCACGCCTTTGCGCCAAAGCTTCAAGTGATCCAAATCAGCGCGCATGGCCTCTTCTATAGTGGCCATATCGGCCAATTTTGACAGGATTTCGCCTTTGCATATATTTTCAAGAATTGATTCGTAAAATGCGGTGTTCCTAGCCCCCCCCCACCAATATTCGCCAAGCGGGGCCAGCGGGGTAATCCAAGGCCGGGTTTCGGGATAGCACGAATAATGGATTATCCCGAAACTTTTATCGCGCAGCATTTGCTGATACTTGTCGCGCATTCCCTTGTCCACAAACTGACTATTGTCCGCGAACCAATTCGTCATGAAGTTCCATTCCTGGGGAATATAAAAAACCCGGTCCTGGCACGCGGCGTTCAAAACATTCTGATCATGAAAATAAGCGTTGTTTATTTTGGCGTATTTAAGAAATTGTTCGATTGTGTTTTCAATGCGCATCTGTCTAAGGTTCATCAATACGACGCCGGAATTAAAATATTTTTCGCTGGGCTTCGTCATGCCTAAGACGCGCTCGCAATAATTGAAAAACTCGCCCATATATAATTTTTCCGACAGCCCGGCGCGTTCGCTATCCTTCATGTATATTACTTCGTGCGCGGCCCCTACCAGGTTTTCGCCCAAATCTATGTCGTATAAATCCGCAACGTCTCTGACTGGAATGGCGTCGGAATCAAGATACAAGACTTTGTCCGCGTCCGGCAGTACAAGCGGCAAAAACAGTCTGAAGTACGCGGCGTAGTTCAGACGGCCTGAATGGAACCAATCGGCGATCCTGTACTTTTTGATGTATTCCGACATATCCACGAACTGAACCGAAACGTTTTTCGGAAGTTTCCATTTGATCCGATCGCAGGCAAATTCGTCGGCGTCGTAATTCAGAACGAATATTTCGTAATTTCTATCGATAGACGAGTTATCTATGATTGATTGTATGGCCACAGATACATACGGATACCATTTTCCATCCGCACAAAATGCTATTTTAACGTTCATTTTTTACGGAACTTTTCCAAGTCTATTATGTTGCTGGACGCTTGCGGAATCGAACTTCCGCCTTCCAAGGGCAGGCTCTGCTCGACCGAATCGGTCTCGAAATTGTCTTCGGGAATAAATCCCAGAACAAAATTAACCGAAGGATCTTTGAATTCTACCAATGAATTGAACGGGACCACTATGTAAAAGGGTTGCCCGTTGAACGCAAGCCCTACTCCGAACCCTGTGTCGGATACGTTTAGATTCGTGAAAGAATGCTGCAGAACTATGGTTATGACGTCGGGATACCGGGCTTTCAGAAAATCGGGAATCTTTACGCCGCGGAAACCGGTCTTGAAGGTGATGTAGAAATGCGTCGATCCTCCAAGCCCATGGCTCTGCACGTGGCGCAAAGCCTCGCGCACTATGTACATCTTGGAACGTTCAATAAAAACATCGTAGTTCATGGCATCAACAAGATAAACCTATATCGCCAATTTTGCAAGTTATAAAATAACTCAAAAATGCTTAGCCGCATCGCAACGCCAAGTATAAATAATAATCCCAAAAACCATTCGGCGCATCGCGTTTTCGATGAAAAAATAATATCCCAAAAAATCCTATCAAGGTCGCGTTTGCAAGGATAGATCGTCCAATACCAAGGAAAACGAACCCGCGGTGTACGTCTAAGTACATAAGGGTTCGTTTTCCGAAGCGTAGTGGACGATATAGACCGCAAACGAAAAACCGAGATTGGATTTTTTGTCCTATTAAAAGAGGACGCGGGCGCCGACCATAATGCCGTGGGTGATCACGTTCTCAATCTCGGTCGAAAGCGTCCCGACAAAGTTCTCGGGATTCGCCTGGCACGCGGCTTCGTTACCCGGCACGCAGTACTGCACGCCTTCGACATCATGCTTCATGCCGCTGTTGAATAAAATCCTGTACTGTATGTTCAAAGCGAAATTCCTATGCACTTGCTCTTCGGCTCCAAATATGATCTGTCCTGCGGGATTGAAACTGCTTTTCTTGGACGAAGTGCCCAAAGCGGGACCCCACCAATGAGACTGTAGGATCGATGCGCCGAAACCTGCTCCAAGATATACCGATGTGGTTCCCCACTGCTGCAGATTGGCCATTATGTTCGCCATTACGGTCTGGTTCAGCATGGAAAAATTTGCACCGGCGTCCTTGTCTGTGAATTCCCCCGAATATCCGTAAGCAAGTTCCAACCTCCACATCGGGTCGATCTGATACCCGCCGGCAACCTCAAATCCTATTGTGCGCGCACCGGCGTACCTGTCGCTGCCGGCCACTACCGGAGCTTCGACAACCTTATATTCGTTCTTGAAATTCGCGAAGTTAAGCGCCGCCTTCGCGCTCATATACCAAGGGCCCGCAGAATTCTGCGCCTCGGCGCGTTGGTTCGGATTTATTATGACAAGCCTGTCCCGCCATTCGTCGTTGGCCGGACGCTGGGCGTTGGCTGCGACAACGGTCGCGGCTGTAATTATCGAAGCAAGAACGATTTTTTTAATCATGATAGAGTCTCCCGTTAATGATAAGATTCTACCATATTTCGGCGGCACAAACAATCAATTTTTCCTAACGGCGCGCAAAGTCGCCGACCGGGCGCGCGGATTCGTCGCGATCTCTTCCTGGGAAGGCTTTGTATTGCGGATTAGGCTGACAAATTCCGGCTTGTTTATCGCCGGCATTCGCGGATCACCCTTTGCTTCGGTAAGGCTGCGCATAAATTCTTTTACTATCCGATCTTCCAGCGAATGAAACGATACCACTGCCAAAATCCCGCCGGGCTTAAGCATGGCGGCGGCTTTTTTCAAAGCTATATCTATCTCGCCAAGCTCGTCGTTAATGTAAATTCGAAAAGCCTGGAATACGCGTACGGCTGATTTGGGATCGAACGAAGCGCGCTCTATTATTTCTTTAAACTGCAGGGTTGTGTTGATCGGCCGCGACTTTATTATTTCCTGTGCGATGAATTTTGCCTTGGGCTCTTCCCCGAAATCGCGCATGATTTTTATCAATTCGGCTTCCGATAAATTATTTACCGCGTCCGCCGCCGTCTCGCCGCTGCCCGACATGCGCATATCAAGCGGCCCGTCAAAGCGGTGTGAAAATCCGCGCGCGCTCTCGTCCAGCTGCATCGAAGAAACCCCAAGATCGAATACTATGGCATCCGGCCGAACATCTGCGGAATCTATTTCCGAGAAAGGCTTTCTGATCAGCCGCACTCCGTCGATAGGAACCACATTCGGATCGCGATCAAACGCCACGACTTTTGCGCCGCGATCTAAAAACGCGCGCGAATATCCGCCCGCTCCGAAAGTAGCGTCTATGATCGTCTTGCCCGAAATATCGCCCAAGGCTTCCAAAACCGGATTCAGTAATACGGGTATGTGCTTCATGCCATATCCATCTTCGGGGAAAGTTTAGTCATGCTGTCCAATGCGACCGCCGTCATGCGGTAAGTCTTTGGAAGCACGACCGTCGTTATCTTTGCGCCCGAATGTATGACAAGTTTTATCTTTACCAAACCGCTGGCAAGCGGCGCAAGCACGCTTTGCAAATCTTTTACCGTATCCTCGGAATGTATTTCCAAAGTTATGCTGGACACCTCGTTCGCGATCCAATCCTCGAGCGGTATCACGCGATCTATCATAATTGACGCTCGCTCGTCGCGGATGCTGACCCGCGCCGCAAGCATGACCAGCTTGCCGCCGTCCATTGTGTCAAAAATTTGGTTTATGTTGTCCGAAAAGGACACCGCCTCGACATTGCCGTCCAAGTCGGATCCTTTCGCGATCAGCATGGGCTTGCCCGCTTTCGTGGTGCGAAGCTTGACGCTTTCGACGAACATCGGAAGCAGAATATTCGTGCGGTCCGGAAGATTCTGAACCTTCGCCGACGACTTGACCATTCCGTTTTTCGAAATTATGCCCTTAAACTGATCCAGCGGGTGGGCCGATACGTAGAACCCAAGCGTCTCGTACTCGCCGGCAAGTTTTTCGCCGAAAGTCCATTCGGGAACTTCGTCCAGCTGTCCGGCAAGCTTGTCTTCGGCGACATCGTCGCTTCCGACTACGTCGAACAGCGACGGGCCGGCGTTTTTGGACGCGGCTCCGTATCCGATTATCCTGTCCATGTTCGCGTAAAGTTTAGCGCGGTTTTTTTCCAGCGAATCCATCACGCCCGTTTTTATGAACGCCGCCAGCACAAGCTTGTTTAGAATTCCTTCGCATCGCTTTGCGAAATCGGTTATATTTTTAAAAGGTTTGTCGCCTCGGGCTGCGACTATGTTTTCCGCGACGCCGACGCCGACGCCCTTAAGCGCGGCAAGCGCGAATATTATGTTGCGCCCGCGGGTGATGAAAAGCGCGCTGGACAAGTTTATGTCGGGCGGAACTATTTTAAGACCGAATCCATAGGTCGCGTCCTCGATAAACATGCTTAGTTTTTCGGCGTTGTTTAGATTGGTCCCGATGCTCATGCTGGCTGCTATGAACTCGCCGGGGTAGTGCGCTTTCAGATAAGCGCATTGGTTGGTTATGAATCCATAGCAGACCGAGTGCGCTTTGTTAAATCCGTATTCGGCGAATTTCACGAAAAGGTTCCATATATCCGTCGCGGCGTCTTCCGGTATCTGGGACACGTCCTTGCAGCCTTTTATAAACTTGGGCTTAAAAGAGTCCATCAGGTCTTTAAGTTTTTTGCCCATGGCCTTGCGAAGCCCGTCCGCCTCGCCGGGGGTGAATCCCGCCAACTTTTTCGATGTTTCGATGATCTGTTCCTGATAGACAAGTATCCCGTAGGTTTCCTTAAGCAGTTCTTCCAGTTTCGGATGGGGATAATGGACTGGCTGGCGTCCGTGTTTGCGTTCGATGAAATCGGGAATCATGGCCATCGGTCCGGGTCTGTACAACGCGATCACGGCGACTATCTCTTCAAACATGGTCGGCTTCATTTGTCGCAGCGCGTTGCGCATACCCTGGGATTCCAACTGGAATACGCCGGCGGTTCTTGCTTCTTGGAAAATTTTGAAAGTCTTCGGATCGTCCAAAGGAATTTTTTCGACGTCTACCACCGCGTTGCAGTTCTGCTTTATCAGCTTGGTCGCGTACTTCAAAATCGTAAGCGTCGCAAGCCCAAGGAAATCGTATTTGATAAGCCCGACGTCCTCGATTATCTTCATATCGTACTGCGTCGCGGGTATCGCGTTGGACGGGTCTTTGTACAATGGCGCAAGCTCGACCAGAGGTCTGTCTCCTACTACGACTCCGGCGGCGTGAATGCCGGCGTGGCGGTAAAGCCCTTCCAGCTGGGACGCTATGTCGATGACCTTCGCAAGCTCTTCGGACGCGGCGACCATCTCTTGCATCTGCGGGGTCTTGGCCATAATTTTCGGAAGCGGATCCTTCTCCATATTGTCGATCAGTTTGGCAAGTCTGTCGGCTTTGCCGTAAGACAGGCCCATGACGCGCGCTACGTCGCGGATCACTCCCTTGGCCTTTAGCGATCCGAAGGTTATTATGCGCGACACCTGGTTGAAATTATATTTTTGCTGAAGATATTCTATGACGCGGTCGATTCCGTCGGGATCGAAGTCTATGTCGAAGTCCGGCATGGAAATTCGGTCGGGGTTAAGGAATCGTTCGAACAAAAGTCGGTACTTGAACGGATTCGCGTTTCCGCTGGTTATTCCAAGCGCCCAGCTTACGACGGAACCCGCGCCCGAACCGCGTCCCGGACCGACCCATATGTCGTTCTTTTTGCACCACTCGACATAGTCGGCGACGATAAGAAAGTAACCGGGAAATTTCATGCGTATTATTACGGACAACTCAAACTCGGCCTGATCGAAATAAGTTTTGCGCTCGACCTCGTCGACTATGCCCGCGTCGTCCAAACGCGCGGCAAGCCCGGCCATAGTCTTATCGCGAAGCATTGCGCATTCCTGGTCAAAGTCCGGCGCGAATTTCGGAAGCAGCGGACCGCGCGCCGGAATTACATAGCTGCAGCGTTTGGCGATGTTCACGGTGTTTTCGATCGCTTCGGGCAGATCGGAAAATATTTCGCACATTTGTTCGACTGATTTGAAGTAATGCTCGGGGGTTTCGCGGCGGCGGTTCGGGTCGATTATCTTGGTGATAGCGGCTATGCAAAGAAGCGCGTCGAACGCCTCGAACTGAGAGGGGCTTTCGAAGAAAACGTTGTTGGTGGCGACGATTGGAATATTCTTTTCATAAGCTATGTCCAGCGCGGCGGGTTCGGATTTTATCTCGGACTCTAGCCCGTGGCGCTGAAGCTCGATATAAAAACACCCAGGAAAAATTTCACAAAATCTATCGGCGAATTCGCGGGCAAGATTGTCCTGGTTATTCAATATCGCGGTATTGATCGGTCCTTTCACGCCGCCGGACAAACAGATAAGACCGGCGCTGCTGGCCCTCAACTCGTCGAAAGTCACATGCGCTCCAAGATGCAGATTATCCGATCGAAGATAAGCGTCGGTGATAAGCTTGGACAGATTTTGAAATCCTTCTTCGGATTGGACTATAAGCGCGATCTCGGACAGCTGGTCCTGACGGATTGTTTTCGGATCGACGGTGTCGTGCTGATTGAATGAAATAGTGATTCCGATTATGGGCTGAATTCCGTTCTTGCAGCAAAGTCCCGAAAACTGAGGAGCACCGAACAAAGCGTTGGTGTCGGTGATCGCGACCGCGGGCATATTCATGTTTTTGCACAGTTCCGGAATTCTTTTGACCGGTATCGCGCCTTCGGACAACGAATACGCGGAATGAAGGCGAAGATGTATGAATTTTGCGTCGGTCATTTCATACGAAATATACCCGCCAAATCTCAAAAAGTCAACGCTATTAAGAGTCTATATGCGGCGTTTTTGGCGACGCATATAGACAAAGGATTATGCCCTATCTAATTATAAACCGCAGGCCGGCCTTTACGACATTGTCGCTTATATTGTCATTGCCCAGCACGGACTCCACACCGGCGAAAATTTCAACGCCGTCGTCATGCCTCCACGTGGGTTCTGCAGAAAATCCATAAATGAAACCATTGTTATCTCCGAACGCATAGCCTACCTTAAATCCTGTCCGAAAGCCAAAACCGGTCTTTTCAAGGTGAATACCAAAGCGACCTACAGCCGATAAAGAATGCCGCCCACGCACACCTTTCTCATCATCGAACACCTCATACGGACTAAGTTTCCATTCAAGCTCTGCGCCATATACGCCCGGCAGCGCTTCTTTATCAACGCCTAATCCGATCGCGGCTCCGGGTACGCTGAATCCATTTTCTCCGATAAAATTCGAATTAGCTGATACACTAAGAGCCGGCCTAAACCCGGATTCCTGAGCGACGGCCTTTGATTTTTGAGCGCCCAAAAGCACCATCAAAACGACCAACGCAGCCGTGCGACAAGCGCTGTTGCTAAATATATTTTTCATTTTTTCTCTCCTTATTAAGAGTTAGATTCGAATCGCACCTTTGCGAATACGTATTGACATAATACCCCCCCCCGAAACTATTTTGTCAAGCTAAATATTAAAAAAATTATAACGCTAAAACGCCATTTTGAAAGAAAGCCTGGCCGAGTTCAAATCGGCCGCCACCTGGAAATTTTCATACCGGTCGACCAAAATCCAGGTAAAAAGGAAACTTATGGCGGCACCCGCGATCACGTCATCCCAGAAATGCCGGTCGGCGTAAACGCGTGAATAACCCGTGAACGCGGCCAAAGCGTAGGGAATTGCGGCTTGTTCCAGTCCATATCGCTTATGAATAAACGTCGCGCCCGCGAAAGCCGAAGCCGTATGCCCGCTTGGGAAAGACCGGTTGTCGGTGCCGTCTGGCCTCTCGGCGTCTATGGCCAATTTCATTCCATGAACGGTCCCCATGGTAGCAAAGTATGAATAAGCCAGCTGCTTGGCGCCCTCCCAGTCGGATTCCATCATAGTCCAGCCAAGCGCATATGCGGGCAAAGCGGCTTCCAGCCAGTCTCCGATCTGCTCGACCGTGGAATGCGCGCGGCGCGCGTCGGAATCCGTCGCAAAAAATACAACCGCCAATCCAAGCATAATCTTTTTGATCATGCCGCATGCTATACGGCGCAAACAATCAATTCAAAAGGGGACTATTCCTAGATTTATAAATAATAATCCAAAAAAATCCCATCCCGATCACAAATAACAATCTCAAAAAATTCTATAAATATCGCAAATCGAGGATAAATCATTCAATGCCTAGAAAAACCGACTGGAATGTGGACATCTAAGTCCCTGTAAG
>WQXN01000005.1 GCA_009784815.1 Alphaproteobacteria bacterium | reverse complement strand
GGTGAATCCGCTGTCGTTGGCCCTGTTGCCGCTTGCGGCGCACATGGAATAATTGCAAGAACAACGATCTGTATTCGCAACGGCAGCCTCCCAACCCAAAAGACGGGGACGGCTCGCGCAATTGGTGCAGGCCGACGAGCCCTCAGCGGCTATAAGTGTTCCAGTGTTGCATGCGGTGTTTGTCGTAGTCGCTCCCGCGTTGGTGTGATCTGTCCGCGATTCCGCGCGACCGCAGATGGTCATCGGACACGCCGCATTTACTATCTCTACAAGCCTGTTATTATTTCCATGCGTATCGGTGGTTGTCACCCAGCCGCCGACTCCTGCGCGATAGGGATTGGTTGATGACAACGCGACTATTGCGCGTCTTCCCGCTCCGCATGAAGTCACATAGTAATGACAGTCTACCGAATAAGTCGAATCGTTGTCGGCGGTGCCCGCGGCGTTGCAGGCCCTGTATCCGCGTCCGACGATCAGCGTTTGTGCGGAAGCCGGATTCGGAAGCGCGACTGTGAAAGGTATGCGCTTGCGGCAGCGTCCGACGACGGTCGCGCCGACCGAGCCAGCGGTTGCCGCGGCCGGGAACAATGTCTCTGCCCCGGTCAACGCGTTGACCGCGCTTACCGTGTAAGGGAATCCTGTAGTCGGCACGCCCGTCACTTGGGTGGACTGGTTGTTCGATGGGCAAGACGTACAGCTGGATTGTCCTTGGCTTGCATGATATGTTCCCGAAGTCCCCGCCGCGCCTCCTCCGGCTACGCCTCCCCGGCAGGACGAGCAGCTAGACGCCCCGGCTGCGCTAAATGAACCGGCGGCGCATTGGTCGCAGCTTGTTGCGGTGGACCAAGTGCCCGAAAATCTTCCGGCCGCGCACTGAGTGCAAGCCTGCGCCGCCGTGCCGCCCGATTGCGCCGAAACAAACTGTCTTCCGGGGCCTGCGCCCTGCCAGCGGATCGCGCCGGTGCAGGTAGGATATGTGGCAAGCGCGTTCGTCGTCGTAGTCGCGCCCGAGCATTCGCGCGCCCCGTAACAACCTGCCGCCGTGTCTATATGTCCGCGTTCCTTGCGGCAGTTGCCGACCGCGTTGAACGGAGATACGGAAGTCGCGTTGTTAAGCGATACGCTGACCGTCGCCGGGCTTCCGCCGGTGCTTACAGAATCCGAGTTTGTAGTGCGCGCCGGGCAGTCCGGACAGCTGGTTTGACCCGCGCTGGCCTGGAAAGTTCCCGAAGAGCAGTTGGGGCAAGCCGAAGTCCGGCCCGTGTCGTTGCTTGCGGTTCCGGCGGTGCAGTTGGTGCAGGCCGTTTCCGTGCCCCAGCCGGTCGAGAAAGTTCCGCCGGCGCAAGAAACGCACGAAGCCGCCGCAGTCGATTGTCCGCTTACGAATCTCCGACCCGGACCCGACCCAAGCCACGTTATCGTGCCGCAGCTTTGCGTGTATGCTGTCGCTAACGCGGTGGTGGCGTTCGCCGTAGATACGGCCGAGCATACGCGTCTTCCATAACAGCCCGCGCCGGTGTCCACCGTTCCGATCTGCTTGCTGCAGGTGGTGACTGCGTTGCGTGGCGATGCCGAATCCGCGTTGGCTAAAGTTATGCTTACGTTGCCGGCCGTTGCCAAGGTTTGACTTGTAGTCGTGCGCGCCGGACAGTCGTTGCAAGCGGTTTGTCCCGAGGCGTTCTGCCATAATCCGTTCCCGCATTCCACGCAACTAGACTGTCCGGGGTTTGGCTGTACTCGTCCGGGTTGGCAGGCGGTGCATTCTGTGTCGTCATTAAATCCTTGCTTCCAATTTCCCGCAGTACAAGCAATGCAAGCTTGTCCTTCAGTGCCGTTGGCCGAGCCGGGAACAAACCTATGTCCCGGTGCCGCTCCCTGCCAGCGGATCGCCCCGCCGGTGCAGTCTGTATAAGAAGCCAGTGCGTTGGTCGCAGAGGTTGCGGCGCAAGTCCTTGCGCCATAGCATGTAGTCGTCGAATGCGCGCGCTCTTTGCGGCAGTTGCCGACCGCATTGCGCGGCGATACGGAAGTCGCGTTGTTAAGAGATACGCTAACGTTATTACCTCCGGAAGTAAAGTTTTCGGAATTAGTGGTCCGGACCGGGCATTCCTGACAATTGGCTTGTCCAGTTTGGTTTTGCCAGAATCCGTCGCCGCATCCAACGCAGCTTGTCTGTCCGGCGGCGGGCTGCGAGGTTCCAATTGCGCAGGCTTCGCAATCCGCGCTTGACCAAGAATTTTTAAATGTTCCCGCCAAGCATTGCGGGCAGGCGTTCGCCGCCGTGCTTCCGGATTGAGCCGATATGAATCTGCGCCCGGGGCCCGATCCAAGCCATGTCGCCGCTCCGCAGCTTACGTTGTAGACGTCTAATCCGCTTGCCGAAGTGGCGGTTGACGCGGCCGAGCATGCCCGCCTGCCATAGCAGTTAGTATCGACGTGCCCGACTTGCTTGCTGCAGGTGGTGACCGCATTGCGCGATCCCGACGAAGTGGCGGCCGCGATGGTTATGCTTGTATTGCCGGCCGATGCCAACGTCTGGGAAGTGGTCGCGCGCTGAGGGCAATCCTGGCACGATGTGGCCCCCGTAAGATTCTGCCACAAACCGTCCCCGCACGCGGTGCAGCGTCCGCTTGCCGAAGGTATTGTAGACACCCAAGTGTTGGGCGAAGCGGTTCCGGCCGGACAAGCTTCGCAAGTTGTCGCATTAGTTGCCCTAAATCCGGGAGCCGTAGCCAAGATCACGCGGTTGGCGCAGCTGTTGCTGTAATTGGACCAAGCGGTTCCCGTTCCCGAGTAATTGCATATCTGCTCGCCCACGCAGCCGCCGGCGTTGCCCGCGGTGCTTGTCGGAACCGTTTGATAAGGCACGCGCTTTCTGCATCCCGTGCTCGCCGTAAAGCTTGAATTTGCTTGCTGCGACACTGCAAATGTTTTGGTCGACGAAGTGGTCCAATCATTCCCCCAGTTGGTGGTTGTGAATCCGGTATGAGTGGCCGTCAGGACGTTAAGCGCCGGATTATCGGTGAACGCAGGGCAAGCCGTGCAGGTGGTGTTCGCGTGGCACAGGCTGTTGCAGGCCGCGCCGGTTGCGGTTACTCCGTTAAGCGTTCCGGCCGCCATAAAGTTGCTTCCCGTGCAGGCTACGCAGCTTGTTCCGCTTACTACCTGTCCCGCCGGGCACATTATCTGTCGGCATCCGGCGCAGTCTGCGCTTAACATCTCTCCCGCCGGGCAGGTGTTGCAGAACGAGTTCGCCGTAGTGCACCCCGTGACTCCGTTTTGCGTGGTTATCGGTGTAGCGCCGGTCCATCTCCATGCGCCGCTTGGGCATGTCGTGCACCATGACGCTCCGTTCGAGGCGAATGCGGTGGCCGCGCAAGTTGTATTGCAGCTTGTCGAAGTGGTGTCGTTAAGCGTTCCGGCCTGAGCCGCGGTGCCGGTTCCGCCCGGACACGGTTCGCACGCAAGATTAACGGCTTCCAAGAATCTGTCCGTCATCTGCGTAGCGGTTGCGGTGGCATCCATGCGTATGGCCGCGGCCAAATTGGTGGCCGAAACGGTTGAGGTCGACTGCCTTAGAACGTAGGGTGAAGTCGCGGTCAGGAATCCCGATCTGACGCGGCGGCCCGCACCGCACGAAGTCACGGTGTATATGCAGTTGGCGGTGTATATGTCGTCCGATCCGGTTGCCGCGCTTGCGCTGCAAGTTCTGTATCCGCGTCCGATCGTGCGACTCGTAGTTTGGGCAAGGCCGTTGCCAAGCGGACTTGCCGCCGTATTAAATCCGCCGCTTGGAACTTGGGCGCGGACTTCGAAAGGAATGCGCTTGCGGCACCTGGTGTGCGAGGTCGCGCCGCCGGCCGGCGCATCGCCGATCGTGATCGCCTGCGCGGCGGTGAATCCTGTGCCGGAAGTCGTCCAAGGCAGTCCGAAATTGCCGAACGTTTCGTTTGTTGTTGCGCCCCCCAAATCGGTGTTGCTTATAGTTATGGACGACGACGAATAGGACGGACACAAGGTGCATGTGGTCGAGGCGTCGTTGCCCGCGCTGAAGGATCCGGATTCGCAGCCGACGCATATTGAATTGACGGCGTTGTTCTGTATGGTGGTCGAGTTGGTGACGTTAGTGGTGCCGGATGCGCTTGAAATCAGCGGAAGCGGATTGCTTGCTATCATTCCGGCCACGCATGATGTCACTGTGTAGAAACAGTTGCTTACATATACGGTGTCGGTGCCGGTCGCGGCGTTGGCCGTGCAAGTCCTGTATCCGTTTCCGTTCGTTCCTGTGAACGGCACGTTCTTTCTGCACCTAAGATGCGAGCTGGCTCCGACTATGGCGTCCTGTCCCGTGATCGAAGTGCATTGCGCGTTGCACCGCGGAGTGCAGGTCGCCGAGCATGAATCATTGCAAGGACCGCTGTTTGCCGGATTGCCGCCTATGCACGGAGGCATGCAGCTGCCGATGCAGGATCCCATGCAGCTGGACACGCAAGCTTCGGGAATGGCCAGCGCGTAAGTGGTGGTGTTCGCAACGGTCCATGGGAATCCGCACGGCTGGGTGGTGGCTCCAAAGACGGGGCATACGGCGTTGCTGTTATTGTTGTTCGACGGGCAGGCAGTGCAGGAAGTCGCCTGCGCCGCGCTGAATGTTCCCGAGGTTGTGGAAGTCCCTCCCCCGATTACTCCGGACTGGCAGGATTCGCAAGCGTCGGAAGTAGACCAGCTGCCCGAGAATGTTCCGGCAGCGCACGCCACGCACGCCTGAGCCGCCGTGCCGCCTGATTGCGCCGGTACGAATCTACGTCCGTGTCCGGCTCCCTGCCAGCGGATCGCGCCGGTGCAGTTCGCCGAAGGATATGAAGCCAATGCGTTGGTCGTGGCCGTCGCACCAAGGCAAAGCCTTGCGCCGTAACAGCCGGTTGCGGTTTCAAGGTGCGCCCTTTCCTTGCGGCATGTGGAAAGCGCGTTGAACGGAGATACCGATGACGCGTTGTTAAGTGCGACGCTAATGCTGGCAGGATTTCCGCCTGTGCCGGTGCTGATTGATTCCGTCGCTATGGTTATGGCCGGACAGTTAAGGCAGCTTGTCGCCCCGGTCGTGGTCTGATATGTTCCAAGCGCGCAGTCATGACACCGGGCCGCTGATGAAGGCACGGTCGTGTTCCAAGTGTTTTCCGACATGGTTCCCGCCGCACAAGCCGCGCAGGCCGTGGTGGAGGTCGCCCTAAACCCGGGGCCTACCGCCAATATGACCTGGTTTCCGCAGTTGGCGTTATAATTAGTCCAAGCGGTTCCGGTCCCGGAATAGCTGCAAATCTGGGATCCGACGCAGCCGCCGGTGCTTCCCGCGGTGTTCGTCGGAACCGTCTGCCATGGAACGTTCTTTCTACAACCTGATGCTCCGGTCGATGTTGTAAGCCCTATATCATTAGCTATGGTGTTGTTGGCAAAGGAAACCTGGAACGTGTTCGGCGTGCGCCACGCGGTTCCCCAGTTGCTTGTCGTGAATCCGGTGAACGTCGAAGTCGTAACGGCAAGAGCCGGATTATCGGTAAACGCCGGACAGTTGTTGCAAGCGAAATTTGTAGCGCTTGGGCAGGTCAGCGAATGGCTGGCTTCCGTGCGGAAAGTGTTGACGGCGCAACCGCGGCAGGTGATGTTGTCAAGGCACTGACCAGCTACGCAGTTAACTTGGTTGCAGCCGGCGCAGTTAGCGCCCATGGATTGACCCGAGGGGCAAGAATTACAGAATGATAACGGCTCGTAGCATCCTGCGACCGTGGGCGATTGAAGGCTTCCTATCGGCGTCGGGCCAGTCCAGCGCCAGCCGGATCCGGGGCAGACTGTGCATGCGGAAGCTCCGGCCGCCGCGAACTGCGCCGCCGTGCAGGCCGTGCATAAAGTCGATGTGTGGTTTTCGCTGTTTTGAACTTGTGCGCTTGTTCCCGCTCCACCCGGGCAAGGTTCACAAGCCCAGTTTACGGCGGCTTGATGAGCATTGGCGGCTTGTGTGGCGTCTATAATATTTGTGTTTACAGTTCCGCTTGCGGTAGAAATTACACCAAGACGTCCTGCCACTGCGCGGCGGCCTGATCCGCATGCTGTGACTACTATAAAGCAATCGCTTCCATAGCCGAACTCGTCCGTTCCGGTATTATAGCTGCAGGTTCTATATCCACGGCCGATCGAGCGAAGTGTTGTATTGCCCATTCCATTGCCGCTTGCTCCTGTATTGAACGTGCCGTCCGGGACTGCCGCGCGAACTTCAAACGGTATGCGTTTGCGGCATTGCCATGACGCGCTGGCTCCGACGGATCCGGCTGTTGGGTTCTGAGGGAAGAAGGTTTCCGCGCCGGTAGTTGCGTTAACTGCGCTGACGGTGTAAGGGAAACCTGTTGTAGGAACTCCGGTTATTTGAGTGGCCTGAGTATTGATTGGACATGATGTGCAAACTCCGGCGGTGTTGTCGGATCTACCTTCAGCTCCGCCGAAGGTTCCGCTTGTTGTAGCCGAAGTCGGTGGTGTACTGCCGGTCGAATTGAATCCTCCGCGGCATGAAAAGCAAGTGTTTATGCTATCACGCAACATACCGTCCGAGTTTGATTGCGAAGTTCCTATTACGCAGTTGGTGCATGAAAACGGATTGTTAAGATCGGTGGATATGGGCAAATGACCTCCTGCCCATGTGCTTGCCAAGACCCAATTTGTGGAATAAGATCCGTGCGGACAAACTTCGCACCTTATAGTGCCGGCCGTGTTGGTAAGTCTTGCGCCCGGTTTGCGCCCCAAATACGTGAAGTTCGAACACGAGTTTCTGTAAGACTGCAAGTTGTTGGTGGTACCAGCCGCCGAACAGGTCATGACTCCAAAGCAAAGAGAGTCCGGAGTTGAAGTGGCCGTGGGCATATTCGCGTTATGTGCAAAATTTCCGCCAAGGCTGGTTTCAAACGGAACTTGTTTTCTGCACTCGCTGACTGCCGTAGCCCCTATTCCCGCGGTGGTTGCCGCACCGATGCTGACCGTTATGGTCGAAGGCCAGCCTATCGTTACGTTCGCAAGCGCCTGAGTCGAGGTGGGAGTGCCCATGGCGATAGGCGTGAAGTTCCCGGTCGGAGTGTTGACCATAGGACACACGGCGCAGGCCGGACACTGCCCCGCCCCCGTGCCGGGCATGCAAGTCGGAGTACCCGTGGCGATACAGGTCATACAGGCCGTGATAGGCATGCCTTCGCTGAATCCGTCGCCCACGGCGAATGAAGCGGACGGACAAGTCAACGCCGACATTTCGCAGGTCGTCTGTCCGCGCGAAGTCCATACGGCGGCTCCGGTTTTTTCAAAGATCGCCCAGTTCGTTGTATTTATGAACCAGTTGCCCACGCTGCCAAGGGCGTTCGCGGGTGCGGCAGTGCCGGTTAAAACCGTGGCGGTTGGCGGTATGGTCACTTCACTTAACGCGAACCCGTCAAGACACGAGCACGACGTCGCGCCGACGCGCACTCCGTTGATATTGTTCAGCAGGCGGTTGTTGGCGGCGGACTGGCAAGGCAGACAGCTGTTGGTTCTTGTGTTCCAGAAAAAGAACGGACGTGACGGTTCGGGCGTTCCGACCGCTGGGCATGCGACGCAGCCTGATCTTGACGCGTTCACTAATTCTCCGGAAGGACAGGTTATACACTGGCTTCCGTTCCAATATCTGAATTCGTTTTCGACGCACTCGGTGCAGGTTTCCTGAGTGCTTGAACTGAACCAATTGGCGCCCCTGTCCGAACAAGGCCTGCAAGCGGCAAGCACGGCTGTCTGCTGCAATGTCGAATTGGCGGTATGCGCACCCGCTGTAGGATGATTATATGGGAATCCTACTGTTGGTATCCGCTCGTAATTTACTCCAAGCATACAGGACTCGACTGTGTATGTGCAGTTGGTCGTGTATACCGTGTCATTGTTCGTAGTGCCGGTTGCGTTGCAAATCCTGAAACCCGTGCCTATCTGGGTGCCGTTGGTCAAAGTGAACGTGTGCGCGACCCTCTTTCTGCATAAAGTCGCCGCGTTCGCCCCGGCCGTTGCGTTGTTGGAGGTCGGCGCAGCAGTCGTGATTGTCCATGGAAACCACGATCCTGCGTTGTTTGCATTAGACGGACAGGAACTGCAGCTTGTGGCGCCCGTGCTTGACGAGAACGCTCCTGAAGTGGTGGCAGTATTTATGCTTGAATTAGCGAATCCGGTGTCCGATGGTCCAAACCCTCCGCGGCATTGGTCGCACGTCGTTTGTCCGGTGGCGGATTGGAACTGTCCTTCCAAACAGGCCGGGCACGGAGATACCGTGTGACTGTCGTTCGCCTGGACGCGTCCCGCCGCGCATGGCTCGCAAGCGGCGTTGACGGCTTCCAAATATCTGGCCGTGTTAAGCGTTGCGTCAACGCGCGTGGCCGATCCCAAAGTGCGCGGAGTCACGCGAAGCACGTAAGGTGTCGTCGCGGTTACAAAGCTGCTCCATACGCTGCGGCCCGCTCCGCATGAAGTTACGGAATAGGTGCAGTTCTGGTTATACGCCCCGTCCGTATTTGTGGAGGAACCGTTGTGATTGCAAGTTCTGTATCCGCGGCCTATCACGCGCGTCGATCCGCCTATTGTGGCGGTGACTTCAAACGCCACTCTTTTCCTGCACTGCGCGCGCGCGGCCGCCCCGGTGGCGGGCGTGTCGGAAGTCGAAGTCGCGCTTTCGACGGTCCAGGGAAGTCCCTGACCGTTGTCCGTGTTCGAAGGGCAGTTGTTGCAACTTGCTCCAAGGAACGCCGCTTCGGGCTGATAAGTTCTGACCGGGCACAAGGTGCAAGGATTGGCTAAATTTCCGCTGTCGAAAAATCTTCCCGGCTGGCATCCTTGAATGCAGACGTTGGGACCCGGTAGAAACACGAAGCCGTTCACCTCGTCGCATATGCACTCGCCCGTGGCGTTGTTGCGCACAAAACTTCTGCCGCCCGCGCATCTGCAAGGATTGGTAAGGGCGTTGAAGTGAAGGTCCGACGGGTTGTTGTAGTTAAAGTCAAGTTCTTCGTTCCAAGCGCAGCTTTGGCATATTCTTCCGTTCCAGAACATATTGTCTTCGACCGAGCAGGATTGAATGTACCAATACGCGCCGGCGTCCGTCTTGAATCTAAGCGAGTTTGACGGTATAAGTGCGTCGAAACCCGTCGCGGCGATTGATACAAGCGGCGCGATTAACCCAAAAAACATCAAAAGTATGAGCTTTCTCATACTCCTTTTCCTCCCAGTTAGGAACATATTTGGTCGAGTCTAGCAATATTAATGATACTGGGTCAAATGATTTTTATTTAAATATAAGAAAAAACTCCCCAAGTGGGGAGTTTGAGCAAGAATTTATAATCCAAACTCTTTGCCCATAAGCCGTTCCAACAGCGCGGTCGAATAGTTCTCCATATCGACGCTTCCTTTTTTGGCAAGCTTGTCGTAAATTTCGCCGGCAAGCCGTTCGGCTTCCGCCGCGGGCTTTCCGGTATTTGTGAAGAACTTCTTTCCTGTATCCAGAAGCTCTGCCTTAACTCTGTCGGCAGCCTTGGAATACGCGGCGTCCTTGTCCTTTTGACTCATCGCGCTGTCCTTGACCGATTCCGGCCTGATATTTTTCACTTTGGCAAGAACAGACGGATTCATCTTGGGACTCACAAGCGTCATGTTTTCATGGGTGAAGTAATCGGGATCATAATCTTTTTTGCCGAAATCCACGTCTTCCATTATAAGCGCGTTGCGCTGTCCAAGATATGTGCGGTCGCCGTTTTTAAATTCGAACTTGCCGCCCTTCATACTTCCCGATACATGGACTTTGTAAAGCTGCACGGTGCCTATGATATTGCTGTTTTTAAGGTCAAGCTTTAACGAGCCTTCATTAATGTTCAGCCTTGTGACATTTAAGTTTTCACCGGAAAGAGCTAGCTTTGATCCTTCGACATATATCCTTTTTATAGAGCAGTTGTTTGCCTGAATCGAAATGTTGGTATAGAATTCAACATCTTCAAGTATACAGTCGTTAAGCACGATGCTTAGGCTTGGAGAATTTTCCACATTGAAACCCACCCTGGCCTCGTCGCCGCTGATTTTTACGCCAGTAAGAACGGGCGTGCCCATTTTGCCTTTCTGCCACTCTTTTATAAAGTCTTCAGTTGAAGCGAATTGGATTATTGTGTCGGGTTTTCCAAGTATTGTTACTTCAAGGGGTTTATCTAGGCTTTGTTCTACCCCCCCCCGTTCGTTTTTTCAAGTGCCATGATAATCTCCTTATTTATAGGTTTAACTGCCTACATTATAGCACAAAAATATATTTTGGAAAAGCTTTTATTTTTTGATAAGTTGTTTTGCGGCGTCAAGCGATTCCGAAGTGATCTTTTCTCCGGACAATATGCGCGCGACCTCGGACTCGCGGGTTTTGCCCTTGATTTCGGATACGTAGGTGCGCGTCTGGCCTGATTCTGACGCCTTGGTTATAAGGTAGTGGTGATCGCCGAATCCCGCGACCTGGGCGGAATGGGTTATGACGATCGTCTGATTAAGCTTGGACAGCTTTGCCAACCGTTCGCCTACTGCGGCCGCGGTCGCGCCTGAAATTCCGGTGTCCACTTCGTCGAATACGAATATCTTGTTTAACTGGCCCTTGTCCAGCGCGACGCGCATGGCAAGCATAAGCCGCGCCAGCTCTCCACCGCTTGCGATTTTATGTAACGGCGCGGCCGGAGTTCCCGGATTGGTCT
The DNA here is from genome assembly GCA_009784815.1 of Alphaproteobacteria bacterium. GTDB lineage: Bacteria > Pseudomonadota > Alphaproteobacteria > Rs-D84 > Rs-D84 > WQXN01. Next base: position 44,885 of record WQXN01000005.1, on the reverse strand, counting down.
TGATCATGAATACCGCTGAATCTATTCCATTGGACGAAGGCTCGGCCTCGTCTATGGTCATGGTTATTTCAGCCTGCCCAAGTTTAAGGTCGGGAAGCTCGGCCGTTATGGCCGCGCACATTTCGCTTGCGGACGCTTTGCGTTTTGCTGAAAGCTCGATCGCTGCTTTGCCGAATTTGTCGGCGCTTGCGTTCGCGGCCGCCTCAAGCTCTTTCAATTTGTCTTCGCCGTCGCTTAAGGATTGCAAAGCGTCGGTTATCTCGGCCAGTTTTTCGGGTAGTTCCGAGACTTGGATGCGATGCTTTCGCGCGGCGGCTCTAAGCGCGAACAACCGCTCTTCGGCGGCCTCTAACACTGCGGCGTCGAACTGCTGGGGCTTTACGAATTCAACAAGCTCGGAAATTTCGGACCCGATTTCGTAAAGCCGGTCGATCTGCGGCTGATAGATGTTATCGCCCTTGATGCGTTCCAGAATATGCGCCGCCGAAAACAGAATTTCGTCGGCGGATTTTGAAACTCCTCCGCCGGACAGAACGGCGAAAGCGTCCGACAGAGTCGTCGCGTTCTTTTCCGAATCCATCAGTTTCGCGCGGGTGTTCGCAAGCTCGTCCTCTTCGCCCGGAACGGGATTAAGCGCGGTCAGTTCTTCGCTGCAGTGCTCTAAAAATTCGCGTTCCTTTTCGGCTTGGGCCGCCGCCTTGCGGAATGCGTCAAGCTGGTCCGCGGCGGCGACGAATTTAGCGAATAGCGCGCCGACCTTTTCGCGCAAATCGTCCAGTCCTCCGAACCTGTCCAAAGCGAATATGTGAGTACCCGATTCCATCAGCGAGTGATTTTCGAATTGCCCGTGAATTTCGACCAGGGCGTCGCCGACCGACCGCAAAGTGCCGATGTTCACCGGGACGCCGTTCAGCCATGCGCGGCTGACTCCGCTTTGATCCACCCTGCGCCGCAATGTCAAAACGGATTCCGCGTCGATTCCGTTTTCTTCCAAAATCGTTGCTATTTCGGACGGCAGATCGCCTTCGAATTCCGACACGGCCTCGCCGTTTTTGCATCCGGCGCGAAGCAGACCCACGTCCGACCGCGCGCCCAGGGACAGCGCAAGAGCGTCCATAAGTATGGATTTTCCGCTTCCGGTTTCGCCCGTCATCACGTTCAACCCGGAATGAAATTCCAAATCCAAATCGTCGATTAAAACTATATTCTTAATGTAAAGTCTTTTTAGTATCATAGTTTGATTATAACTTTGGGTAGGCTTGTTGCAAGGCGGATTTTTCGACCCAGTAAATCCAGCCCGTGACTTTCTTATTCGTATAAACTTCGGACAGCAGCTTGCCGTACTCGGACATCTGTTGATCATAGTCGCCCAAATCGGAACCGGTCTTGAAGTCTAAAAACCTAACCTCGTCGTCAAAAACTGCGACGCGGTCTATGCGCCGGCTTTGAACCGTTCCATTTATGAAACCCGCTATAGGAACTTCGGCTTGTGAATTTGGTCCGAAAAATTCCCTAAGCTCCGGCGTTTTATCGAAAATGCCGGGAGGCAGCTCGCCCTTCTCGGCCAGCTTGTGAAAATCTATGCCCTCTTGAACTTTGGCGTTTTGTTCGTTGATTGCAGATAGAAAATCTTTTATCGATTTGTAAGTCATCTAAGTATCCTAACCCCCGGCGCGGCCATGTTAAGATGCCGTTGTATCAGCTCTTCTATATAATCGGGCGAGTAGTTTTTTATTAAATCTATACGAAGATTAATCTCGTCCAGTCTTGCGGTTTTTTCCGCTACCACTCGGGCCATGTGCGTCTCGGTCTTGGTGTTTTTTACCAGCTGAATTAATCCGCCTTCGGCCAAAACCGCGTTTAATATAAGATAGCCAACCAAAGGTATGGCAAGTATTCCGACGGCTCCGCGCCATCCGTCGCGCAGGGCCAACCGTAGAAACTCGAATAATTGCTTGATTTTTCCAGTCATAATGCGATTATAACAAAATGTTCAAGCCCTTGCAACTGATGGATGCTCCGATTTTCGCCGCGCCTTTGGCCGGGGTTACTGACTTGCCTTACAGGAAAATATTGCGCGAAATCGCGCCCGATCTGCCTCTGCTTACTGAAATGAATTCGTGTCACAGCCTGATACGGAATGCCAAGGCCAAACGCAATGCGGACGATTTTACGCAGGAAGGTTTGATAGGCGCGCAGATATTCGGATCAAATGTCCCGGCGATGGCCGAGGGCGCGAAAATTTTAGAATCGCGCGGAGCAAAATGGATCGATATAAATATGGGCTGCCCCGTGCCGAAAGTAGCGACCCGCGCGCTGGCAGGCGCGAACCTTATGCGCGATCATCAACTGGCCGGCAAAATCGTGGCGGCCATTCGGAATGCTGTTAAAATTCCGGTTTCGGTTAAAACGCGGACCGGCTGGGACGCGTCGACTATGAACAGTGCCCAGCTTGTGAAAATATGCGCCGATAACGGAGCGGATTGGGCCACGATCCATGGAAGGACGCGCGCTCAGGGTTATGCCGGAACCGCCGACTGGAACGAGATTGCCAAGATAAAAGCGGCATCAAATATTCCCGTTGTCGCGAACGGGGATATAAAAACGGCGGACGATATAGCAAAGGCGAAAGAAATAACCGACTGTGACGGAGTTATGATAGGCCGCGCGATCATGGGCAATCCTTGGGCTTTGATCGGAGAAACGCAGAAGGATATTGCGAATCTTGTCTTGAAGCATTTCGAATATTCTTTGGAATATTATGATTCCCCGAACGGCCTTTATATGTTCAGAAAACATCTTGCCTGGTATACCTCCGGAATGCCCGGCGCGTCCGATTTTCGCGCCAAGATAAACGAGCTGAAGGACAAGGCCGCCCTTCGCGCCGCAATTGAAGATTTCTTCAGTCTTTAATAAATCCTCCGGACTGCATTTTCCACAGTTTCGCGTAAATTCCGTCTTTCTTTTTTAACAGTTTGTTGTGCGGGCCCTGCTCGGCTATACGGCCGTTCTCCATAACTATGATGCGGTCCATATTACGAAGCGTAGACAAGCGGTGCGCGATTGCGATCGTCGTGCGTCCTCCCGACAGTTTTGCGATGGCTTTTTGCACCGCCACTTCGGTCTCGGAATCCAGGGCGCTTGTGGCTTCGTCCAACACAAGGATCGGGGCGTCCTTAAGAAATGCGCGCGCGATGGCGATTCGCTGACGCTGGCCGCCGGATAATTTTATGCCGCGGTCGCCGACGTAAGTTTCGAACTTGTCGGGCGCATCCATTATGAATTTATGTGCGGATGCGCTTATCGCGGCGTCGGTTATCTCGTCGGGCATGGCGCATTCCTTTCCGTATCCTATATTTTCGCACAGCTTGCGGTTGAACATGGTCGCGTCCTGCGGAATGAACGCGATCGCGTCGTGAAGCGAATCCTGAGTGACAAATGATATGTCCTGCCCGTCTATCATGATTTTGCCGCGCGTCGGTTCGTACAAACGCAGGATCAGATTTACCAGCGTCGTTTTTCCCGCTCCGCTTCTTCCGACTATTCCGACCTTTTCTCCGGGTTTGATGGTTAATGAAAAATCGGTTATAACGTCTTTGCGTTTTCCGGCCTTGGCGCGGCCGTATTTGAACGACACGTTTTTGATTTCGATCTTTCCGCGTTTCGCTTTTAATATTTTAGCGCCCGGTTTGTCCAATATGGTTATGGGTTTGTTAAGTTCCGCATAAGCCTGCTTGGCCGAGCTGCGCGCCTCGAGAAAATCGGGCAGAGTCCATACGATCCTGTCCACCGCTTCGGAATTAAGCCAGAATACGGTTTGCGTGAACACGGCTTCGGCCAGCGTCAATGTGCCGTTGAAAAACATCGCCGCCAACAGCAGCATCAGAATCGTGAACGAAGCGGTGTTCAGCATAGAAGGCACGGCCCAGAACAGATTCAAGGCGTTGTTGGAATGTATCTGCGCGCGGGTCAGTTCCTGCCTTGCCTCGGACACGTACCTCTTTTCGCGCCTGCTTGCCGAGAAAAGCCTGACGATGGAAAAGTTGGACAGGCTGTCGGTTAGTTTTCCGTTGACCAGGCTTTGCTGGTTGGATGATTTCTCCCACGCCCTGCTAAGGGGGCCGACGCGCCATAAACTCCATATCAGATGAAACGCGAAAAGGAGCAGCAGCAGCGCGGCTATCTTCCAATTTAACGATATGACCAGTGTCAGGTTTATGCCTATTGCGATCATGCCCATCAAGAATACGATCGCGCCTTTCATCACTTTCTCCATCCCGGCCGAGATATAGTTCGCCTGCGAATTTATCTTGCCGACCAAAGTGTTGTGGAAGAATTGACTGGACTGCAGATAAAGGTAATCGTAGATTTTTTCATTAAGATGTTTTTGCGCCCTGGGCCATAGCCGCGCTTGAATTAAATATCTTATTAAATACGCCAAGTCTATCGACAGGCCAAGCAGTCCAAGAAAAACTATAGTGGGCAAGGCGTATGAAGTCCATGACATTCCTTCGGGTATGCCGTTTTCGAATATCGCTATGAACCATTTGTTGATCAGCGGCCACATGACCGTGTTGGCGACCTCGTACGCGGCAAGCATAACCGCCCACGCAAGCATGGTCAGCGGTATGAATTTAAATCCGTACCTGAACCAGAATCCCCAGATTGTCTTGGGAAGCGTCATGCTCTCCTCGCGCTTGGGCGCGGCTTTATTCGGCGGGGGGGGGGTAGTATTTCTCATTATTTCAACTTGTTCATTTTTTTGCGGACCGCGCGCGCGTTGATCTGACCGTCGCTTGCCAGCGAAATCGCGCGGCGGTAAGCCTCTTTGGCGCGTTTAATCTGCCCGTCCGCCGCCAGCGCGTCGCCGAAGTTTTCTGCATAGCTGGATACGTCGGGTTCGGCGCGCTGAACGCGTTCAAGTATGCGCAACGCTTCCTCGATCTCGCCCCGGGCGGTTAGCACTACTCCCATAGCGTCCCAATAATCGGACGCAAGCGGATTACTGCGGATAAGCGCGCCGGCCAGTGCGTACGCCTCGTCCAGATTTGTTCCCATCGCCGACCATATTCGAACTTTATCGGCCATCAGGCCGCGGTCTTTCGGCGCCAGTATGGACGCTTCGTTTATATCGTTAAGGGCGGCGTGCAGTTCGCCCGACAAAAAGTTCACGTGCGCGCGCAGCTTCAATAGATAGGCGGTGGTGGCGGGCGACGCGTCGACGGCGTTGTCAAGCGCGCGGTCCGCTGCGGCCAGCGCCCCGCGTAGATCGTTGTCCGCGGCCTTCATCAGCGCAAGCCTGGCCGTCGCAGGCACGAACGAAGGAAATTTCCTGACGACTTTCTCCATTGATTTTATGGACGAGTCGCTAAGGTGAATCATGACGAACGGTTTGAACGGGCTGCTGTCTGGAATCTTGTTGAAAAAATATTTTCCGCGTCCCTGCTCTGAAAAATTCACGCCCAAATAATAATTCAGCGCGTCGTCGGCGTTTCCGCTTGCCGAATTTTCAGCGGTGCGGAGCGCGACCAAACCCCAGCCCGTGCCAAGCATGAACGGATGCTGCGCAACGATCGAAGTCAGACCGTATCTGGCCTGCTTGGCGCGGGTGTTGTAATTCGACCAGTCGGGAAGCTCCCGGATGTCGGCGATGAAGCTGCCGCGTGGGATTGATCGGAACCGCTCGGTCAAGGCGTCGGCGTCGGCCTGCATATTGTGCCTTAGATAGAACGCGCGTATGAATAGGAAGTCGTTCAGATTCAGGAATTCGTCGGGCAGCATGCGGAAGTATTTGCGTGCGCTGCGCGGATACCCGGCGATTGCATAGGCGAAGCCTATGTTAAAGTTCCGAAGATCAGGAAAATTCTTTTGCGCGCGCGCAATTTTCTGCGCTTCGTCCGGGCGGCCTGTAGCGGTTGCGGCGACTATCCTGGCCGGAGTCAGTATGAATATGTCGTGTTTCCCGACGCTTTTCCATGCGGCTGCCCAATCGTCGCGCTGCGCGGCGGCAGCGAATTCTATCGCAAGCGGCACCAAAGTGCGCTCTCCGGTTGTGCCGATCCCGGATAAATCTCCGCCCGACATGAATGCCGCCCTCATCACCGCCTCGCGCACTACTTTGGATTCGGTTTCGGCTTTGGCTTCGGAAAACCTGCGCATGGCTTCGAAGTCGCCCACGTTCATGGCGTGAATGCCTGCCAGGAATTCGCCCCACTGGCTTCCCTTGCGTTCGCCTTTTTCGATTATGCCGATTATGTCCGGTATATCGATATTGATGCTTGAAGGATACTTTCTAACCCCGATCGCAAGCGCCGTGACCGTAACGGCGACCGCCGCCAATATCCCGAAAAGCCTAAGCTGTCTTTTATATTCGACTTTGAACGCGTTCGCTATGACTTTGTTGTTTTTGGGATTCTTTGTGTTTTTTGCTGGTTTTTTCTTCATATCAAGGCTCCGACTGGTTTTTACCAAAGCCCACTATACACTTAGGATTTTCAATAATCAACGCAAATATTATACAAAGCGCAGCAGGCGTTCGGCCCGGGAATCAAGGGCTGATTTTCGGATATCGTCAAGGCTTTCCCGACCAATGTTCTTCATGCCGTTTATACAATCGCGCAGACAAAGATCGCGCAACCGCTGCACGTCGATTTCTATGCCGGATAATTTTTTATATTCGGCCAAAAGTTTTTCCAAAAACATCGAATTTTTAGGGCTGTAAAAATATTTGAATTCGGACGCCCTTTCCCCGACTTTTGCGTTTTCGAAATCGAACACTCCGATCAGGCGATAGTCGTCGTTTACAACGGCGTTGGTTCCCTTGAAATCTCCGTGTAGAAGAACCTTGTCGCCGTTGGCGGGAAGCCCTGCTATGTCCTCGTATTTCTTATATATTTTTTTAAGGTCTTCCTTGGGAATTCTGCCGTCCATCAGGTTTTCCAAAACATCGAACGGCACTACGTTGGGCGTCTTTGGCTTTTTTCCCGATTTGTCGTTCGTGAACGGGTCTATTTTCATGGAATGCATTTTATACAAAAACCTGGCGCAGTCGCTTACGAATGCGTCCTGCTTGTCGGCGGGTAGTTTTGCGAATTCGTCTTGTGACCAATGGTTGCCCCTCAGGTAATGATGCGAGGTGTATATAAGGTCTTGGCCTTCGACTATGGTGATTCCCGATATCGGAATATCTAACGACGGGCGGACAAGGGAAATGACTTTGGCGGCGGTCTTGTATTTTTCCAGATATTCGGGTTCTTTTGCAAATCTGAAAATATAATCGCCCACTAAAAACGCAACGGAGGTCCATCCTTCTCCGAAGAATGAAATTTTCATGCCCGGGAAATTATCGAATAGAAATTTAAATGCTTTTTCTTTGGTGCTCATGCCCAAAATTATAGCACAAACCGTCCGCCGGCGCAAGCCTCCTACTGCTGGTTGCCCAGTTCAATTATCGCAAGCGCGGCTATGGTCGATTCCACGAAAAGCCTGGCGTTCTCCCAGTCTTGCGGATCTTCGTTCTTTTCATAATCGGTCTTGATTGTATTGTATCGATGCGTAAGCGTGGCCTGCACGCTGATGTCGAAACTATAGAATTCGGTATACGCGATCTGCATGGCTTTCGCAGGCGGTGCATTGTCGGCGCCTCCCGGAGTTATGCCGCCGGCTTCTAATAAAGACAAAGTCGCGACGGCGTCGAAAATGCACTTTTCGGTAAGGCCTCCGGTCATGTGGTTTATCGCAAGCACCATTATGCCTTTCGTTACATGCTCTTCCGGAATGAAGTCGTTCGCGATGGCGGCCATGTCTTTATCTTTAGTGGTGTCCATTTCATCGTCCTTTGTCTGTTTGTTTTTCAATTCCTTCAGCTGGCCCATTATTTCACGAACATTTCTATGAGCCTTCATTTCGCCTTCCATCATGGTCCACGCATGCGCCCAAGCTGTTTCGGACAAATACTTTTCATCATGGCTGACGGTCCTTTCAGGATCACTCAGCAAAGCGTCGTATTCCCCCGCAAGCCGCGCTACCGAATCTGCGTCAAGCCCTTTAAAATCGGCCTGCACGCCGCGAAACATCGCGGTGATTGTATTTGCTTCGGGCGATCCCGGAGCTATTAATCTTCGGGCGTAACCTACGTAAAAATTACCCAGTGTTTGTATGGTGTTGTGAATGCAATCGCTTGTATGAGCTATATTTTCGCGGGTAAGTTTTGCTTTTGTATAGCCGCATGCGTCGCTGCACATATAGTCCAGCGAAATCATGATGTGCGCCTTTATTTCTTCTATCTGTTCTTTAGAAGGCGTCGTATCTTTATAGTCTTTATCGTTTGTCTGCGTTTTCTCGGACGGGATCTCGCCCTGAAATTTATTTAAAGCAACCATGTTGGAATCCTTGTATCAATTACAAGGCAAGCCTACAATGCGTTATGCTTTTTGTCAACCAATTAAATAAACCATTTCAAGTGCGGTATTATATAGTCCTTCATAAGGCTTTCTCTGAAGGGAAACAGGCGCTCGGCTGTATTAAGATGAAATACGACGCTGATATGATCCATTAAAAGAATCTGCATGACGCGATCGAAGTTAATCTTTGCGCCGGATAATTTTTCATACTCTGCTATGACCGCTTTCGCCATGATGTTGTCGTCGGTCAAAAATCGCCAAAACTCGTACTCTCGTTCCGCCCAGCCCGAAGTTGTCCAGTCTATTACGCCCGCCAAACGCCTGTCCTCGCTGATAAGCGAGTTGGTCCCGGTAAAATCCCCGTGACAGAATACGAAATCGCCCGGCGTTTGTTGGCAGGCCGATTGGTATTTTTCATATATTTTATTAAAATCGTCAAAAGGCACATGGTCTTTCAGATAACCGTAAATAACGTCTTTATTATGCTGATGTCTTTTGAATTTTGCTTTGACCGTTGGAACCGCCGCCGAAATTTCATCCATGGGTATGCTGTGAAGTTCATGCAAGAAGCGCGCCGCGTCCCGGGCAAGCTCGGCAAACTCGCCCTTCTCGATTTCTTTGACGCTCCAAATGCTGCCTTCCAAATATTTATGCACTGAATAAGGGTATTTTTGATCCGTGAATACGCTTAGATCGGGGATCGGAAAGCTGATCCTGCCTCGGATAAATTTCAAAAGCTGCGCCTCGGTTTTATATTCTTCCACGTCCTCTTTTGGAAATCTAAATACCTGGTCGCCGACAAGAAATGCGAACGAGCTCCATATTCCTCCGATGAATTTTATTTTTTGATTACGATACTTTTCTTCTAAAAATGCGGCTACGTCTTTTTCCAAAAGCATGTTAAATCCTTGCGCTTAAAATGGTCTTTAATTTTTTCAACTTTGCGTCGAAATGTTTCCGAACTGCGTCTTCCATATCCAAAGACACTTTTAATTGATTGATCATTATCTGAACATCGGCCACTTCTTCGGCTATAGCGTCAAAGTTGTCTTTGCCGCGCGATCGTTTTATAAGCTCTTTGGTCAGTTCGCTCATCTCTTCTATGCAAAGGTCTATCTGCGACTGGGTGCCGTATTTCTTGTCGGCGGCCAGCGCCAGTTGTCTGAATCCGTTATCCATTTTCCGATCCTTTTTGGTTTTCTATTGTAACGCGGCCGTCATCGATTTTTGCGCCTGGAAATTCGGGAAGAACTTTGGACAATTGATCAAACCAGCTGCCTTCGTTCGGGCCCCGGGCGCCGGCGCATCCGAATATATGAAGTTCGTCCCTTGCGCGGGTCATGGCGACGTAAAGCAGCCGGTAATATTCTTCCATATATTTGGCGTCGTAGGCCTCTTTTATTTCGCAATAATCCGCGGACAGTTTTCCCTGTCCCAAACTCCAAATCCAATGCCGACGCCCTTTGATTGGAATTACCGGATTGGCTTCGGATTTTCCGCGGATCAAAGTCGTGTCTACAAGGAACACTGCCTTTGACTCTAGCCCTTTTGCGGCGTAAACCGTCATGACCCTGACGCCGGACGCGGACTGCATATCGCGCTTTACGGTGGATTCTCCGCGCATAAACCAGTCGATGAACTGCGCGATGCCGCCGCTTTGGGTGCGTTCGAAAGACAGTGCCAAAGTTAGAAATTCTTCCAGCGGTTCGATTATGGACGCGCCCATACGCTTTAGCATATTTTCGCGGCGTCCGCGCGAATCAAGCAGTTTCATAAGAAACGAATAAACTCCGTATTCCTTGGACCATTCGATTATTTGCAAAAGCTTGTCGCGCAGTTCCGCGTTTTCGATATTATCTAACAGAGTCCCTTCGCGCCCATAGCATAAATTAAATAATTCAGGCTCGGTGATTTCAAATAGCGGAGAGCGCAAAATGCAAGCCAGCGAAAAATCATCGCTATTGTCCAAACAGAACCTAAGCGCGGCAAGTAGATCTTTCACGGCCAAAGCTTGTGCCAGCTCGACCCGGTCGCTGCCTGCGACGGGCACTCCGGCTTCGGTAAGCGCCTTTATAATATTCGCCGCATGAGGGTAACGTTTTTTGACCAATACCATAATGTCCGAAGGATCAATATCGGCGCGACTTTTTATATGCCCGGCTATCTGATTGGCGTAATTATTTTCCACGTCGGTGGCCTCGGTTGTAAGCGGGTAAAGAACCACCTTGCCCAAGTCGCTGTTTCGGCCCGAAATATGCTTGGACTTTTTCTTCCAGTTAATGACGCCGGTCGTTGATTCTTGATTAAAAAAGTAATCTACTACGTCAAGAATGGTTTGCGCCGTCCGATAGGATTTTTGGAAGTCGATTTGTTGAAATTCCATCAAATTTTCCCGTACCTGGCGTCCGATATATTCCTCGGCCGAATAAAAGCTGTCTATGCTTGCCCCCTGGAAGGAATATATCGATTGTTTGGGATCTCCGACCACAAAAAGCGAAGGTCTTCCCGCGGCAATGAAGAAGTCGGTCAAAATGCTTCTGATTATATCCCATTGCGCGGGGCTTGTGTCCTGCGCTTCGTCGACCATAATGTGGCGAACTTTGGAATCCAGCTGCGAAATAACCCATCCCATCATATCCGTGGATGAAAATAACCGCGAAGTGTACAGTATGAGATCGTCGTAGTGCAGTCTTGCGGCTTGTTCCTTGGCATGGCGGAATTCCGCGGAAAATTTGGCGGCTGCTATATAAAGAGCGGCGGTGTCGCGCAGCAGTTCCTCTTGCGCTGCGGCTTGCGCTGCGTTATAAATATCCGTCTGTTCAGCCGCGACGAACATGGAAATTTCCATGCCGTATTTTTTCTCGGACAAAATGGCGTGCTTGCTTTTCGTAAGTTTCAAAGTTATGAATTTTGACTTGTATTCTTCAAAATCTATCTCTCCTTTTACGAACATTAACATGCCTTCGCCAATACCGTAAGCGTACTTGGCGTCACCCGCAGCTTTGATCAATTTTGCGCCGTATATTTGCCTTAGTTTCATACGCTGGGGGGATAAAAAGTCATTTTTATCGAAATTATATATTTTTAAATTTTCTTTAATAGTTTCAATGAATTGCACTGTATTATTAATGTTAAAATCTAATGTGAAAAAATTTGAATATAGCCCTGCGACCAGTTTTTGCACACTTGTGAACCCGTACTCGGAAAGCCGGTCCATTATGTGAACAAGCGCGTCCCGAAGTTCGGCGTCTTCGCTGTTCTCCCACAGTTTTTTGAACACGTCCCGGATCATGCGGTTCTTGTCGGAATCCCCCATCGGCGACCAGGATGGATCAAGCCCGGCTTCAAGTGGAAAGCGTCGTAAAATTTCCTGACAGAAACCGTGGATTGTTTGTATTTTAAGCGAATCCATGCCGTCGATGTACTCATAGAAAAGCGACCTTGCCTTTTCAATAGTTCCGCTGCCTATATCGGTCAGTTTTTCCTGCAGCGCGTCGTCGTTCATGGTGACGAATCCTTTAAGGGAATTAAGAATCCTTTCCCTTATTTCCGCCGCTGCGGCGTTCGTGTAAGTAAGGCACAAAATCGACCCCATATCCGCGCCGTCCAGCATAAGTTTCAACAGGCGTCTGATTAAAACGGTAGTCTTTCCTGTGCCCGCGTTGGCCTGCACCCATACGTGCGACGCGGGGTCTGCGGCGGCGGACTGTTCTTTGGACAAACCCGGTTTGCCGCCCGATTGTAAAATAGTCTTGTTTTTCATCACCTTTGTATTATAATCCCCGTGGAAAGGAAAGTCTAGATGAATGAATTTATGATTTTATCGCTGGTGGTTTTGATTTTTATGGGCTGCGTCGCGGCCTTTGCCGTATACGCCTTGATGAAATCAGCCAAGGCCAATCGAGCTTTGGCTAAAATCCTGCTTGATCCGTCCCAAGCCAAGCTTGAGGAAGCTAAATCTCTGATTGATCAGTTGACGGCCAAACACCTGGCCGCCATAGGCGCGGCGCTTTCGAAAATGTCGCAAAACATAGAATCACAAACCGCGCGGGCCGAACAGATCGCGGGCAGCCTGACCAAAAGCACCGACAAACTGGCCGACATGACGGGCGTGCTTGAAACCCGCATGGACGGCTTTGCAAAGATAGTGGTTTCGGACAGCTGGGGCGATCTTATGACCAGCTCGAAAGAGTTCGGCGCAAAAGTGGCCGAGCTGTTTGCGAACGCGGACGCCGTATCGACCGAAATTTCGGATCGCGTGGACAGGATACGCGGATGCTTCGACGAATGGCTTGAAGGATCGAAAAAAATCACGGCGTCATTGGCCGCCGGGCTTGAAAGCAACACGGCGCAAATGAATTCCTTTACGATCGAGGGCGACGCGCTTGCCGGGACCCTTGGCAAGCTTCTTGTCGACACGGTCGAGAAGTTTGGAAAAATGCGCGATGATTCCGCCGGACTTTTCGAGATGCTGGAGAGCAACGAAAAATCCGTGGACGCGCACATGAATAAAATCGAGACTTATACGCGCCAGTCGAAAACGCTTCTTGATCAGCAGCTGGGCGGGCTTACCAACACCGCCAGCGCCGTCGGAAGCCAGATCAGGCTTGCCGAAAGCAGCATCGACAAGCAGCAGCAGATATTGGAAAAATCCGTGCAGACTTTGATGGAGCACGCGACCGACACCGAAGGCTTTGTAAAAGGAATATCAAGCCAGATCACGACTTTGACCGGACGCCTGCAGAACGAAGTGAAAGAAATGATAAGCGGCATGCTGGAAAGCCTGACGCAGATTTCGGAAAAGGCGAACAGCGCGTTAAGCGATACCGGATCCGCGCAAGCCGCGTTCGCGGACAGCGTCGCGCTGATGAGCGGCGGCATAAAGGATACGCTGGCCGAGCTGGACAACATGAATTCCAAAATGACCGGACAGGCGTCGGGCATGATAGAAATGTCGCGCGACGTGACGGCGCATCTGCAGCCGCTTACTCAGCTTATCGCAAGCTATAAGCAAGTGCTGCCTGAACTGGGTCAGAATTCCGAGGAGATTTCAGGCAAGCTTAAATTGCTAAGCAAAACTACTTCGGAATCCGTCGTCGGCATGACGGATTCAAGCATGAAGCTTGAGAAGCTTACCGAGCAGTCAAGGCAGATGATGATCGAACTGCTTACCGATTATTCCGACGCGCTGTCGAAAATGGAAAAGCTGACCCAAGGCATGGAAACCGCGCGCAAGACCGTCGCAAAACGCGCGCCTATCCCCGCCCGCCCCGAAGCTTCCGGAGTATTCATGACCCAGGCAAGCGGTATGATAGAAAAGCTGAACGAAATATCACTGGATCTGGTGCAGGCTGCGAATTCCGAAATCCCGGATCAGGTTTGGGATCGCTACAAGGCCGGCGACAAGACTGTCTTTTCGAAATGGTTCGCAAAACTGGTTTCGACCGCGGACAAAAAGAAATTTCAAAATTTGTTCAAAACCGACGCGGCGTTTCGCGGAAACGCGACGCAGTTCATGCGCGGATTCCATAAGATGCTGCTTGATGCGTCTCAGGACGAAAACAAGGACGCGATCACCGCGACCTTACTTAAAACCGACATAGGCCGGATATATCTTGCGATGAAGGAACTGATAAGCTGATGGCGACGGATATTGATTTTATAAATTTTGTCTGTGATTCTGTGCGAACCGCTGGCGACATATCATTCAAAAAAATGTTCGGAGAATATATGGTGTACTGCGACGCCCGACCCGTGCTGCTGGTCTGCGACAATACGGTATATGTGAAGCAGCTTCCCGAAACTCTGTACGTGTTCGAACAATACGGCGCCGCGCCGGAATCCGGACAACCTTATAAGGGAGCAAAACCCCATTACATATTGGATATGGAGGACCCAAGCCTTGCGACCGAAATGACCGGGACGCTTGCGCGGGTCACGAAGATCCCCAAACCGAAAAAGAAAAAGCCCGCGAAATAATTTTTGATTACAATTCTATTTCCTGGCCGTTATAACATACTCCGGCAAAGCCCATTTCAGCCGCCAGCCTTTCGATTTCAGCCCTTTCTTTTTCTGGTATGTGTATCAGCCAGGTTTTGGCTTTTATATCGGGCGCGGCCTGGTTTAATATTTCTATGCCGGTATGGGCTCCGGTGCGCGGTTCCATGACTGCTTCGTGAAAAATGATCTTGGCTTGGCGCGCGTAATCGCTGTCCAGAATGCTCTCGTTCGTATCTCCGGACCATAAAATTGTATCCGCGATGAAAAGAGCCTTGTTGTGGCCGCTTCCGGGAATATGCGCGGTCCTAATAGTCTTGATGTTCAATGGATCGTCCGAGGGCAAGGGTTCGAAATCGTTCGGGCGGATTCCCTGAACTATGAAAAGTTCGGCTGCGTCTTCGCCTCCGACGAATATTTTTTTCTTTCTAAATATAATAGACCATATGGCCAGAGTGCAGAGTGAGCCTGTATGATCGGGATGCAAGTGCGAAATTAAAACTACGTCCACTTTTTCGCGCAAAGACAATCGGGTTAGTTCCGGAAACACCGTGAATCCGCAGTCGACCAAAACTCCGCGTTCTACCCCCCCCTGTCTTCCGTGAAAAACAGGCTGGAATTCAATCCTTCGAACGCCGAATCCGATCCGATGACTTTTATTTTCACGCGATCACTCTTATTTTTGAAAAGTTTTTTCCGGCAAGGCCGGGCAGATTTACCGGCTGCCATTCGAACTTGGCGTTATCGATTTGGTTCTTTGACATTACGGTCATTCCGAAACTATCCCCTTTCCTTACCAAAACACCTGCTCCGACTCCAAGCCTTATGACGGACAGCTTGGTTACCCCGATTCCTATGAATCCGGGTAATGCGTTTGCGAACAGTCCTATTTTATCCGGATTGTTTTTGTGGTACTTGGGTTCGGCCTTTGCGATAAGATAGGCGTCATGAAGATGTATTACCTTGTCACGCCACAGCGGATCGTCGATCTGCCCTGGCAAAAGGCGCACGTTTAGGTTCATAGCGCTTCTCTCTCGGTCGGTAATAACGCGCGGCGGCCCTTGTTTTATCTTTTCCAAGTTTCTGTCCACGGCCTGCCAAAAATCGCCCTCGTTTTTGAACTGGCTGAGAACGGGCGTCGTTGTGAACTTAAGATTGTCCGGCTGGTACGGTCGTAAAAATTCGATTATGCGACGTACGGAAGCTTCATGTTTTTCGATATCCGGCCGCTTATAATTATTGAGTTTTGTAATGATCAAATCGTCGCTGAAGAAATCGAACCAAACTCCGGGTTTGTATATTTCGCAAATACGCTTTAGATATTCGGTAAAATACATAAATGCGAACAACTCGGCGAAATCCGCTTCCGGAGCTTCGTCGAGCCTCCACAGCTTCCAGTAGTTCCCGGGCCAGACAAAATTTATCGGAGCTTTTTGCGATACGCTACGTCGCACCGCTTCCCTAACATGCGCCTTGGTTTCGTCATTGGCGGCGTTGTTGCGGAATTTTTGGGACATGATCAGGCGGACTATTTCATCCTCCATCTCGGAGTCGGTTTTCGGAACGGCTAAACCAAACGGCTTTTTAAGCTGATTTAATTCATTTAAAATATATTCATTGGCGCTCATGCCCGCTACTATACCCCCCCCCGCCGACGGTTTTCAAGGGAATATTATGCGGCGGATACGGCGGCCCACTTCGTCGTTTGGTATTACTCCTCCGGTGAAAAGCGCTGCATGCTCGCCAAAAGCGTAAAGCGGAACATCGACGCCCGTGTGGCCCAAATCCGTGAACACGCAGTTTTCGGTAAGGCCGCCGGTTTCGTGGTCGCCGGCTATGATAAGAGTTATTTCGGGATTTTGCCCGACGAAGGCCACGGCTGCCTGAACCGCGTCATTAAAGTCGTCCATACGGGCCAACATGGCCGGTAAATCGTTGTAGTGCGAAGTCCAGTCTATCGCGGCCTCCTCGATCATCCAAAAGAACGGCTTGCCGTTTATTAGGCCGTTTTCCCCCTCGCCCGAATTGTATTGGCTGATCAGCTGCTCTGTATAAGCTGCCGGACTTACCAAGCTGCCCACTGTTATCATGGGCGGCGCCAAGGCAAGCCATTCTAATATAACCTCGGGCTCGTGCCTTGTGGTATGCGCGAAGAACGCGGCCGGCGTGGCTCCGGTCAATGAATCGTTTGATGCTATGACCGATCTGTATCCCGCCCGCGCCGCCCGCTGGGCCACCGTTTCGCAAGGAATTTTGGATGGGTTCATAGCAAGGAAGTTGTTGTTTGTTTTTATGCCGCATGAATAAGCGGTGGTGGCCGCGGCCGAGTCGGTTATGCACCACCATTGCGTGCAGTCTGCCGGATCAGTCGAAACCCAAGCCGAAACAGGCAAGGTCGAAATATATCCGCCCGAGCAGTTCACATGGTTTATGCCCATGCCGTCGCCTATCATGAGTATCACGCTTCCGGGAGTTCTTGGATTTTCAGGATCGGCCGCAAGCAGGCTGTCTATAGCCATATGTACGGCTGTGGTATTAACCGCCTGCTTCATCGACGAGGTGTGAAATCTGTACTGGGTCAATTTGCCGGCTTCCAAATTAGCCATATCGATGACGCTAAGCAGATATTCTAAATTGGCGACTTGTTTCGAGGAAACCGCCGGATGCCAAGGTATTGATATTCCGCTGGCTTGTTCTATCGCCAGGTGGACATACTCGACATTTGCCAGCTGCCCGCTTGCGCGAATGCCCGGCGGCAAAATTATCGCAACGGCAACTAATATTGATGCAAAATACTTTTTCATGGCAACGGTAGCAGAGGAGTAGGAACGTTTAAAATTCCGGTTATGTTGTAATTTCCAGAGGTAGTAACTACGCTGGTCCCCGCAAGCATGCCGGCGACTTGGTGGTTGGTCAGCCCGGTCGCTGCGGAAATCCATCCCAAATTATTTCCAAGAATAGTGTTTCCGTGAATCCATATATCTCCTCCGCTGTCGGGCGTAGTCCATACCAACTCGTCGCCGCTGCCGCGCATAAGAACCTGCCCCCAGAATCCGCCCGCCGGCAAAACGTCCTGTTTGCCGTCCAATAGACCGTCCACTTCCGAGATCGTGTAAACGTCCGCGGGCATGGGCGAACCGCCGGTGTGATTATCCAAGAAATCCAATATCTGCGCCTCAAGACTGTCTACGCGCGCTTCCAAAGCGGCTACCCCTGGGCCTGAAACTCCGCCGCCTTGGCCGGTGGGCGGCGTCAATCTTACTGGCGCGCCCGTCCCTCCGGTTTTAGTGTTTATATGACCGCCTAATGACACGGCGCGCGCCGTAACCGCCGAACGCTGAGGAGTTGCGATAACCGGTCTCTGAGCGGCGTTACGCGCGCCGATCACGGCGGCGTCCGCGCAAAGCGGCGCAAAAATCAAAGCCAATAAAAGTATGTAATATTTTTTCATCAGAAATTATACCTCACTCCTAAAGTTAACGCCAAGTTCCAAACAAGTCCGGTGCCGATCCCCTCGACGCCGATCGGAGGTTCGGCTAATTGTTCATACCTATGTTCTTTGCCGTACCATGCGAAAGTCTTTACTCCGGCGTCGAAGGTCAGGCCTCCGGACATGTCTCTCTCGAACCCGATCATCACCGCGCCCATGGGCGACGCGCCCGAAGCGCGGTTGCTGCCGCCGGCATAGTCTTCGATTCCGGTTTTAAGATAAGCCGCGCCCGCGCCCGCGCCGATATAGAATCCCTGTCCTGTGCCGTATATTCCGTTCAAAGTGGCGTAATAAGCCGACTCGAAAAATCCAAGCCCCTGCGAAGGCACAAGCTTTTCGTCGCGTCTGGCCAACGCTCCCAAATCTACCTGCGCGCGCCAATTGCGACTAAGATATTTTCCAAGGGAAAGTTCCAACCCCTGCTGCATTCCGAACGACACGTCCGCGTCGGCTACTTTCTCGCTTGAAATATCGTACGCCGGAATGGTCGCGTAAAAATTATGGCTGACGAAGTTCGCCATTCCCTTGGCGCCTATGTAAAAATTCTTGTCCGCGGCTGCGGTCTGCCCCGCGATAAAACATACCGCCGCGCCTAATAGAATGGTTTTCTTCATGATGCTCTCCCTGTTGAAAGATTATACCATAAATCAAAGAAAAAACATACGTATAAAATTATACAGGAAATATTTGACTTTCCAAGGACCCGCAATATAATGATTGATATGAATCCCTTGCTGAAAAATTATCATTATTTAATATCCGCCGTGCTTGGCGTTGCGCTGATTTGCGTGGCGCTGTTCTTCGAAGGCTCCGGCCCGGAATCCAAGCTTACCTTGATAGCGTTGCTGGGTACCGCCCTTATCTATTCGTTTCAGCTGGGCACTATGAACCAACAGAAAGAGCTTTCGGAAAAATCATTCGACAAGCAAGAGCGTATTCTTGAAGAACAAAAAAACATCGCTCAGAAACAGTACGACTTCGACGTTTTCCAAATGCGGGTAAACCTAAGAAACGAACTTTACAAGGAATTTACCTTTATACTGTCCGCAAAAAATCAGGATTTGGACGAAGAGATTAATCTTCCCGCGGTCAACATAACGAAAATCTGCAACGACATAGGCTTTGCCTTTCCGGTCGACGAAAAACTTAAAGATCTGCTTCTTGAATTTAGGAAATGCTGTACCGACATAGACCAACTGGCAAGGGATAGGAAAGTAATCGCGGAATGTTCGAAAAAAGGCACGGGGCTGGTGTACAAGGAATGCGTCGTCGTATGGAGCCGGGACAAGAACCTTCCTAATGGCGTAATGGATCGGGCCGTTTTCGAAAAACTTAACATCTCGCAAAAGGGTATGTATATTATTTTTGATATTTTGGGAAGATACGTGGACAAAGGCGACAATATAACCGATACGGAAATATACGTGCTTGGCTTGTTTAAGAAAGCGGTTGAATCGGGCCGCGAACGCATAAAGCAAATCTTCGCGATACTGGACGAACATATTTCGCTGATCTAACGCTGGATTGGGATTAGCATATAAGTAACATTACGGTTTACCGGCGTTTCTTGGATCCATTGCCTTATGAACTGCCCTTACGCTTTCATTCATTTTTCTTTCATATTCTTTAAATTCCTCTTCAGTCATGCCTTTCGTTATTTCCATTTGCATGGTATTGACTACTCCGGTAAGATTATTATGCGAAGTAATATTAGATGCAACCTGCTTGGCCAAAAGTTGAAGATCATAACATGTTCTATGTTCGGGCAGGGATTTCTTAATCTCTGTTACTTCTGCTTCAAGCGTGCCGAACTTATTTTCAAGCCCGGTGAACTTTTTATCGAAATCGTTTCTAAGCGCGCCGATCTGATTCGCCAGGGCGTCGTCTCTATTTTTAGCCTCGTCCCGGTTATTGTCGACTTTTTGGGCAAGAACCTTGACATCATTGCTGACCTGATCTATTTTGTTAAATATTTTATCATCGCGCTTCTTTTGTTCTTCATCGCGCTTCTTTTGTTCTTCATCGCGCTTCTTTTGTTCTTCACCGCGCTTCTTTTCACCCCTCCTTTGCGCCCATGCCCCGATTCCCCAAAGCGCTCCCACGATCGTGACGAACGACGCGGCGGTCCCCATAAAGACATTAGACCGTATTATTTCTTTCAATATTTCAATGTTTTCCATGATAAACTCTCGCTTGCTGTACTTCAGTCTAAACTATTCTGGGGGAATTGTCAAATTAGCCTGTATTTTGCAGACAGGATATTGATTATGTTGCAAAGGCGATAGCCTTCAGGAACCTTTTTCGCCACGTAATGAAACGTCACTTTTGGCAGCGATGAATCAAGCGTAGATACCAACTGCGGCTCGATCGTAAACTGCATTCCGTCTGTGAATTCAAGCGGCTCGCCTCCGTTTATAAATATGCGCGCGCCGCTAAGCTGGTCTTTCTGTTCGTCGGTCAGGCTGTCCGCGTCTATTTTCCCAATCGAAGGAAACGTGTGTCCGACATTGTTGTTCAAAGGATCGTTCATGCTGTCGATATTGTTCGCAAGATTGTATTTTTGGAATACGCTGTTTGATTTTTCAAACAGCTCTTTTGAATTTGAAACCTTTGGCAGTTGTTCCAAAAGCTCGGCCGTGGCGCGGTACGCGTTGATGAAATGCGCGCGAAGCCGTTCGTCTTCGCCGAAATACAGACAGACGGACATATCGCCGATTATTCCGGTTTCCTTATGAACGGGCGAGCAGTACGCGTACATAAATCCGCTTTTCCAGTCTACTACGTTTTCGGACCTGGGCCAAAATTCTTCGTATCTAAGTCGCGTATAGCTTATGCGGGCGGGATCGTCGTTGCGGCCGAAAAGTACCGCCGCGCCGAACGGGGGCGGAGAATACCAGCCTTCCGCGATCAAACCGCGCGAAAATATCTTCTGCAGCCATAAATCGCGAAACTCGACCTCGGTCACGGGACGGCCTTCGGTTACAAGAAAAGTGTCTATAAGCGCGCAGAAAGCCCCGTTTCTTGCCGGATTAAAATTCGTGTCGTATACAAGGGATTTCGCAAGCGGATTGTTGGGAAAAAAGAAATATTTTGTTCGGCCTGACGAATTGCGCTTGGCGGCTTGTATCCCCTCGGCCGCCGCGGCCATTGCCTCGCGCGCTTCGCCTGGAGAAAGTATCCTTGCCCGCCCTTCGTCTATTGCCTGAATCTCATCAAGCTTGCGCGCTAAACTTGCGGCGCGCTGCTGATCGGGAGTCATGGTGTGGTAGTCGTATGCTTGTTTGAATATCGCGTCGCTTGCGCTGCTCATAGTTTTGTCCTTTAGTTGGTTTAGTAACAATACAACTCATTGATTTTAGACGATATTTTAATGGCGGAGAGAGGGGGATTCGAACCCCCGATACCCTTGCGAGTATACACGCTTTCCAAGCGGGCGCGATCAACCACTCTGCCATCTCTCCGGAAGTTACGCCCGATTATAGCACCCGTGTGCAAGTTTTCAAGTTTTATTTGGGTAACTGTTAAGATATTAGACCATAAGTTGACTTATGGCGTAAAACCCAATAAAATCGATTTATGAAAAAGATTGCGGTTTTATTCTTATTTGCTTTTGTGTTTCTATCGGCTTATGCCGACAGAATACCCGTAGAATCCAGCAACCTTAAAAGCGTCGGGTTTGATTCCGGCGTTCTTGTTATTGAATTCAAAAGCGGCAGCATTTATGAATATTCTGATGTTCCTGCAAACGTCCATTCGGAATTAATGAAGGCAAAGTCAAAAGGAAAATATTTTCATAAAAACATCAAAAATACTTATGAATTCAAACGAATTAAATAATCCCAATTATTTTTCATATATTGTTTTATGCCATTTCCCGGGGAAAAATCAGGATATATCGCAATAAAAGCATTTGCGGCAGATTCATAGTCGCCATCAGGAATAATGTTTTTTGTGGCAAGATAAAGCATTCCGATTGACGGCGAGCGCGATAACCCTTGATTGCAATGAATTAAGATTTTTTTAGCTGTTATAAAATTCATGGCTTCCTTGAACATCGGATTGGCGAACTTTGGCAAGAACTCCACCGGCGCATCCACCATATTTAAAAACAAGTGATTTTCTTTTTCATAAACCAGATAATGCGGGTGTTCCGCCGATAAAGAGCCATGGTATCCAAGCTCTTTTTTATGACATGTTTTGCAAGCATGAATTATTGCAATTTCATGATTTCTTGCGTATTTCATACAGTCGTTATCATCTCCTATAAATATATTTTCATAAATTTGTTTCATGGAATTTCCCTTTTTTATATAAAAAAATGACCGCAAGCGGTCATCGGTTCGTTTTGTGCATTATATCACAAAATACCTAAAAAATCAAGGAAAGAATCGGAAGTTAAATAAATGCTTGGTCTAATTATCTTAACGGTTCCCTTATTTAATCCTTTGATAATCGTCGTGGATGCGGACTATATCGGATTCGTCCAAGATATTGCCGTTCTGAGTTTCGATAAACACCAACAAGTCTTCGCCTATATTGGTGATTCTATGCGTCACGCCTTGGGGTATGCCGACGCAATCGCCGGACTTGACCTGCCTGGATTCTTCGCCAATAACAACTTCGCCCAATCCGCTGACTATAGCCCAGACTTCCGCCCTATGATTGTGGTATTGCAGGGACAGTCGGTGCTCTGGATTTACTTCGACCTTTTTGATCACATAGTTTCTGCCGATTGAAATGACCTGCCACCCGCCCCATGGGCGTTCGCCGGTCTCAAGCTCTTTATAGCTGTTCGCCATTATTCTGTTCCTATTTCTTCTTGCTTTCGGACTCAATCTATACTATAACTTGTTGGAAATCAAGGAGAACTAGACATGGCTGGAAGCATAAACAAGGTAATATTGGTGGGAAATCTGGGCGCGGATCCGGAAGCAAGAACGCTGAATAACGGCAACAAAGTCGTTAACTTGCGCGTAGCGACGTCGGAATCATGGACGGACAAAGCCACGGGCGAACGGAAAGAGCAAACAGAATGGCACCGCGTTGTGATCTTCAATCAGGGCCTGGCGCAAGTCGCCGAAAGGTTTCTAAGCAAAGGATCTAAGGTCTATCTTGAAGGCCAGCTAAGAACCCGCAAATGGCAGAATCAGCAGGGCCAGGATCAATACTCGACGGAAGTCACCCTTAATACGATAGGCGCAAGCTTGGTGCTGTTAAGCGGCGGCCGTTCGGCCGGTGAAGCGGGCGCAGGCGGCGGATCGGACAACCGCGCTCCCGAACAACCCGCCCAAATAGACGATGACATCCCGTTTTAATAGATAAAATCAAAAGCCCCGTTTCCGCGGGGCTTTTTTTAAATACTTTATGGCATTATCATTGCAGGAACTATAACCGTTTCGTTGTACTGACCCAGATAACGGTTGATCGTGCCATCAGCGTTTCCGCTTCGACAATGAAACTTGCGCAGCACGTCGGCATATTCCTGCACGGCGGCAAAATATCTGTCCGCGACTTCCTGTTCGGCGCGCTGATAGCCCGCGAAAGCTCCGACTCCCGCTCCCATTCCGGCGCCGGTGACTGTGCCGCCAAGCCTTGCGCGATTGTTAAAGTCGACTATTCCTCCGTCGGCGGCTTCCTTGATAAATGGCTCAATCGTGCCGCACTGTTCCCTTGTAAGCTCAGAAAATAACGTGGTGCCGTTGCCAAGACTGTTCACGTTCCAAATATCCCTGACCCAGGTTTTGCAGTTGTCCTTGAAATCTTTCAGAGTAGCGGAAGTCTTATCGATGGTCATGACAAGCCGCGTCTCGGTTCCTCCGGCCATGCAGGTTCCTTCCAAGTACACTCCGTCCGGCATCCTGGCATTTGGATTCTCGGCGGCGTTGAATTTTTCTGCATTGGAACATTTGCCGGTTTCAAAAGTGCTTGTGGCGACATTCACACAGCCTTCCTTGCTTTTAAAATTACGGCAATTTCTACGCGTCCATGGCCCGTTTTCTTCATTTGCCACCCAACAGCTTGTCCTGAAATTCCCCTCGTCGACGCGGCATCTTGCAGAGTGTTCCGTATCGCCTTTACTGACAACTCCCATAAGGCAGTTGAATTCGCCGTCCTGATTTAATACCGTGCATTTGCGTATGGCCAAAGTCGATCCGCTGCCGAACGCTCCGGCCGCCATGTTGCCCAACACCGCGCCGCCCGCGCCGCTGATCAAAGCGCTTTCCATCGCGACGCCCGCCGTGTGACCTACTTGGCCTGTGGCGTACATCGCGCCTCCTCCGACTGCGGCTCCGGCAACGGTGGTTATTATGCGATCGCGCCCGCCGCTTATGAATTTTCCTTCGTCGCCTGCCGCCGGAGCACCCATAATATTACCCATCAAAGCTCCGCCTATAACTCCGGTGACGGTCCTCATGCCGCCGCCGCGCCTACGCTCGCGATCCATGGCGCTTCGCACGTCGTCCATTGTGGGCTCGCGATCGGGCGGAAGTTCGACTCGTTCAATCGCTGGCAAAAATCCTTCGGGCGGAAAACTTTCAAGATTGCAGACGAAACTGGAATTGGCGGGAACATTCATGCGTGCCAAAACCAACTGCTGCGTGCCAAGCATGCCTACTAATTCAACCTCCATTACGCAAGTGTATTGTTCGATTCCGACTCCGCCTCGGACTCCGCGGTAAGTCGGCCTGTCCCAAGCGATCATGGCGCCCGGATTCACAGCCGCGCACATGGTAAGGGTGTCCATGTCCACCCCGCCCGAACCCTCAATATCGCCGGTCCTTATCATCATCTCAAGCTCGCGACTTGCGACGCGCACCGGCAGCGGCATGGCAAGCAAGGCTTCCTCGGCGGCCAGCTCGGTCTCGAACTGTTGCTGCAGTATAAGCGGCATTTCGGTCACAAGGTTTACGCCGCCTGCGCCTCGGTCTTCGGGATTAGGGGCGTTAACGAACGAAACCGTCTGCCTTCCTGCCCCCGCGCCTTGGCCCGCGCTGTGAAGCATGGTCTGCCGCGGATCGCGGCGCACCGGCTGTGCCTCGGCGATATGAACGAAACCAACCGCAATAAACGCAAATATAATTAATCTTGACATGACGCCCTCTCCGAACTAGTTAAATAATTATATCATAAATACGTTAAAAAATAAATTAATTTCAAAAATATTAGCGAAGTCGTATTTTCGCCAGCATTTTTTGTCATAAATACTTATGCAACGTCTGCCCGTTCTTTGTAAGCCAATCTTTCGCCCTTTGCCAGCCGGGGCCGTATATGCGTCCGACGTCGGCCCAAAACCGAGGCGAATGGTCAAAGTGCAGTAAATGCGCCATCTCGTGCGCTATAACATACCGTGCGACATATTCCGGGGCGAAAGCCAACCGAAAAGAAAACGACAGCGCGCCCGCGGCCGAGCAGCTGCCCCATCTGGAACTGGTGTCGCGAACAGTTATGCGCGATGGCTTTTTTTCGATCGCGCCGCCATACTCCGCGACGCGGCGCTTTGCATATTCCAAAAATTTCTGCTTTACAAAACGCTCTAGCCGGGCGCGGCTTGGGTGCTGAACTATATGTTCTTCATCCAAAATCATGACCTTGCCGCCGACCGCTATTTCCTGCTTTTCGTTTTTTGCAAACGCATTCTCTAGCCAGCTGCGTTTGCGCTCTAAAAATTCCATAACACTGGAATTGGAAGCATGCCACGGTTTCGATACGGAAATTCTGCGTGCGGGCGAAAACTTTGGCCGGATCACTATGTTTTTTGATCCGCGGCGCACGGTTATTTCTATGGGGATTTCCTCGCCGTTTGGCATCATGAAAATCATTTTGATATGAACCCGATTATCCGGGACGCAACTTTTTCAGGGGTAAATCCGAAGGCTTCCATCACCGCCGCACCGCTGCCGGACAAACCGAACTTATCTACGCCTATGCAGAAATCCGCAAACTCGTGCCAACCGTTGGCGGCTCCGGCTTCTAGGGAAATCACTATGCTGGAATCCCTGCGCAATACGGACTCGCGGTACTTGTCGGACTGGGCGCGAAACAATTCCACGCAATGCATGGACACGACCGCGGCGGATATTTTTTGGGCGGCAAGAAGCTTTCTTGCGGCAATGGCGATCGCGACTTCGCTGCCTGTCGCAATTATGGTGACGTGTCTGCGATTTAATTCCTTTCCGTCTATCACATAGCCGCCTTTTTCTATCATAGATCGCGGCGCGGCGGGCCCAATCTGAAACTTTTGACGCGACAATGCGATGGCGGTCGGAATGGTCTTGCTATTCAACGCATACTCCCACGCGAACGCGACTTCGGCCGCGGAACAAGGCCGGAACAGGTTGATGTTCGGCATGGCGCGCAATGATTCCAAATGTTCGACCGGCTGATGCGTCTCGCCGTCTTCGCCAAGCCCTATGCTGTCGTGGGTAAGCGCAAATATCTGCGGAACTTTCATTATCGCGGCAAGCCTGATCGCCGGACGCATATAGTCGGAAAATACAAGAAACGTGCTGCAGAAAGTCTTTATCCCGCACAGCGCGATGCCGTTCATGGCGGCGGCCATGGCATGCTCGCGCACGCCGAATTCTATAAAGTTGCCTGATGGATTTTTCGAAGTGATGTTTTTATTGTGGCTTGTAAGAACACTTGTGCTGCCGGCAAGATCGGCGGTCGCTCCGATTATACTGCCGCCGTATTTTTTCACAATGGATTCCAACGCCACTCCTGACACGGCGCGCGTCGACTCGATATCCTTAACTTTCGGAATAATAACTTTTATCCTTCCATTTGCCTTTTTCCGTTTACCGTTTGCCTTCGCCGTTTTTATCTTCTTCCATAACCCGTCGTCTGATTCTTTTGTAAGTTTTCCGACCAAACGCACCGCGTCGGAATCTTCAAGCGGATTTCCGTGAACGGTTGCGGCGCCCTGCCATTTTGATCCTATGCCTATGATGGTGCGGCACGCTATGAATGTTGGCTTGTCGGATTTTTTGGCCGCTGCAATGGCTTTGTCGATAGCCCCGCAGTCATGGCCGTCGATGCGCACGGAGTTCCATCCGGCGGCGCGGAACCGCGCGACCTGATCTTCGTTCATCTGCGCGCGCCCGTCGATCGAAATTTCGTTGTCGTCCCAAAGCACTATCAAGCGATTCAACTTTTGCAGACCCGCGATCGATATCGCTTCCTGCGTAACGCCCTCCATAAGATCGCCGTCCGAACACATTATATAAGTATGATTCTTAATGCCCTGATGCCGCGCGGCCAAAGCCATGCCCGCGCCCATGGCGAAACCCTGGCCAAGCGGCCCGGTGGCGGCTTCCACTCCTGGTGTGCCGACTTCGGGATGACCGGGGGTTTTGGAATTTATCCGCCTGAATTTTTTAAGGTCTTCCATGGAAATGTCATAGCCCGACAAATGAAGCACCGAATACAACAGCGCGCTTGCATGACCCATGGACAGAACAAACCTATCGCGTTCGGGCCAGTCGGGATGCTTGGGATCAAACCGCAAATGGTTGGCGAAGATGGTGGTCATAATATCGGCCGCGCCAAGCGCCGCGCCCGGATGCCCGGAATTAGCGCCCTGAATCTGGAACAGCGACAATCGTCGCGCCGAATTCGCCATTAACTTAAGTTGCTTTGAAGTAAATCCCATTTGTGCTATTATATCATAAAATGAATAAGGAAAAAAGCGATGTCTAAAATAGTAATTTTCACGGACGGTTCATGTCTGGGCAATCCCGGGCCGGGCGGCTGGGCTTACGCCACGAACTGCGCGCAAAAAAGCGGTGGCGAAAAAATGACTACGAATAATCGAATGGAACTGCTGGCGGTGATAAACGCGCTTGCCGATCTGCCCGCCGGATCCGAAGTCGAAATCAACACCGACAGCCAGTATGTTAAAAACGGGATGGAGCTTTGGATAAAAAATTGGAAGCGCCGCGGATTCCGTAATTCGCAGGGGGATAAAATTAAAAATCAGGATTTATGGATTCAACTGGACGAGCAGGCGGCAAAACACAAAGTATCCTGGACTTGGGTCCGCGGCCATGTCGGAAACGAAATGAACGAGCTTGTGGACGCCCTTGCCCGCGCCGCCGCCGAGAATATATAAATCCTCTTACTTCTTCCCTCGAACTTTTGCCCTTGAACTTTCTATCGTATCTTCCAACGTCTTCCTTTTCTCGGGAACTTCGCCCTTCAAAAGTATATGCTGCAGCTCGCGGATCTGCTTGCGGTGGCGCTTGAAGTAATTGGGATCGTTGCGCTCTAATATTTCGGCAAGCGCTGCATAGCTGTCGCGACGCAAACCGTCAAGCATGGAATTTATAGCGGCCTCGGGCACGCCAAGTTTAAGCAGGACTTCCTGGCCCAGCACAAAGCTTGACTCGATCGTTTCGGGCAGAGCTACCGCAACTCCCTGCTTCATCAGCGCGTCGGCCTCCATAAGATTCCTCGACCGCGCGAAAATCTTGACGCGCGGGGAAACTCCCTTCATGGCGCGAACAGTGCGTTTAATCACCGCCATATTGTCCAGCGCCAGCACGCAGGTCTTGACATTCCCGATACCAAGCGACCGCAACACATCCTCGCGCGTGGAATCGCCGTAGTATACGTTGTATCCCTCGCGCCGTCCCATGACCACCTGGTCGGCGTCTACGTCTATAGCGACATAAGGTATGCCCTGGGCCTGGAACATTTTTGCGATGGTCTGCCCCACTCGTCCGAATCCGCATATCACGGCCGTCGGTTTGATCAGCGGAACGTCGTCTTCGTCTTCCTCTTTTCTGATCCGCGCGTTTGTCTGACCGGGAAACAGCACGCCCTTCTTTTCAAGCAAATCATAAACCTTGACCAGTATCGGAGTCATCATCATGGATATGACTATGACCGCCGTCATGATCTGGGCGTGGTGGCGCGGTATAACGTCGAAGCCTCCGGACAATATTGTGTGAAGCATCAGCAGCCCGAACTCTCCGCCCTGCGAAAGCAGTATGGCGATTTTAAGCGACTCGCGCGAGCTGACTCCGCGCATGCGCCCCACGAAATACAGCGCCCCGGATTTAAGGGCTATAAGGCCTATGACGCTCAACGCGACCAGCATCCAGCTGTCCCGCAGCAGGGGCAGGTTAAGATTTAAGCCCAAAAGAATAAAAAAGAACGCAAGAAACATCGCTTGGTACGGAGCTATGTCGGCCTGAACCTGATGGCGGTACACCGTCTCGGACATTAACATACCGGCCAAAAACGCGCCTATCGCGGGCGGCAGTCCGATCAGCCCCATTATCACCGACCACAAAACTATATTCAGAAGTATTATTAAAATAAACGCTTCGCGCGATTTAAGTTTTGACGCCGCGCGCATGATCGGATTCAGCACCACGCGCCCGATGAATACCGCGCCTATGACAAGCCCTATGGACAGAACGAATATGTCCACTACTCCGCCGCCGACGTTAAGCGACTTGCCCGCAAAAATCGGAAGCATGGCAAGCAGCGGAATCGACAGCAGATCCTGGAACAATAATATCGAAAACGACTGCCTGCCGAATGACGACTGCAGCTCGTTCTTGTCGGCAAGAATTTGAAGGTCCCCGGAAGTCGAGCTCATGGCAAGAAGCAAAGCGGCCATAATGATCGAAAGAAACGGCCAGTCGGTGAAAAGGAAAAACACCGGCATCATGAACATTACTACGACCAAAACCTGCGACCCGCCGAATCCGAATATCATGCCCCGCATCCGCCAGATGCGCCGCATATTCAGCTCGAGCCCCATTGTGAACCATAAAAACGCGATTCCGACCTGCCCTAAAAACTCCCAGGTTTCGGTGGTCTGATATATCCCAAGGGCGTGAGGTCCGGCGACCGCGCCCGCTAATAAAAACGCCAACAAAGACCCTATCTTGGCCAGTCTAAGCAAATAAACCAACCCGAACATCAATCCTAAAAATACTAATAACTGCGCTTGCATGACTTTCCCTCGAACGCAATGTTACTAAAACGCCCTGCGCCCTATCAAGAACTTTCTAAACAAGCATAAATATCCCCAATACCATAAAGGCGAAACATATCGACTTGCGCAGGATCGGAGTTTTATCCTCCCAAACCTTTATGCCGAACACCTTGAACGCGACATACGACATCATCAGCACAAGTATGGGCTGAACCGCGTCGCCCGCCTCGATCAAAGTCACAGGCAAAAGAGTTATTATAAATACCAGCGACAGCTTGGCCATGGAACTGAAAACTTCGTTGATCAAAAGCGCGGGAACATAGCTTCCGAACGAACGGCTTCGCAACGCTTTCATTATATTTTTGCGATTTTCTTTCCATAAAAGCAAACTGCTTGAAGCTCCGGTCGTCATCACCGCGAACCAAAAGAAAAGACTTACCCAATCCATCGACTCGCTTATCTTGGCCAGAACTACGACCTGCGACATGATCATTACGCTTGCGAAAAGCATCAGCCAAAATCCCTTGTTTATCTTGATCTTTTTGCTTTTTTCCAAAGCAAGAACGACGGCGGCGGCGATCACTATCATAAATCCAAGATACTGCCACGCGCTTAAAGCTTCGCCTAATACGAAAAACGCCAAAATCGGAGTCAGAACCTTGGCGATGGAAAACAATCCGGCTACGACCGAAGTGTCCAAATACTTGAACGATTTATAATAGGGAAACAGGTAATAGAATTCGATTATTCCTACCGTGGCCAAAAGCGGAATCATGGCGACCGGAGGCCATGAAATCGGCCCGAATACAAGCAGCAGCGGCAGAAACAGCAAAGTCGTGGTATTGCCTATGAAGACAAGAGTGCTTGTCCGCCTGAACACGCCGAAGCGAGTCAGCTTGTTGTCCATCATATTGCCCATGCCGTAGAATATCGGCGGCACCAGGCTTAGCAATATCGCATAAATCGGATTCATATCAAAGGATTATAATCTTTTTTCCCTAATAATCCTAACGATTATAAAAGCATCTTGAATCTGCCTATGACTTTTGCCATTTCCTTATCCTTTAACGGCGCCAGACTTTCATAATCGTTCAACCAAAATACATCGCATACGGTGTTTATAAAAATTATTTCTTTGATGCGTTCTATATCTGCTCGGATTCCCGATATGCTCTCGTACGCGTCTATCAAATCGTCTAAAAACTTTTCCAAACCCGGTTTAAAAAATTTATAAAATTCATTCGCGCGTTCCCCGATATGAAAGTTGGCCCAATCGAACACCCCTACGATATTTCCGTCTTTATCCATCACCGAATTTGATCCTTGAAAATCTCTGTGAAGCAAAACCAAGTCTTTTGCTTCGCGCGATTTGAACCTTTCGTATTTCGCATAAATCGTTTTGATTTCATCGGCGGAAAAATGCCCCTGCAATCCCTTGTTCAAGGCGTCGAACGGAACTTCCAAAAATTTCACCTGCCCTAATTTCGGAATATGCTCCTGGGCTTCGGCGATATTGATTTGATGAAGTTCATGCATAAATTTTGCGCAACTTTTCACCAAGTTGTTATATGTCCCTGACGGAAGTCCCTTAACGAAATCAGAATCATACCACGTGTCGCCGGCGATTCTTTTATGCTTTCCATATGTATATTCTGTTCCTTTGACTATCTCTATCGCAGGCACTTGAAATGATATTTTATCGCGGATGAAATCGGTTGCGTATTGTTCGAATTCATAGATTTCAATACCCATACGAACGTCTTTTGGAAATCTGAAAATACTATTCTCCACCCTGAACGCCAAAGACCACCAACCCTGTCCTATGAACTCTATGTTATAGTTTGGAAATTCACGCGCCAAAAATATTTCAATCGTTTCTTTGTTCATTTAATTCACCGCGCCCTGAAGCGGGAAAAAGTTAAGCTTGATGCTGCGCCAGGCGCCGAAATCCTCGTCGGGAAGCATGGTGAACGGCTGGCAGTTTGCTATGGCCGTGCGGATCGTGTCCAAAACATACAACCCGGATTCGGTTGCGGCGATCGCGTCTTCGTTTTCGATCATCATCTCGCGCACGAAGCCGCCGCGCGCCATGGCAAGATGCGCGCTTGCCACAATTCCGTCCAAGCCCGGCATACCGGTGTCGATCTGCCAGCACCGCGTCATCGCGACGCGCAAAGCGTCTATGATCGAAACGTTTACATTCCTGTGAAGCGCGCCGCGGTCGCGCTGAACGGTCACCGTGCGCACCACCGGCTGGGGCGCCTCTGGCGCGGGCTGAACCTGCGCGGCCGGTTTTGCCTCTTGCCCTCGCGGCGTCGGAACGGCCACGGGTTCCTGGCGGGTGTTCGCGCGCGTCGGCTCGCGCGTGATCTTTACCTGGGTCAAATCCACGACCATGATCTTGGGGACTTCCGGAGCGATGATCTTATCGGGCAGTCTGTGAAACGTGGTCAGCATTACGCCGATCACGACAAGATGTATTAGAACGGACGCGCCGGAATTTTCCAAAGAAAATATTGATTTAATCCGCATGTTCGGTGCGCAGCCCCACCTTGGAGAATCCCGCGTCGCGCAACGCGCCCATCAGCGTCATGACTCCGCCGTAAGTCGCGTCCTTGTCGCCGCTGATTACGATTTCAAGTTTTGGATTCTCGCGTTGCATGGCGGACAGCCTGCGGATCAGATCGGGCAGCGGCAGCTGCGCTTTGGCAAGATGATACTTGCCGTCCTTGGTCACGCTGATCTGCGCGGCGCGATCCTGGCCGGCCAGCGCTCCGCGTCCGGCTTTGGGCAGTTCAAGATCAATCCCGCTTGTCATCATCGGCGCGGTCACCATAAACACTGCAAGCAGCACCGTCATGACGTCGATCATCGGCACCAGCGCGAACGAGAAATCGAATTTGCGGCAACGGCCTTTTACTCTCATTTGAAGAATCCGTTTTTAACAAGGTCTCTTTTCATAATGTCGACCTGGTCGAACAAATCGTCGGCCTTCTTGGAAAAATAGTAGTACGCGATCGTCGAAGGTATAGCGACCATAAGACCAAGCGCAGTCGTGCCAAGCGCCATGGCAAGTCCCGGAGCGATAACACTGATGCTGGTCGATCCGGTGGCTCCGATCGCCGAGAACGCGCGTATGATTCCCCAGATCGTGCCGAACAACCCTATGAACGGAGCGGTCGCCCCCGCCATAGCAAGAAAGTACAAGTTCCGGTCGTAAGGCGCGACGATCTTTTCCGCGACCGTGTCGGGATTGTCGTTGCTTGAAATCTGCGGAGGATTTTTCGACTGCTGCATCCACATGCGTATCTTGCCTATTATTATCGCCCAGCTGACCACGGACGCCAGAACAAGAACGGCCGAGCACAGCAGTATCATAATGTCGTTGCCGCCGAACAGCGCCAACAGCGAGAAGTTTCCTTTCATAGTTTTATACCTTTTTGTTTCAAGAATTCAACCAATTGGTCCGTCAATCGGATCGGCCTTAGCATAGCATTTACGAACACTACGTCAACCGTTATTACGGACCGGACTTCGTCGCCGACTTTCAAAGTCTGCCGCGCCTTGCAAGAAGCGTTGCCTACTTCGATAAATTCCGTTTCAATGTCCACTAACTCGCCAAGCAGAATCGGATTTTTATATTCTGCCGCCAAACCTCGCAGAACGAACCCGCCGTCCCTGTTGTAATCCCAGCCGTTCATCATGTTCATCCGTGCGCGTTCGCAAATTTCGATATGTCTTGCGTGATATACGATCCCGCCGGCGTCGGTGTCGGCGAAAGCGATCTGAAATCTAAACTTATGCATTTGTTTCTCCTAAATGTTTGCGCGCGGCATCTGTTATAACGCGCCCTCTCGGAGTCCTTTGCATAAACCCCTGCTGCATTAAATAAGGCTCGATTATATCCTCGATCGTGTCGACGGGTTCCGCGATCAAAGCGGATATGGTTTCGATTCCGACCGGTCCTCCGGCGTAATGCTTGATGATCGCGCGCATGTATTTTTTATCCATCTCGTCAAGACCGCGCGCGTCTATATCCAGCCGCGCCAAAGTCGTTTCGGCCACCTCGGGAGAAATGTCGGGCCGTCCCATGACGGTGGCGAAATCGCGCGCGCGTTTCAGTATGCGGTTGGCGATGCGCGGAGTTCCGCGCGCGCTGACCGCCAACCGGCCCGCGGCGTCAATCGAAATATCATAGCCAAGTATTCCGGCCGACCGCGAGATGATGCGCGTCAACGCCCCCTCGTCGTAAAAATTAAGACGCAGGTCTATGCCGAAGCGATCGCGCAAAGGCCCGGACAACAACCCGGTGCGCGTAGTCGCGCCTACCAAAGTAAACGGCGGCAAATCGATCTTTATGGATTTTGCGGTCGGCCCTTCCCCTATCATTATGTCCAGCTTAAAGTCCTCCATAGCTGAATACAAAACCTCTTCAATAGCAGGGCTAAGTCTATGAATTTCGTCGATAAACAGAACGTCGCGCGCTTCCAACCCGGTCAGTATAGCGGCCAAGTCGCCCTGCTTGGTAAGCATCGGCGCCGAAGTGGACCTGAATCCGACGCCAAGTTCGTTCGCGACTATATTAGCCAATGTCGTCTTGCCAAGCCCCGGAGGGCCCGAAAACAAAACGTGATCCATGGCCTCGAGACGCGACTTTGCTGCCCTCACGAACACCGACAGGTTTTCCTTAAGCGAATCCTGTCCCACAAAATCGTCAAGCTGCTTGGGCCTTACCGTGGCTGCGATTTCATCTATTCCGGAGCCGTCCAAAATTTTGCTTCTGCATTCTGCCATTTACAGCAACCCGCCTGATGTTTCGCGCGCTACATAGCCTTTTATATTGTCGTATAAAGACTTCAACCCGGTCGCGTATTTTTCATCGTTGCCTTTCAGCTTAAGCGTCTCGACGTCAATATTCCCCTTGGACTTAAGCGTCTTGGAAAGATAGGTCCCGAATTCCAAAGCCGCGTACGGCTCGTCCGCGCCTTGGATAAGCAGACCCTTGTTCGGCCTTGATGACAGAAACGACACGTCGGTGCTGGTAGTGTCCGGAGACACCAGCACAAAGCCGTTTATCTCGGGCCGCCTCATCAGGGACTGCAACGTGACCATGACTCCGGTGTCGTATCCCGCGATCCAAATCTTGTCGGACTCTTCGTTTTGGTTCTGTATCCAGTCCAGGATTGTCGCGGTGTCCATTATCTCTTCCTCGACTCCGCCAAGATTGCCCTGAGACATGCCGTTCCCGCGGAAGTTAAATCGCAAAGTTGCGAAACCCAGGTCCGCGAAAGCGCGGAACATGGCGTAGCTTATGCGGTCGTTCATGTGGCGGCCTTTGCTTGAACTGCCTGAAATTATGACGGCCATCGGT
The DNA here is from genome assembly GCA_009784815.1 of Alphaproteobacteria bacterium. Classification (GTDB taxonomy): domain Bacteria; phylum Pseudomonadota; class Alphaproteobacteria; order Rs-D84; family Rs-D84; genus WQXN01. Next base: position 9,675 of record WQXN01000005.1, on the reverse strand, counting down.
GAATTCAAAGCAACTCCCTTGGAATAAACCCCGTGAAGTTTCCCAGCCGAACCTTGTACAATAATATCTATCATCTGATAATCCTTTTTCCAATCATTTACCTTCTACCATTTACCATTTACCATTTTCAACAAAAATCTTCTTGCCTTGATGCGGCTAAATTTGCTAAATTCAATGACAAGAAGGGGAAGTTCTATGAAATTAGGCAAGAATCTTATGATTTTGGCGGCGGCGCTGGCGCCTGTGGCGGCCTATTCGTTCGGCGCGCAGCAACCAAACCGCTTTTTACAAGTGCAGTATCAAAATATCCCGGTGCAATCCTATATGGCCTTCCCGCAGGACAATAATTTTATCCCGGCGACGGAATTCATGCTTAGGGCCGATTCCGTGAACAACGACGCGAACATACATTTTGCAAGACAGGCTTTGGTTGACCACACGGGAATCCCGGCGCGCTTTGGCAACAGGCCGGCGGTTATATGCCGCCAGGCAAGATGCTCGCGGTTGAACGACCGTATCACAAGAACGTACCTGTTCAACACGCTGTCGAACTTGTTTATGCTGAACTCGCACTCGAAAATGTCTATCTGCGAGGCGGACCCGTTCACAAGATCCTGCCTGCAGTCGGGCATTTCATTTCCAGCGTCCGTCGGCATAGCGAACGCGCTGATCATGGTCCCAAGCGCGACTATCCGTCAGGTGTCGGTATCGACCGGTCTTTCTCAGGCAAGACTGTCGCTGTCGTACTTTGTGCTTGTCAACGGTATGGAAGTTCAATGCGCTTCGACCACGGCGGAAATAATAGTGCCTAACGAAGAATCGGCGACTTTGGCCAGCCGTAATTTTTCATGCAATCTTACTCATGACGGCCCGTCCAACGTGTCCCTGCTGCTAAGCATAGACTATATAGATTTGGATTTCGGAATTTTGGGCGGATACTATTCGTTCGGAATGCAGGGGCCCGCCCAGGGCGGCGGAACGGGTTACGCCCTTATGAAGCTTGAACACGCTAACTCGGCGCGCCAGGTGGGCGGCGGCGACTCGGGCGGAATTAGATACGCCGAAGGCACGCAATCCCCGACCGAAATGTGGCAAAGCCAGGATATGAATTCAATACAGGAAGGCGAAGTCCGCGTACGGCCATTGGACAGAAGAACCGTCGAAGTGCACAACAACATCAACTTGGGCGACGCGATCCGACAATAATGCAACATACGATACTTGTAGTAGATGACGATCCCGTTTTGAACGAAGGCGTGTCCAAAGCGCTGCGCGCCCAAGGATATGCGGTGACTTCCGCCGCGAACGCGGAACGGGCGCTTGAATTTATGAAACTATTCCTGTTCGACGCGCTTGTGCTGGACCGAATGATGCCCGGCATGGACGGAGTGGAATTGTTGAAGCTTATGCGCGCGAAAAATATCAAAACGCCGGTGCTGATGCTGACCGCGCTTGGCGATACGGACAACACGATCCAAGGGCTTTCATGCGGGGCGGACGACTATATGGGCAAACCGTTTTCCGTTAAAGAGCTTACCCTGCGCATGAAGAACCTTCTTTCCCGAAGCGGTGCGAAGAAAACCGAAAACAACTTCGAATGGCTGGACGGCGAATTTTTATTCGAAGGCCGCGCGATACCGCTCTCGGAAAATGAAAAAGCCGCGCTGCGCGAATTAACCTCTCCGATCGGCGCAATCGCAAGGGCTGCGCCTATGACGATAAAAAGGTTGCGCGAAAAATTATCCGGGTGTAACATCACCGTAACCACGGTGCACGGAAAAGGATATAGGATTATAAAATGCGATTGATACCCAAAAGCTTTTTAGGCAGAACGATATTGATAATACTGGCGCCGATGCTGCTGGTGCAGGCTATGATGGCCTTCGCGTTCTTCGACAATCATTGGAGCCGCGTGCATTCCACCATGAGCAGAACCCTGGCCGGGGAAATCGCGGCCTTCGTGCGCCTGGCCGAATACGACGACCATACGACCGCGCTGGCCGAAGCGATGATGCGCGACACTCGTATCAATATGACGCGCCACGCCAAGCTGAACCGCCCTGCCAAAACTTCTAACAATTCGCCCAAAGTCCGCGAGCTGGGCGAGCTGCTGCAAGGCATGATAAAACACCCGGTCAAAATCTACATAGATTCCGGCGACCGCCTGCTGTTCGTGGACGTGCATCGCCCTGGCGCGGAAATACTGACCTTTGCCACCAGCCTGCGCCGCGTCTATTCAAGCAGCGTCGACGCGTTCGTGCTGTGGCTGTTCATATCTTTGCTGATTGCGTCTTTGGCCGTGACTCCGTTTATAATAATGCACACAAGATCGATCCGGCGTATAGCCAAGGCGGCGAATTATTTCGGCCGCGGCATGGACCTGCCGGGATTCGTCCCTACCGGAACCAAGGAAATCCGCGCTGCGGCTAACGCGCTTATATCCATGAAGGAACGTCTGGACAGATATAACAGAACCCGCAGCGATATGCTGAACGCGGTCAGCCACGATCTGAAAACTCCGCTTGCAAGAATGCGCCTTGGCGTCGAAACGGACAATATCAAAAAAGAAAAACTGCTGGCCGAAATCGACAGCATGAGCGGCATGATCGGAGGCTATCTAGCATTTGCCCGCGGCGAACTTCCCGAAGAGGAACAGGACGTGTCCCTGGCCCCGATGCTTGCGCGTCTGGCGCGCGATCTGGACAATGGGAAAGTTAAGATCAAGCTGAATACGCCGGAAAATTCGGTGCTGTTTTACGCCAGGCCGACGGCGCTTGCGCGGGCGTTTACGAACCTGCTGCAGAACGCGATCGCGCACGCGAAATCGAAAGTAGTTATAACGGAAACGGATTCGGAAGAATTTGTGGAAGTGACGATAGATGACGATGGCAAAGGCATTCCGGCGGACAAACGAACCGAGGCGTTACAGCCGTTCGTGCGGCTTGATTCCGCCCGCGGAGGCGACGGCGGAACGGGACTTGGACTGACTATCGCAAAACAAGCGGTCGAAAATCACGGCGGACAACTGCTGCTGGAAAACTCGCCTCTTGGCGGCCTCCGCACCCGGGTAATCCTTCCGATATAAAAACCTTTAACTACCGCGCTATTTCCTTCGGGCGGTTTTGAATGCGCAAATCTCTCTGTTGGAAATAATCTTCGCGCGTAGCGTCGTCCAGCATGCTGGAACACGCCCACCAATCCGACCAGATGACGTTTCGCGAAAGCCATACTACGGACCGTCCGTCTTTATCCAAATACTCGACTACTATTACAGACAACGAATCCGTCGGATCAAAAAACTTCATGGCGTCCGCTGCGATTGATTCCGGAACCGTCACTGGCAATATTTCCAAGCCGCCAATTGTATAAACATTTTTCATAACTTTTTGCATAGTTGTTCCCTTTTCATTTCCTGCCATATTTTTACGATTCCTTCGGCGACCGCTCTGCCTTGCATTCCTGCGGATATTGCCATTTTATTCCATTTCCCGGAATAAATCATTACTGCCTTGGCATAGCTTTCGAATACGGATTCGGCTTGATCTGTCGACTCGAATTCTCTGACGGGCAAATCTTTTACGGCGTTGTAAAATTCTAATTCAATCTCGACAAAAGGCTGACGTACCGCTTCAATACATTTCGGATTGCTTGACCAAATATCATAAACGATTTTTTGAGTGGACAGATTTATGCCAGAATCTGGAACCGCATAAAACCCCATGAATCTACTTTCAAGCCAAAAGTTATCCCTATTGAAACTCCGCAATTCTTCCAAAGTCAATACCCGGTTTCTTACCCAAGCCTTGCATCCGTTATAATCAAAGAAACCGCAATATCCGCTTTTTTCAGAGAACATGACCCCTTTTTCACACATACCTTCGATTTTTATAAAATGTACGTCATGAGCGCCTTTTTCTTTTTCCGTTCCGCAATATGCCGCTATAACGTAGTGTCCCTCGGGCGCTCCCGGCAGCTCTTCGCCCGGATCTTCAAGCGGTAGAAGACCGTCTGCAATAAGGCCTTGTTCTACTTCTTTATCCGTGTGCTTGGGATACATAAACCCGGCGTGTATATCTCCGGGGTTAAGACCTATCCCATCGTGCGTGAATTTATACCAATTTCCTAAAGCATAGCTATAACAGTTGCTTTCAAGTCTAAGCATAGGATGGTTAAGAAAATTTATAGTCACATCATTCATATTGACATAATACCTCTCTCAACCTATTTTGTCAACTAAAATAACTGCTCAAAAAATATCCACGCAATCGTATTTAATAATTAATAATAATCTCAAAAAATCCCACCAAGGTCGCGTTTGCAAGGATAATTAATAATCTCAAAAAATATCAGTGCAATCGCAAATCGAGGATAAATCATTCAATGCCAAGAAAAACCGACTGGAACGTGGACATCTAAGTCCCTGTAAGGAGGTTTTTCGAAGGCAGTCAATGATTTAGACCGATTTGAAAAATTGCATGATATTTTTTGTCCTTATCTCTTTGCGCGGGGATGGGCGGATTCGTAGATTTCGGTTAGCGTCGACATATCCACCTTCGTATAAAGCTGAGTAGTCGAAAGCGAAGAATGCCCAAGCAGTTCCTGCAATGTGCGAAGATCGACTCCGTTTGACAGCAGCACGGTGGCAAACGAATGGCGCAACGCGTGCGGCGTCACGTAATCTGGAAGCATCAGCAGATTGCGCGCCTGTTCCGTCATGCGTTGCGCGGCCCGCGCCCCAAGCGCAGTTCCCTTGCTTGACCTAAACAAAGCGCGGCCCGCATCGAATCCGTACGGACGCAGTTTCATATATTGCGCGATAGCGGCGTGCACTGCCGGCATGATCGGCACAAGGCGATCCTTACCGCCCTTACCGCGCACCCTAACCACTTCCGGCGCGCCCGATATGTTGCCGTCTTTCAAGTTCAAGGCTTCGGATATTCGCAGTCCGCATCCGTACAGCAATGTCATCAAAGCCTTGTCCCGCGCCGCAAGCCATGGATCTTCGGGGTGCATTTCGTCCGCGGTTTTCAAAAGCGCAAGCGCATCCTCGCCCGAGACGGCTTTGGATAATTTCCGCGGCACTCTCGGGGACTGCATAAGGGCAATAGCGGAATTTTTTATTCCGAACCTCTTCGCTATGAATTTGTAAAACATCTTAAGCGCGGACAAAGCCCTTGCGCTTGACGCTTTTGCCGTGCCTTTTGCCGCCCGCGAAGAAAGCCACGCGCGAAATGCCGTTAGTTCGGCGTTTGCCAAAACTTCCGCACTGGCCTCTTCGCCGGAATAGTCTTCGAAAAAGTTAAGAAAGTTTTTTATATCCAGGCAATAAGATTCGGCCGTATGCACCGAATAACCGCGAACGGTCAACAGGTATTCACGGAAGTCCTGGATGATCATATTATTGCGCGCCCAGGAACATAGGAGCCATCTGAAGCAGCGTGCCGGTTACCCCTGCGCCGCCCGCCGCGCCCTGCGCCGCCTGCATCGCCATTCCTATATCCGCCTGCATATTGCCTTCGCCAAGCCCCATTATCGCGCCGCCGGCGAAATTCATCCAAAGTTGTCTTTGCTGGGCGCGCAGCCTGGTTTCGGAACACTGCTCGGACAGCTGGGACAGGCGGTGCGCCTGGTTTATTTCGCTTTCAAGAAGATCGTCCGGTTGGAAATATCCCATAGCTGCCGCGAATATGTCGTGAATATTCGTAAAGTTCGCGCGGTTCGCCTGATTGGCGGTCCTTTGCACATTTTCGTTTGAAACGATCGGAAAGCCTTTCAACAAAGCCCCGTCCATAGTGATGACCCTGCTGTCGCCGGTGCCTGTGCAAAAAGAAATTCCGTTGATCGTGCAGTTTGCCGCAAGCCGCACGTTCGTGCCGTCCCAAATCGAATCACCAGTCGGAACCGTATCGGCGCATTTCCCCTCGCCGCGCTGGGCCTGGCCGTCATGTATATTCTGCGCCCGGGTTTTGAAGTCGTTGCCGACGTTTTCCAAGCAGGAACCGCCTGCGGATTTAGTAAATTCGCTGGCTTTGACGCCGGTTTTGGCCACTTCCAAAACCATGCGCTGAACAAAATTGACATCGCTTACGCTTGGGACGCAGGCCGCGGCCGTGGCCTTTAACTGATTCTGCAAAGCCATCGCGCCGATGCCAAGATTTATAGCGGTCGCCAATAAAGACCCGGCGGTCATGGGACTTGCGGCGGCCGGGGCCTGCGCGGCAACGACATCCGCCCTGCGCGGAGTATATGCCTCTGCGTCGAAAGCCGCAAGCGCCGCAACCGAAATTAATAGAAATTCCCTCATTCTCATGGATTAATTCTACCACAAATCAATAACTTGCACAATTAAAATCTTTCTTGTAGAATCTAGGTCATGAGCAAACGCCACCTTATAATTTCGCGCAAGCACAGCCGCGCCACCGCCGTATTGCGGAGCGTATTTATGGGCTGGGGACTTGTTTTCGTCATGATCATGGCCGTAGCTCCGCTTATTTACCGCAGCCTGCTTTGGGCGAATCTCGAGGTAATAGACCTGTCCGGCATTCAATTCGACCAGTTCCGTATCAGAAACGGCGACTTCGCCGGCCTTGATTCCAGAAACAATCCGTTCAGCATGAAAGCCGCAAAGATATGGCAGACTTACGACGAGCCCGATATAATCCGCCTGCAAACCGTCCGCGCGAACGTGATCCAGAACAAAGACGATAAAGATGTGGCCATGGATATAACTTCGGACGATGGAGAATACACAAAGTCGACAGGACTGCTGGTTCTGACTGGCAATGTTAAAGTCGACTCGGACGATGGTGACAAGGTTCGGACCAAAAGAATGACTATTCAACTAAGGAACTAATATGAAAAAAACAGCAAGCACTTTAAAGGCTGTGAATCTATCCAAATCATACGGCAAGCGCGTAATATTTTCAGGCGTGAATATATCCGTCAAACAGGGCGAGTCCATAGGATTGCTTGGCCCTAACGGAGCCGGTAAGACCACGTGCTTTTATTGCATCACGGGCCAGATCGCCGCATCCAGCGGACAGATTTTTCTTGATTCGCAAGACATTACAAGCCTGCCCTTTTATCAGCGAGCGCGTCTTAGAATCGGTTACCTACCTCAGGAAAACTCAATCTTCCGCGGTCTGTCCGTCGAAGATAATATAATGTCGATCCTGGAAGTGTCCGAAAAAGACCCGAAGGTGCGCAGAAAACGACTTGATGATTTGCTTAAGGAATTTTCCATATCGCATCTTCGCAAGGCGTCCGCCAACAGCCTGTCGGGCGGGGAACGCCGCCGCGTAGAAATCGCAAGAACTCTGACAACCAACCCTAAATTCATACTGCTGGACGAACCGTTCGCGGGAATAGATCCGATCGCGGTCGCCGACATCCGCGAGCTTGTGGCGCATCTGAAAAACCGCGGCCTTGGGGTTATCATAACGGATCACAACGTGCGCGAAACTCTTGGCATCACCGACCGCGCCTATATTCTGCATAACGGAAAAATCATCAAGGAAGGCACTACATCCGAAATCGTCGAAGACCCCAAGGTCCGCTCGGTCTACCTAGGCGAGGATTTTCGTATGTAAGAACGGATAGAAAGTTTTCATTAATGAAAACTTTCGTAAAAAACATGACGGGTGTCATGTTTTTCCGTTCGAATAGCGTCCCCAATCTTTGATTGGTTGGACGCGCTGTAGGCCTCGTTAATAAAATGCTTGAAATTTTCGCCAAGAACATATACACTTGAACCAACCGGGAAAAATAAAATGAATATGTCGAAAAAACCTTAATCAAAAAGCCCACTATTAATCATAGGCGGGCACATTTTTGTGCCCGTCTTTTTTACGCAACAACAAGGAGTAAAAAATGTCCAACACAACGCAGCCCAACCAGCTTAACGAAGCCGAATCAAGACTTGCAAAAGTCGCCGCGATCCGCGAACGCGACGGCATAGTCTGGAAAGACAGGTTCGACCGCACGCACACGATAGTCGCCGCGCGCCAAGCCGGCGAAGGCGCAACCGTAAAAACCGCTGGCCGCGTCACGGCCGCGCGCTGGATGGGCAAACTTATGTTCGGCCGCATCTACGACATCGACGGCGACATACAGTTTTCTTTGTCCATGGCCGACCTGGGCGAGGAACAGTTCAAATTCATGAAGGCGAACCTGGACATAGGCGACTTTATAGGAATCGAAGGAACGATTTATACGACAACGCAGGGCGAGCTTACGATAAACGGACAAAATACCGTGATATTGTCCAAAGCCCTTCGCGGCCTGCCTGAAAAATGGCACGGACTTACCGACATTGAAACCCGCTACCGCCAGCGCTACCTGGACATAATATCGAATCCCGAAGCGCGCGAAACTATGAAGCTACGCTTCCGCCTGCTCCGCTTTATCCGCGATTTCATGCACAGGCACGATTTTATCGAACTTGAAACCCCGATACTGCAAAACGTCGCCTCGGGCGCGGCGGCGGCTCCGTTCGTCACGCACCACAACGCTTTGGACGCGGACTTCTTCCTGCGCATTTCTCCCGAGCTGTTTTTAAAGCAGGCCGTGGCGGCGGGCTTTGACCGCGTGTTTGAAATCGCAAAGGACTTCCGCAACGAAGGCATGAGCCCTCAGCACTTGCAGGAATTCACCATGATCGAATGGTACGCGGCCTACTGGGATTTCAACGACAATATAGAATTCCTGATCAAGTTTTTTCAAGAAATGCTTATGACCTTGAAAGGCACGCTAAAGATTCCGTACCAGGGAATCGAACTTGACTTTTCGAACTTTGCGCGCCTGAATTATATAGACGAGATTAATAAGCTTACCGGCTCGGACATACTTGAATGGAAGGACCTGGACGCGGCAAAAAAGATCGTCGCCGACAAGGGCCTGTTCGGCATGGGCGAAATAAAGGACATCAAATCGGTGATGAGCCTGGTCGATCAGATATGGAAAAAGAAAATCCGTGCGAACCTCATCCAGCCGACGATTGTGTTCAACTATCCGGCCTATATGATACCGCTTGCGCGGCGCAGCGACAAAGACCCCCGCAGAATCGACATATTCCAGCTGGTCGTCAGCACGGCGGAACTGGTCAAGGCTTACTCGGAACTTGTGGACCCGGTTGAACAGCGCCGCGCGTTCGAAGAGCAGATGGACAACAAGGCCGCCGGAGAAGAGGAAGGTTTCGACCTGGACGAAGATTTCATCAAAGCCATGGAGCACGGAATGCCGCCGCAATCCGGGCTTGGACTTGGGATTGACCGTCTGATGACCATGCTTGCCGACCAGCCCACCGTCCGCGACGTGATCCTGTTCCCACTGATGAAGTAATAACAATTCCAAAAAATATCAGTGCAATCGCAAACCAAGCTTATAAGCATACAAAAAATTCGCGTTATTGGCGGATTTTTTGATATGTGCATTAGCGAGGTTGCAGCGGTCAACGCACACAATAATTTACCAACAAGCCAACCCAGTCGAAATCGAGGATAGATTAAATAAATCTCAAAAAATCCCAGCTAAGTCGCGTTTGCGAGAATAATAAATAATCTCAAAAAATATCAGTGCAATCGCAAATCCAGGATTGATTAAATAAATCCCAAAAAATCCTAGAAATGTCGCAAATCGAGGATAGATCGCCCAGAAGCAAGAAAAACCAACCGGCGT
>WQXN01000004.1 GCA_009784815.1 Alphaproteobacteria bacterium | reverse complement strand
TTAGGCCTACGCCGGTTGGTTTTTCTTGCTTCTGGGCGATCTATCCTCGATTTGCGACATTTCTAGGATTTTTTGGGATTTATTTAATCAATCCTGGATTTGCGATTGCACTGATATTTTTTGGGATTATTATTTATTGCAAACGCGACCTTGATAGGATTTTTTGGATTATTTTTGCGTTTATTGTAGTTTTGCGGAAAGGTTGGACAGTGCGGCTTCTTCGTACAATTTTAGAGTCGAGTTTTCTGTAGAGCCGCCAATTACTATGGCGATTTTTTTAGGCGGTAGGTTGATTATAAATTTTACGAAGCTTTTCATAACTTCTTATCAGCTTCTGACAATAGTTCCGTGTCCGGCTTTAAGGCAGTTCGCGATCACGATTTGTATGCCGCTTTCGGCGGCCAGCTTGATCGTGGTTTCGCACTTTAGCAGCATGCCGTCCGTAATGATTTCGTCGTCTTTAAGCTGGTTGAATTTTTGCGTGTCCATGACCGGCACGATCTTTCCGTTTTCCAGGACCCCCGGCACGTCCGAGAGCATGTACAGGACCACATTTTTGCAGTAAGAGCTCTTAATCTGCGAGGCTACGGCTTCGGCCAGCGGGTCCGCGTTAGTGTTCATAAAGGATTGCAGTTCTTCGCACCAGGTGATGTTCGATATAACCGGAGTGTTTTCAAAATCCAAAATATCGCTAATTGTTTTAACGTTCACGCAGTTTTCGTACATTTCTCCGACGAAGTGATAGTCGGTTCCATCTTCAAGCACGGGAATTTTTTTCGAACGGATTGTTTGTGCCCAGCCTTCGCCTTTTAATCCCACATGAGTTTTTCCCACAAGGTCCCAACTGTTCAGGGTGTCGACGATCTTGTTGTTCAATTTGCGCGCGACTTCAAGAACTACCGGCAAGGCTTCGGCGGTGGTTATGCGCAGGCCCTTGTGGGTTTTGTTAAAAAGGCCGCGTTCGTCCAAAAGTTTGGAAATCTGTTTCCCTCCGCCGTGGATCATGATTTTCGGTCTGCGCAGATAGTAAAAATCAAGCATGGTCTGTTGGAATAAAGCCTCGTCTTCGATTTGCTTACCGCTGATTTTTACAATTGTAAGTTGGTTGTTCATAATATGCCTCGCGTTGGGTTTCTTGGTCGCATGATAATACGAAGAGCAGATTATGTCAAGCTGTAAAGCCGCTCTTGAAATTTGGCCTGTTCTGTGTTACTTATTGGATTCAAGAGGTGTAAGCATGGTAGAAATATTAAACTTGGCGGACAGGCCCGAATTCATAGAAGGGGTTGCGAAGTTTCTGCATGAAGAATGGAGTCAGCACGAGGGATTTAAGCTTGACGCGGACATATATCGCACGAAGCATTCCATATGCAAGGACGGGATCCCGCAGACGCTGATAGCGGTCGAGGGCGACGAGCTGGTCGGAACCGTGTCGCTTTGGTACAATGATCTGAAGACGAGGCAGGATCTTTCGCCTTGGATGGCAGCGCTTTATGTTAAGCCTTCGCATCGGAGGCGCGGCATCGGGAGGGCGTTGCAGGAAAAATGCGTGTCCGTAGCGCGGGGGGGGGTATGAAAAGATTTATCTTATAACCGATCACGAGGATTTATATGAAAAATGGGGTTGGAAATTTTTGGAATTGGCGCCCATGAAATTCGATAAAAAAACAAGAATATACGAGCTTGCAATTTCGTAAAATCGTGTTATATTTCCCAAATCGGACAGGTGGCAGAGTGGTTGAATGCACCGCACTCGAAATGCGGCAAGCTCGCAAGGGCTTCGGGAGTTCAAATCTCCCCCTGTCCGCCATATAAAAAGATAGTCTTATCAATGACTTACATAATCGCGCAAGGCCCCGCAATCCGCGGGGCTTATGTGTACAGTGACTATACAAGCTCGTCCAAACACTAGGTTTTCTGCGGCTTTTAGGCCGAATGTATATCTGCCCCATATTCCGATAGTCACTGGTATCAAAATAGATGTTGAAATTATAATAGACTTCCTTGGCGATTGTCCAGCAATAACCATTTTAGAAGATAGCGCGTATAAACAATTGCCCAATAATTGCCAGATTGTATTTCATCATAAATATGACGAAGATGGTGATTACCCATATATATGCTCCAATAAAGGGTGCAAACAAAATGGTGGCTAAGCATTTTGGTGTATGGTATTCTTACAAGCTACCATATACTCAAGAATCCTGCCCCGCCATCCGGCTTCGCCCGCTGGGCTACGGCGTGGCACTCGATTTTCAACCCTCGCTTCGGTGAAAATCGGTGGCGGGGCAGGATGAGGCACGTAATAAATTCCAATTAAAATGCTTGCATAATTTTCGACGGGTGGTAATATATTGCAATAAGCTGGGAGTAGGAGAGTTAAGCCGAGGAAATATAATAATGGAAAACAATAACAATCCAGGTAACAGCGAAAATCCGTATGTGTTCGTGGCGATGGGAAGCGACAGCGATCTGCCGGTTATGTCTGCCGCAGTCAAGCTGCTTGACGATCTTAAAATTCCGAGACGCCTTATGATACTATCGGCGCATAGGACCCCGGATAAACTTTTTGAACTTGCGGAATGGGCCGAAAAACAGGAAAGCTTGTGCGCGGCTGTTTTAGGCGCGGGCGGCGCGGCGCATTTGCCGGGAATGTTCGCTTCCAAGGTCACGCTTCCGGTTATCGGAGTTCCAATAAAGACAAGCACTTTGTCGGGAGTGGATTCAGTTTGGTCCATTTTGCAGATGCCTCCTGGGATTCCTGTCGCGACCATGGCGATAAACGGATCGAGAAACGCCGGAATACTTGCGGCGCAGATCGTTTCGCAAAGGTATCCGGGTTTTCGCGAAAAGCTGCGCGATCATAAGCAAAAACTTGTCGATAGCGTGGACGAGAAAAATGAGTCGCTTAAGGAATTGGATTACGCGGAATATCTGGCTCGGGAACTTCATTTGAATAAAACGCAGTAAATCCATGAATGAAAATCTTGCCGAACTTTATCGGATGGTCGAAGAGCAATGCAAGCATTATGACAAGTATGAAAGGGTTTTTAACGGGCAGACGTGGAATTACCATGTTCTGCCCGTTGTTAAAAACTCGGTCCGGTTCGCAAGAGAGCGGGGTGCTGACGCCGAAGTAGTCGAGGTCGCCGCATTGTTCCACGATTGGGCCAACTTGGTGGATTTTGAAAAGTACAGCGAAGTTCACCATATAGCTTCCGGAGAATTGGCCGAACCGATCCTGATAAAATACGGATATTCGCAAGAGTTCATAGACAAGGTAAAGAGATGTATTTTTTCACACCGCGGACGCGAGGTGAAGGAAAAGATTTCGATCGAGGAAGTGTGTCTTGCCGACGCCGATGCCATGGTTCATATCGAAAACGTATTCGAAATTATAATTTGGAGAGGGATGCGCGGCGATACGGTCGAGCAGGCGAATAATTTCGTTAAAAGCAAGCTGGCCAGAAGCTTTGCAAAATTAAGCGACTATGCGAAAGAGAGCATAAAAGAAAAATATGAAGCCGCTTTGAAAATATTTTATTGAGGAACCGATGCATAACGAGCAGACATTATTAAATTTATTAGATCAGCTTGGCATCAAGTACGGGCGCAAGGCGCACGAGCCCGTGTTCACCTGCGAGCAGGCGGACGCGTTATTGCCCGAGCTTCGCGGGCAGCACTGCAAAAATCTTTTCGTTAAAGACCGCGATGATAAAAAGTGGCTGCTGGTGGTGCCGGCCGACCGGCGCGCGGACTTGAAGTTGATCGCCGAAAAGATCGGGTCAAAGCGCCTAAGCTTTTGTTCGGCGGAAGAAATGCAGGCGATATTGGGTGTGGCTCCGGGCGCGGCAAGTCCGCTTGCCATGATCAACGATTCCGACAATCAGGTGACATTGGTCCTAGATGAAACCGTCGCGGGTTGGGATGCGATACATTGTCATCCTTTGACCAATCTCGCGACGGTATCGATTCCGCGCGCGGATTTCGAAAAGTTTATCCAGTATGCCAAGCATGATCTTAACATAGAAAGTTTGGCATGAAGAAAATTCCAGTCACCTTATTGTTTGTGATAAAAGAAAACAGGATTCTTCTTGCTTTGAAAAAATGCGGATGGCGCGCGGGAATATACAACGGGCTTGGCGGCAAGGTCGAGCATGGCGAGACAGACGAACAAGCAATGGTGCGCGAGGCGCAGGAGGAAGCCGGTATAACCCCTGTAAAATACGAAAAGGTCGCGATCAATAATTACGAAGTTTACTTCAAGGGCGAGCTTAGCAACATGATAGTTCATATCTATACTGCAAGCGAATTTAAGGGCGAGCTGACCGAGAGCGACGAGATGAAGCCCGAGTGGTTTGATATAGACAAGATACCCTACGACAGGATGTGGTCAAACGACGTGATATGGATACCAAAAGTTCTAAACGGCGAAAAATTTGAAGGGCATTTCGTAATGGATAAAGACAATAACCTTTTGTCCCACCGCATAGAACCGCGGACAAATTTCAGCCGATAAGCAAAATTTACCGAAGTATGATTTCAGTTGTGAGTTCGCGGCAGTATCTGCATAGGAAGTGCGGAGTTTCTTTGCCGGTTTTAATAACTTCAAGCGTGGTTGTGAAGGGGCCCTGGTCCTGATTGGTTATACAGGTCGGGTTCATGCATTTTAATAATTTTTCAACATGCTCGGGAAGTTTTACCGGGTATTTTCGCACAACGTCATAGTTTTCTATTATATTCACCATGGTGCTTGACGCAAACAAAGCCACCAGGTCCAGTTCGCTTTGCTCGAAATAGTGGTCTGTGATTTTTATAAAACCCTTATAGCCGCCGGTGGTCTTTCGGCTTTCGAAATTGTTTCCCATAGTCCAGGGAGTTTTTATGTCATGCAGTTTCAAAGCGTTGATTATATGAGGAATGGCAGACGGAGGAATATGGTCCAAAACCGTTCCGCTTGCTATCTGTTTGATCATCGAGTCGTTGTTTTTGCTCATCGAAACTTCACCTTATTTTACATTTAGAAGGCGGCTTAGAATCGCCATTCTTACAAACATGCCGTTTCTTGACTGGTCAAAGTAATAGGCTTTTGGAGTATCGTCGACTTCGTACTTTATTTCATTGACTATGGGCATAGGGTGCAAGATTTTAAGATTGTCTTTGGTCCCGGCCAAGGCGCTGCTTTCCAGTATGTATGAATTCTTTACTTTTTCATATTCCATGATGTCGCCGAACCGCTCTTTCTGGATGCGCGTCATATAGACTATATCGGCTCCTTGTATTGCGAGCTCCATATTGTCGGTTTCAATGAACTTTAGTTTTCTTGTCGTCAGGAATTTTTTGTATTCGTCCGGCAATTTTAAAATATCGGGGGATACGAAATTAAACCTTGTATTAAAATTGGCCATGGCGTGCACCAAAGAATGCACCGTGCGACCGTATTTCAAATCACCGACAATCGTTATGGATAAATCTTCAAGTCTTCCCTGGGTTTCGCGTATCGAAAAAAGGTCAAGCAGCGTTTGCGTCGGGTGCTGGTTTCTGCCGTCGCCGGCGTTGATTATCGGGATTTTCGACCTTTCCGACATAGCAAGCTGAGAGCCTTCCCATGGAGTGCGTATAACCAAAGCGTCGCAGTATCCGGCCATAGTCATAACCGAGTCATAAAAGCTTTCGCCTTTTGAAAGGCTGGTGTTATCGTCGCCGTCTTTGTCTTTTTTAATTTTGAACGGCGGATCCCTGGTTATGGCGCCAAGACGTTCGGCTGCGGCGGAAAAACTTTGCTGAGTGCGGGTCGAAGCTTCGAAAAACAGCATTCCGATAAGGCGTCTGGACAATATTGGGGCGGTCTGTTGATTGGTTTCAATGTCTTTCTTGAATTCTGCCGCCATGTCCATGATTTCGAACATTTCTTTCGTGGTCAGGTCGTTGATCGAGCATAGGTGTCTTAGATTCATGCTAAGAATGTATACGAATATCGGTCACTTGTCAAGAATATAAGTTAGAATTCGTACCTATTTATCGCGCGCGAATTTTTGATAAAATTATAGCATGACTAAGGATCAGAAACAGTCTTTTATCGACATAATTCGCAGCTGCGACACTGTTATATTGGCTACGAACGGCTTGTCCGGGTATCCGGACGCCCGGAACGTGATCAATATTTTCAACCGCGAGACTACCGGGCTTGATCTATATTTCTTTACTTCAAGCAGATGGAGGCTGCCGGATCAGATCGCCAAAAATAAAAACGCGTGCCTGTATTATTTCAACCCGACCACACGGATGTCGATCAGACTTTTCGGAGAGATGACGGCGGTCGACAATATCAAGGACAAGAAAAAGCGATGGGTCGACGGGATAAAAAAATTCGGGGTCACGGGCTTTGATGATCCGACTTATATTCTGCTGCGCTTCGCGGCCAAAAGGTATAAATATTATGTAGGTCTGGTCGAGTATGAAGGAGAAGTATAATGTTTTCACTTGATCAGTTTCCTTTGCCGTTCGCGCGCGACTCGTTAGAGCCTTATATGTCTGAAAAAACGATCGGATTTCATTACGACAAGCATTTGGGCGGTTATATAAATAACTTGAACGCGTTGGACGCCAAGGGCGCGACGCTGGAAGAAATAGTCAAAAATTCCGACGGAAAGATCTTCAACAACGCCGCGCAGATTTGGAACCATGTTTTCTTTTTCGCGGGTTTGAAAAACAGTGGCGGCGGCGTGCCGTCCGAAATCGCGTCCGCATTCGGCGACTTCAAAGCGGAATTCAAAGCCGCCGCCATGTCCGTATTCGGAAGCGGGTGGGCATGGCTGGTTGATGACGGCGGCAAGATTTCGATCATCACGACCGCCAACGCCGATACTCCGACCCGGCATGGCATGAGGCCTTTGCTGACGTTGGACGTTTGGGAGCACGCTTATTATTTGGATTATCAAAACCGGCGCGCGGATTTTATCGACGCGTTTTTGGATCACCTTATCAATTGGGAATTTGTATTGAATAATCTGAAAAGATAATATACCCTTGCCGGGATATGAAAATCCGCAGAAACATAATCTTATTCAAACTGGATCGCTTTTTCGGAGGACTTTGGCCGCTGTCCGCGCTTGCGGTGGTTTACTTTCAGCAGATCACAGGATCATACGCTTTCGCGATGAGCGTGTTCGGAATAGGAAGCATAATTCAAAGCCTGTCCGAGATGCCGGCCAACGTCGTGTCCGATCGCGCGGGACGCCGCACGGCATTGATAATTTCAGCGTCGCTGGTGCTTGCTTCGTTCATCGCATTCGCGCTGGCGGGAAACATCGGTTCCGGAGCTTTGCTGATATTCGGAGGCGTCATGTGGGGAATGGCGCGGGCGTTCGCAAACGGCACGGACGACGCGATCATGTACGAGACCGCAAAAGAGCTTGGCCAAGAAGGGAAGTACGACGTGATCTTCGCGCGCACCAACACTTGGTGGCAGGTAGGTTTGGCTGTTGCGGCTTTGATCGCGGCTTTGGTCACTTATTTCTATTCATTGAACGTTTTAGCCTGGGTTTCAGCTGCGCTGGCCGTGATTCCTGTGATTATAGCGTTCGAATTCGTCGAGCCAAATATTCATAGAAAAAGCTTGGCCAATTCGTGGCGTCATTTCGTGACCGCATGGAAAGAATTTAAGAAAAATAAAAAGCTTCATAATTTGGCGTTTGCCCAGGTGTTTCACCGGGGAGTCGGAACCACGATACACAGGATCGAGGGGGCGTATTTCAATACTCTGATTCCGACCTGGCTTGTGAATATCACCAGAATAATAAAACAGCTGGCAGGAGCGTTGAGCTTCGTGATTGCCCCGCACATTAGAAAATTGGGATTCCTAAAAATATTAATGGCGTCGCAATTATGCGTATTCTTATTAAGGTCGGTCGGATTGGCGATAAACAATTTCGCGACGCCCTTCGTAATGTCGTTTGTAAATATATTCTTCGGGTTCACCACGACGGCGCAGTCGGCGCTGCTTCAAAAAGAGCTGTCGCACGAACAGCGCGCGACTATGGGATCGTTCGTATCCCTTTTGGGAGGGCTTGCGGCGGCATTGGTATTTTATATAGCCGGAGTCATCGCCGACGCGTCTTCAGTTTATGTCGCGATAATCGCATTGACTTTATGCAACCTTGTATCCGCCGGCTGGTATTACAAGCTGCTTAAAAGATACCAATAGCTAAAACTCGTAACGCAGGCCGATCTTCCAAAGGTTCAGGCCGTTTTTGACAGTGCCGGTCAGGGTGCCGAGACCCAAGACTTCTATTTTGTAATTCGGGTCGCGATACCAGTTGCGCTCGTACTGAAGGTCCAGGCTTAGGCCTTCGGCCAGTCTTGCCGACAGTCCCAGGATCCCGGAAAAATCATAAGCGTCAAGGCTGCCGTTTCTCCAGCTGAATCCATAGACTCCGACGCCAAGGTACGGTGTGAACCGGGTGCAGTTTTTTATGTCGTATAATCCGCGTACGGATTCCACGCCCAGCCCTCCGTTGAAAGATTTCGAACCTGATCCTTTTTCGCGCAGGGAAGCTTGCGCTATGTCCGCTTCGAACCTAAATCCGTTTTCAAACGCATAGCCGACCGATGCTTTGGCGATTATTTTATCAAGGAAATCGATCTTGGTTCCGACAGTCATCCATTGATCCGTTATGTCCGGTTTAAATTCGCGTTCGCGGTCCGTCAAAGCTTCGGCCCATGCGGTGATGTAAAAATTAGCGTTCGCCGCAAGCGGCGCCATCATAATTGGAATTATCAGGAATATTTTCTTCATGGCCTTCTCCTTTTTTCGGATTGTATCAGCAAGGGGCAGGACGTGGAATTGGCTTGAATTCTTATGTGCGCGGATGTAGAATGCGCGTTATGAAATCCAAGGTATTGATAATCGTATGCGTTGCGGCCGCTCTTTTGGCAGGCGGCGGAGTATATATGAGGGGGCAAAAATTGTCGACAGGAATAGACTTGAAAAACATGGATCTTAATGTGCGGCCGGGTGATGATTTTTACGATTTCGCAACCGCCGGATGGCGCGCGAAAAATCCGATTCCCGATGACTTCTCGGCCTATGGAGTGTTTCATAAACTTGACCGCGAGAATAACGAAAAGATAAAGGCCCTGATACTGAACATAGCCAAGGGACGCCACGCCGCAGGCACCAACGGGCAAAAAATCGCAACATTCTATAACGTCGCAATGGACGAGAAAAAATTAAACGCGGACGGTATAGCTCCGATCGCTGAAGACATGGCGAAGATCAGTGCCACCAAATCGCGCGACGAACTGCCCAAGCTTTTGGGAGAACTGCATAAATTCATCAATCCTTTTTGGGGCGACTCGGTTTATCCCGACGTGTTGGACAGCGAGACGGACATATATAATATAGGGCGGTCCGGAATAGGATTGCCGGAACGCGATTATTATTTCGACAAAGACAGCTTCGAGATTCGTAAAAAATACCTGGATCATTTGGAAAAACTGTTCGCGCATTTTAAAATCGACGCGGATGTGATGGCGGTTTACGGTATCGAAGAACAGCTGGCCAAGGTTTTTTACACCAAAGAAATGCGGCGTATTCCGGAAAAGAATTATCATAAATTCACATACGCGGAATTCAAAAAAGAATTCCCCGGATTCGATTGGGACGCGTACTTCGCCGCGCGCGGAGTCAAGCCAACTTACATGAACGTGTCCCAGCCGTCCGCGCTTGCCGAGGCTTTGAAAATTTTGGCGGACGCACCTTTGGAAGATATTAAAAATTATATCAAGCGTATGCTGGTCCTAAGCGCATCGCCCTATCTGGACGATGAAGCGCATGAAATTTCTTTTGATTTTTACAGTCGCACGATCGCCGGACAAGTTTCTCCTAGACCCCGGTGGGAGAGGGCGCTGGCCGTAATGGACGGCAGTATAGGCGAGGCAGTAGGAGAAGCTTATGTCAAGAAGTATTTTCCGCCCGAGGCCAAGGAGCGAATGGAGAAATTAGTCGAAAATCTGCGCGCCGCGTATGCCGAACATATCCGCTCTGCCGAATGGATGTCGGAAGACACCAAGAAAGAGGCGCTTGAGAAACTTGGAACGTTTAGCGCCAAAATCGGGTATCCCGAAAAATTCCGAGACTATTCGGGATTGGAAATAAAAGGCGATTCATATTGGGCCAACGTAAAGCGCGCCAGAATATTCGAAGATAAATTCTGGCTGGATAAAATCGAAACCAAGGTGGATCGAAGCTTGTGGTTCATTATGCCTCAGACAATCAACGCGTACTACTGGTCGCAGGCGAACGAGATAGTTTTTCCGGCTGGGATTCTGCAGCCTCCGTTCTTTGATATGAGCGCCGACGATGCGGCAAACTACGGCGCGATCGGAGTTATAATAGCTCACGAGATGACTCATGGATTCGACGATCGCGGCCGCAAGTTCGACGCGCAGGGGAATCTGCGCGACTGGTGGACCGAAGCCGACGCAAAGGCGTTCAAGGAACGCGCGGAAGTCATGCGCCGTCACTTTGATAAAATAGAAATCCTGCCGGGCGTGTTCGCGAACGGAGAATTTTCATTAGGCGAAACTCTGGCTGATTTGGGCGGAGCCACGCTTGCATTTACAGCATTCAAAAACGCCACCGCGGATCAAGATTTGCGGGTACGCGACGGATTCACGCCGGAACAAAGGTTTTTCATAGCGTTCGGAGCCATCTGGGCCGAGAATAGCCGCGACGAGGAAATATTGCGTCGTTTAAAGATCACTCCGCATCCGCCTGGCCGCTGGCGAGTCAACGGAATCCTGCCGCACGTCGACGCTTGGTATGACGCATTCGGTGCGCAGGAAGGCGACAAGCTTTACATCGCACCTGAAGACCGCGTAAAAGTTTGGTGATTATTCCTGGGCCGGGCGAAGTTCACTTTAGACGTTTACAAATTCACTTGGTTTTAAAACGCGGCAATTGGTTTCGTGGGCGGATAATATACTTTGTACTTTTTCGGTTTCAACCGGGTATTTCGGGTTGTCCATGTGGCAGGGCAGGACCAGTTCCGCACCGCATTCATTTGCGAAAAGCGCGACTTCGAACGGAGACATAGTAAGGCCATACCCGCTGACCGGAGCGCATAGTACATCGCACTTGTATTCGTTTTTAAAGCAGATGGTGTCGCCGGTGAAATAAATTTTTTTGCCTTCCGCCGCGATCATATAGCCGACGGTTTGTTCGACTTCCAGCGGGCCTTTCAGCCAAGGGTTGTATCCGTGGAAAGCGTTTGTGACTTGTGCAATAATTCCTGGCGCAAGTTCCAACTTGTCGCCGGGTTTTACGATTGTGATTTTTATATCGGGATATTTTTTCGCCGCTTCGGCGGTGGCGTAAACAGGAGCATTGATTTGTTTAATGGCATCATGATTAAAGTGATCAACGTGCCAGTGGGTTATAAGAACGGCATCGGTGCGGGCCCAGTCGTCCAAAAATTTCGGGTCGTATTGCAGCGCGCCCGGATCTACAAGGATTCTCCCCCCCCCTGCGTTTCCAACATGAAGCATGACTGCGGATATTTTGTGATTTTCATTTTTCGCTCCTTTATTATTTAATTCTATTACTATAAAGTTTTACAAGTCCGTTTACAAGTTCATTTCCGGTGTGGCGCGACATTTCGCAGTAATATCCCCGCTGTTCCTTGGATCGGACTTCCAGCATCTTGCGGCATCGTCCCATGCAGAGCCAGTCAAAGTCGCAGGTTTTGCATTCTTCGTTTATCTCGCAATGGGTTTTGTAATGTTCCTGTATTCGGACCCCTCCGTCCCTGATATTGCCGATCACTTTTTCCGGCTGGCCCACGTATTCGTCGCAGATGTATATGTTGCCGTCCATGTCTATGACTTCCAAAGAATGCCCGCATCCGCATTTGAAGGATGTCTCGTAAGTTTTTGCCCGGTTCACATAGTCCAAAAATTTTTGTCTGACCAAATCTATGGCGAATTTTTTGATGTCGGTCTCTGCGTTTATTTTTCCCGCTTTCAAATCCGCGAACCACGGGTCAAGCATGTTTTCCGGTTTTGCTTCGTGACTTTCTATGAACTTTTCCATTATTTCGGCGAAGACCATATAGGGAATGATTTTTGGCGATTCCCCGGCCCGGGTTTGTTCAAACCAAAAGTCTATAAGTTTGGAAGATTGCGCGTTATAGTTGTCGACGAATTGTCGGCCGTTTTTGAATTCATTCTTGTTCACAATCTGCCAATGGACATGGTCGCAGATTTTTAAAAGTTCGGTAGCGGATTTGTACAGGTCGACTTCTTCGGTGATAGTCATCCTGCCCATTACTTCACAGCTGGTGTTTTCGCGGACGTATTTTATCGACTGGACTATTTGATCATAAGTGCCTTCTTTTTTGACTTTGCCATGAGTCTCGGGATTGCCGTCTAAGGAAACAAGAACCGTGTCAAGTCTGTTCAGAATATCAAGGCCCAAGTTTGGCAGCTCGAGTCCATTAGTGTACATGATGTATTTGTAGTTGTCACCGACGCCGTTCATTATGCGTTCTATTATTTCTTTGGCTAGTGTCGGCTCTCCGCCCATGAAGGTCACGCGGTTTTTTCTGCCCGTTAGAGGAGGATTGATATTTGCGTAGTGCTGGTAATTCAGATATTTTATTGCGTCGACCGCTTGATCGACAGACATGGTTTTTGCGTTTCCGCTGACGTACTTGTCGGCAAAGCACTTTCCGCAATTCATGTTGCATTTGTGAGTTATAAAAAATATGTATTCATAGGACATGAGAGCAGTATGCACGCCATTGACAAAAAGTCCAGGGAAGTTTACTTCACAATGGGAATACTATCCTGTAGAATTAATTCCTGTTTTCTATTATCATATTCCTAACCAAGGGAGATGGGTATGACTCATGAGGAAGTATGGGAAGCAATAGATTTGTTCGCTAAGTCAATGGGAAAAACCGTATCCGGGCTTGCCAGGCATGCGGGTCTTGACGCCACCACATTTAACCCAAGCAAGCGCAAGACAAACGTAGGGCAGGAACGCTGGCCTACAACTCTTAGCATCGCAAAGGTTCTTGTCGCGACGGATTCAGACATAATGGACATGATAAGAATTTACAGAAGACACAAGATGAAATCTAAAGACGCTTCCTGATCGCGGCAGAATATACGCGATAATTTTTCAGCTGCTTAGCATGGTCATTTGCAATATTCATGCAAGGCCGGATTGTTTGTCCAATGGACATATATAGTCAATAATTTTTTCCGAATCTATGCTTCTTCTATCACAATATTTTCATAATTAAACAGATTAATTTTTAATTAAATAAAATTTTTGCTTGAAAAAATTTATCGGCAGGTTATTGTGTAGGAATGTTATCTCAGAGGAAGGGGGGGGGTAAGATGAAGAAAATAGCTTTGCTATTTGCGTTGGTTTTTGTATTCACAAATTATGCCGATGCGTCGATTTCAAATTGGGTTCAAACGAACTTGTTGCCTCCGGATGACGAACAGAAAATATACGTCCTGCGCGCAAATTATACCGTTTCAGGAAGTCGGTCCATAGCTTTGGACGAAGGTTTGAATCTAAGTTTCGGTCTTAATCATTATCGATTAGATATTTCCGCCGGTTCGGTATTTACGAATTATGGAAACATATTCGGTTTGTCGAACAATCAGATAAGGCTTGCCGGAGCGACATTCGACAACTATGGCGCGGTCGAGTATTCAAGAATTGTCGCTATTGCTAACTCGGTCATCATAAACAGGACGGGCGGAGTAATACAAAACCCGGTCGAGATCAACGCAGGAGTCACGCTGACGCATAGAGTATTCGAAAATGCCCAGCTGGGAAGTTTCAATATAACCAAGGCCGGAGCCGGAACCGGAAAATTCAGCGTTGTTATAGAAGACGCGACAGACGATATAGATTTAGGCAGACTGAATCCGTCCACGGATTTTTTAAGCATCGCTAATTCTAATATTCTGATACCCGTATCGGCGCTTGTTCTTTCGATCGAGTCTTTGGACATAGATGCCGCGACCACGGTGTTCGTGCTTGATTTCGAATATCCGAATATTTTGGAAGACGGAATAGTATTGTTCAGGTTCACCAAAAACGACGTGGTATCGTTCGACTTGGAAGCCGAGTGCATGACGAATTTAAATCTTGCGTGCAGGTTCGAATATGTTTCGATTAGCAAAGAATTGAAATTAGTTTTCGAAGAATTGCCAGGACCCGGAGGCGGCGATGAGAACGGAGAACCAGGCGGAGGCGAAGGGCCGGGAGGTGGCGATGGGAATGAAGGCGGCGATGGCGACACCGGACAAGAACCGGGCAGTGGCGGAGAAAATGGTGGCGGAGACGAGGAAGGCGGTGACAACCCGATCGAAATTCCCGGCGTGGAATTTAATAAATATTCAGGCGACGATACAAAGTTTTTCGTAAGCATAGACGATTACGCTCATGACGTAAATCTTGGCGATATAACCGCCGTTTTGGAAATAGGTTCATTGTTCGTTCGCAACGCGCGTTTGATTGTGCATGAATCCATGTCTGGGGCGCAGGCTTTGCGCTTGGACAGCCTGGAACTGATAAACGCAACATTAATCCTGAACGTCACCGATCCCGAATCGTATTCGGACGGAGACTTCATAACTCTGTTCCGTTCCAGCAGTATCAATATTCCGGGAAGCGTCACGCTTGAAACCAACTTGTCCGAGTTCTTTAAGACAACGTTAGAAATCTTTGGCGAAGACTACGGAATCAGGATAGAAAAGAATTCTGATTTTGTAATAGGCGAAACGCCCGGTCCGGGATTCGGAAGCGGCAGAAGCGCCGCGGGCAATTACATTGTGCGCGTTCAGGATGAAAATCCGTACGGATCGGCTATTAAAAAATTGGAATCAGCGCCGCTTGATTCCTATGAAAAAGTTTTAGACGAGCTGTTTGGTACATTTCAGGCTTTGGCCATGAATCTTGCCACCAGCGTTCAGCGGAACGTTCAGAACATTGACATGGGGTTCGCCCGCGGGCCCGGCGAAAAAGGTCTGTATGCCAAGGCTTTGTATGTATCGGCGCCGCGCGGTTATGCAGCCGGGATAAGCGTCGGCAGCGGCGGGGTGTTCGATATATATTCCGCAATGTCCAGGTTGGATTACTTTGACGGAGAAGCCAATGGCGCTATAGTCGGCGGTCGTATCGCTCCGCGCGTCGAGATAAATGATTGGACTTTCCGAGTCGAAGCCGGTTATCAAATGGCTTGGTTTGATGAAAAGAGAAGCGTATTCGGTTTGGATTCGGAAAATAAACTTGAAGTAGCTTCGGCCATGGCTGGCGCAAGCGTGGAATACAGAATCGGGATTGGTAAGAATTTTTCTTTGTCGCCGATCGCGCGGTATAATTTTCAAGAATCAAAAGTCACATCGCACAAGGACGAATTGTTTTTAGATAAAAATAACCGCATAAAAGGATTCTCGTATTCAGACGGCGGAGCCAAGATCGAGTACAAGGTTCGCACCGTGAATACAAGCCATTATTTCGGAGTGCTGGGAACGGCCGGTTACGACTTTAGACAAGAAGACATAGTAGCCACCGCGGGCGTTTATTCTATAATTTCGATCGACCAGGATTTCGTCTGGATTGAAGCCGGTTTAACAGGCACGCGTTTCGACGAGTTCAACTCGTATGCGGCCTATGCAAAATTAAGGTTGAAATTTTAGGATTTTGGGTTAATAATCCGGCCTGTGGGCTTGTGGCGGAATGGTAGACGCTGAGGACTTAAAATCCTTTGGTCATTGCGACCGTGCCGGTTCGAGTCCGGCCTAGCCCACCAAATCGCACTATGCGCATCATCTGGCTTGCGTTTTTCGTTTTTTGATTCCGGCATGTACTTATGGGTACACTAGCGCGGAATCAAAAAACTTCAAATACGCGCCATCTGACGCACCTAGCACGATTTGGTGCAATTATAAAACCGGGGAAGCCATGACGACATTTATCATTATAACCTATCTTGCGCTTATGCTTGGGATCGCATTTGTGGTCAGCCGACGGCAGACCGTAAAAAGCTATGTGCTTAACGATAGGAAAACATCGCTTCCATTTATGGTATTTTCGTTCGCTGCGACATTTCTGGGCGCGGGCGCGACGGTGTTCATAGTCGCCGAAGCTGCGCAAGGATCGCTGCTGACGGGAATTTTATTTGCGACCGTATTCCCGCTTTCCATCATAGTCTTTGGGATTTTGGCGCCAAGGATACGGTCCATGGGAACAAAGTTCAATGCTGTGACCATCGCGGATTTTTTCGGCAACCGATTTGGAATACCCAGCAGAAGATTGATGGTTATATTACAGCTTGTGCTTATAGCAATGGCGATCGGCACGCAGATAGTCGCGGTGTCTTGGCTGCTTTCGGCGCTGCTTGGAATAAGCTATGCCACCGCCGCCGTTCTTCTGTTCGTTGTATCGATGGCATATTCCGCGATGGGCGGACTTAAAATGGACATAATAACCGACGCGATACAGTTCTGGCTTATAATTTTGACTTTCGTATTGTTGGGATATTTTTTGTTGAGAGATACAAGCTTTTTGACAGTGCTGCAATCCACTCCACCGGAAATGCTTAATCCGTTCAATAAAGGAAATATCGCAAAATATTTAATGCTGGTTCCATCCTTGTTTGCGTATTTGATAGCCGGAGGAATTTACTGGCAGCTGCTGTTGTCGGCGAAAAGCGAAAAAGTAGTGCGCAAGTCCATGTTTATTTCCGCCGGAGTAGTTTTTCTGATCCAAGTGTTGATGGTGTGTTTCGGAATCTACGCGTACAATATGCTTAAAGGTATGGCCAATCCGGACCTGGCATTTTTCACTTTAATGGGGCATGTCATGCCGCAGTGGCTTACGGGGCTTGGTCTTGCCGCAATACTTGCCATAGTCATGTCGACTTTGGACAGCGCGTTCATCGCGGGATCTACCATGATTTCGAACGAACTGTTGGATAAGAAAAAGAAAGTTTGGAGTGTTCGCGGAATCACGGTGGCGTTCGCAGTGGCGGTGTTTGTAATCACCATGATATTTCCGTCCATATCGACCCTGATGTTTTTCGGCCTGACATGGCTTATGATACCTGTCGCTGCGATACTGCTTGGAATGTACGGCAAGAAGCTGTCGGGACGGGCGGCTTTCTGGTCTATGCTTATGCCGATGATTTTGACGCTTGCTTCGTATTATTATCTAGGAGCCCACTTGATTATGATAAATCCGATTGTCGCATTGATTATAATTTTGTTATTTGATAAAATATTCAAGAAACCCGAAATTAGCCAAAGGAAGCAAATATGAAGCTGACCCAAGAACAATTGGATTTTATAAAGAGCAACGGATTGATGCTTCTTGGAACATCCGGAACGGACGGTCAGCCGCGCATAATCATAACCATACCTACGATCTATGAACCGGACAAGCTTGTCCTGCCAGTTATTCAGATGCAGTCCACGTTGAAAAACATAAAGGATAACGACAAGGTCATGCTGTTCTCGTTGAACAAACTGTCGCTTGGCGATCTGCGCCATATGAAAATAACCGGAACGGCCAAGTATGCGGATACGGGCCCGTTGCTTGGCCAAGTGAAAAAGATCGAGGACGCGCGTCTGCCAGACGGATACGAGGTGCACGGAATCATAGAAGTTTCCATCAACGATGTGCAGGACATATTTGAAGAAGATTGAACGTATTCCGCGTAACGAAAAGATTAAAAATGCAAAAATCCCTTAAATGTTATTTCGCCCTGACCAGTATCGACCATGCTTCGGAATATCTGAATCTGTTCGACGTGGCTTTGAAAACTTTGCGTAAAAACACCACGCTATCTCCGGTCGTTATTTACGACGGCAATACGGACGGAGAGACTTATGCGATAATGAAAAAGCACGGCGTCAAAATTATAATGAAAAAATTCTCCCAAATCGAGGCGCTGCATAAACTGTACAACGAAGACTACATCACGAAAAAATTCGGCAAGACAATAAGATTCGACAAGATACTGGGCGCATTCATGCGGCTGGATATCCCCGAGGTCGAGCATGAAGACGAGTTCGTATTGTACACAGACATAGACGTCATGTTCATGTCGGATATAAAATTGGACGATTTTACAAAACTGCCTTCGTGTTTGGCGGCGGCTCCGCAATTTCAAAAGGACGACCATAGAATTTTCAATTCCGGCGTCATGCTTATAAACGTTCCGAAGTTCCGCCATAAGACCGAAGAAATTTTCGACATGATAAATCGCGGACAGCACGCGGATGTTTCGGTGGTCGACCAAGGATATTTGAACGAGGCGTGCCGGGATGTCTACGACCGACTTGGGCTGGAATACAACTGGAAGCCGTACTGGGGTGTGAACGAGAATGCAAAAATCATACATCTTCACGGAATGAAGCCGACGGGAACCATAGAGGACAGCGGTTTCAAGATGGGCGACAAAGAGTTTATCCTTATGTTTAATCAGGAAGGCGGTCTTGCCGGTTACATTTACTACACTGATATTTTCTTCAAAGAGCTTGGTAAAAATTATGACGAATGGCTTATCAGGCATTACGAATATTTGCTGAACGTTCTTGACAGGGATAGAAAATCGCACGTGACTTCGGTCATAATTCCGGTATACAACGCGTTGGAATATGTGCAAAATTGCATTGAAAGCGTTCTTAAAAATTATGATTTCACCAGCGGCGAAGTCATAGTCATCGACGATTGTTCTACCGATGAAAGGGTTTGGCCATATTTAGAAGAGCTTGCCCTAAAACGGAAAGAAATAAAATTATTGCGGAACGAATCCAATCTTGGGTTCGTTAAGACGTGCAACCGCGGGATGAAACTTAGCCAGGGAGGGATCGTCGTGCTGTTGAACAGCGACACCGAGATACCTAAAAATTTCCAACAGAAAATCAGAAGGTGTTTCGATTCGTCCCTGGAAATAGGCGTCGCATCCCCCATATCCACAAACAGCGCGACAAATTTCATACCCCTTCCCGGGCCCGTTTCCCTGGACGAAGCGAATGACGCGCTTGACGCGATCGTTCCGCGGCCGTTGTACCCGGACATACACACCGCGGAAGGTTTTTGCTTTGCGATCCGCCGCGAGGTTATAGACAAGCAGGGCTATCTGGACGAAATATACGGACGCGGATATTGCGAGGAAGTGGATTTCTCCTTCAGAGCAGTTTCGAACGGATTCCGCGCCGCGCTTATAGACAATCTGTACGTAATGCACGAGCGCAACAAATCGTACGGTCTGGCGGATAAAAAATCCCTGTTGGAAGCCAACCAGGTCATATTGTTCTCGCGTTGGAAAAATTACATAGACTGGTATCTTAGAACGCACGACGATAGAAAATACATAACAGAGATTGAAGCCGAAATGAAGAAACGGCTGATCGTTCCGCAGCCGTCCCAGCCTTCCAAAACCAATTATCGGTTGTTAGGCTTTATACCTTTGCTTCAGGTGCGCCGGAAATCCAAAAAGACGATTTATCGTCTGTTAAATTTTCTTCCGATTATTATAATCCGTAAAAAATAGTTTTACTTTTTCTTTCTGCGGCGGCCGCGATCGTTACCTCAAAATCATTTCAGGCACAAGAGTCACGTGCTGGTGCGCGCGCGGACCATAGACCCATGCGAAAGGCACAAGCAGGAATATTCCGCCGACCAGCGACCATACTTTGACTTCTCCGGCCGCTTCACGCTGCACCGCGATATAGCCGTCCTTCCATACCCGGATCACCGGAAGGCTGCCGACAAGGTTGGACACTTCAACCGTAGCGTTAGGAGTTTGCCCGATATTCCTTCCGTCGACCATGACGTTCGCGCCTTTGACTTGATTGCCCCTGTGGTCCGTGACGTCCACGGTCATCTGCGTGTTCATGGTGCATCCGGCGACAGCGACAGACACTGCGATTATAGAAATTATCTTTTTCATGATTTATCCTTTTTTGTTTTTTAGTTTGTTTGATTTTTTCTTTATGGGTTCGTCTTCCTTGATTTCAGGAATCCGACCGTCGGCGGAAAGCAGCACGGCGATCCTGCGCGTGCTTTTCAGGTGGCTTGTTATAATGAACGCGCCGACCAGAAGCGGCACCGAAAAGAACATTCCAACCGCGCCCCAAAGCATGCCCCAGAACACCAGGTTCACCAATATCGCGAGAGTCGACAGGTTTAGCGTTTTGCCCATAAGTTTAGGTTCGATAATATTAGAAAACAGAATCTGCATGGCGATAAGCCCTGCCGTAATCCATGCGGCCAAACCCACCGACATGCTTGCAAATGCGTAGGCCACAGGCAGGGTGACGGCCACGATCGAACCGAAGGTCGGTATGTAGTTAAGTATAAATATCAGGAATGCCCAGAACATCGCCATTTCGAGGCCCAACGCCGCCATAAGCGCATATGACGCAAGACCGGTCGCAAGTGATATGGCCGTTTTCACAAACAGGTATTTTTTGATAGCTGCGTGGATTTTCGAAATGATCCTATTCCACATTTCGTATTTTTGTTCCGAAGCGAACAGGTTTTTCATTTTATTTTTGAAAGTTCCCTGCTCGATAAACATGAACAGCACATAGATGGAGATGATGCCGATGCTGGTCGCTAGGCTTGCCACGCTTGACCCGATCGACATGGCCAGCCTTTGCATATCGGGAAGCCAAGTGAAGTCCAAAGTTATGTCCAACTGCTGTGCCAAATGAGTCAGCAGGGACGTGATTCTTTCCTGTATCAGCGGCAGGCTTTGCTGAAACTGCGCGACCACCGGGCGGACATTTTTAGAGAACAGCAAAACAAACCCCGCGAAGGTTCCGACGGAAGCTATGATCGAAGCTATGTTCGCGGCCATGCCGTTCCTATAACTTTCCGGCAGGATTTTTTTATAGTAAGCCGCCACAGCGTTCAGCAGGTACCATATGAATACCGCGACCAGCAGCGGCGCAATAAGCGACTGCCCGAACTTAAGTATTCCGATCGAAAGCATTGCGATCAATATCCAATTCATAATTATCTCCTATTACCGTATATCACCAAGTGATTGGTATTTGCCAACTGTTGCAGTTTACAAGACCTGATCCTGGCGCGGATACGCTTGCGCAGTTGGTGGGTTGGTTAGTCGGGCTGGTTCCCGAGTGCTGGCATTGGATCATCTGAGTCGCAGGATTCCAGAATATGCATCCTGTTTCAGTGCCGCAATGACAGCTTCCCCAAGCGGTTCCTCCGATCGCCGAACAGCCAGTTCCCCCGGATACGGATGTCGGGCAGGCGTTTGGATTCCCTCCGCCGCTGCCGAGCGGGATGCTCCAATCTTGATTACTGAGGCTTTCGTTGCATCGTGTCCATCCGCCCACATAGCACGCGGCCCTGTTTCCGTCATAGTCCTGGCCGCATCCGCATCTTAGCTGGCCGGTAGGATCGACCCAGAATCCGCCGGTATCATAGCACCAGCAGTTTCCGCCGTGCGCCTGAGCCGCCGCGCCTGTCGGAAGTACTATGCTTGGGTTAAGGCAGTCGGCTTGGGTTATCTGCGCCGGGCAGGTTCCGGCAGGCACGCAGGTTCCATTGAAAGGAACTTGTCCGGTCGGGCATATCAGCGTGTCTTCGGGAAGTTCGCACATTTGGGTTGTAGTGTTAAATATGGCTGTGATCGGATCGTTGGGGGCGATCTTGCCCGATCCGGCACAAGCGTCGCCACAGCCGATTTCTTGCCTAATCCCGTCGGGGCAATATGTTCCGTGCCAGCAAAGCTGGCACGTGTTGTTAGTTCTAAAGCATCCCGCTCCGCAGGTTAATTCCCCATAGTCTATAGGAATGGACGAACTGTTGCACGAAACTCCTCCTCCTGGGTCGCCGCAAACAAGATTTCCGTTGAACAAGAAGAAGCCGCCCATGCCGCAGTTGCACCTGCCGCCTTGAAGCCAAGTGCCGACGCCAGTACAGTCAGCCTCGGGTATCGCGGCGCAGCTGGTTGATCCGCCCGCCTGGACGCATATCGGGTTATTCGGATTGTTGTTAAACGGGAAGCCCGAGGGGCACATATTAGCGAAGGTAGTATTAAAGCCCACTCCGTTATTTACGCTTGTATGGCACGCAACGGCGTTAGGCAAAGCGCAATTCGGACAAGTCGGACAGTTGGCGCAAGAATTGTTCGCCGTGTCCCACCAAAGGTTATCGCTTGCGGCGCAAGCCATGCAGCTTAGACGGTTAGAGTTTGACAGTTGTCCGGCCGGGCAATCGACGCAGCTTGTTCCGTTCCAGAATCTGAAGTTTTCGTTACACAGCTGGCATGCGCCGTTACTGCGGAAATAAAACTGGCTTGTCCGGCATTCGAAATCCCTGCCATCCGGTCCGGCGCAATCCGCGTTCGCGGGGCAGACTACGCAGGCGTTCGTGCCGTCTATGTAACGACCGCTTGGCGCGGCCCCGCCCGGGCACGAGCAGGATCCGTTTCCAGCCGTACTGCGACCGGTGTTCCAAGCGTTAGAAAAACAGTCGAAAGACGTCGAATTCCGCGTCGCGCCGCAAGTGGCCCATTCGGGACATTCAAGGCATTGATAGGTCGAGCCTTCAATTTTAAGCCATCTGCCGGCAGGGCAATAGCAAGTCGCGGTTTCATTATCCCATTCAAAGTTTGGAAGGCAGTCCGGCCTGGTATGAGAATTGTTGCCCTGGTTGCACGAAGATTGAACGGCGTAAGTGGGGCAGGTTCTGCATTCGGTGTTGTTAAATATAAAATTTCCGTTAACGCAGGTGCAGGCGTCCTGGACCGGCGAGTTTTTGGCAAAACCTGGCCAGCAAGAGAAGTCGGTCGCGCCCGTAGGATCGTTCAGGGCTGAAAAATTAGGGATACTTTTGCAGCGTGCTTGACCGGTCTGGTCCTGCCAGAATTGATTGACGCCAAGGTCTGGCGCTTCCTCTCCGCATATGCTGCAGGAAGTGTTGGTGAAGTTTGCCAGCGGTTGAAACTGTCCGGCGGGGCAAGGCGTGCAAGTCTGTCCGTCGATCGCGCGGAAATGGCCCGCGTTGCAAAACACTTCCTCGCAAGTTTGCGTCGCGGCATTTATGCGATGACCGAAGCGGCATTGGCAGCCGCTGTTGTTGCCCGTCGGTTCGAAATTGCGGGCAAGGTCGCAGATGCAGTCGGATTCGGTATCATTCATAACCTGGCCAAAGCCGTCGCAAATCGCGCATTTTTCGCCGTCCCAGTACGAATTGGCCCCCTCGCAAACGCTTCGCGCTTGGGAAAAGAATAAATTTCCGCCCGCGTCCCGGGCGCGCAGCGAATGAAGCGGCACGCTGCCGACAAGCGAATTAGACCACATGGGAAGCTGGTGGTGGCCGTCAACCGTACCTTGGTCCAAATTCAGTATGCGCACGGGCTGCGCCGAGGATTCAATGGCAAACCCAAGCGCTGCGAACACTAAAAATAGATATAGGATTCTCCTCATGCACTGATGTTAGCGAAATGGCATGCATAGGGTCAAGCAGAGTTTTAAGTTAAGCAGAATAAAAAATTAAGCGGGATTATTTCTATTTTGCTCCTTTTTTTTAGGTCAAAATTGTGATATAATGGGTATTAGTAGAGGGATAAAATACATATGAATTTTTACAAAGCAGCCTTGTATAGCCTAGCGGTAGCCTTTGCGACGACTGTTGCGACCGAATCGTCGGCCGCGGTTATAGGACCGGGACAAGCCGGGCAGAATGTCCGTGCGCAGGCGCAGGCAAGGGCCGCTTCGAATCGCACCGCTTCCGCTAATCGTGCGGCGATTCAGACGCGGACTCCGGCCGCAATGAATCCTGGCGCGGCGCGACTTTCAGTTACCAATACTCTTAACCAACAGCCGCATAGGCCGCCTCAGAATAATCAGGGTGACGGCGGAAGTTGGACCGGCAACGCGCCTCCCGAGGATTGGGAATCGGAAATTTTAAGCCTGGGCGAACGGGTAGAAGATTTGGAGGATTCTCGTTCGATTCATCCGACGGGTGTTCCGGCCGGCGAATTGCTTACCACTGCCGCGGGCAACGCCAACAGAAATAGATTGGTCGGATCCGGCATACATAAGGATGACGTAGTTTTGGCTGCGGCGGCCGGTCCCAACACTCAGGGCGTTTTGGCTGCCAATAAAGGAAATATAGTAACGCTTGTGGATGGGAAAATAGACCCAAGTTTGTACGAAGCTGGAACGACAGGCATAGAGCTGCCCACAATACAAGAAGGCATACGTCATGTCTTGGCCACCAGTCCGGAAGGGGTTATGGGTTGGACCGAGGAACCGGATGCTCCGGTCGGCACCAACAAGCACGTGCTTTTGGCGGACGCTACGGGCAGAAGACAGTGGAACAGGGTGGTAACGGCCGAAGATTTTGATCCCAGCATATTGGAAGATTGATGATTGGATTTGAGGAAAGGCATGAATCGTGATATAGTGTACGGAAGCAGGAAAATAAGCTTAGAAAAATTCGAAAAACAAAAAAGAAAAAACAAAAAGGAAGGAGAAGAAAAATGAGAAACATAAACAAGCTGCTATTTGTAATAGGAGCATTGTCGGTAGCCGGTATCGGCGCCGCCGACGCAGCCCCGTCCGCCATCGCGTCTAAAGAGTACGTTGATAGCGCCGCCAGGGCTGTCATAACAAGCGCCGGAGATAGCGCCCGTAGGGCCTTTACCGCCGCTTCGGCCGATCTGCAGGCAGAAATTGATGAAAAGCAGGATAAGTTCACAGGCGGAACTCCTGGAAATATCGTTATTGTAGATACTACAGGAAGACAGGGTGTCGCTGGACGCGCTATAACCGGAACCGTTGCTACCGGATCGACTGATTTGATCACGGCCGGCGGAGTAGCCGATTATTTGACGGGTGACAACGGTATTATGATCGGTACTCCGGGCGCTGCCGCGGTCTATGGTTTGGACGGACAGCTTAACGAGCGTGTGATTGCATCCCACTCGACAAATCCTGATACGTCGGGTCTAACTACCGAGCAGAGGGTTGCTGAATTGGTTGCCGGAGCCACCGGAGCAAACTTTACCCAGATCGAAGAAGATATACTTGATCTGCAAAACAACAAACAGGACAGCCTGAACACCATTGGGCTGAACGCCGGTTTTGTTACTGGAAACATAGTTCTGTACGGAGTCGCTGGCGCACAAGCCATGGGCAATATAGCGATCACGCCGGATACGTTCGACGCGACAACTGTATTGGCCGGATTGTTGCATCCGACTCAGTAATGTAGTTTAGACATATGATTTGAAGGGGTCGCAAGACTCCTTCTTTCATATGCAAGAATGGAAGCAAAAATTATGTTTTTGTGCTTGTGTAGCATGGGGTGTTTTTGGTATAATGGTCTAACGTGTCAGCAAAGAGAGAGCAGGGGCGAAGTTGTTCAAATTTCATAGAGCTATTTTTTTACATGGCGTCGCAGTATCGGGACTTGCGCTTGTTTGCGCTATCGCTCCGGTTGTTGCGGACGCGGCGCCCAGCGCCATAGCTTCGAAAGAGTATGTCGACGACGGACTACGAAAAGCAGTTGGTTTTTTAAGAGAATATGCCGACAGCGCGATTGAAAATCCGACTGCGGGACACGTAGTCACGATCAGCGCGGAGGGAAGGCCGATGGGAAATGTGCGGCAAGTTATTTCCGGAAGCGGAGCGTACGACGATGGTCGCGCGATAGGAAATCTTAGCACAGGGAATATACCTACGATCGGACTAGCTTACGAGATCGCTTATGTAGCTGCGGATGAAGTGGCGGAAGACAGACAGCTTGTATTTACTGGTACAAACAATAATGTCGCCATGGTCGAATGTGACGCAAACAGCCAAAATTGCCGGGCGATCGACGGTAACCGCGCTATGGCCGACGCTGTAGCGAATAACGACGATTTAATTTCGGGGCGCGCGGTAGTAAGCTATATCGGCGGGCTGGGGCTTGCGACCGAAGATAACCTTAACACAAGGCAGCAAGTGTTTCCGCTTGCCGGCACCGCCGCCAATAACGTAGTAATGGTCGAATGCGACGGAGATGGAATTTGCCGAGGCGTGGGAAGCGGCCGCGCCATGACGGATACGCTTGCTAACGATCAGAGCTTGGTTTCGGGGCAAGCAGTCACGGCTTATGTCGCGACGCAGCTTGCGGACGTCTCGCGCGAGGGGCATACGCACAGCCAGTATGTGCTTAACCAACTGGTCGGAGCGCAAAGCGCAAACGACTCTATAACCGGTGCGAATGACGGTAGCGGAAACCAATACAGCGGAGTCGCCGGACTTAGGGACGGCGTCGTAGCAAGAAGACAGCTGCCGTATGCCGGAGGAGAGGCCGCGTGGGGCAGTCCTAATCTTGACGGGATAGCTCCGGTCATAAGTGGCTTTGTGCCGAATCAGTATTTGGAGACAGGTCAAACCGCAACTACTGTCGCAATAGGTAATGACGTTCGTTTTAATTCGATCGCAGCTACCGAACAGGATATAGTTACCGGTCGCGTCGCCATCTGGTTCCGGTAGTAAGGACAAAAAATATTAGGTCGTATTACAAATCGGTCTATATCGCCGATTAGCTTCGAAAAACCAACACGTCGCGGCAGCCTATTAGGCCTACGCCGGTTGGTTTTTCTTGCTTCTGGGCGATCTATCCTCGATTTGCGACGACCTTAATATTTTTTGAGTTATTTATTATCATCAAAATTGCGATGCAACTAATGGTTTTTGAGATTATTTATTATTCTCGCAAACGCGACTTAGCTGGGATTTTTTGGAATTATTTAATTATTGACCGGCAGAATATGCATGGTATGCTGTGCCATGTTTCAAAACGATGATATCATATTCGCTTTATCAAGCGGTAATCCTCCGGCGGGAGTCGCGGTTATCCGAATTTCCGGCGCGGCGCTTGGCGAAATGTTTCAAAAGCTTGCCGGAATAGCCAAGCCAAAACCCAGGCACATGTATTTCACAAATCTTAAGGGTATAGACGAATGTCTTGTCGCATGGTTCAAAGCGCCCGCATCATTCACGGGCGAAGACGTAATCGAAATTCACAGTCACGGATCCATCGCCGTAATAGATAAAATTTATGAATTGTTGCGCGGCTTGGGCGCCCGTATTGCTGAACGCGGAGAATTCGCGGCACGCGCCTTTATGAACGGCAAGATGGATTTGCAGAGTATAGACGGCCTAGGCGACCTTATAAACGCCAAGACCGAGCGGCAACGCATTCAAGCCTTTGCATCGTACACCGGCAGTGGCAGCCGTTTGTACCAAACATGGCGCAACGAACTAGTTTTAATATCCGCCAACCTTGCCGCGGCCACGGAATTTCCTGCCCAAGAACTTCCGGGCGGTCTGGTTCCCGATGCGATGGAAAAAATAAAGACATTGTTGGAACAGATCGATAGTCATCTTGGCACTTACGCCGCCGGACGAATAATCAAATCAGGATTCCGCATAGTGCTTGGCGGCCTTGTCAACGCGGGTAAGTCCAGTTTGTTCAACGCTTTGATTGGCAGCGATCGCGCGATTGTATCAAGCGTTCCAGGCACCACACGCGACTGGATTTCGGCGCAGATGGACATAGAAGGGTATTTGGTCGAGCTGGTAGACACCGCCGGCCTTCGCGAGTCCGATAACGAGATAGAAAGCATAGGGATCGAAAAATCCAAGGAGCTTATAGAAAGCGCGGACCTGGTAATAGAAGTAAAAAGGGAAAAGTTAAAGGGTAAAAGTGACGATGGTTTTATCGTTTATACTCATGGGGATTTGACAGGCGATCCTGATGCAGTATCAGTTGTGACGGGACAAAATATGGACAAACTGATCGCGCGGATAAAGTCGGAAATTGAAAAAAGGATCGGAGTCGCCGAACCCTTCTGCGTGTCCAATGAAAAAACCGCCGAATTACTGCGCCAGGCAACCGGGTATTTGTCCGCCGCGCTTGCCCAAACTATTCCCGAATTGACTGCAGAAAACGTTAGGCTTGCCGCGAACGCGCTGGGCAAAGTTTTGGGCGTTGTTGATTTCGATGAAATTCAGTCCGCCATATTCGGGCGTCTTTGCATGGGAAAATAATCTATATTTCGTGTATTTTTAGGAATTCATACGAGTTTATTTGCCATTAATTTTTTCTATATAATCGTCTAGGAAAAAAGGAGAGAGGCATGACACACAAAGACGTATGGGACATGATAGAAATGATGGCCACCGCGCATGGCAAAACCGTTTCCGGTTTGGCGCGCTGCTCGGGCTTGGACGCCACCACATTCAACAAAAGCAAACGCTTTACCAAGGAAGGTCAGGAACGCTGGCCGTCGACTCACAGCATTTCGAAAATTTTGGCCGCGACTAATTCCAACTTTATGGGTATGGTCAAAATATATATAAAGAATGTCAAAAAGGGTTGAATTTTTTTAAATTTTCCTTATCTGCGATATAACGAGGTAATGAAATGCAAGAACAAGAAAACATAAACCCAATCGACAAGTTCACGACCGACTTCACCGAGCTGGCCGCAAAAGGCAAGCTTGACCCAGTGATCGGTCGCGATGACGAAGTTCGGCGCGCGATCCAGGTCCTAACCCGCCGCACGAAAAACAATCCGGTATTGATCGGCCAGCCAGGAGTTGGAAAAACCGCGATAGTCGAAGGCATGGCGCACCGCATAATTTCCGGCGACGTACCCGAAAATCTTCTTGGTAAGAAAATCCTGTCTTTGGATCTTGGCGCGATGATGGCCGGCGCGAAATACCGCGGCGAATTCGAAGAGCGGTTAAAAGGGGTTCTGAACGCCGTAAAGGAAGCAAGCGGCAAAATAATCCTTTTTATAGACGAGCTGCACACGGTAGTGGGCGCCGGTAAAGCCGAAGGCGCCATGGACGCAGGCAATATGCTTAAACCCATGCTTGCCCGAGGAGAGCTGCATTGCATGGGCGCGACGACTTTGGACGAATACCGCGAGTATATAGAAAAAGACCCCGCGCTGGCCCGAAGATTTCAGCCCGTATTTGTGGACGAGCCGACAGTAGAAGACACAATTTCCATTCTTCGCGGACTTAAAGAACGTTACGAAGGCCATCACGGAGTGCGAATTTCCGACTCTGCTTTGGTCGCCGCCGCGCGCCTGTCCGACCGCTATATTTCCGACCGCTTTATGCCGGACAAGGCCATCGATCTTATCGACGAAGCCGCCGCGCGGGTGCGCATAGTGATCGCCTCAAAGCCCGAAGCTTTGGACGAAGTAGACCGCCGCATGACCCAGATGAAGATCGAGCGCGAAGCGTTAAAGAAAGAAAAGGACGCGGATTCGAAAAAACGACTTGGCGAATTGGAGGCTCAGCTTAGGGAGGTTGAAAAACAGTCCGAAACCATGACCGAAAAATGGAGGGTCGAACGCGAAAATATGAAACAGCTTGCGACCGCGATCGAAGAATTGGACGCCGCAAAGGCCGAGATGCAGGCCGCCGTGCGCCGCGGAGATTACGCCGCCGCGGGAAGTTTGCAGAACGGAAAAATTCCGCAGCTTGCCGAGAAAATAGCAAAGCTTGAAAAAACAAATTCCGAAGATTTCAAGACCGTATCCGCGCGGCATATCGAGCAGGTCGTAGCAAAATGGACCGGCATACCGGTACAAAAATTATCCGAGGACGAGCAGTCGAAATTATTAAAGATCGAATCCGAGCTTTCCAAGCGCGTAGTAGGTCAGGACAATGCCCTTGGCGTTATTGCGCGCGCAATACGCCGCAGTCGCGCTGGGCTTTCCGACGGGAAACGTCCGCAGGGATCTTTTATGTTTCTTGGTCCGACCGGGGTCGGAAAGACCGAGCTTGTAAAAGCCGTAGCCGAGCTTTTGTTCGACGACGACCAGGCCATGCTGCGAATAGACATGAGCGAGTATATGGAACCGCATTCGGTCGCGCGCTTGATCGGCTCGCCTCCCGGGTACGTCGGGTACGAGCAGGGCGGAGCGCTGACCGAGGCCGTTCGCCGCCGTCCGTATCAAGTTGTGTTGCTGGACGAGATAGAAAAAGCGCACCGCGACGTGTTCAACGTTCTGCTTCAAGTTTTGGACGACGGCCGACTTACCGACGGGCAGGGGCGCACCGTTAATTTTTCCAACACCATTATAATAATGACTTCTAATCTTGGCTCTGATTTGCTGCTTGAAGATCCGAACGACACCGAAGGTGTTTTGGCACTGCTTAAGAAAACCCTGCGGCCGGAATTTATCAACCGTATAGACGAGATTATAATGTTCCAACCGTTGTCGCGCAAAGTCATGGACGATATAGTCGGCATACAGCTGAAGCGTCTTGAGAAGCGTTTGGCGGATCGTAATTTCGGGCTTCACGTATCCAAGCGCGCTATCGAATGGCTGGCCGAACAAGGTTATGACCCAACCTTTGGCGCGCGTCCGCTGAAACGCCTTATTATGACGGAAGTCGAAGATAAAATCGCCGACCTTATATTATCCGGCCAAGCGCCGGCAGGTCATGTTTTCGATATAGATGTGAAAAATAAAGGTTTAATTATGTCTTGACAAAACTTGCCGGGGGGGGGTAGGATTACTCCGATAACAGCAAGGAGTAGTCAAATGTCAACAAGACACAAAAGCATACATCACGGCGGCGGCATAGTCGAACCGGTCGAAGTCAAAGATATATTCGATAATTTCAAAGTGGTCAGAACCTATCGTTACAAAATGACTCCCGAGCAGAGAAAGGCGACAAAATTGACTTTGCTTGCATCAGCATGCGGAGCCGTGACGTCGTGTTTGCTTCTTTGGGCTCAGTTCGGAGAAGCTATAAAAGAATTCGGGTACCAATCCAAGGCCAACAAAGCCGACGCTAAAATAGCGGCGCTGGACGAAAGGTACTGGAATATCCTTATAACGCAAGACGAAAGAGATTCCATATTTAAGAACTATGGCGAGCTGATTTTTGAGACCGCAATAAAAGCCGAGCAGGCCGAGCGGAGCGAAGGGATTTACGGGTTTATGGCCAATCAAAGACGAGTGGCGGCCAAACACTCGTATCTTGACGCCGTAGAAGGGTTGCAGCAAGCGGCCAGACCTTTTGGTTTGGATGAAAATCAGTTCGAAAGAGAAGAAGCGCGTTATAATAAACAGCGTATAAAAATCACTATCAGTAAGGATAGGGCGACGCAACGAGCCGCCCATATACGCGCCGCCCGAGCCGCAAAGTCACACTAAAAGGATTAGAAATGCCGAAGACCCAAAACGAAAAAATTAATACTAATCCAGATCAAGAAGCACAAGAAAATAAAGCCGTTGTAGAAAAAACAAAGTGGCTTAGGGAAATACTTTTGACCGGAGGAATTATCGCCCTTGTTTATTTAGGGTATAAAGCGGCTACGCCCGTACATGAATGGAGGGTTAAAAACGCAGATAAAAAAATAGCGGCGTTAAATAAAGAATTCGGCTGGATCACCATGTCGCAGCCTGAAAAAGATTCGGTGATAGCGCATTACGACAGTTTGATTCAGTATTGCAAAAACAGGATCAAAGACGCAGACGGAAATGGCCGAGTTTATAGAATAATAAGAAATGCGAATGATAATCGAAATAAAAAAAGCAAGTTCCGAATACAAGAGGCTTATAGAGTCGCCATGTGGCGGCTTGAGGAGCAAGCCGCGCCTTTCAAACTTGAAGGAAACAGGTTGGAAAGAAGAAGCAAGGGATACAACAGAAAACTTAAAAAACTGGAAGATAAAAAACAGCAGGCGGTTTACAGCGTACAACAATCAAAAAGTCTGTTAAGCGGCAGATTGCCCGAGGCCATTTCATTGCAGCGCAAAAAATTTGCAAAAAGCAAGGAGATGACGGGCGACAGCTGGAACCACGCCGTAAAGACGGCGCAGAACACATATGCAAGTTATTTTAAGAAAATGCAGAAAGAAATTAAAACAAAATAAAAATTATTTTTTAGTTTACTGCAAATGTCGCATGGGATCAAAGGCGCGGGTGCCGCGGCGGATTCCGAAATGCAGCTGCGGAGTGTTGACGCGCCCAGTCATGCCGGCGCTTCCGATTTTCGCTCCCCGCGCGACTGTTTTTCCACGTTCGACAAGTATCGTATCCAGGTGCGCGTAGACCGTCATCCAGTTGTCCGCGTGCTTGATAATCACCATGTTTCCCCAGCCGCGGATTTCATTTCCGGCGTAGGCCACGACTCCGTTTTCAGCCGCGGATACCGGCGCTCCGCGCGTAGCCCTTATGTTTATTCCGTCATTATATAGCCCGTTAGATTTCGCCCCGAATTTGGATATTACCGTGCCGCGCAAAGGCCATGCGAATTTGTTTCCCGCGCGCGCCGGGGCCTGGGGTAGGCTGCGGACCGGAGCGGCAGGGCGTCTAACTATTGGCGTTGCCGCCACGGGTTCTGCGGTCGGCGCGGCAGCGGTTACGGTCGTTGCCGGTACCGGCGTTTGGGCGGTTGATTCCGCCGGAGGCGTTGCGGCCGCAGCCGCGGTCAATTGAATTTGCGCCGGAAGCACAAGCCTTTGTCCCACCGCCAGCGCGAACGGCGCTTTGATATTGTTCATGGAGGCCAGACTATTCAAGTCCATCTGATACATTCTTGATATGGAATAAAGCGTTTCGCCGCGCGCCACCGTATGCACGAACTGGTTCGGCATGAACAGGGTTTGGCCGGGGCGCAGCGGATAAGGAGGCTCGAGCTTGTTCGCCGTGATAAGATCGCGCAGCGGCACGTTATGCTTGCGCGACAGGCTGTAAAGCGTATCTCCGACGGCGACCGTTATAAGATTGTCCGGCTGCTTGACCGTTTGGACTTCCTGCACCGAAGCCACAGTCGCGGCGCGGGCGGGCACCATTATCGCATCGTCGTCGCCTTGGTCTTCCTGCGCTACCGGTTTCGGGGGAGCGGGCGGCACATAATCCGCCGCATCGACCGTCACAAAGTAATCCGACATAACCGCTGTGCTGATAGCCGTGCGGGCAGGTTGCGCCGCCTGGACGGGCGCGACGTAATCAGCTGCGTTTGCGGTTTGAATATTTTCGGCGGGCGCTGCTTTCGTCGCAGCTTCGGCATCGGTGCGGCCCCAGAATCCGCCGCTTGGAGCAGTAGCCGGCTCGTTCAAAGTTTCCTTTCCGGTTATAACCTGGCGCAGATCGCAGGCCGTCAAAACCAGCGCGGATAAAATTACGACTGAAATCATTTTCATAGGAACATTATAACATAATAAGCTTGCCTTGCAACCTTGAAAATGATTATGATTGGCTTTAAGGGAAGGAAACGATGTTCATAAAATGGCAGAAACCTACACACACACACACACACACACACATTAAGTTTTGGTTTGTGATATTTACCGCTTTGATTGCACCGCTTTCTTCGACGGCGGACAAGGGCCGAGTTGCGAATGTAGAGTTTGCTCACAGTTACTTGAATCAAAGGCATGGTATAAACATTTCCGCCAATGCTCATCCTAAGCAAATCATAAATATGCAGTATTTGCTGTATCTGATAGACAAGGCGAACAAAGGCGGTACGAACCATCATACCGGACCGTTTTCCACCAAGCAGATCGCGACCGATGTCGCGGTAAGGCAAGCGGTGGATTGTCTTGTAACGGCAAGCTGCCCTTCGGTCGGCGACATAATGACGGGCGGATCATGCGGAGGCTCTCCGGCCGGTTGCTGGGGCGGATTTGTCGGTTCTCAGGCCGGCGTTGCGTTTTTGAATTCAGACGGTTGGCTTGATGATTTCCGCGAAAGCGGAGCGACCAAGTTGCCGGATAATTTTCTGAATTGCGTTTATGGTTCGCAAAACGCCCAAGTGATAGAAGAATGTCCTTGGGGTTGGTGTCATGATGTTACTTATGGATTTTTGGAAAACGCATTTCAAAGACAATGGGGCGATTTAATAGATTTGCGCGAATTGCCGGAATGTTTTTTGGCGAATGTTTCCGGGGCTCAGGGAGATAATTTTTTAAAGAATGCTTTTTATGGAACAGATATAAGCACGCTGCCTAAAAATTTTCTGGCAAACCTATCGGGAGAGCAGGGGAACAGCTTTATGTCCTATACGTTTGCAAGCAATTGGGGCGAAACAAGCATAGATGAAATTCCAGAAAATTTTTTAAGCGGAATTTCAGGAAGACAGGGCGAGCGCTTCCTTGACGGCACATTCAGCCGTTCAAGGATAAAGTCTATCCCTGAAAATTTCTTGTCCAAAGTTACGGGCAGCAAGGGCGAGCTGTTCATGGTCAGCACATTCGAGCGAAGCGCTTTGGAAGTCATTCCCGAAGGATTCCTTTCAGGTGTGAAAGAAGTTGTGGCGCAAGATGACTTCGTATGTTTTGTATGCGATACTTTTAAGGATACTCCTTTGCACACGATACATGAAAGTTTTATGAAAAACGTGACGCGGGTTCATAACTCGAG
Source organism: Alphaproteobacteria bacterium (assembly GCA_009784815.1). Lineage (GTDB taxonomy): Bacteria > Pseudomonadota > Alphaproteobacteria > Rs-D84 > Rs-D84 > WQXN01. Next base: position 23,562 of record WQXN01000004.1, on the reverse strand, counting down.
ATTTTTGGAAAAAGCGTTTCTTGATACGCATGATTTAAAAACGATCCCGAATAATTTTCTTGCCGGATTGGAAGAAATTACAAACGATTGGGGATTTTTACTGTGGGGATTTAATGATTCCGGGGTAAAGGCTATACCGGACAATTTTCTGCCGAATTTGAAGAGGGTCGAAAATTCACGGGGACGCGGGATTCTGTTCCAGGCGTTTTTGGAGGCAGAACTTGAAACCATAGGCGATAACTTTATGCCAAGTCTAATAAGCGTTAGCGGAAGTCCGAACTGGGCGACAGAATTTTTGTACGGAGCGTTTATGCTGTCAAATCTTAAAACCGTCGGAAATAATTTCATACCAAGTTTGGAAGTGGTCGAAGACGGAGGATTTCTTTCAAGCGCGTTTGACCGCACGCCCGTGCAAACAATAGGATCCGGATTTTTGAAAAATTTAAGGGAAGCGCGCGGGCCGGGATTTTTGTATTGGATGTTTAGGCAAACCAATTCGCTTGCCGAGCTTCCCGATGATTTTGTGCAGAATGTAGAGGTGGCCTCGGCGCGCGAGTTTATGGCCATTATGTTTATGGATTCCGCGATAGCGCGCACTCCGCGCAACTTTTTGCCTAAACTTGGCGGATCGGTCGGAAGCGAGTTTTTTAGGGAAGCTTTTAGTAGGGCCAATAACATAGCGACCATATCTTTTGGCTCGTACGCTATTTCCGCGCCGGTTTCGGCAACTGTTTTTCCAAGAACATTCCTGCAGACCGGTGGAAACCTTGCGGATAATACGCAAGACGTATGGCTTTGGTATAATACCATGCTGCAACCGATTATTTATTCATCTTCCATGTTTAACGGAAGCACTTGGGTTAACGTGCCCATAGATTCCATGGGGCTAAACACTGGGTTAGACAATAATAATCGGTTTATTCCCACTAATAAGGTCCGCGCCGTATATGTTCCTGCAAATCTATTGGAAGATTATAAAAACAGTCCCAATTGGACTGCGGTTGCGGATAAATTCGTTGCGATTAAGTGCAGTGACATTTTGGGCGCGCCTGCGAACGGCGTGCCACATAGGGCTTTGGTTGAATTGCAGGCCGTAGTAGGCGACGTTGACGGCACAAAATGGGCCGAAGTCGTGGCGAATGGCTATTGCGAATAAAACTCATTTTATCCTTGCCTCAACACCTTGAAAATTGCTAATCTTCTTAAAAGAAGGGAGAATTCATGTTGCCGCCAGGATTAATCATGTCCAGGATATTGGCGTTCGCGCTTGCAGCTATGCTTGCCGTAGTGCTGGCTTTGGCGCTTGCGCTGGATAATATGTGGCCTCTGTCGAAAAAACAGATATTTTTTATGGAGGAACAGCAGCGGTTTATAACGATCACGCCGCATTTCCCGAACGCATCGCCCAGAAACCTGGAACAATTCAGGGAAAACTTCATAAGGCAGTATCTGGTCGAACGTCTAAGCATAGTGCCGAACGCCGCAGTTATGTCGCGCAGATGGGGCAATGCCGGCCGTATACGCTCTTGGTCAAGCCCAGAGGTTTATCGCGAATTTTCCACTGAAAGAATGACGGTCGCGGTTCTGGCGGCCGAATCGTTTTGGACAAGGCGCGTGTATTTTATCGGCAATCCGACTCCGCGCGGACAGAACAGGTACGCCGCGCGCATAAGGACGGTAGATGAATTTGGCACTGGACAGACCGAGGCAAAAGAATTTACAATCGTGGTAAAGCTTGAATTCGAGGAAACGCACACCGTCCGATGGGAAGACAGACTTAGAAATCCTTACGGTGTCGTAGTGTCCGAATTTAAAGTAGAATAGAAGGTACGGAATGGCAAAAATTTTTGATGAAGGAAGAAGAAAATGATTAAAAAGATTTTACTGCTTGTTGTGGCAGTTTTGTGTGTTTCCACAGGATCCGCTTTGGCGAATACGATGTGGGGCGTGCAGAACGCCTGGGATCACCCCGAAGTTAATATGGCTCCCGGCAGTTCCAAGCCCGGGTTTGCCCAGCTGGCCTGGTCTCCTGGCGCAGTTCTTACGATTCGCCTAAGGAACGGCATGGTCACAATGATAAATCTTCCCGACGGCGAGGAGATAAACGAAGTAGTGATCGGAAACCAGGGGCTGTTCGAAATAATGAATGAAGAGCGTTTGGCAGGAAGCCGATCAATAATGATTTCTCCGAACGCCACGAACCAGGGGTCCGACACGAACATGATCGTGATCGGAAGGTCAGGAAACAGGTATGTGTTTTATCTGCGCTCGGAACCCGCCAACTCGCCCGAGATTACGTTCTCGCAAGTTGACATAACGATTGAGGGACAGCGCGGCAGCCTTAACGTCAGCGGAGGAGGAGGCGCCACAGGCCCAGCAAATCTTACCAGTCGGTCGGCTTCGCGGTCGCAGGCCAGGATCAGCTTTGACGGCGAAGATTACGGTTGGATCAAAAGCATGAAGATCGACCCGTCCGAATTCCGCTTTGACCTTGATATATTCGTGCCGAATCCGGATGACTATGTGATCGCTCCGGAACGCGTATGGCGCGACAGGGTCTTCACATACATAGACTTTGGCGACAAAGTTATCGCCATGACCCAGCGCCCGGTGGTCAGCGTTTTGATCGAAAGCGGAGAATCTCCGGTAGGATTCCGAACGGACGGACCTGACGGCCGTCTTATAATAGTCGAAGCGGTCGGCGACATGGTGCTGCGTTCCGGTCAGCGGCTTGTCTGCATAAAGAAACGCGCGAAGCCGTTCCTGATTTCCGACTCGGCATCCGTTATGGCTTTGGCCGAGGCAAATGTTATGAGCCGCATGAACGCCGGAATGTCGCTAAACAACGCATGGCACGGCGTCGGCCCGGGTATGCAGGGCGGGATCGGCATGGGAGGTATGCCGATGGATATGGGCATGATGGACGGCGGCATGATGATGCAGCAGCCTATGATGATGTACGGTGATCCGTCCGCGATGGGCGGCGGCTTTGCCGGCGGGATTGTGAACACGCCGCGCACTACAGCCGGAGCGTTCTTGCCAAACCGGAATATCCCGATAGTCGCAAGCAATCAACGCGGAGTCGCGGTCGAATTGCAGTCCGACACTTCGGTCAAGGCGCTTAACGAATATTGGAACAGTCTGCTTGCCAGATTTTCGTCCGACACGGGTCAGGGGATATTGGCTCCGTACGCATCCAAAGTCTTTTTCGCAGTAGACGAGCAGGGAGTGGGAGATTTGGGATCAGGCGCGGCAACCGGTCGTTTGTATCGTCTACGTATAGGGCCGCTTGCAAGCATAGACGAAGCTCAGTCCTTGTGCTCTCAGCTAGCTCGCTTCCAAGGCACGGCCTGCAATGTGGTTCGGATACAATGATAAGGACAAAAAATGCTGAAATGTTTTACAAATCGGTCTATATCGTCCATTATCTTCGGAAACCCGACCCTTGCGGAGGCATTACAGTCCAGGCGCGGGTCGGGTTTCCTGGATACTGAACGATCTATCCTCGATTTGCGACATTTCCAGCATTTTTTGGGATGATTATAAGGGAGAAGTTTGAACAAGATAAAGTTATATTTTCAGCAGATTAAAAAATCCAGTCCGGTGTATATGCGCTGGGTGCTGCTTGGCGTCGCCGCCATGCTTTTGGTTATTTTTATCGTAGTGATTCTGCCCGGCACCGGCGGCAAGCAGCCGAATATCGCAGCGGCGACAGTTCAGATAAAATCTAATCCGGAAACTCTTCACTTGTCCGGTGAAGTGGGAAGCGAAATCCGCGGAACGATCGAAATACAAGCCGCGCACGAGATCGCGATATTCGACGCGCAGCTTGAAACCGCCGATCCGAATTTAAGAATGAACAACACATGCGTCAGTCTGCAACGTATATCGAAAGATATACCGTGCCAAGTAAACTTGACTTGGACGCCCGGCGGCGCTGTGCAGAACCAAGCGGCCAGGGTTCTTATAAAATACGGCGCAGTCGGGACGCCGGCCGACGCCGCGCAGACGTTTTACGTTCCGGTGACGCTTAACGCGAACGGAATCGCTTTGCCAGCCGTCGCACAGGCGCCGGCTTTTATAGACGAGGAAACAGCCGTTGCGCCGCCGCCTACGGCGCCATCCGGCTTTATGGAAGACGATTTCTTTGAACCCGCGCCGATGCCCGTAGATCAAGTGCCAGCGCCGGTTTTCGCGCCCGAACCGCGATCGGCTTTGACGTTCGACGATTCGATAATTCCCGATGACGAAGATGCGTGCTATCGCTTTGCTTTTGTCGGATACAATCTTACCGGCCAGCGCGCGGGTTGGATACGCCCGCAAGGCGGAAGATATTTGTTTCATCCGTTTTCAGACGTCAACTGCATCAATCCCATCGGCGAATATAACATAGACACTGGATTCATATTCGACATCAAGGATCCGAACCGAAAGATCGGATCGGACGCGGAACGCCTAAGCAGCGGACCCGTAACGCGAAGCCAGATGGCTGTTCCGTCGCTTGGCGGTGGCCAGTCTCAGCGCGGCGGTGGAACTCGGGCAAGGCAATTATCCGAAGCCGAACTTATGCAGCGCGGCAACGGTAGCGCAGGCAATGCCGCGGGCGGCGCGCGAATCCTTTACACCAAAGCCGCCGAGCGCAGCGAATTCAGACCTTCGTCCATGGACGGCAACGACGCGATCGTTTCGTCTCAGCGCCCCTATAACCGCAAGTTTGTACTGCGTCAGTTCAAGCCGATACCCGCGACGATCGTCAACGATGTCCGCGCGGACGAACGCGTGAACGAGCTTCCAATCCGCGCGGTAGTCGACCGCAACGTATTCTCGGATTCCGAGCGCACGATAATAGTGCCTGCCGGAACCTTGCTGCTTGGTTACGTGACCGGCGTTCTGCCAGGGCCTTATAAAACCATCGGACGTATCCAGGTATGCTGGTATCAGATGATCCGTCCGGACGGAGTGGAATTCCATCTTGGAGGAAGCCCCGAAGGCTGCGACGTTTACGCCGCCGACAGTCAAGGCCGTATCGGCGTACCCGGCCGCGGATCCACCGATTATTTGGAAGAAATGATCATACCCATGGCGGCCGCGCTTGTGCCCGCGGCGGTTAATTTGATCGCTCCGATTTCAGACCGGTTCATAAATCAGATAGATCTTAACAACAATACCGTGACGCAAAGCGGCACGATGCGGTCGTCCGAACTTGCCAAGCAGGAAGTTATAAAATCCTGGGACAAGGTAACGCAGCGTCTATTCATAGATATGATGGACAACATGACTCCGCCGTTTACGATTCCGGCCGGCACGCGCATAACGGTGCTGTCCAGAAAAGACATAGTGGTAAACTGGGATCAAAAACAGGCGCCTTCGGCATATACTGCAAGGCCGCGCGGAATGCAGCGCCTTCAGGTTGGTGAAACGCGCGAAGAAATCATCGGACAGGTTCGCGCGACCAGGGTCAATCCCGTCACGGGTCAGATCGAATGGGACGATCAGGATCGGAATCCGTTGCTTAGATCGTTCCTGGAACAGTCGCAGCTTTACGAGTCTCAGTTTCAAGCGCAGCGCCGCGCGTTCGAGCAGCAACAACATACGCTGGCCGCGCAGAATAATCTGGACGAATGCGGAAACAACAGGTTTCTGAATCTCCGTTATGTCCCGGGTACTTGCACTATAATAAGTCCGTCGTCATCGGGGCCAAGTCTGCCGCCTGCGGTATCCAACATAGAAGATTCGATATTCCAGGGCGCGCCGGCACCTTCGTTCGCCGGACCTCCGATGGTAGGGGAATTGGTGTGCGACGACGGATCGCCAACCGATCAGTTCGGTTGTTGTCCAAGCGCGGGCGAGCAGTTTGTAAATGAGCAGGGCGGGATCTGTTGCCTTATCTCCGACCCCGAGCAATGCTTCCCTCCGCTCATGTAACAAGGACAAAACCCATAAGTCGCATATTTCGTTTTCGCGCCTAATCGTCCACTACGCTTCGGAAAACGAACCCTTATGTACTTAGGCGTACACGCGTGGGTTCGTTTTCCTTGGTATTGGACGATTATTCATCGAAAACGCGATGCGACTAATGGGTTTTGGGATTATTGATTTGTTAAATTTGCGATTGCGTGGATATTTTTTGGGATTATTATAATCTTGCGCGGGATTTGCGCCGTGCTATAATCCTGCCATGAAGGCTTTACAGAAAATTTTATGCGAAAAAGGATCGCGGTTGCACAACTGCGGCCCGCGCCGCCGCGGAGGGAAAGCCGCTCCGCGTCACGCGTTGCTTCCGTTCGTAAAACGCCGCGGAGCGGTGGGAATTTTGCTTCGCCTTTTATCGCCGTTGATACTTGTCGGCGCGTTGGCGGCGTTCGGATATGTCATGCTTGTCTTAATGCGCATGCCGTCCCTTGATTCCATACTTCACGAGACGCGACAGCCCGCCATAATAATCGTCGACAAAAACGGTTACGAGATACGAAGCTTTGGCCGCCTAATGGGCGATCCGGTCACGACGAATTCCGTGCCCAAGTACGTTTGGCAATCCATCATCGCCATCGAAGACCGTCGGTTTTTCGATCACGGCGCGCTGGATTACCGCGGGCTTTTCAGGTCGACCGTGACGAATATCCGCGCACGCCGCATAGTGCAGGGGGGCAGCACGATATCGCAGCAGCTTGCTAAAAATCTGTTCCTTGAACACAGCCGCACAATGTCGAGAAAAATGCAAGAGCTGATACTTGCCTTCTGGCTTGAAGAGCGTTTTACGAAAGAGCAAATACTTGACCTTTACATGAACCGCGTGTCCTTGGTGCGCGGTATGCGCGGCATAGATGCGGCGTCGCGCGATCTGTTCGGCAAGACCGCGGATGAATTGACGCTAAGCGAAGCCGCGATGATAGCCGCGATGCTGAAAGCTCCGACCACTTATAATCCGCTTCGCCGGCCCGAGAATGCCAAGCGCCGCGCGCGTCTGGTGCTTAACGCGATGTTGGATCAAAAATATATTTCCGAAGGCGCGCATCGCGCCGCGATGAACGATATCGAAAATTTCCGGCCCCGCATCAGGCCGGACGAAAATATCTACAGATATTTCGCCGAGTATGTGGTGGACGACGTCCGCTCGCGCTTTGGGAACAACATAACTTCCGACATGATAGTGCATACGACTCTGGACAGCAGACTGCAGCAGCGCGCGGCGTCGGCAGTGGTAAAAAACGTTGCTGGCGCAGCAAGCAGAAACGTCACGCAGGGCGCGGCGGTGGCTTTGGATAAAGATGGCGCGATCCGCGCAATGGTCGGAGGATTGGATTATCAGGCAAGCCAGTTCAACCGCACGACCGCATTGCGCCAGCCGGGTTCAGCCTTCAAGTCGGTGGTGTATCTGGTCGCGTTAGAGCGCGGCATGTCGCCAAGCGACATAGTTATGGACGAGCCGTTCGGAATAGGCGACTATAACCCGCGAAACTTTAACGATAAATTCTATGGCGAGATAAGTCTAAGCATCGCATTCGCGCGGTCGGTGAATTCCGTGCCGCTTAAGCTGGCCCGGGAATACGGGCTTGGCAATGTGCTTGGCATGGCGAGCCGCATGGGCGTTGGAACGCGTCTGCGGCGCGAATATTCGACGATACTTGGCGCGTCGGAAATGACATTGGTCGAACTGACGACGCTTCACGCCGTGATCTTCAACGGAGGGCATTCGGTGATTCCGTACGCGATAAATTTCATCACGGACAGCTTTGACAACGTGCTGCATAAAAGGACTCCGTCCGCGCAAGTACAGTTGCTGGGAGAACGCACGGTGGTCGAGATGAACAAGATGCTGGCGGATGTAGTGCGAACCGGCACCGGCCGCAGAGCGCAGGCCGGAGGCAAAACGCGCGGAGGCAAAACAGGCACCAGCCAGAATTCACGCGACGCGTGGTTCATAGGCGCGACGCACGATCTGACCATCGGAGTTTGGGTTGGTAACGATGACGATAGTCCGACGGCCGGCATCACCGGCGGGCAGCTGCCAGCCGAGATATTCAAATCTATCGTCGAGTAATAAGGACAAAAACCACTGCGAAGTATTACAAATCGGTCTATATTACCCACTACGCTTCGAAAGATCAACGTGCCGCGGCAGCCATGAAGGCCTGCGGCAGTTGATCTTTCTTGGTATTGGGCAATCTATCCTCGATTTGCGACTTCGCTAGTGGTTTTTGAGTTATTATGGTTTTTGGGATTATATATCCTCGATTTCGACTGGGTTGGCTTGTTAGTAAATTATTATGTGCGCTGACCGCTGCAACCTCGCTAATGCACATATCAAAAAATCCGCTAATAACGCGAATTTTTTGTATGCTTATAAGCTTGGTTTGCGACTTCGCTAGTAGTTTTTTGGTGTCGTAGGCATCTTACCTATCCTTCTTATTCTTCCTTTTTCTTGCATTCTGCAACGCCCAAGATTTCTTTTAAAATTTTTTCTATCAGCGTATCGACTTTTTTGCGGCGCCTAATATCCCGCAAGGTTTTAAATAAATCTTTTCTTGTATCACGATCCATTTTGATGCATTTGTAACAAGTCATAGTCTCTCTCCTTTTGATTAATTAAAAACCACCTGACAAAGCAAGTGGTTGGAGGTTAGAAACTATGACTAGATAGTGCGGCTTATTCTATATATTCGCCGCCCTCCAACCGTAAGGTTGGACTAGCCAAGAAGTTTCTACACTTCACCACTGGCTTTCGCCCGTGACAACGCATTATATCAAAACTTAGGAATTTATCAATCTATTTATTATCTTTTTGATGGGCATGCCATTTGATCGAGGCGTGCGCACCGTTACAAAACGGCTTGTTGCCCGACGCTCCGCATCTGCACAAGGTTTGTTTTTGCCGCACTTCGTAGGTAGTGCCGTCTTCGGATTCCACAACTATTCCGCCTTTGACCCAAAGCGGCCCGCTGATTTTCAGGCCGCTGTCCTCGATGGTATTTATTTCGGGATCGTATTTATTTTCCAACGGTTGTCCCGATTTCGTAAACATCATAAGCCTTCCGGCGGGACAAAGGTTCGCTTCCTTTTGCGCCATTTTATCATTTACTTCGCCGCCCGCCATTACAAGATTCCATATGCGTCCGCCCGCGTCGCAGAACCGCGCGAAGGCGCAGTAAGTCTCGTTGTCCGCCAAGTCCGAATTAGGACCTTTGAAAATTTCGGCGCCTTCAAGTATGGGGGTTTTGGGCGCGACGCATGTGCCGTCGAATTTGCCCTCGATGTGCGAGCCGTCGCAGAACGGAGCGTTCTTGGATTTTCCGCACCGGCATATCGCGATCGGGTCGATGTTGATTTGGAAGACCTGGCCGTCTCCGTATTTCACCGATATTCCGTTTTCGTCGGTAAGTATTATTTTTTCGGCGATTTTGCTGATGCCATGCACCAGGTAGGGTCCGTCCTTTGAAATTTTTATATAGGGTTTTTTGTGTTCCATTTCCGACTCCTTATTTTTTTAAAGAATAGCCGGGCGGCAGAACCAATTCACTAAGAATAGAGTCTAAGCCAGGTCTCGGCGGCATCCAGCGACGCAAGTTTTTTTGAAGCCCCGCGGCCTGCCGCCGTTTTGCCGCTCGCCGTGACTTCGGCATTGAATGCGGGATTGTGCGAAGGGCCGGACTCGTCGCTGAAAGCATATTCGGGCAGGGTTCCGAAATTTTTCTGGCAGAATTCCTGCAATGTGGTTTTGGGATCTTTCGGTGGCAGCTCGTTCGACTCGGCCAAGGGGCTAAAAATATTTCGGATAATGTCGCGGGCCGCGTTGAATCCTCCGTCCAAGTATATCGCGCCCATGACGGCCTCGAACGCGTCTGCCGTGACGTTCTGTTTGTTGCCGGCGGTAAGATGCGTATGCTTTATATGGGGAAACAAATTTAAATTCGAGGCGATCTTATTCAGCGTCACGGTCGATACCAGCGCCGCGTGCCTTTGCGCCAACGCGCCTTCGGCCTCGGAAGGGAACATATCGTACAGCAGTTCCGCGACGCCAAGACCGATTACTCGGTCGCCCAGAAATTCCAAGCGCTCGTTATTGTTTTCGTTATCCACTCCGCTTTGAGTCAGCGCAAGATCAAGAAGTTTCGGGTCGGAAAATTCATAGTTCAGCGACAGCGGCATTATTTTACCCCCGATAAGAAACGTTCGAACCTAAGTTTCTGCGGCCAATTCCAGACCAGCAGCAGCGGCGAGTAATAATTGTGCGAATAGAATATGAACCAAGCTCTGCCGATCAGATTGTCGCGCGGGACAAAGCCAAGACTTGCGCGCGAATCCTCGGAAGCGTCGCGGTTGTCGCCCAGGAAAAAGTACTGGCCTTCCGGCACCGTGAAAAGCGGGGTGTTGTCATAGCGTCCGTGTTCCGTGAACTTAACTATTTCGTGCTTTCTGCCGCCGGGCAGAGTTTCGACGTAAATGTCGCCGATATGCACCTGGCATTCGTCTGGGCGAAGTCTGCAGACCGCATCGGATTTATATTCGATTGTATAGCGATACGGGGCCGGCTGGTTGTCTTCGAAAATTCTATTCCCGCGAATTACCATTATATTTCCGGTCTTGGGATCGACACGCTGATGGCCGACGCTGCGAAGCATCTTGGGCAAAGTCGCCACTACGTATTTTCCTTTATGTTCGCGCTGGACCATTTCGCCGTTGATCCAGACGCGTCCGGATTTGATCTGAATCTGATCGCCCGGGTAACCTATCAGGCGCTTGATATAGTCCAAAGAATTGTCCGGAGTGCGGAATACTATCACATCTCCGCGCATGGGTTCGCTTGATAAGAAGCGGCCGCTCCACAGATTCCATGAACCGAACGGGAAGGAATAGCGCGAGTAGCCATAGCTCCATTTTTTAACGAATATATGGTCGCCTACTTCCAAGGTGGGAATCATGGAACCGGACGGAATGTTAAAGGGTTCAAGCAGAAAGCTTCGGAATATTATGGCGATTGCGCCGGCCCACAGTATAGTATTTATCCATTCGCGTATTCCATTTTCCGGTTTTCCGTATCTTCTTCTCATAGCTTTCCCTTTTGGTGACTGATAAGGATAGCCAAATATCCGCCATATTGCAATAGATTTTTATGCTTGATTTTAGGATGTTTAGTGATAAAATGCCCGATATCCGCGTGGACACCCTTGGAGGACGCTGCGGGAATTAAAAACAACAATAAGGAAAAAACGATGGCAAAAATCACTCTGAACGTCGGAATCCGCGAGCGCGTTGGCAAGGGGGCCAGCCGCAGCAACCGCAAAGGCGGCTTGATTCCGGGAATAATATATGGTAACAAAAAAGACCCCACTCCGATTGAAATACCCGGTAAAGAATGGGTTGAATTGATCAAAAAACCGGGGCTTCGCACCAAACTATTCGAAATACAGACCGGCAAGGGCAAGGAAGACGCCATGCTGATGATGATACAATATCATCCTGTCAATGACAATCCGATACACGTTGACTTCAAAAGGGTCGACGCGTCAAAGTCGCTTGCCGTCGATGTGCCGGTGCGCGTGATCAATGAAGCGATTTCGGCCGGCGTGAAAGCGGGCGGAGTAGTGAACTTCCTTGTCCGCCAGATAGCATTGGTGGCCAAGGTCGAAAATATTCCCGAATTTATCGAAGTCGATCTTGCCAACATGAAGATCGGCGATGTGGTGCACGGGTCGACCATGCCGCTTCCTTCCGGCGTGTCGCTGGGACTTCACCAGGCCGACCTTGCGTTTATCGCTATAGTCGGCAAGGCCGAGGAGAAAGAAACTCCGGTCGCCGCCGCAGCACCCGCCGCGGACGCCAAGGCCGCGCCCGCTGCCAAGGGCGATGCCAAAGCGCCAGCCGCGAAACCCGCCGCAAAGAAATAGTTATAGTGTTTGTGATTATGAAAAGACTCTCTGAAAAGGGAGTCTTTTTAATTGACAAATTGCAGCGGGGGGGGGTAGACTGCATAAATTGCAAAAGGATCAGATATGATAGCAAACGTAAAACTTTCACCCGAAAAGAATCGCGAATTGATTAGATTGCTTATAATGTTTTCCGCCGCTGTTAGGAATAAGGAAGCGGTTGATCATTTTATCAACAAACAACAGGAAGAAGCGGTAGTAGCAATTACCAAGCTTGCAGTGTTTGAGGGTGAAAATTACGACGAGGATATTTGCGACGATCTTCAAAAGATTAAAAATTTACAAGGCAGATACGAATATTATCAAGGATTGGTTGACGAGGCGGAATCCGCTTATGCCAAAGATTTAAAAGAACTAACCGATCTTAAAATTGAATCAGCCAAAGAAAAGCTTGGTATTGTCGAACTTGAAAATGAAATCGAGGAGTTGAAAGAAAAACTTACTTGGGCTATCCAAGTCGAGCCTTCGTTTGATGAAAAGCGGGCCGTAATAAAACGCCGCGAAAAACTTCAAAACGCGTGCGAACTTTATTACAACGGCAGTCGTTCAAACACAATAAAGCCTTGCGGAAAATGCAGTAACGGATGCATCGAATGCACTTATTTTACCAAGGCCGGGGAAGTTATTCCGAAAGACAAAATCGAAGAATTTTTTAGAAATAAGGACGAACTTTTGAGGGTTGATCTAGAATACAAAAAAGTTTGTAAAGTAGATATCATTAGAAATGAAATTACGAAAATCAGAAATCACATAACCGCTTGGGAAGTATCGAACGGAATCAAAATTAAAAAAGCTTATGAAATTTGGCAAGGACTTGAAGGCAGGTCGACGGGCATAAACAGCGCCATTGAAAAACTAAATAAGATTGCGGCGGAAAGAGATTTAGAAATGCGCAGGTTAGAGATTACAAAAGTCATAGTCCAAAGCGTGGTCGACGGCTTAAAAGTCAAAAAGGAAATTGCGGGCAGCAAGTATGAAGAGGCATTTGAAACTTGTGAAAAGCTGCTTTCTGACGACCCTGCGCTTGTGGACGCGCTTTACGTTATGCAAGGAACCAGTGAAATGGCGCGGAGAGTCTATGAAAGACTTAGCCGGAACGATCTGCCATTCTAAATAAGGGCAAATTGGGGCTATGAGGTAAGTATTCAGCGACCTACCAATTTCCACTTATTTGTATCACACGGTGCCAATTGGGGCCAATCGGGGAGATATAAATTGTCATATAGTAGCCATAGAAAATGGATGTCCTTTATAAAGGACAAATTTTATTATCTTTATTTTTGTGTTTTATAAGTTTATGATTTCAGTATGCAAGATTCAAATTTAATACAATTTTATGAATTTATTTACGACCGCCAAAAAATCTGGCATGATAGGTTTGTGGTGGGTAAAAAAGCGCCATGGACAACCGACTCCGTGCTTTCTATGTTTAAGTTTTGTAATGTATATAGAGAACTTGATTCTGGCACAACCGCAATATCAAAATACCTGATAAAAACAGATTTATCGCCAGAGGATAAATTACTAAACATTATCGCATATCGTATTTTTAATAAACGCGATACATTTGAAAGATTGTTTGACGGCTTGTTAAATACCAAAACATTTAATGTTAAAAAACTGGAAAAGAAATTAGATGGTGTGGATGGACCGATTTTTTCAGATGCTTATCTTATATCGTCGCACCCATTTGATACAAAACATCGGCCAAAAGATAAACATGTTCAAGTATTGTTTATGCTTAACGCACTGATACCAAAATTGCCACAAATCCTAATAGAGTTAAGAAATGGCGACGGTGCGGATGGGCTTTGTATTATTGAAAAATATGTTGCTATGGCCGGGCCATTCTTATCGGGGCAAATTTTACTGGATTGCACTTATTCTAAGAATTCAAAAGGAAAGCCGGATATAGCTCCATATACTTCAAATGATTTTTTGATTGTTGGGCCAGGTGCGCATTGGGGGTTAGAAATTTTGTTCGGAAAAAAATTGAGCAAAACAGAAGCAAATGAAAAATGTCGTTTTTTACACGCATCTCAAAAAGAATATTTTGCCCTATTGAAAAAACAACATGGGAAATATTGGTTTGATGTAAAATGGGCAAATCCTGACTATTGTGGTGGCGATTATGTAAGTCTGCACGATATACAGGGCTGTTTATGTGAGTTCAGAAAATATACTCGCCTTCAATCCGGGGCAAAAGCCAAAAAACGATATTTCAAAATATCATAAACTATGAAAAAAGACATATTGTAGCCATAGAATTGGCCGATACAAAAATTAAAGTCCGCAGAGTTAGAAATTCTGCGGACTTTGACTTTTTCGAGATTTAATTTTTTATTCCGCGATCGGCTGGGTTTCGTCGGCTTTGTCTTCCACTTCCTCGACTTCTTCCGCCTTGATAACATTGCCGGACAGCTCTTCGTCAAGCTGGTTCAGCATTTGGGTTTCTTCCGCCGTATGCTCGATATCCGCGGCGCAGTCGTTGACTTCCTGGAATTCCGCGCTTACCGGTTTCTTATAGCTTTGGATCAGTTCGCGGCGAAGTCCGGGTATATCCAGCAGGCCGCTTGCGATTTCGCGCAGCGAACGCACTGTATTCTTGTCCTTGGATTCAGGCAGGACCGAGGCAACGCCAGCGTTCAAATCGCGCACGCGCTGGGCCGCAAGCAGGTTAAGTTCATATTTATTATCAACATGCTTCAAGGCGTCGCTGGTCGTGGTTCTTGCCATAATTTTCTTCCCTTTTATAACGGTGTAACCTATAATAAGGCACAAGGATAAAAAATGCAAGAAAATTTAATAAAAGCTTTCGGATGTCGGCTGAATTCCGCCGAGACCGCAAAACTTGAACTTGTGGCGGATCGCGCCGGTTTGCGCGGCGCCATAATATTCAACACTTGCGCGGTGACGCACGAAGCCGAATGTCAGGCACGCCAGGCCATACGCCGCGCGGCGCGAAATAATCCCGGGCGTCCAATATATGTCGTAGGTTGCGCGATAGACCGCGATCCGCAGGGCTTTGTTGCCATTCCCGGAGTGGTTAGGGTCATAAAGAATAGTGATAAGTTCGATGTTTCTTCCTATGGTAAATGGAAAATGGCAAATGGGAAATGTAATGATATTATTCCGGCTGCCGCCGGGTTTTCCAGGGGATTGTCGAAAGGTTTCTTGCAGATTCAGAACGGATGCGATTATGCCTGCACTTATTGTATTGTCCATACATTACGCGGTCCAAGTCGATCGTTCCCTTATGAAGCGATTTTAAGGCAGGCCAGGGAACTTGTGACCGGCGGGTGTAGCGAAATAATTTTGACCGGAGTTGACATTGCTGGTTTCGAGGGAGGGTTGGTGCCGCTGATCGAGAAACTGCTGAAAGACGAGCCGGGCATCAAAAGGCTTAGGTTATCATCTCTTGATCCGGCGAAGGATTGGCAACCGCTTATAGATTTAACGAAGGTTCAGCCGCGGGTGATGCCGCACCTTCACCTGTCCATGCAGTCGGGATCGGATGAAATTCTTCGCCGAATGGGGCGCCGGCACCGCGCGAAAGACATAACCCGGCTGGCGAATGATAAGGTAACTTTTTCGGTCGATATAATATGCGGGTTCCCGGGTGAAACTGCGGAATACTTCGCCGATACGGTTTTGGCGCTTAAGGCCCTGCGGCCGATAAGAATTCATGCGTTTCCTTTTTCCGCGCGGCCAGGTACCCCGGCTGCGGATTTTTCGAATCAAGTTCCGAAATCAGTCGCTAAAACCCGGGTGCAGGACATTAATGCGCTGGGGAAAAGATTCCTGTCCGAATTTATGCAGGCGCAGATCGGCACTATTGCGGAAGTTCTTGTCGAGCGCGGCGGCATAGGTAGGACCGAGCATGATATAGAAGTTTTAATTCCCGATCTGCCCGAGGGCGCGATCGTAAAAATTCGCCTAGTCGAGGTACAGGACGGAAGGTTTGTCGGTCAGCCCGTTTTGTGATATAATAATCGCATGAAGAAGTTCGCCTTGATTTTTGCGTTGTTTGTGTTTGCGTCCGGCGCAGCATTTGCCGAGCGGGAACCCACTATATCGCAAGACGAACTTAACAGAGTAGTAAGGCTTAGAGGTGCTTGCATACAGAATTTTGGAGAATATTGGTGCTGCCATTCTAACTATCAAGCTACCGAATTTACTGGCGGAATACACGAGTATGGCCGTTTGAGAGTAGTTTTTATTGAAAATGGTCAAAGCCGTACTTGGGGTGACGGAAAAACCCGCGTTTGCAATGCTGATATAAACAGATGGAGTGATGTAAATCCGGACGAGCCAGAAATAATGGAAGTAACGGTTTGCGAACCTGGCGAATTTCGCGATCGCAACAACCAGTGCAGAAATTGCCAAGAATTTATCAGTAACGACAGTCGTATAAAAACAGCCGGTCCCGGGCGATTTTGTTCGGTCGACGGCGAAGTTTTTGACCGCGAATTAGTTTACGTGGAATTTGACCAAGGCGTTCCTTTGACATTCCTACCGGGCACTAGTAATTGCGATATTGCGGAAATAATAGAATTCAACCGCGAGGCCGAATTTATTTCTTTAACGGAATGTCCTGCGCCGGCCGCCGGCGCGTCCGCATCGCCTATCCGCGCTAGGCAGGTGCCGCGAAGACCGGCCGCCGCAGCGCCCAAGCAGGAAGAGGCGGTAATCGAGGTTGCCTTGATAGATATAAACGCTTCGTTCCCCGAGTTGACGCGGTCTTCAGATTGGACCGGCACCGAGGGAGGATTCAATTGGGCGCGAGCCGGTATCGATGCGGGTGCGGCTGTGATTCTTGGCACGGTCGGCGGGTTTATAACGCACAGCCTTGTTAAGAATCGTCAGGTCGAGAAGGGTTTTGAAAATGTCATGTGCACAGTAGGCGGGGCATCCGTGGCCGGGTGGGGCGATGTGTTTATGGTAGGGCCGAGGTAATAAGGACAAAAACCGCAAGCGATTTCAATCGTCTTGCCAAATCGTTGATGACACTTCGAAAAACCGATCGCCATGGCAGCCTATTAGGCCTATGGCGATCGGTTTTTCTTGGTCCTGAACAATTTGTCATAGACTCTGATCGCTAGGCGGTTTTTGAAATTTTTATATTAAAATAATAATGTCGCCTGCCTGAGCAGGCGACATTATTTGGTGCAGCTTGATTAGGCGGCTCTGAGTTTATCCGAGTTGGCGCCAGCAACGATGCTTGCGCGTTCAGCTTCGATTGATTTAAGTTCGGCTTCGATTTCTTCGTCAGATATAACCGGAAACGGAGCTTTATGAGCGATGGATCCGAATAGTCTTAGCTCGGCGCGAATTTTCGCTAGGGCAATCCTTATAGATTTTTTGGCTTCGATAAAATTAAGCACTTCGGTGCAAGGCATAGTAATAGTAGACATAGTTTTTCTTTGGTTCCTTTTGTTTGTTGTTTTAGTTATTAATTCCTATTTTTGTCAATTGTCTTATATTGGTTGGTCGCGCATTATAATGTAATCTGGCTTTCATGTCAATAATTTTTACATTTTCCAGTAATTACAATAAGTTATGCGGCTTTCGGCATTTGATAATCGCGTAGCAAAACGGCAAGGTCCTGTCTGATCCAGCCAAGGGCTTCCAGACTATTATTGTGGAATTCTTTGGCTTCATCCATCAGGGTCCGGGCTTTGGAAATTTTCGCCTCAAGATTAGCTATTCCTTTGAAACAAGTAGCTTTCCCTCGTTCAGCGATAAGGTCGGCATGGTTCGCTTGCTTGGTTTTGTGGTCTTCCTTGTACCGCCTGGCTGCGTTTATCAGTTCGGCTTCGGCAAGTTTCAGGCTGCTTAAACTGGGGCTATCGTTCATAATTAAGCGACCTTGCCTATATTGAAGTGAGCTCGGACGGTTGAAAGCTCGTTGCGGATTTTGGTAAGCTCTTGCATAGTGGAAGCATATTCGTCAGTTGCCTTGACCAGGCGCTTTTTGGCTGCTTCGACCTGCTGATCCATTTCGCCAGAGGCTATGGCATAACGCACAACGGCTTGGTATTCTTCGCTGTTTTCAAGTTTTTCAGAGAATTCAACATAGTTTTTGGCGCGGCGATTTTTCAAGGTTTTCTGAATTTTGCCTATGTTTCCATAAAAACAGGTGCCTTCTTCGGTTTCGGCCAGCTCTTTGACCGCAGGCATAAGACTATAATAATCTTTCTGAGCCTGATTAGCGTTTGCCTGACATTTGAAAACGTATTCTTCGAATTTCTTTTCCAATTTTTCAAGAGCCGATATATAGCAAAGAGATTCATAATAGTCCATAGTTTCATAAATTTCCGTATTGAATTCTTCACTATCGGCCATTTTTGCTATGTAATTGGTTATTACATCGTTCATATTTACCGGGTTTGTGGCGGTAAGCTGTTCGATTTCAGCTGCAAGTTTATTACCCCCCCCCAACACTTTGATAGGGTTCGAGTAGATTTCTTTGGTCAGCTCGGCCATGCGCATGCAGTAATAGCATTCGCAGCCTATAATATGATTGTTGACTATGATGCTGTAGCAGTTGCGTAAATTCTGCGCATCCATCTGCTTTCCCGCGGCATGTTCAAGCATTTGTTTGGTCATCGTCATGGTTTATTCTCCCCATTTGGTTTTGTATAGACATAATTATAGGATATTTATCGTATTTGTCAAGTATTATAATAAAATTATATTTAACTTGCGCGGTTGGGGATACTGGGTCTATGATTCGTCCGCCTCCCCTAATGAGGCTTTCATATAAACCAAAAGGAGTAAAATATGAAAAACATAGTGAAACGCAGCGTTATAGCGATGGCGGCTTTGACCGGCGCGACCAGCGTTGCGAGTGCGAACAGCATAAAAAACCTAGAAAACCCCCTGTATATGCCGACCGCGGGCGAAGTTTATGCGAAACTTAGCGCCGGCGTCATGTACAAGAAAGCGGACGATAGCCTTGCGATGCAGGCTAAAGGTCAGGCAAGGCACGAAGAGTGGCCGATTTGGCGCGCAGGCGCGGATTTGGGCGTCGGTATAACCGACTTCCTGTCAGTTCGCGGCCAGTTCCAGTACACCGATGACGCCACGATAGATCGCAAGGGTCTTAACAACGGCCGTTTGGGTCTGAACTTCCGCGCTTCGGAATTCCTTCCGACGCAAGGCTGGGTCTGGGACATATACGCGGACGCGCAGCTTGGCGGCATTTCAAGAATGAATGCCGATTTGGTTGCTTCCAAGGATCCGTTGGTTGTAAACGATGTAGCCACAAGGCCATTGTCGTTCAACTATGACAACTATTCCAACGGGCGTTGGGGCGGTTGGCTTGGAACGCAGGTCGGAAAAACCTGGGGCAAGTTCACCGGGGCGGCCTGGGCCGAAGTCGGTTATACGGTCGGTAACGACAATAACAAGATCACTATAACGCCAAGCGGCAATACAAGAGTCGCCGAAGTTATCGCGTATCAGATGTTCACAAGTCCGCTTCCGTTCACAATGTCGGAAGCCGCGCAGGTCGGCGGGGCGTTCATTACCGGTCTTCCCGACTCGTTCAGCGTTAATACAAAGTCGGCTTGGGAATATAACCTTGGCTTGAAATCGCTTTATGAAATCGATCAGAAGTGGTCGGTCGGAGCGAGCTTCACGTACAAGAACCGTGCAACCAATCGCATAGAGAAGGTTAACGCAAACGTTGATGCCGCGACCATAAACGCTGCGCTGGCTTCGCTTGGCGCTCCGATTACCACATACTTGGGCATGGGGGGAATAACCGCCGAAACCATGACAAGCGGAGTTATGGACGAGTTCCTAGGCAGTATGCATGACGGAATACAAGAGTATATCTTGTCCGCCGTTGTGGCTCGCCAGCTGAACAACGCCATACAGGTATCGGTTTATGCCGAATATACCTTTGACGATGCCGAGAAGTACTCGCAAAACGGTACTGACATCAAGGCCGAGTTGGGCGTACGCTTAAACGCGCGCTTTTAATAAGGACAAAAAATGCTGACGAAAATTTTTCGTTTTCGCGCCTAATCACCCACTACGCCTCGGAAAACGAGCCCTTATGTACTTAGACGTACACCGCGGGTTCGTTTTCCTTGGTAGTGAATGATTATTCATCGAAAACGCGATTTTCTTGCATTTTTAGACTTATTTTATAAAAAAAAGCTAGACACAAGCCCTGCGAAAGCGGGGCTTTTTCATTTCCTTTTTGTGCCAAGGCGTTTGGATTTGGCCAGGGCTTCTTTAAGGTGCTTGTCCGTAAGGCGTTTGATCATCGGGTACATGGCTTTGATATTCATGCCGACCGCCAGATTTTTTGCGACGTAATCTATCACAAGTTCAAGCTGTACCGGGGAAACTATGTATATGTCCGACACAATCTGGTCAGGCGACAAGGTTTTTATTCCTTCCATCTGCGCCGGCTTGTCGGGTGCGGACTGCGCCGCGCGAAGGGCGGCCTGCCTTTCCGGATCGTTAAGGCGCGCGTTGGTGTTTTGTATAAACTTAAAAATCTCGTCGTTATGGCTCATGGCGAAGAAAATTGTAGCATATTAAAAATAAATATGCTACCTTAAAATGATGAGGACAGTTGAACCGTATTTCGATTTTATAGAACGCAAGGACAAGCCCTGGATACTTGTAATCTCTGCCAGGGCGGGCAGCGAAATTTCACCGCGCTTGGCCGCTCCGGGCGGGCGCCGCGCGACTTTGTTCCGCCGTCCGGACGAGGAGATAGTGCTAGAATGCATGCCATATACGGTTCTAAGGCACCTTAAGGTAGCTCGCAATATTCTTGTCGCGGAAGTCAACCGTGATGGCGAAACCGCCAGGATTTATCAGGCTCCGGTCGAATAGGGGTTGACTTGTACCTTTGCTTACACTATATTTTCCTTTGATTAAAAGGAAAGACGGTATGTTTCATAAAGTATTGAAAAAGATAATAGGATCCGCTAACGATCGCGCGGTTAAAAGTTACGACAAGCAAGTATCTCTGATCAACGACTTGGAATCAAAATATCACGGCATGACCGATGAACAGCTGCGCGGATTGACCCAGCAGTTTCGCGCGCGTCTGGCGGCGGAAGAGTCCGAGCAAGACATAATGCCCGATGTATTCGCCGCCGTGCGCGAGGCCGGAATCCGCGGGTTAGGGCTTCGCCATTTCAATGTTCAGCTGATCGGAGGCATGGTGTTGGCCGGCGGCCGCATAGCCGAGATGAAAACCGGCGAAGGCAAAACATTGGTAGCGACGCTTGCGCTTTACTTAAAGGCGCTTCACGGCAAAGGCGCGCATCTGATCACCGTTAACGATTATCTTGCGAAGCGCGACGCCGAATGGATGAGGAAAGTGTATGAAAACCTTGGCATGACCGTCGGCATAATTCAGCACGAGATGTCCGATGACGAACGCCGCGCCGCATACGCCAGCGACATAACTTACGTCACAAATTCCGAGCTTGGGTTTGATTACCTTCGCGACAATATGAAATTCTCGGCCGATCAGCAGGTGCTGCGTCCGCTGTTCTACGCCATAGTCGACGAAGTGGATTCGATATTGATCGACGAAGCGCGCACTCCGCTTATCATATCCGGCCAGGCGGAAGACTCGTCGCAATTGTACTCGGCGATTGCCGGAATAGTAAAGCAGCTGAAGCCCGAGCATATAAAGAAGGACGAAAAAGACCGTCACGTAACGCTGACCGATCTTGGCGTCGACGCCATCACCAAGATGCTGATCGACGCGGGGCTGATGCAGGGCAATAATCTTTACGATGTAGCCAACTCGGCTTTGGTTATGCATATTCAGCAGGCGCTGCTTGCGACCAATATGCATCAGTTGGACGTCAACTACGTTGTGCGCGACGGGCAGATAATGATAGTGGACGAGTTCACGGGCCGCGTATTATCCGGGCGCAGATTCGGCCGCGGTCTCCACCAGGCGATCGAAGCAAAAGAAGGCGTAGAAATTCAGCCCGAAAACCAGACCGTATCGTCCATATCTTATCAGAATCTTTTCAGATTGTACGAAACTTTGTCCGGCATGACCGGAACCGCCATGACCGAGGCGGTCGAATTCGAAGAGATTTATAAGCTTCGCGTAATATCGATTCCGACGAACCGCAAGGTCGCGCGCGTAGACCACCACGACGAGATTTACCGCACGCGCGCGGAAAAATACCGCGCCATAATTGAAACTTTGCGCGAATGTCAGGCGCGCCGCCAGCCGGTGCTGGTGGGCACGGTCACGATCGAAAAATCCGAAGAACTGGCCGCGCTTATAAAAAAGGAATTGAAAATCACGCCGAACGTTTTGAACGCAAAGCAGCACGCGTTCGAGTCAGGCATCATAGCCCAGGCCGGGCGTCCGGGCGCGATCACTATCGCCACCAACATGGCGGGACGCGGAACGGACATCAAGCTTGGCGGAAACGCCGATATAATGATCGCCGATCTTGATCCGCTTGCAAACGACTTCGAAGCGAAAAAGCAAGCCGCTTACGACGAGGTGACGATGAATAAAAAGATCGTGCTGAACGCCGGCGGGCTGTATGTCATCGGGACCGAACGGCACGAGTCGCGCCGCATAGACAACCAGCTGCGCGGACGATCCGGGCGGCAGGGCGATCCGGGCGATTCCAAATTCTTCTTATCCTTAGAAGACGATCTTATGCGTATCTTCGGCGCTCAGAGATTGGACGGAATGCTGGTGAAACTTGGCCTTAAACCGGACGAGGCGATAACGCATCCGTGGATTTCCCGCGCGCTTGAAAAGGCGCAAAAGCGGGTCGAGGCAAGATACTTCGAATCCCGCAAAGAGCTGCTGAAATACGACGACGTAATGAACGATCAGCGCAAAGTAATTTACAAACAGCGCGCGGAATTCATCGCCGCTAAGGGCGAGGATTTGCGGCCCTTCGTGAACGACATAATAATAGACGTCGTAGAGCAAATCGCCGAGGCCGGCATGCCGGAAAAAGTTCGCTCGGAAGACTGGAATATCGAGATGATGCATTCCGAATTTGTCCGCTTGTTCGGTTTGGACATAGTGGATATTTGGGATTGGAAGACGTCCGACACGATCACCGACCACAAGGCGTTCGAGATACTGCACGGCCTTGCCAAACGCCGGTACGAGCAGCAGCGCACAAAGTATGGCGAGCTTATAAACGCCGCCGAAAAGCAGATTGCTTTACACGCCATCGACAGCTGCTGGAAAAAGCATTTACAGAATATGGATTATCTGCAGACGGGTATCGGGCTTCGCGGATACGGTCAGAAGAATCCGCTTAACGAATATAAAAAGGAAGCCTTCGGATTGTTCGAAGAAATGATGAACAACATGAAGCGCATGCTGATCACTTATATATGCAAGCTTGAACTGACCAACGAAGAAATCAACGAGATGCGCCAGCAGCACGAGGCAAGCGACGCCAGCCTGAATCGCAATGATAAGTGCCCCTGTGAGTCCGGCCTTAAGTACAAACACTGCTGCGGCAAGCTGAAGTAAAGGCAAAAAATTCTTAAATATTTTTCAAATCGGTCTAAATCCTTGACTGCCGTCGAAAAACCTCCTTACAGGGACTTAGATGTCCACATTCCAGTCGGTTTTTCTAGGCATTGAATGATTTATCCT
>WQXN01000003.1 GCA_009784815.1 Alphaproteobacteria bacterium | reverse complement strand
TCGACTGGGTTGGCTTGTTGGTAAATTATTGTGTGCGCTGACCGCTGCAACCTCGCTAATGCACATATCAAAAAATCCGCTAATAACGCGAATTTTTTGTATGCTTATAAGCTTGGTTTGCGATATTTATAGAATTTTTTGGGATGATTAATAGGCGCAGCGGTCGGGCCAGCCGTAGCTTTGGCAACGGTCGCGCGACGCATTTTGCGCCGCGGTGAAATTCATGCAGTTCCTTATGTCCGCCTGCGAGGTTCTGTCACGGCAGGCTTCGAGATCGCTTAGGCGGTAGACTATTCTATTCTCGCTTACCGATGCGTGGCGAACGTTCGCGTCGCTTTCGTTCACGAACAGCAGGGCCATTACGAAACCGCCCAAGATGCTTATCCAAGATTTTACTTTTGCCATGATGTTCTCCTTTAGGGGCGTCTGAAACGGGTTTCAAACACGCAGTTGCCATTTTCGACCGCGCCGCCCGCGATGCGGCATATATCCGCCGCCGCGTCAAAGCTTCGCCAGCATTTGTCGTTGTGCCATATTAGCGCGCGATCGGTTTCGCATAGAGGTCTGGTATTGGGCAGGCGGTGCCAGATGTTTGCAAACACGCACTGCTGGCCTTCGACGCGTCCGCCAGCGTTGCGGCAGACGTCGTCCGTATTTCTGTTCGGGTACATCGAGCAGGTGCCGCGCCTGTGGGTTATGCCGTCGGTTCCCGGAGTGGTCGGGCTTGGGATCCAGTTCCAGCCGACCGCAGTACATTCGTCTTGGTTTGTTACGCAGCGCTCGTAATCGTCGTGGTACACGACAACTCCGCCGCGGTCCGCGCAGCTTTCATCCATAAGGCCTTGTCTTTTAAGTTCAAGAAGATTGTTCAGAGTGTCGCTGCCGAAGACGCTTTCGCACGCGCGCTGGATGTCGCTGCAGACCTCCATCACTATCAGCTGGCCGGACGCGTCAAGCTCTTCCTCGCCGGCGATGCCGAAGCGGCCGAGGGATTCGGTTTGGGTTTCGCTGCATTCGGCAAGCTTTTCCAGACACTCGTTCTTGACGTCGTCGATTTTGCGCCTTTGGGATTGGAATATTTCCATCAGCGATCTGTTCAGGGCTTCGCGCCAGACTATTTCCTGCTCTTGCTCGCAGGTTCTGAGAGAGCCGGCCGCGAAGATGCGTTTTTCTTCCAGTGAACGCACGAAGGGACTGCCGCGGTTGGCTTCCAGAAGGCTTGTGTTGCCGCTGCCGAAATTCAGCACGCTGGCCAGTTCTCCGAAATGTTCGGTCATAATCGGGCGGCCTTGATCCAAAAATTGGCCCGTGAAGTCCAGGCATCTTTCCCACTGGTTGCCGCAGACAAGGTCGCTGCGGAGGTCACTCATAACGTTTTGCAGGCATTCGATCGTGGTAAGAGAATTCCTGCTGTCAAAATCATTCAGGCGTTCCTGCATCAGGCGAAGGTTGGCTTCGCGGATTCTGCCTTGGACGTCGCGGCGAAGACGGTCCAGAGAGTTTTGAAAAGTTTGACAGTCGACGTCGATCGAAAGCGTGTAGGTCGAGACTATCATAGACATGTTAGTGTTGCGGCAGGTGTCGCGCAGCATTTGCTGGCACTGGCTGTTGATCGTAGTGAACAGCTGGCGGCCGCGGACGTCGTTGCTGATCGCGCCTTGGGTTGCGCCCCCTCCCCATATGTCGTCCATGTCCCAGGAAAAATCCGCAATGCTGCCGAAGCTTGGGGATTGACGGCGGTTGCCGGACGATCCCGACGGAGGATTGTTCAGGCTGTTCAAAATGTCGTCCAGTCTTTGACGGTTCGCGCTTGTATCCTCGCGCATTGAGAGTTCGCCTTCGGTACCGGTTAAAGCGGCTTGGACTTCCGAGCCGGTCATAGTGACCATAGTAAGATTAAACGCCAGAAATTCTTGCAGCGCGTTCTGCGCGGATTCAAGGGCTTCGCGTTGAGCCGCAAGGTCTATGTAAGTGTCCGAACAGATACATTTCCGGTAAGTTTCATTCGCCGCCGCGCAGAACTGGTCCATGCATTGCGTGTAAGCGTCACGACAGCGGGCGTAGTCCCCGCCAAGGGCTTCGGCTGATCTTGCGGAGCGCGCGCCGCCCACGGGAGCTACGATTCTACCGAGCTGGGTCGCGCTTCGCGCAGTTCGGTTTTGGTCGCGCGGGGTCGTTGCGCTGCGGGCGGGAGAGCGCTGTTGGCCCGGGGTCACCGCGGCGCGAGATATATTGCGAGCCGACTGCTGCTGGGTTGCGCTGCGGGCTGTGGTTCTTTGCTGTTGCTGTATTGTCGCACTTCGAGCGGGGGCGCCAGGAGTGCGGCCGGATATAGTTGCGGCGCGGGGCGTTAGGTCACGGGATTCGGCGGTTCGGCGAGATTCTTCATGGGTTGTGCGGGCGCGGCCGGAGTCGCGGACGTCGGCGCTGCGCGAGGCGTGCGACGTATGCGAGAACGCCGCGACAAGTACGAAAAAGATCGCGATGAGTTTAATCATTAGTAGATCATTATAGCATAAAAAGATAGAAGGGAAAAGGTAAAAGGAAAGATTAAGATAATTGCATAATGGCGGAGAAGGTGGCTTCGCAGGCAAGTTCACCTTTGACGAAGGCTTGGCCGCGGAACTTGTGCATGGTCAATTTTTGCATGGCAAGTTCCACTTTTAGCTCTAAGATGTCGCCGGGTTGCACCATTTTCACGAATTTGCATTTGTCGATGTTTGTGAAAAACCCAAAGCCTTTGTTGCCGGTTTTATCAAACAGGTCCTTTAAAATCACGAAACAGGCGGTTTGGGCCATTGATTCCAGCTGGATTACTCCGGGCATTATGGGTTTGCCGGGGAAGTGTCCCGCGCACCAGAATTCATCGCTTTGTACGCGGCGGATGCCCGTGCCGGAGGTCGGGGTTAGGTCGCGGACTTCGTCGATCAGCAGCATGGAGCCGCGGTGCGGGATTATGTTTTCGATGTCTTTTTTTGTGAATTTCTTCATAATTAAAGACTATAACGGATTATAACAGAAGAGTCAAGAGTAGGGAAAAGGGAAAAATGCCTAGGGGATAGAAAGTATTGAGATTTCGGTCTTGACTTTTGCGCGGGGCGGGTATATCCTTGGCGGGTACCAAATCACAATCATAAGGTGTAGTCATGTCATTCGCTATATTTCAAACAGGCGGAAAACAGTATCGCGTCAAAGTCGGCGATGTTGTAAAAGTCGAAAAACTGGATGCAGATAAGACTGTCGAATTCACGGAAGTGCTGCTGGCAGGGGATAAAATCGGAAACCCGCTTGTGAAGGGCGCGAAGGTTGTGGCCGATGTCGTGGCTCAGGATAAGTTGGACAAGGTTCTTGTATTCAAGAAGAAACGTCGTCACAACTACCGCCGTACGCGCGGACATAAGCAGGCCGTCACGGTTTGCAGGATAAAGGAAATAAAGGTTTAATGGGCCGGAATGCCCCGGTCAAGCCGTGGCATGACAGTATGGGACCGAGGAACGACAAAGTTAGAAAAGGGATAAGGAAATGGCACATAAAAAAGGCGGCGGATCAACTAATAATAATCGCGATTCAGCCGGAAGAAGGCTTGGAGTTAAGAAAGGCGGTATGCAGAAAGTCGTGTCGGGCAATATAATAGTTCGCCAGAGGGGAACGAAAGTTCACCCCGGAGTAAATGTCGGAATGGGACGCGATCACACGATCTTTGCGACCGCTGAAGGACATGTAAAATTCAAAAAGGGCACCGGCGGACGCACTACGGTGTCGGTGGTTGCAGAGTAGTTTTAAGCTCTGCTTGTGGTAGGAAGTTCCGGGTCATCCGCCTTTGTTCTTGCGAACTATGGCGCGAACCGCCCGGGATGACAATTACAGAAGATTGCGCCCGTAGCTCAATTGGATAGAGCGTTTGACTACGGATCAGAAGGTTAGGGGTTCGACTCCTCTCGGGCGCGCCAATAAATCGATTTATACACGCCATCTACTTGGCGTTTTTCGTTTTTTAATTCCGGCATGTACTTATGGGTACATTAGCGCGGAATTAAAAAACTTCAAATACGCAGTATCTGGCATGTCTAAATCGATTTATTTAATAATGCCGCGATAACGGCATTATTAATTTGGCGCACTACTATTCGTAGCGACTATTTGCCGCCGTCGTGTTCGTCGCGGATTTTATCATGCAGCCATTTGTCCCATTGCACTATATCCAGCGGGTCCCACTTCGTGAATTCGAAGCGCGGTATCCAGCGGAACTTTATTTTCGCCCATTTGCGCACCAGGCAGTCCTGCATTTGGATTCCCTCGGGACAGGGCATGCCGTAGAATTTTATAAAATCACCGTTCAGTTTTTTAAGTTTTTCTATGTCTTGTTCAAGGCGCGGAACCATCTTATTCAGGTGGTCTTTCAGGTTCTTGGCGTCGAAGCCTTTTTTTACATCAGGTTTTTTCATTTCGTAAAATCCAAAGTCCATGCCGAAGTTCAGAAGACAGATCCCGTGATGTTGAAATGTTTTTGCAAGATGTCTGTGAAGACGTTTCACGCCGTTAAGGTTTTCGCGGTGCGCGCACATCATGGCTTCTTCGTGAAGCAGCGCCTGAGTGTCCGCGACATCTTTGAATCCTTGAAGTATTTTTGCCGGTTCCATATTCTCTCCTTTTGAGTTGGTTTAGCGAGAGGAGAGTGGAACAGAGCGCGGAGAAAAACTATAAGTGGGTGTTCCTAGGAATGAAAGGAAGAGGGTAAATAGTAAAAGTAATGAGTCGCCGGATGAAGCCGACGACAGTTTTATTTTAGGCTCTGCTTGTGGTAGGAGGTCCCCGGTCGCGCTTCGCTTGCCGGGGATGACAGTGTAATATTATTTATTTTATTTCTTGGACCGAGACTTTGAAGACGACGTCCTTGCCGGCAAGATGCGGAACGTAGTTGGTCGGGAACGTAATAAACACATCTTTTTCATCGCCGACTTTCATGCCGACCACCTGCTCTTCAAAACCGGGTACGAACTGGCCGCTTCCCAAGGTGAGGGGATGCGTGCCAGTACCTCCTTCGAATTGCACACCGTCCAGGTAGCCTTCGAAATAGATCACGACCGTGTCGCCCATTTTGGCTTCCAGCGCGTTAGAGTCCGAGCAGGCCGCGAGGCTGGCGGCGACGGCGGCGGTTGCGAATAGTTTTTTCATGTTCTCTCCTTTTTTAGTGGCCGAGATTCCACGGTTGTAGCCGGGAAATGACAGCTATGTTTAGGTGGTGCCGACTAGAGGATTCGAACCTCCGACCCCCTCATTACGAATGAGGTGCTCTACCAGCTGAGCTAAGTCGGCATGGTTCAGTTTATACTATGTAAAATCACGGTAGTCAAGGATTAGGAGAATCCCCGGAGTTTATGCGGGCGCGGATGATGCGCCACTGGGCGTGGTTTTCGCGATGCTGTTCGTAAGTTTCGGCGAAGATATGCCCGCCAGTGCCGTCCGCCACGAAATAATAAAGGTTGTGTTGTTCGGGTTCAAACGCCGCTTGGATTGCAGCAAGCCCAGGGTTCGCGATCGGAGTCGGAGGCAGGCCGCGGTAACGGTACGTGTTATACGGACTGTCGATTTGGAGATGTCTTCGAGTTATGCCGCGACCCTGCATATGGCCGAAACCATCCGTTATCGCGTACACAACCGTCGGGTCCGCTTGCAGCAGCATTCCGCGGCGAAGGCGGTTCACGAAGACCCCGGACACTTGCGGCATTTCGTGTTTTTTCGGCGTTTCTTTTTGGATTATCGCGGCCAGCGACAGCAATTCATTCCAGTTTTGGATCGGGTGAGGAAAAGGTTTGTCTTCGAATCTTTTCCTTATGGTTTCCATTTTATTCGCCATTGCGGTTAAGACTGCGTTCCTGTCCGCGCCCTTTGGGAAATGGTAGGTTTCGGGAAACAATTCGCCATTTTTGAAAAGGATTCTGACTTGGCCAGTCAGATGCGGGTGGTGGCCTATGATTTCATAAATCTGTTTTACAGTCAGGCCTTCGGGGATTGTGATCGCGATCATCGCGACGCGGCCGCGGGTCATGTTTCTTGCGATAGTCCAGACCGATTGCCCGGGTCTTATGTCGTACAGGCCCGTGTGGATTCTGCCGCCCCACAGATGCACAGATGCGCGGAACAGATGTTGGTTGTTGATAAGATTTTGTTCCTGCAGTATACGGCCGGTTTGGATTATTGACGCGCCGCCCGGGACGTTTATTTCCGTCGGTTCCGCGATTGGCGATTGGATCCAAAGTTTGTACGAAAAGAATAAACCGATCAGCGCGATTATTGCGATCAGTATATGTGCGGCGAAGTTACGTTTTTTGAAGGAAAAAGTGCGGCGCCGCGCTTTGCGCGACGAGCTTTGTGCGACGGGCCCCCGCCTTCCTCCTTCGCCCTTTGGGCTACGGTGGACAGGTCGCGGGGGTGACGATTTATGTAAAGGTTTTTTTTTCTTTTTGGCGGGCATTAGATTTTGCCTATGATGACGGTTGCGTTCGTGCCGCCGAAGCCGAAAGAATTAGACAGCGCGTATTTAATATCTTTATTTTTCGCTTTGCCCGGCACCAGGTCCAGGTCGCCGATTTCATCAGCGGGTTCGTCCAAATTTATTGTCGGAGGAAGTATGCCGTCACGGATAGCCAGAGTCGTGAAGATTGCTTCGACTGCGCCGGCCGCCCCGAGTAAATGCCCCGTCATAGATTTAGTCGAGGACATAGATATGTCAGTTCCCGCGAACAGAGTTTTAACCGCGTTAAGTTCCGCCAGGTCTCCAAGCGGCGTCGAAGTGCCGTGCGCGTTTACGTAGCCTATGTCGGACGGTTTCAATTTCGCGTCGCGGATAGCGGCTTCCATAGCGCGGCGGCCACCGTTGCCGTCTTCCGCCGGGGCCGTTATGTGATGCGCGTCGCCGCTCATCCCGTAGCCCACGATTTCGCCGTAGATTTTCGCTCCGCGCGCTTTTGCGTGTTCGTATTCTTCCAGCACCATCGCCCCCGCGCCTTCGGACATTACGAATCCGTTTCTATTTTTATCCCAGGGACGAGAGGCTTTGGTCGGTTCTTCGTTGTATTTAGTGCAGAGCGCGTGCATGGATGAAAAGCCCGCGAGACCGATGCGGCAGACCGCCGCTTCGGAGCCGCCCGCGATCATTATGTCCGCGTCGCCGTAGGAAATCATTCTTGCCGCGTCGCCGATCGCGTGAGTGCCGGTCGCGCAGGCGGTTGATAACGAACTGTTGGGACCGCGGAAGCCGTAGATCATCGAGACTTGTCCCGAGGCCATGTTGATCAGGGCTTTGGGCATAAAGAACGGCGAGACGCGGCGCGGGCCTTGGGTTTCCATAGCCACGCAGTTTTCGTAGATCGTATGGAGACCGCCTATGCCCGAGCCTATCAGGACTCCGGTTTTGTCTTTTTGTTCCTGGGTCAGCTCGCCGAAGTTGGCGTCCTTGATCGCTTGGGCGGCCGCGGCGACTCCGTAGACTACGCTGTTGTCCATTTTGCGCGAGAGGTTAGGGTCGATCCATTTGTCTTTGTCGAAGTCAGTCGGGATGCCCGCGATTTTGCTGGGAAGGTCCGATACATCGAATTCGGTTATTTGTTTTATACCGGATTTGCCGGATTTTATTGCGTCCCAGGCGGTTTCAAGGTCGCTGCCGACCGGGCTTATTATGCCCATGCCGGTTATTACTACGCGTCGCGCGTTCATATTTAATTCCTTTGATTTGTTAAATCTTTGGAATTATAGGAAATTTTAGGGGATAGTTCAAGAAATAATGAAGAGACCCCCGGTTATCCGCCTTCGTTCTTGCGAACTACGGCGCGAACCACCGGGGGTGACGTTTAATAGTTGTTAAATCTATTACTTGTTCAGCTTGGCGTCAATGTATTCAACCGCGTTGCCGACGGTCAGAAGTTTCGCCGCGTCTTCATCGGGAATGGTGATGTTCCATTTGCTTTCTAGCTCCATTATCAGCTCGACCAAATCGAGGCTGTCGGCGCCCAAGTCCTGCTGGAAAGATTTTTCCGGGGTTACGTCTTCCGGTTTAACATTAAGTTTTTCGACTATGACTTGTTTCATGGTTTCAAAAGTGTTTGACATTTATTTCCCTTTGTTTCGGTTATCTTTGCGTCGCGGTTTATTTTGCGACGGCTATGGGGTGAACTTTAACAGGGTTTGAACGGAATGTCAAGTTTTCATGAGTAGATTGACGAAAAATTGGCTTATAACAAGAAGTAAAAAGATAAAAGGAAAGCGGAAAAATGGTGGGACCCAGCAAGGTGCGACGGCTTTTTTGATTTGATAGTTGGGATGGAATGTGGTAAAATAAGGGAATGAGAGAGGTGGGTTATTTTTAGAAAGTTAGTAGGTTTTGTTGGTTTAATGCCGATGGTTGCAGTGATCGCAACATTATCCGCGCACGCGAATCCGAATATTGCGGGTCCGGGTCCGGCAATAATGGGCGGCGGCGGAAATATTACCGGGCTTCGCGGAGGCGGGGTGGTCGATGCAAACCGATTCAATAATTTGTCCATGCCTCAGCGGACAATGGCTTTGGAGCAGGCCGTATGCGCCCGATTCGACGAGTGCGCCCGCCATATAGATATGGAAGCTTTGGCCGCGGGAAGAGTACAGGCACGCGAACGTCCCGG
The DNA here is from genome assembly GCA_009784815.1 of Alphaproteobacteria bacterium. Taxonomy (GTDB): domain Bacteria; phylum Pseudomonadota; class Alphaproteobacteria; order Rs-D84; family Rs-D84; genus WQXN01. The sequence goes on along the minus strand of WQXN01000003.1, from coordinate 55,194 downwards.
CGGGGCAGACATGCCGCGATGCACTGAAGTTCTTGTTAACTGTTTCGCTCAGTCCGGCGTTAGTTATCGAAACTGCGACGCCATGTTGCGCCGTTGTGTTCTGCCTAGGTGTTCGGCGGGTTGTCCCGATGCGAATTTGGTTCTTAGTATAATAGAAGGATGCATGTCAGGGTTACAACCCGTAATGGCTTTGGGTTGCCGTCAATTCCCCGCTTTGCCTGGCGCGCTGGCCGCCGAGATAGCCAATATGGGATTGGCCGCCCAGCAGCGCGCCGCCGCTGAAGCGCAGGCGGCTGCAGCAGCGCAAGCCACCAACAATGCACAGGCCGACGCAATGCAGCAGCAGATGATGGCAATGCAGCAGCAGATGGCCGCACAGCAGGCCGCAGCCGCGCAGCAACAGCAGGCTTTGATTCAAGAAATGACCGCCGCGCAGCAGCAGGCGCAGGCCGCAGCGGTTCAGGTCGCCACCATGCCCGTCGATGCCCGGCGCGCCGAATTGTTGGCGCGAGAGCAGGCATCAGGTCAGATCATGTCCGAAATTCAGCGCATGGAAGGCGCGCTTGCCGCGCTTAAAAAATCCATGACAACCGTATTCGATTACGCCAAGTGTGATTATCGCGGCGAGAATTGCGGCGAGGTAAGGCGCATAGCCGCGTTCCGCGAAAAGACTAATAGATTTTTCCACCCGTTTGACGAAGCGATCGATCGTATCATGGATGTCGTAGATATGGGCATGGCGCTTGGCGCCGACATGAACAATATTTATATGCTGCTGGAAGGGGCTTGTTCAAGGTGGGGACTTTATATGGCTATGGATAGTTGCCCGTCAGGGCAGACAGTTACAGCGCACGGGCTTTGCATGACGCAGCCGGACAAAACAAATATACATGGAAGAATTACGAATAGGTTGATAAGGCCGATAAATTCAGGAGAAGAGGTGTTCGCCGAATTTGCTATTCCCGCTTCGGAAAAAAACGGGTTGCAAAGACGTAATGACAATATGGTAGTCGGGTGTATGTCAGAATCCGCCACTTCACGCGGAATGTTCGGGCGCAGGCGCGCGCGCGCGGACGCTATAGATATCGAACCGCTTCGTCATGCGTTGAGTCTTGTTGATAGAAACAACGCTTGCCATTGTGCTGGAAAGGAAGAGGATTCTAGGAATATTTGCATTGGCGGCATAGATATAGAAACGGGACGCTGTGTTAGAAATAATATAAATGTGAGGTTCGCAATGTGTCCGGTGCATGCGAATAACAGGACCGAAGCGGATGAAGGCATGAAAAATGTGGGGATATGTTTCAGTCAGGGGACGGAGCCGGATAAGGAATTGATCGTAAGGCGAGCGTCGGCGATCACAGGTGAGATGTTCAGACAGTATAATCAGCTTGAAATAATCGCAAAGCAGATTCGCACTATGACTCATGCAGCCGTTCTGACCGCCGCAAGCGAGCAGGCCGGGGCGAGCGCAGGCGGATCAGCTGTTAACGCTCATACCATTTGCAACGAGGCCGATCAGCTGGATAATCTTAACTGTTTGGTTAGAGAAACCGGCAATCTCTTGGCGCAGGTAAGCAGTGCGGCGAGGCCAGAAAGAGCCATGATAGATATGTGTAACGCTTTGGTTAATAGGCAGCCATCGAGTATTGCCATCAAGGTTCCGACTACTATTTGCGGAGCGAGCGGGAGGACTATGACGGAAGGGTTGGTGAACTTGCAGGACGGGTTTAGAAACGCCGCAGAGACGCTTAGAAATAACAGGGCTATAGCCGGAGCCGGTGGTATGACGGGATTTGATCGGCCGCAGCAGCCGGCGCAGTAGTTCGATTAATGATTTTATGAAATACTATTACGTTTATATAGTGACGAATAAATACAATAATGTTATGTACACTGGTGTTACGAGTGATCTTAAAAAACGAATTTACGAACATAAAAATCATTTAGTTGAGGGTTTTACAGAAAAATACAATGCAGAAAATTAGTGTGGTATGAATTGCATGAAGACTCATGTGTTGCGATAAAAAGAGAAAAGTTGATTAAGCGATGGAGAAAAGAATGGAAAGTTGAGTTGGTTGAAAAAATGAATTCTAAATGGTTGGATTTGTTTGAAGGTTTGTGAGGCTCTGCTTGTGTTGGGAGGTCCCGGGTCTTCGCCCGGGATGACAAGGGAGGAGATGGTGGGAGGTCCCGGGTCTTCGCCCGGGATGACAGTATAAATTCGCCCGGGATGACAAATGAGGGGGTGGGTGGCAATGTTATTTTATGGCGGATAAAATGTTTTGGATCGCGTGGTTGGGAGTCCGCGCCGCCGCGGCCATTTTTTCAAGACGGGCGGGATTCGAAAAAAGTTCCGCTATGGTTTTCGATAAGAGTTTGGGCGTGAAGTTTTTCTGTTCTATCACTATTCCTTGGCATTGTTTTTCAAATGCGCGCGCGTTCGCTAATTGATCGGGGTTTATATTTAAGGGAATTAAAATTGCAGGGCGGCCTATCGTCATCAATTCCACCACAGTGCTGGCTCCGCTTCGGCCGATCACCAGCGACGAGTTCGTGATTTCTGACGCCATATCTTTGAAGAAGGGAGCGAGTCTGTGCTTGATTCCTTCCCTTGTATAAAACTTGCTTAGAGCGTGCGTGTGGAGTTCGTTCACCTGTTGCACGATCTTTAAATTCTTTTTTATGGCGGCCGGGAGAAGGGCGATCGCTTGAGGCACTACTTCCAGAAGTATGGACGCGCCGAGGCTGCCGCCGGTGATGAAAATAGTGTGATTGAATTGAAAGGGGGAGGGCTTGAAGTCGGAGCGGACAGGAAGGCCCGTTAGTTCGATTTGTGCATTCTTGGGTAAGCCGGTGGTGTTCGGGAACGAGGTTAGGATCTTGGTTGCGAAGCGCGCGCTTAGGGCGTTGGCTTTGCCCGCCGCCGCGTTTTGTTCGTGAAGGAAGATTGGGATGCGCCAAAGCTTTCCGGCGAGGACGGGAGGGACTGACGAATAGCCTCCGAATGCGATAATTTTTGTTGGACGAGAGATGGTGAAGCGGAGCGTCAGTAGGACAGTGCTGAGCGCGATTTTGGTCAGAGCGAAGATTTTGCCGAGCTTGCCGCGGTTGCCGACACCTGACGCCCAGATGCGAACGATGCGCGCGTTTTCGGGAGCGTTTTTGCGGACAAGGTCGTAGCCGCGAGAGTCGGTCGAGATGGTTATGCGGACGTTTAGGGCTTGCGCAACTGATAGGGCGGGGAAAATGTGGCCCCCTGTGCCGCCGGTTGCTATCCAAATTCTCATGTATGTACCTCTTATATTGTTATAAATATGACAAAAAATGCGAGCAACTTCAATCGCCTTGTTAAATCGCCCACTACCGTCGGAGAAACTGACGCGCCGCGGCAGCCTTAGAGGCCTACGTCGGTCGGTTTTCCTTGGTATTGGACGATTTCTCAGAGGCTTTGGTTGCTAGGCATTTTTTGAAATTGTAGTCAAATTTATAACTGCGGAGGAGGCCCAGGAGAATGCCAAAGACTGCGCACATTGTTATAAACGCCGAGCCTCCGTAAGAAATAAACGGCAGGATTGTGCCTTTGGCCGGAGTCAGATTCAGGGTAGTGCCTATATTTAGAAGCAGGTGGATCGCTATCAATGCAACCGTTCCTCCGCACACTAGTTTCGTCATAGGGTCTTTGATAGTTTGCATCAGGTTCAAGATTCTAAACATCAGCCAAAAGTAAAGCGCAAGAAGCAGGATTCCGAATATAACTCCGCGGTCTTCCGTAAAGGCTGCGAACACGAAGTCCGTATGACTGTCGGGTAAGTCCGATTTGACGAAGCTGCTGTTGCTTTGGCCTATGAAGCCGCCGTTCCTTATCGAGTCCAGAGCCTTGCCCACTTGGAATTGGTCCCCAGTTCCCATGATTCTTATTCTGACGTGAGACCAAAGCATAAACGCAGCGCCAACTATGCCGCCGCCCGCAGCGCCCAGCATGAATATGTACCTTAGTTTCGCGCCCGAAAAAAACCACATCGAGGTGAACACCGCAAGGTAAATCATAGTCATGCCAAGGTCTTTGCGTATTAGTATAGTGGCAAGCAGGGGAAGGGTGATGGTAAGATAGAGGGTCCAGTATTTGGTGACCGAAATCCCGCGATCAAGTCGCGAGGTGACGAATGAGAAGAAGGTGGCGGTGAGGACTATGAAGAAAGGCTTTAGCAGTTCGGACGGATGGAGTTGAAAGCCCGCCAAGGTTATCCATCTGCAAGAACCTTTGATGCAGGTCGGAGATATTAACGTCATAAGCACGAGCAGGGCCGAGATTGCCCCTAGGATTGCCGATATGTATATGATTTGTTTCTTATTCAGGAATGAAAAAAAGAACAGCGCGGTGACGCCTGCCGCCATAAGTGGAAGCGCCTTCCAGAAAAAATACAGGGGCGGCTGGCCTATGCGGCCCGCCGCGTAGCCTCCGGCCGAGATAAGCATATATATTCCCACCGCGATCAGGCCGAAAACTATGTACAGTATTGTTCGGTCAGTCTGAAAAAACCATTTGGTTAAAAAGCTTGGGTCGCGCCTTTGGAAACGCATCGGGCTATCCCCGCAGGAGGGCCAGAGCAAGGCCGCCGAACAGGATCGTGATAATCCAAAAACGTTCCGCGACTTTGCTTTCCTTCCAGCCCGACAGTTCAAAGTGATGATGAAGAGGCGCCATTTTGAACAGTCTTTTGCCCGTAAACTTGTAATAAAAAATCTGCAGGAAAGATGAAGCAAGGATCGCGACCATCATTAATGCCGCGACGCCCATTATGATTTCGCTTTTCATAAGCATTGCGCTGGTGCCTAAAAATCCGCCCAAGGCCAGGCTTCCGGTGTCGCCCATGAAGATTTGCGCCGGCGCGGAATTGAACCAGAGGAAGCCTAGGGTTGCTCCCATTACTGCTCCGAATACTGGGAACAGGGCCGCGGTTTCAGGCAGGTAGGGCGCCATAAGCATGAAGTCCAGCCTTGTGATCGCTATGAGCGCGGTCATCATAACAAACATTATCGTTAGGAATATTTTCGAGAACATACCGTCCAGACCGTCCGTAATGTTAGCCGCGTTAGCGGTTCCCGCGATCACGAAAAACGCAAATATAAAATAGAAGATGCCAAGAGGAATGATCAGCTGTAATGACGGAATCAAGAGGCTTGTGCTTGGCACAAAGGCCGGGAACGACGCGTCGACCGCAAAGGCCAGGGCCACCGCCAAAAATCCTTGGATTATCAGGCGAGAACGGCCGGAGAGTATTGCGAAGCTGCTGTCGCTGGTTTTTCTTTTTATTTTGCCGAAATCGTCTATAAATCCTATGACTCCGAACGAGACCAAGGCCGCCAGAGCGATGTAGGGTATTGAATTGCCAAGGTCCATAAACAGTGCGCTGGAAACTAAGATCGCCGTAATAACCAGAAGACCGCCCATAGTCGGAGTGCCGGATTTGGCTTGGTGCGCTTTCGGACCGTCGGTGCGGATCGGCTGGCCTTTGCCTTGGAGTTTTCTCATGCCAGCTATGAAGCCGTTACCAAAGGCCAGCATAATAGCCAGGGACACCGCGAAGCTTGCTATAAACTGGCTCATACCGCTGTTTAGCACGTTTATTCCTAGGCTTGATAGAAATTGCGGGATCATTTAGGGCTCCTTGTTTGTGCATTATAGCATAAAAAGGAAGAAGGCAAAAGGTAAATGGTAAAAGCTTTGATGTTAGGAAAAGGCTTGAAAAATCGGAAACGGTGGGCTATAGTCGACGGATAGTCGGGGTGTAGCTCAGCCTGGTAGAGTGCTTGCATGGGGTGCAAGAGGTCGCATGTTCGAGTCATGTCACCCCGACCAGTATTGATAATTAAAAACAAAAAAGGAATAGAATATGACGATGGTGGCAGTAGAAAACAGAAAAGTAAGATGGGACGATGGATTGGTTCCGGATGACGCTTTGAGGGGGCAAGCTAGGACAGATGCGATTAACAACGCACTTATGGGAATGGGAGATGTCGAGTTTGCCGAGTGGCTTGCCAATGCAAAGAACGTATTAAGGGAAGATCCTTCGGCGGCCTTGGCTTATAGCATTATTTCGCCTATAGTATCGGATAGGGAAAAAAGGCAGGCCGAGCAGTCGGTTTCGGAAGAACAGTCCAAGCCGGTCCCGGTTACGTCGGTAATCGAAAAGAAAGGCAGACGCGTTTATAAAAACGACGCCGAGAGGATCGAGGCGAGACGCAGAAGGCAGCTTGGGAAAAACCTTGGACGCGAGTTTTCCGAAGGCGAATTCGCGCAGTATGTCAAAAAATGCGATGAGCTGCAGATAAGCCGTAAAGCAACAAAAGAAAGCAATCGCGAAATGCTGAGGATTCTTTTCGTTTATCTTGGGATGTCGTGCCAGTCGGGCGCGTTTGACAAGGCCGCCGTTCATGCTTTGATGAACGAGTGGTATTCAGAAACAAGGGTCACGGCAGATTTAGTGGGAGGTGGCGTAAAAAGCACGAGCCTGTTTAACAAGCTTATAAAAAAGGGACGGATTTTAGAAAGGCATCGCGATAAGGTAACCGAGGTGGCTTTGGCCGCGCTTGTCAGGAATGACAGCCCGGAGGCGGTGTGGGAAGCCATGATGACGGTATTGTCCAAGGAAAGAGTTCGAGGCGTGAACAGGTATATAAACAGCGTTCCTAAAACCGATGAAAAAGACGAAATGCTGGACTTGGTGACGTCGCACAATATCTTTGCCGGAAACGTCGTGAGTGTGGCCAGGCAAGCGGCGAGGCAGGCGGCGTAAGGTAGGCCGGAAATCGATGCGATATGATAACTACGCTGACGCTTACGAATTTTAGAAACCATAAGTCGCTTAGGGTTAGCGTCGGCGGCGCCAAGCATATCGTATTATATGGCGCTAACGGAGCCGGAAAGACCAACGTAATCGAAGCGATTTCTTTGTTGGGTTCCGGATCCGGTTTGCGGCGTAGCGAGTTGTCCGAGTTATCGGGCTTTGGATCGGTCGAAGGGTTTGGCGTGCATGCCGAGTTGGATTCAGGCGATGTTGTCGCGACGGCTTGCAATGCCGAGCGGCGCGCCGTAAAAGTCAATGGCCAGGATTCAAGTTTCGCCGAGCTTCTTAGGATCGTGAAGCCTTTATGGATCACTCCGCGCGAGGACGGTTTGTTTTACGGCGCAGCAAGCGACCGGCGCGCTTTCTTTGATCATTTGATTTCCGGATTTTCGCCCGCTCATGCCGGACGGTTGTCGCGGATGGTAAAATTAATATCCGAGAGGGCCGCCGCGATAAAGTCGGGCGGAGATGAGGGCTGGTTGTCGGCGATCGAGGAAAACCTTATGCAGACGGCTTCCGCCGTCGCCGCCGAACGAGTCAAGTATTGCGGCGAGTTGAATTATTTCTTTAAAGACAATACCATAACTGTGGCGGGGTGGATCGAAGACAGGATCATCGCGGGAGAGCCTATCTCGGAGATCGAAAACGAGTATTTGAAATATTTGTCCGAGAATCGCGCTTTGATAGGCGACCGGCAGATATTCGACGGGCCGCAAAAGTCCGACTTTAAGGTTGCGAGTTCGAGTTTGGGCAGGGCGGCGAATTTATGCTCGACCGGGCAGCAGAAAAGCATTTTGCTTGCGCTTGCGCTGGCTCATGCCAGGTTAGTTGCCGCTGTTGTCGGAGTTAAACCGATTATTCTGCTTGATGAAGTTGTCGCGCATTTGGACGATGGCGCGAGGGCGAGGTTGTTTGATGAGTTGGGTCGTATCGATGCGCAGGTTTGGATGACGGGAGTTGATTCTGCGAAATTCGAAGGGTTGGAGGAGAAGGTGATGGCGGAGGTAAAATGAAACGAATTATAGGAATAGATCCGGGATTGGTTAATACCGGTTGGGCCGTGATCGAGGTTGCGGGAAATCAGCGTAAGTTTGTAGCTTCGGGTGTCATAAAGCCGAAGTCGGGATTGGAGTTGTCGGAACGGTTGAAGACGATATTCGACGAACTGCAGGCAGTGGTTGTAAAGTTTGTTCCCGATGAGGCGGCGATTGAGATAACTTTCGTGAATAAAAATCCGACCTCGACTTTATTGCTTGGGCATGGTCGAGCCGCCGCCATAGTCGCTTTGGCCAAGGCGGGCGTTCCAGTTTTCGAGTACGAACCAAACAAGATCAAAAAGGCAATAGCCGGAGCCGGGCACGCTGATAAGTCTCAGGTACTTCGCATGATAAAGATCATTGTGCCGGGCGCCGAGGTTTCTAAGTCGGACGAGGCGGATGCGATTGCTATTGCGTTGACACATGCCAACACTTCAAGTATATTGGTCGGATGATAAAAAAGATATTGGCGATTTTCGGGATTGTGGCGGCGGATCAGGTATCAAAGGGATATTTCTTATATCTGCTGACCGGACAGGCGTTCGCGTTCGGACGATTCTATGAAGTAGTGCCGTATCCGATTCTATTCTCGCGCGTTACAAGTTTCTTTAATCTTATTTTCACTTGGAACCCCGGCACAAGTTTTTCCATGTTTCGGAATATCGGTGTGGCCGCTCCGCTGGTTATAATATTTTTGACGGGCGCGATTATAGGATATTTGGGGTACAGATTGTTCGCAAGAAAAATTTCAAAGATCGAGGCTGTGGCGCTGACGCTTATAGTCGGCGGAGCTTTGGGTAATCTTATCGATCGCGTTCGGTTCGGAGCCGTCGTGGATTTCTTGGACTTTCACGCCTTCGGATGGCACTGGCCCGCTTTCAACTTGGCCGATGTTTGCATCAGTCTGGGTATTGTAATTTATATGTGGGTTTTGATAATCGAGAGGAAAAATGAAAAGAAAGTATCTTGATATAGCTGTGTTGATGGCAGGATTCTTGGCGCTGAATTATCTTTTGATAACTTGGCTGATGCCGTCTAAGAAAGCGGATGGAATCACCGGACAAGCCGGGGATAACATAGTCATGGAAGTCAGGAATGACGTAAAAGAAAATGTAGTTTCGGATAGTATTTCGTTCGAGATGGCGGGAAACAGAATTTCACGCGTACGTCTTTCTAACTATATGGATAGCGGAGAGCCGGTTGAATTGCTTGGGCGCGACGGCGAGTTTATCGAATTCGGTTTGGTTGGCGGAAGTTTTAATAAAGTCGTGACCGTCGAAGACTATATAATAACCGTTCGCATGGTGTCCGATGTTTCCGAGGGCGCGCGCGCAGTCGCCCCGTATGCCAGGATCGCACGCGAAAAGGGCGAGAGCGGCAGCATGATGATGATCGGGTCCGGCGGAGGAATAGCCATGGTGGACAGCCGGGTCAAGCGCGAAGACTGGTCCGATATAAAATCAAAGTCCGCGATATTCGAAGCCGGAGCAGGGGCTTTTGTCGGATTCGAGGACAGGTATTGGCAGACCATTCTTTCCATAGATTCCGCCGGAAACTCCCCGCGCACCATGCGGTTGCGCACAATCGAAGGAGAAAGATTCCAGTCCGACATATCGCTGAGGGAAAAGATAATTCCAGGCGGGCAGGCAGCAGAATTCGTATTCCATATTTACACCGGGCCAAAGGTTCAGTCCATACTTGATGCCGCGGATTCCGTTATGCCCGGAATAGCGCGCACAATGGATTACGGTTGGTTTTCTTTTCTGTCCAGGCCGTTTTTGTGGGCGCTGACCGCGCTTCATGAGCTTACGGGAAACTATGGTTTGGCGATCATAATATTGACTTTGATATTGCGTGCTTTGCTGATTCCTTTAACACGAAAATCGTACCGATCAATGGCCGCCATGCAACGTTTGCAGCCCGAGATGCAGCGTATCCAAAAACTGTATCGCGACGACAAGGTGCGGCTTCAGCAAGAGATGATGGCGTTGTATTCAAAATCAAAGGTCAGCCCGCTGTCCGGGTTTCTGCCGCTGATATTGCAGATTCCGATATTCTTCGCTTTGTATAAGGCTTTGGTGATCGCCGTCGATATGCGTAATTCAGGATTCCTGTGGGTCAATGATTTGGCCAGCGCTGATCCCGTCAGCTTGTTCAACTTGTTCGGTTTGCTGCCTTTTAACGTGCCTTCGTGGATGCCTGTGATAGGGTTGCTTCCCATAATGATGGGCGCAACTATGTGGCTGCAGCAAAAGATTTCTTCGTCAAAGGCCACCGCCGCGACGCCAGGAATGGGGATCATAAAGTGGCTGCCCGTTGTGTTCGTAGTACTGTTTTCAGGATTGCCCGCCGGTTTGATTTTATATTGGACGGTTTCGAACTTGTTCGGTATAGCTCAGCAATGGCTTGTGGTCAGGAGCATGAGGTAAAATTCATTAAAGTTTAAGGGTCGGGTGGGTTTTTTGAAGACGGGCAAGAGATTCGTTTTGGGCTTTTGCAAATTCCGCCGGATTCCAGATTTGAAAACTGTTTCCGCGGCCCACAAAAACCGCGTCGTCCGATATGCCCGCGTGTTTCAATAAATCTTCCGGTATTACCACGCGGCCCGAGACGTCGAACTGAAGCGGTCTTGCGTCCGCAAACAGCATTGCGGTCAAATCATCCTGAGTTTTATCAAACGCGCCAAGCTGGTCCGTCGCCGCTGCCATTTTCTCCATCCGTTGCATCGAAAACCCCTCGATACAGTTGCTTGTGAATGATCTGAACAGCACTATGCCCGCAAACGGGTCGCCGCCAACCGCCGTGCGGAAAGTCGCCGGTACAGAGATGCGGCCTTTGGCGTCTATATGGTTCGTAAAAGATGATAAAAACAGTGCCATAAAGTGATTTTAGACTTTATCTTTATGCCTGTCAATGACAAACTTATGTTATAATGTGGGGAAATATGGGAAAAGGCAATAAAATCAGCCAAAAATGAAAATAATTAAATAAAGTTATATTTTTTACTTGACCTGCCGATTCGTTATTAGTTATGATTCGGACAGAGGAACCAAAAAACAGGGGGAAACCACTATGACACAGAACTTAATACAGATAATGTCCGCGTTGGATAATGTTATGGCAAGCACAGCGTGGCTTGGGGCAGACGGAAGGATAGAAAGCTTGAAGGACAGGTTGCAAGAAGGCGCCGATAGTTTGGACAAGTTGCCGCGAGACGCTTTGACCGGAGCTTATATAGCTTTGCAGATCAAGACTGATAATTTCGAGGTGGCAGTCGAGGGATTAAGCGACGAAGATTTGGCTTTGCGCGTTAAGGCGATGGTATTTTCGGAGGCAAAGAAGATTATTGATGCGCAGTCGGCGACAAGCAAGGCCACGGTCAGAGCCGCGTAAGGGGCCAGTTGGTTCTTTGAAGGTTTCCCGTTTGGGAAGGATGGGAGTGTGTCGTCCGCGAAAGCGGGCGGCATATTTTTATATAAGGATAAAAAATAAAGACAAAAAATCCAATCTCGGTTTTTCGTTTGCGGTCTATATCGTCCATTATCTTCGGAAACCCGACCCTTGCGGAGGCATTACAGTCCAGGCGCGGGTCGGGTTTCCTGGATACTGAACGATCTATCCTCGCAAACGCGACCGAGATGGGATTTTTGGGATTATTTATCATCGAAAACGCGATGCGCCGAATGGTTTTTGAGGTTATTATTTATACTTGGCGTTGCGATGCGGCTAATGGGTTTTGGGATTATTATAAAAAGTGTTTGACAAAATGAGGGGGGGGGTAGAATTGGCCCAGGTAAACTAGAAAAAGGTGTAAGCATGATTATTGAAAAACGATACAATTATGGGAAGATCGGATTGGGTGGTGTCGATTATATGGCTTATAATTTCGAGACATGTAGCTTTAACTTGGATTTTCCTGTGGGGCCCAAGTTGCATTATCCCAATTGTGTGCCGCGCACAGACGGAGTATTTAATAAAAAATTTCCAGATTGGAAATTGATAGAAGTCAGATCAAAGTATACCGAAGAATACGATAGATTTGGGAGAGGATGCAAGATTTATAACGAGGCTCCGAAAACAAAGTTGGAAATGGGATATGGAGTTTGCCAGTTGGTGGCTTTGCATATAGATTCGGGAGAATTGGTAGAATCAAAATGGGTTTCCAGAGACAGTTGGTATTATAAAGATATCAGCCTGGCGATTCAGATATCCGGAGTTACTGACAGTATACGTGATTGTCCAAATTTTCAAAATGCTTTGGTTGAGGCGTTGGAAATGGCAAGGGTTGCGAAAAGGTAAATAAATGGATCGCCTATGGAAGCAGGCAACGTTGTTTTTTAGAATTGGGTTTCGAAGGAGAGAAGGAATCTACGCTCGCGGTCGTAGTCTTTTCTTAGGATCGGGTAGCCCCATGAAAAATTCATCGGGCCCATCGGAGTGTTCCAATAGATTCCGAATCCGTAAGAAGCCCTTAGGCTTTCGTCCACAAGATTGGGTTGTCCGAAAAAGGTTAAATCGCTTTTGGGAGGTTTGCCCAAGATTCCGTAATCCAAAAACAGAAATCCTTTCACCTGGTATTCGTCCGGGATAAACACGGGAAAGTTCAGCTGGGTCGTGCCGTTCATTTTCCACAAGCCGCCGTAGGCGTAGTTCCTGTTCATCCAGTTTCTTGATCCGATACCAGCGTTATCAAAGCCCCGCAAACTTTCGCCGCCAAGGAAGTATCTGTACGGTCTTGAAATATAATCATCCTGAATCGGCTGGATGAATCCGGCTTCGATCGTCGATCTTAGCTGCCATCTGTTTTCCAAAAAGTTCACCATACCGGTAAGCGACGAGTCCGTACGCAAAAAGGTTTCCGTGCCGCCGAAGCCGGTGTAGGCCAGGCTTAGCGATCCTATGACCCCCGTGTGGGTGTTCTGCGTGAAGTCCGTGTCCAGTTTCGAGTATCTTAGCGAAGTCGAGGCCGTGTACAGATTAGTATCACGGCGGTTCGCAAGAAGATCGCTTATCGTATCCCAGGTAGCCGAAAGCCTTAACTGTTGAGAAAGGTTGTCCGTAAGAAGCCAGCCTAGGCGCCCTGCTACTCCGAACGTGTCTCTGTTATATCCGAACGAGCCAAGTTTCGAGTAATCGTACACAACGTAATTAACGTCGAACCCTCCCGAGAGGGCGCGCTTGAACAGGTACGGTTCCGTAAAGCTGAACGAGACCATGTCCTGATATTGCGCAACTTGAGCGCGGATAGACACGATCTGGCCGCGGCCCATGAAGTTCCGCTCGGTAATTCCGGCGTCCACCATAAATCCGTTTATGTTCGACCAGCCGACTCCGCCAGATAATTCGCCCGTCGGCTGTTCCTGGACGTTCACGTTCAGGTTCATTAGGTTTGTATCTTCGATCCTTGTAGGGGACATATCCACCGATTTGAAAAAGCCCGTGCGCATCAGTCTTTGGCGCGACTGCTCGATCGATTGTAGGGAAAACGGGTCTTTCGGACGCATCATCAGGTGACGGTTGATAACGAAGTCGAACGTGCGCGAGTTGCCCGAGATGATTATGTCGTTCAGGTACATTCTTTGCGCCGGGCGGATGTTAAACCTTAGGTCGATCGTTAACGAATCTTCGTTCTTTTTCGGTTCTATGTCCACGTTGATAAACGCGTAGCCGCGTTCGGCCACGACCTGACGAAGTTTTGCCGTAGTTTGTTCGACTTTTTCTATGTTATATATGTCGCCCGCGCGGAACTGGACGGCGCGCCTTAGGTCCTGCATATCCACATCCGGGAACGGATTTTCTATGTCTATCGCACCGAATCTATATCTTGGGCCTTCGACTATTTTGAATCTTACAGAGTAGTCGCGACGGTCCGCGCTTAGCCGGCTGTAGACGCGCGAGACGCTTACGTCCGCGAAACCGTTTTTCATATAAAACTGACGAAGTTGCTGCATATCAAATTCGATACGGTCCGCGTCGAAGTTGTCGAACGAGGCCATGAAGCGCCACCAGGCGTGTTCCTGAGAAATTATAGCGCCGCGCAATGTGCGGCTGCTGAAGGCGCGGTTGCCTTCAAAGCTGATGCTGCGGATTCTTGTCTTGTGGCCTTCGGTGATTTGGAACACCACGTCCACGCGGTGGTCGTCCGTGTTTATTCTTTGCGGTTCCACCCGCGTATTGAAGAAGCCCTGGCGCTGGTAAAGCGTCAGTATTCTTTGCGTGTCCGCGCCGATCAAAGCGGCCGAGAACGGAGCGCGTTCGGTCAGGCGGATTTCTTTTTTCAGGTCTTCGGTGCTGATCGCGTCGTTGCCTTCAACCGTTATTCTTCCCACCACGGGAGTTTCCGATATGTTCACGCGAAGCACGCCGTTCGACACGCTGGTCGAGACTTGTTCAAAATAACCGCTGCGCTGAAGAGTTTTGGTAATTTGATTCAGGCGTTCCGGTGATGCGTTGTCACCAGGTTTCGCCGGGATCATCAGCATTACCGATTCACTGTCGATGCGGCGGTTGCCTACCACTTCGATGCTGCGGATGGGTTCGGCCCGAGCCAAGGGCGCGAGAAGCAAAAGGGTAAAGGGTAAAAGGTAAAAGTAACGAAAACTCATTTTATAGGCCGAGGACTCTCATTATATCGTTTTTTAGGGCAAGCGCCATTAGTGCGATTATGACGGCCCAGCCCGCAAGGATCACGTAGTTTTTCGCTTTTTCGTTCAGCTTTCTTCGCGTTACGCTTTCGATCAGTATTATCAAAAGATGCCCGCCGTCCAGAGCCGGTATTGGAAGAAGGTTTATGACCCCCAAATTTATACTTAGCATTGCGATCATGGCAAGCAGAGCGAATATTCCCGCGTTTAGCGCCATGCCCGCCATTTCAGCTATCATTATAAAGCTGCCAAGTTGTTTGCTGTCGCGGTCGCCAGTTATCAATTGTCTTATCACTATGAACAGTAATTTCGACTGCTGATAAGTTTCGGTCGTAGCGCGCGAGATCACTCCAAGCGGCGTACGTTTTTTGAATTCGGGATTTTCCGGAATTTGCGGGATGATTCCCCAGGGCTTGTCCGCAAGAAGCCTTACCGTTTCACCGTTATCAAAATCGATTCTTACGATTTTATTCCCGGCGTAGGTTTTAGTTTTTATCAGATCAGACCATTCGTTTATCGGGTTGCCGGATATGCTGCGGACCGTCCAGCCAGGCTGCACGCCCGCACGTTCGGCCAAAGAATTTTCGACCACAGTTCCTATGGTAGGTTTGATTATTTGTTCCGGTTTAGCCGCAAATAGAAATAGGAATATAACCCAGGCCAGTAAAAAATTCAGCGCAACGCCCGAGACCATGATGATCGCTTTCTTCCAATTAGGCGCGGCGGATAGAGAACCTTTTTTGCCTTTGTTATCCTTATCCTCGTATAATTCGACGTAGCCGCCAAGGGGCAGCCAGCCTAGACGCCATTCCGTGCCCCGCTTGTCCTTCCATTTTAGAAGCGGTTTGCCAAGACCGAAGCCGATCGAAAACGCCACAACTTTCACCCCGAATTTTCTTGCGGCTAGGAAATGGCCCAGTTCGTGGACTAGGACCACCAGGCCCAGGACTATTATCAAACCTATGAAGCTTGTCATTTTATAAAACCTTTGATATTAGGGCCATCAGCGGAAGCGCGTAGATCCAGCCGTCGAAGCGGTCCAAAAATCCACCGTGGCCGGGGATCAGGTTGGACGAGTCTTTGACGCCGAATTTTCTTTTCATGTAACTTTCCGTCAGATCGCCGTATTGCGACAGAGTCGAGACGCCCATGCCGATCCAGATCATTTGAGGAAGAAATTCGCCCATCATAAAAAAGCCCAGCAGAACGCACGCGGCAGTTCCGCAGATCATGCCGGATATGTGGCCGCCCCATGTTTTGTTCGCGGTCACAGTCGGCCATAGTTTAGATGACTTTATTCTGCCGCCGAAAAACCAGGCGCCGATGTCGGTTGCGCTTATGGTTATCAGCAAGAGCAGCATCACCCAGAGCTTAGTTGATAGCGCGATCGCGCTGGCGAGCATTATAAGGAGCCACAATACGCCGAGAATTCGCGTTGCGCCGCGAGACATTCTTAGCCATTCGAACGACATGAGTATTATTATTATTGATGAAAGGACCAAAATTCCCAAGGGGCCGATGATTGCCGCAGCTGCGATCGCGGCAAGGATGCCGAACGAGGAGAGTATGCGGACGGCGGTGTTTTTATTCATTTTTTAGTTCCTCCGAACCGGCGGTTGCGGGTTGAGTAGTCCTTTAATATTTTTTCCAAAATTTTGGGCGTCATGTCGGGCCACATTTCCGGAATAAACGCAAACTCGGAATAGGCCATTTGCCAGAGCATGAAGTTCGATAAGCGAAACTCGCCGCTGGTTCTGATCACTAAATCTATTGGTGTCAGCTCGCCCGAGTCGAGGTACGAGTTAAAGGCTTCCTTAGTAAGGTTTTCGACGCCTTCGTCGATCGCAGCCTGCGCCGCGCGCACAATTTCGTCCTGGCCGCCGTAGTCAATCGCAAGGCATAAAGTTCCCCTTGTGTTGCCGAAGGTCGCAAGTTCCAAGTCTTCGATCGCGTCAAGGAGTTTCGTCGGAATGTTGTCGCGGCGGCCGATCGCTTTTATTCGGACGTTCATTTCCATAAATCTTTTTTTGCCGCGTTTAAGTTCCTTGGTCATAAGGTTCATCAGGAAGTCGACTTCTTGTTTCGATCTTTTCCAATTCTCGGTCGAAAAGGCGTATAGAGAAACCGTATGCACGCCACGGTCAAGAAGATAGGTCATCAAATTTTCCAATTTCCCGGCAGCGTTCGCGTGGCCCGCGGTTCTGGGTAGGCCGCGTTTGGTCGCCCATCGGCCGTTGCCGTCCATCATGATCGCCACGTGGCCGGGTATGGAATGATTGCCTGTCGAATTTTCGATTTCCCCGACAGTTTTTGATTTAAAGATTTTTGAGAGGAGAGACATAGGTTATATGCTCATGATGTCTTTTTCCTTGCCGGTCAGCAAGGTTCCGACTTCCGCAGTTTTTGCGTCGAAGATTTTCTGAAGGTCTTCCTGAAACCTATGTTTATCATCTTCCGAAATCTGCTTGTCTTCTTCCGCTTTCTTTATTTTTTGGAACAGTTCCTGCCTTATGTTGCGGATCGCTATTTTTGCATCTTCGGCGTAAGTGCCCGCGACCTTGGTCAGTTCTTTGCGGCGTTCTTCGGTTAGCGGAGGAAGATTCAGTCTGATCGAAGTGCCGCTGGTTTGAGGATTCAGGCCAAGTTTGCTTTCAAGGATCGCCTTTTCAACTTTGGACACCACGTCCATGTCCCATACCGAAATAGAAATCGTTTGCGCTTCGGGAGTAGATATGTTCGCAAGCTGGGACAGAGGCATCATGCCGCCGTAAGCTTCAACGCGGATCGGGTCAAGCAGGGTTACGCTTGCGCGGCCGGTTCTGAGGCCCGCGAAGTTGGTTTTCAGCACTTCTATAGTAGCCGCAGTTTTTGTCGAGGCTTCCGTTTGTAACGCTTGGTATTCCATTTGTTCTCCTTTTTCGGAATTATAATGCGCCGAGATTCCCCGGTCAAGCCGGGGAATGACAATTTTTTATAAATTGGCCGTCAATACGGGAATAACTTGTTTTTTCCGGGATAAAAGGCCGGGGACGAAGGCAGATTCGTCTTTGGTAAGCGCCTTGAAAAGGGATTGAATTTTTTTGTTGTCGTTCGTCTCGAGTATTAGGGTCGAGCCGTCCTTCATTATGTCCGTTATTATCATTATGACTCCGTCCAGTTTTTTGCCGTGTTTCAATTCGGCCATTTCGTGACGCAGTTCCGTGACAAACGGTTCAATCATTTTTCCATTTACCAGCTCGACCTGGGCGATGGCGAAGCGTTTGCCGTTGATGTCGAATTCCTTGATGTCGCGGTTAAGCAGAGAGTTTGACGTTTCGTTTGATATATCCGATTTAATTTTCATTATTTCCAAGCCTATTTCGTTTATGTCGAGGTCCGCGATCAGGGCCAGCATTTCCGCCATTTCGCGGTCGGATTTCGTCGAAGTCGGAGATTTGAACATAACGGTATCAGACAGTATCGCGCAAAGCATAGCGCCGGCAAGGTTTTGAGGAATATCGATTCTTCTTCGCATGAATCTTTTCGCGATGATGGTGCAGGTGCAGCCGTAGGGTCTTATTGTAACCTCGATCGGGCCGGGAGTTTTTAATTTCCCGACCAATTGGTGGTGGTCGACTATTCCTATTATGTTCGCCTGGTCTATGTCGTCCGGTAGTTGCGCCGGGTCGTTCGTATCCACTATGAATATATTTTTTCCCGCGACCGAGGTTAGGATTTTCGGCGCATTAAGGCCGAATTTATCCAGCACAAATTGGGTTTCGGGGTTCGGGTCGCTTTGAGCCGCGGGGGTTGCGCCGATGCGGTGAGCTTGGGCTATCGCCGCTATTATTGAATCAGTATCCGGATTTTTGTGACCTAGTGCGTATATCATTAAAGTTCCTTCGTGTGGAGGAGATTATAAAATGACAAGACCCCGCGGTCAAGCCGCAGGGTCTTATTTTTTGTGCTTGATCCATTACGGGATTAGGAAGATCTGTTTCGGGAAGATCCAGTGAGGATCTTTGATCTTTTTCCTGTTCGCGTCAAAGATCTGCGTGTACAGGATTCCGCGTCCGTAATGACGGCGAGAGATGACCCAGAGGTTGTCGCCTTTTTTGACCGTGTAGTAGGCCGCTTCGCCCGGTTTGCTTTCAGGCATATTGAAGCTGTGGCTTACCACGTCCACAACGTTCCCAAGATCGTCCGTCATTTTAATTTCGATGGTGTAGTTCTTGTTCGCCTGGAAGTCGTTGAAGGTCGCGTCGAAACCAAAGGTTCTGTTGTCCGCAACTTTGCCGGCGCCGATCGGTTGACCGTTGAAAGTCGCGCCGACGTTCAGCCTTGGGAGGCCCTGACCCTGGATGCGCAGGCGGCCGCGAGCGAAGTAGTCGATCTTGGTGATGCTTAGCGCGTTGTCGCTGGATTTCGGAGCTTGCAGGAATTTCGATCCGCTTTCCGTCATTAGCAGGGACAGGCTTGCTCCGTCCTTTTCAGACGCGATGTATACGAACACCGAGTCTTTGCTGGCGAGATTGCCATCTTCCGAGAGAAGTCTTACTATGTAGTTGCCCGGCTTGAACTTGGACGAAGTGCTGAATGCGAATTCGCCTTTCCTGCTGCAGGTTTCACGACCGATAACTTTCTTGTTAACTTCAATCTGGACGACCGCGCCAGGGATAAATCTTCCAGCGACAACAAGGCCGCCGCCCGGCTGAGTGCGGACCATGTCGAATTCGGGAAGCTGTTGTTCGTTCATAACGGTCACGTTGTCAGACGGTTTGCGCTGGCAGCCGCTGAAATGATAAATCGCAAAAGCAGCAAGGCCGACAACTATGACTATCGGAAACCAGTAGGCCAAAATGTTGCGCCAGGATTTAGGATTGATATGCGCTTTGCGCAAAGCCTGCGTAAGCGGGTTCACGCGAATTTCTTTAGGTTGCGCCGGAGCAGCCGTTTTCGTTTCCGGCTTGGCGTCCTTTGTATCTTTCGCTTCCGGTTTCGGAGCAGCGGTCTGGGCGGCGGGTTGTTTGTTTTCGGCCTTCATCGCGGCAAGGCGAGTTTGAAGAAGGCGCGCGTTAAACTGTTTGCCGTTGTTGTTATTATTGGTTGAGGTCATGATCGGTCCCTTCGATTCGTTTGAATTATAGCCACAGTTTCACAAAAATATGACGTTTTGTCAAGTGAAATGTGGTAGGATGGAAAATGATACGATTTAAGGAGAAATAGAAATGGGTAAAAGAAAAAGGGTGGCGGTGCTTACTACCGGAGGAGATTGTTCCGGTCTTAATTCGACGCTGTTCAGTTTAATTCGCGCCTGCGAGGTGCGGAACTGGGAGCTTGTCGGCATAATGAACGGCACGGACGGATTCATTACCGGAGAAAATATTCCGCTTAACCGCGAAACATTTCCTTATTCCGCGATCAATATGGCCGGATCGTTCATAGGAAGCGTCGTGTACAAAGACGTTTGCGCTAGGAAGGAAATGACTTGGGACGGAAGCAAGACTACCCCTGTGTACTTCAAGTTAAAGGAAGGCATTGCAAAAATCAAGGCCGATTGCGTTGTAATGATCGGAGGAAACGGGTCCGTGTCGTGGCTTCATTCCGCGCCCGAGCTGTTCGCCGGTATGCAGACCGTATATATTCCCAAGACGATAGACATGGATGTTCCCATGACCAAAAACACCGTCGGGTTCAATACGGCAGTCAATCAATTGTCCTTGTATATAGACGGCATAGCACAATCCGCGCGCAGCCATCGCCGGTGGTTCGTTGTGAAGGCTATGGGACGTAACTCGGGGCATTTGGCTTTGCGCGGAGGAATGGCCGCAGGCGCCGACGCAATAATATTGCCCGAGATAGACGTGCAGCTGAGAGATCTTGTGTCGTTCGTAAAAGGCACAGGGCGCAGTTTCGGCATAATAGTCGTAGCCGAGGGAAGCGATCTTAAGGTTGAAGAGATAGCCGCCGCGCTGGAAGGCGCCGGATTCCAGGGACGGGCTTGCAACGCCGATTACTTTCAGCGCGGCGGCATAAGCGTAGCTTCGGACCGATTGTTGGCCGCCGAGTTCGCAACCGCAGCTTTGGACGCTTTGGATCGCGGAGAGACCATGGTCATGGTTCGACGCGACGAAACCAGCGAGATAACCACCGTCGGAATAGACGAGCTTTATGACGCCGGAATCACCACTAACGATCCCAACGTTTCCAATATGACCGTCACGTATGACGTAGTATCCGAGGATGATCCTTTCCTTAAAGCCGCCAGAGGTTTGGGAGTGTTTTTAGGGTAACAGAATAAGGACAAAAACCATTTGGTGTGTTTTTCGTCCGTCGGATAAAATCACCCACTACGCTTCGAAAGACCGACACGCCATGGCAGCCATAAAGGCCTATGGCAGTCGGTCTTTCTTGGTATTGTGCGATTTTTTCTCGACGTCGCGACACACCGAATGGTTTTTGGGATTGTTTATTGGTGCGTGGGAAGGGCGGAGTGTTCCTTACGGATGGATAAAATTATTATCATTTTAATGGGGGGAGGCCGATCGCGCGACGGTGACTGTCGATAAGAAATTCGGGAAGCGCGCTGCTGGCCGGGACTGCCTGTTTTTTCTTAAGACCGTCGTCGTTAAACCAATAGGCAAGATCCGCTTCGATAGGTCTGTTCGCGTGGCCCTGCACTATGATAATTTCCTTTTTCGGATCCAGCGTTATTATGTCCATCGGAGAATAGAGAGGAGAGGGGGTTTTCGCTTTGCCTTCGTCGTCCAGTTCGACCTTGTCGCCCATCATGTGCGAGAAGAATTCCGCCGTCTTCATGCTGTTCTGGCGAAGCACGATTTTCGCCGCAGTAGTGGACATCAAAGTTTCCATCGCTTCGCGGCTGTAGCCAGCCGCAATCTGTTCCAAATCCTGGCCGATCATAAGGTACGAAACCTGCTGGCCGCGGCCGACCGAAGGACCTTCGACGACCGCGTTCAGTTTCACCATTTTCGGAAATTCGTCCAAGACAAACAGCACCGGAGTCGGACCCAGCTTGCCTTCCGCCGTCGGAGTTTCAGGCGGATTCGAAATAAGAAAGTTCGACATCAATTCCACAAATATTCCAGTGATCGGATTAAGCGCAAGAGCGTCCACCTGATTAACCGAAAGGTAGACCGTAACGGGCTTCATTTTGCCGTCCTTCGGGTCCACCATGCCGCGCAGATCCCTGAAGTTGAAGTCCGAGTGACTGGTTCTTGCACGCACCGCAGAGTTCCTGAATATGCCAAGGCTTGAGAAGACCGTAGACAGGATAGAACCACGTTCCTTGTCAGGAGTGTTAGCGATCTGCGTAAGTTCCAGCACCGCGCGGTGCGCGTAGTTAAACTGACGAGCCTCGTTCACGGCAATTTGAAACACTTCCTTCATGCTGTCTTCCAACGCAACCATTTGGTCGCCTTGTTTCCTTCGCGCCTCCATTTTGGCGGCGACTTCCAGCTGGGACGTGTTGATCCAGTCAAAAATCATCGAAAGAGAGGCTTCTTTTCCCAGCCACTGTTTCGGGATCGAGGCCCAGGTTCCGATCGGGACGTAATTCGCTTCGGTCATTTTTTGCCCCGCTTGGAGCGCGTTCAGCGCCGCTTGAGAGTTTGGGTCGAACATAGGCTCGTAGTAGGTGGCCAGAAGGTCGGCGTCCTCGGCGTCAAAAGTTTGGCTTCGGATTCTGGCAAGGAACCAGTCGTTGGCGCGGGCACGTTCGATCTTGGACACCATGAAGTGTATAAATCCGCTTAGCGCCGCGCGGCCGGTCAGAGTCCAGTGCATTTCTTTGGAGGTTTCGCCGATCATGACGTTGCAGATCGTGTCTACGTAGAGCTCGCGCTCGGACATGTCGGTTGGGATGTGCGACGGAGAAAGAGGATTCCACGACGGGTAGTATATTCCCCGGGACGGATCGTCCTGGCCAGCCCAGTCTATTATAAACACAGGGCCGATAGTCGAACGATAGCCGCTTGTTAATTTCGCGATTTCAGGCTTTGGATCGTTCACTATCATAGAAACCGTGTCGCATTCAAACAGAGTCGGCATAACGATACCGGTAGTTTTACCAGTTCCAGGAGGCGCGACGCAAAGCACGGACAAGGTTTCGTTCAGCTTTACAAACTTGCCTTTGAATTTGCCCAGCACCATCATAAAGCCTTCGAACAGACTGCCGCCCTTGGTGCCCATTTTTTTCACGTCCGCTTCGGTGGCTTTGCGACTGGATTTTTTGGATAGCGCATCTCCGTCATAAGGATTAAATTCAGAGATAAACGCATTGTTATGCAAAGCGAAAAACGCTATGAACGAGATCACAGGAAATATTGTGTAGATGTCCGTTCTTAGCAATGTGCGCGTAGCCCAGCTTGGGAATTCAGCAAACACGCTTAGACCGAACGAGCCTATGAAATTGTCCATGTAGATTCTTAGCCAGGCTTGCGTCGCAGGAGTCCAGCCGTAACGAAGCACGTGTTCCGCCGCAAAGCTTGCCGCAAGCATTCCGAATAAAAGAAGAAGCATAGTAACCGTAAAGCGGCCGCGCCAGAACATTTGCGCCATTGGGGCGCGCTTGTGCTCGTCGTATTTCTTGCTTGAGAAAATACCCAGGCCTTTGCCTTTGCCGGACGCTGAAAATAGACTTAGCTTCGCCATGGTGCTATTATGACAAAAAATGCTGGAAATTTCAATCGCCATGAAAAATCATTGATCGCCGGCAAGAAACCGACCGTCGCGGCGACCTATAAGGCCTACTCGGGTCGGTTTTTTCTTGGCGCTGAACGATTTTTCATAGGCTATGGATTTCCTAGCATTTTTTGAGTTTTTTAAATTGACCGGGTTGTGTGGAATTTCTATAATGGACGAAAGGGTCAAGGAGTAATCAAAATGAAAAGATTTCTATTAGTGCTTTTGTTGGGTGCTTTGGTTGCAGGATGCGGAACGATTTATGAAAAAGATCCGGTCGGAATAGGGCCAGGACGGGACGAGATGAAAATATCCCCGTGCGCGTGCTTGAGAGTGTTCCAAGGATAAAGGACAAAAAATGCTGGAAATTTCAATCGCCATGAAAAATCATTGATTACCTTCGAAAGCCCTCCCTACAGGGACTTAGGCGTCCACGTTCCGGTCGGGTTTTCTTGGTTCTGAATGATTTTTCATAGGCTCTGATTTCCTAGCATTTTTTGAGTTATTTTGGAGGGAGAAAAAATGGCTTGGGAAAGCCCGGAGTATCCGCAGAGGTATGATATTGCCACCGCTCCGGAAAATAAATATATAGAATTGTCGCGCGTGTTCGCGATCGCGCTGCTTGGATTGGCCGCGCTGGCCGCCGCGCTGGCCGGTGCCGTATATTTTGCGAAGTCTTACAAATCGTCTTATCCAATGGTTGTAATTCTGCCAAAGGACGACGGCGTATGGCGCGTAATGGACGATCAAAAAAGCGGAAACATGATGCAGTATGTCGCTCAGGAATTCGTGGCGCGGGAATTTGTTAGGCGCTGGTTTTCCGTATCTCATCTTCATGCCGCAAACGAGGCTTTTTGGCGCACTTGCGTTCTTAACAAATGCGGGATGGTTGAAGAAAATATTCAGGGCGAGTTGTGCTGTATGACCACAAGCGAAATATTCGCCGGATTCATGAACCGCGAAGTTGTCGCTTGGCGCCGGATGTTCGACGAACGGAGGGCGCAGTCCATTCCTGTCGACAGCAGGACCGGAGAGGCAATAATATATGCCGCGCCTTTGTCCGCCCCGGAATTTACCGGAAGCGGGACTTTGTGGAGGCTTGATTTCGAAGTCGCCGAATATTCCGTCCAGGGAGGATCGCGGTTGGTTCCCGCAGGCCGAAGGCCGGTAGTTGCGTTTGTTCGAGTAAGCACGAACAATAATATATATCCCCGAAGCATGGGGCAGTTCGTTAGTGAGTTTAGATACTTTTATAAGGAGTCGGAATGACAAAAAATCCTGCAAACGCGATATTTCTAGGATTTTTTGGGACTATTAGAATTTGGAGTTGAAGAGAATGAGCGGGTTGGTGAGGTTTTTTATATATATATTCATAATCGCGTTGGCGATCGGCGCGATGCTGCTGGCTGCTTTTGTTTATTCCTATTCAACAAAGGCCGATGTCGAGCCGGTAGTATTTCAGGTCGCAAACTATCCCGAGGGACGGCCCGATATAGTTCCTTTGGACGACATTTCCGATGATGCTATGATCGATTGGCTGATACGGCGCTGGTTCGTTGAGGCTTATCGCGTAATCCCAGACAATCAGGACGCCGCCGAGCGTATGGCAGGAGGGCGGGCTTCGTTCATAGGATTCATGTCCGATTCGGGCGGTGAACGGGTGTGGCGCGAAGAAGTATTGCCCGAGGTTCAGGACATAGCAAGCCGCCGGGGGATGCGCGCAGTTCATGTAATAAGCGTTGCGCAGGAAGGTGAATATTACCGCGTAGAATTCAGGTTGGATACTTGGGACGGGCCCGATAGTATGCGGTCCGAAGTTCGCGTCGCTTATGTAAAAGTCAGGTATGAGCCGGGGTTGATCGAGAATTGGGAGAGAGAGTTGCGGAGAAGTAGTGACGCCGCCCGCATATTCAAATTCAGGGTCAGCGATTTTAGGGTGAGGAGATGACAAAAAATCCAATCTCGGTTTTTCGTTTGCGGTCTAGATCGTCCACTACGCTTCGGAAAACGAACCCTTATGTACTTGGACGTACACGCGCGGGTTCGTTTTCCTTGGTATTGGACGATCTATCCTCGCAAACGCGACCGAGATGGGATTTTTTGAGATTATTATTCATCGAAAACGCGATGCGACGAATGGTTTTTGGGATTTATTATTAGTTGGCGTTGCGACCGAGATGGGATTTTTTGAGATGATTATGGGTTGCAAAGGGAAAGGTAAAAAAGATAGTATAGGATTATGGGTAAGGGATTGGTGAAGTTTTTTAGCATATTTGTTATGGTGGTTTTTATCGCCGCGGCGCCGCGCGCGGAAGAATTTTGGGACGATGGAAGCGACCCGTGGCTTGGAGATGCCGGGCTGTTTGCCGCCCCGTCCTTTTTCGGCGCGCCCGCCGATGATTTATTGACCGGAGATATTTCAACGCAAGACCGCGCCTTCGATTTCGAAGCTTTGCCCACAAGGTTTGCTCTTAATGCAAACTCGTCATTTATAAACGTAAACGATTTCGACATATCCGGCATAATGATCGGAATGACTTTCGAGTCCGTTCGCATATTATTCTTCCGCGAGGCGGCAATTTATTCCCCAGCGAGGCGCAGTTCCATAATATATTCCATCCCGAAAGAATGGCGGTTCAATTTGGATTACGAATGCCGATTGCAACGGGTTTTTGCGCCCGCAGAATTGGAAATGTGCATAAATACCGCCGCACGAAAACGCGGATTTCTGTATCCGTCAGAAATGAGGCTTGAGAGGCCTTCGACCGGCGAAAAGATAAACGTGTATTTTACTTCCAACGCCACAGGAAACGTCGTGTGGAAGATTCACTATTCCAACGATGTCGATCTTATTCCGGGAGACGATCCGAAATTCGCAAATCAGCGAGACAAAAAGATACTTGCGTTTTGGCAGATGGTGTTGGAAAAATACGGCCCGCCGAATTCGGGAAACAACAGGTGGGTATCGTCAGATAACCCTTCGGATCCTTTTATGACGGCTTTGTATGGCGAACTTATATTGGTTGACCCAGCGGCTAATAGCGAAGATGAAATCAGGAATTGGGAGGATTCGCGCGATAGGTTCAGGTCGAGACCTTATTCTTTCTAAATAAAGAAGGTCAAAACCCATAAGTCGCATATTTCGTTTTCGCGCCTAATCATCCACTACGCTTCGGAAAACGAACCCTTGCGGAGGCATTACAGTCCAGGCGCGGGTTCGTTTTCCTTGGTATTGGACGATTATTCATCGAAAACGCGATGCGACTAATGGGTTTTGAGATTATTTATTGGAGATATATATGGATAGGTTGAAGAGATATAAAAAGGGTTTGTGGGCAGAGCGGGTGGCCGTAGGGTTGTTGCGGCTAAAGGGATATTCGATTTTAGAAAGAAGGTTTCAGACTGGCGCAGGCTTGGGATGTAGCGAAATCGACATAATCGCACGGCGCGGCGATGTTATAGTTTTTGTCGAGGTCAAGAGTCGACGCTCGGTCAATGAAGGATTGTTTGCGGTGACGCCGACCGGGAGGACTAGATTGCGACGGGCGGCGGAAGTTTGGATGGCAAGGAATGGGCGCGGGTTTAATGCTAGGTTTGATGTGATCGTAGTTAGCGGATGGCGCGTTAAGCATTTTAAGAATTATTTATAAATTGATTGACAAAACGTTGCGGGGGGGGGTAGACTGGCCTTGTGTAAAACAAAAAATCAAAAGGATCGGTCATGACGGATGTTAACAATCAAGAGCTTAATAAAGAAATTATAGTGGTTGGAGCTGCCGGAAGAATGGGCGGCGCGTTTGCAGAATATGCCAAGAAAAACGGGTACTATGTAAATGGGTTTGATCCAAAATATACCGCGTCCGCAGGTCAGGAACAGTCTATAAAATATCTTGAGAACGCGCTTTATGTCGAAAGAGATTCGTATGATTCCGCGTGCCAAAATCGTTATGCGGCGATAGTCGATTTCTCGTCCGAGGATGCGTTTATGGAAAATATAAATCTTTATGCAAAGTTCAAAAAGCAGGTAGTAGTCGGTACCACCGGTTGGTTCAAGAAGAAAGAAAAGCTTGAGCAAGTGGTCAAAACCGTAAACGACGCCGGTGTCGGTCTTATATATGCAGGAAACTTTTCCATAGGAACGCAGGCTGCGTATTCAATTCTTGAGGTGGCCGCGAAGCTTGTGAACGCAGTCGGAGGTTTCGATGTGCAGATTTTAGAAGAACATCACAAAGACAAAGTGGACAACCCTTCCGGTACCGCCAATGAAATGGCCAATGTAATTATGGGGGGCATGACGAGCAAGACCGAAGTGTTGGAAGGAAACACCAACGGAAAAGACAAGATAAAGCCGTGTCAGATTCAGATAGTATCGGGACGCTTTGGAAGCGTTTTTGGAAAGCACACAATAACATTCGATGACGGTATGCAGCGCATAATAATCATACACGAGTCCTTGGGACGCACGCATTTCGCAGCGGGAGCCGGAGAAGCAGTGGAGTTTATTCGGGGAAAAAGCGGGATTTTCACTATGAAGGATTTGGTTAAGGAAAAATTCGCCGGGATTGTGAAAGGATAAGAGAGCATAAATAAAAAGGTAAATGGAAAAAGTGTTGTGTCGCGCCGAAAGGCGCGACATTTTTTATACTTGTCGAAATCGAAAGGCAGGTTTATAATCGGAGAATGAAAAAGATTATTTTAGCTATTTTTATGTTGATTGTTTTGCCGGTGGCGGCGCAGGCAAACGTTCGGGCGGACAGATTGGTCGCGCAGGCAAAGGAAATGGATATTGCAAGCAGCCCAGCTTGGCGCGCTTTGCTGCATTTCAACGGAGATAAGTCCGTCATAACAGATCGTATGTTCTGGCTGTCCGAGAACGGACGATTTGATCCGGGCGCCGAGATGGAAGCCACGATCCGAGGATTTTTCAAGCCGTATTCCGCAACGCAGCGAATAGAGCGCGAATTCAAAAACGGGTTTAAGTCTTTCTTTCTTAAACAGCATCCGGTTTGCGCTTACCCCGCCAGGCGCGAGTTTTTAGAGGACAAGCTTGGCGTGGAATTTCCGCGCATGAACTGCCATGATTTCGAACGCTGGAGATCACGCATGATCGGAGATTCCATTTCCGTAATCTTCGCTTCAAACACACTAAACAATCCGTCCAGTATGTTCGGTCATACATTCATCCGCATAGATCACGAGGATAATGTTCTTGGATCGCAGACCGTTAACTTTGCCGCCATATCTCCCGAGCAGGACGCAGGACTGGCTTTTGCGGTTCAGGGGTTCACCGGAGGGTATCCGGGATTGTGGACTTTCGAACCTTATTTCGAAAAGATAAAAATATACGGAGTCATCGACAACCGAAACCTGCAGGAATTCCGGCTTGGGTTGACGCCGGACCGCGTCGAATTCCTTAAGAAGCATTTGTGGGAGATCGCTTATGTGTACGCCGACTATTACTTCCTTAACGTGAACTGTTCCAGCGCAATGATCGATCTTATACGGGTAGCAGCGCCCGAGGTAATTCAAGAAAATTATAAATTCGCAGTGTTTCCGACCGACGCGATGAGGGCGATTTATCCTTTGGTCGAAAGCGGAAACTTGCGATTGTCAATGCAGAGCAGAATCGTTCACAGGTGGAGGCAGTTAAGTGATGACGAAAAGGCGGTCGTTAAAAACTGGTCCGGCGCGGACGACTTGGAAAAATTACCCGACAACAGGTCCAAGGCGCGGGTGGTCGAGATATTGTTCGACGTAAACCAGTATAAATTGGCGCATGGAAAGATTTCCGAAGAAGCGATGCGCGAAAAAAGTTTCGAGTTGCTGCATATTCGCCGCCAGATGCGCGCGCGCGATTTGTTCGACGATAACGCCGAGCTTGAGGCCGCTTTTTACACGCACAAGGTCATGTCCGCATGGGGCGGGATTTCCGCAGATAACTTCGGCGGACGCGCCGTAGCCGGATTCGCCCCCGCTTATCACAAATTCATGGACGATGATTTCGGCATGAACAAATGGTCCGAGATACGGGCCGGAGTTTTGGAATTGTCATTCGGCACCGACGGGATCAATTTAGAAAACTTTACCGCCGCCAGTTTGGTGTCCATGAACCCGGTCGTAGCCGTATTCGACGGATGGTCGTGGGAGGCAGACGCGCGCGTATGGTCTTTCAAGAACGTCAAGACTTGGGAGCGCGACGGGTATGCTTTCGGTGTGTCCGGGGGATTCGGTAAAAGCTATGCCTTTGGAAACGGGAACGATTTGAAGTATGTATTTTCCACTTTGGATTTGAACACCAAGTATCAGGCCGTCGGAGCGAAGATCGGGTTGGCGCAGGCTTTTATGCCGCGAGCGAAAAACAATGTAGAAATATTTGCGAATGTCGCGACGAGACGCTATGGTTCAGTTGGCGTTATGGATAGGTTCACTTGGTTTTTAAATCGCGATCAGCAGATAGATGCGCGGATCGATGTCGGGTATTATTATCAGTTGGATAGATTCGGGACCGGAGTGAGCGCCGTGTTCACGCAGCATTTCTAGGAATTATAAAGATTCCATTCGTCGGAGCGGCGGGCGACCAGGCCCGGCAGGATTCTGCCGCCTCCGCGGTTCCAGGCTTTCCACGCTTGTTCCATCGTCGGGTAAGTTCCGCTTTTGAAGTCGGGATTGTTCACGTATCTTAGCGCTGTAGAATTACGGAATGCGGTTGCGCCGATATTAAATATCAACGACACAAGCGCGTCGAACTGATTTTGATTCAGCGGCACAATGACGTTTCGTTTTATAGCGTCTTCCGCTATGCGTACGTCTTTTTTCAGGAGGGCCGAGGCCGCGGCCTTTGCCAACGGTTCGTCGAAAATTTCGCCCGGCTGGATCAGGTGGCCGTAGCCGATCGTCCATAAGTTAGCCGGGCATTTGTAGCGGGTCAGGCGGAGGCCTTCGTGTTTTTTTATGAGGGTTAGGCCATTAGGGCTTGTTTGCATTTTTCCCCCTTTCGACAAGGTTTAGGATTTGATGCACCAGAGCGCGCTGGGCTTCGAGGCTTCGGAGCTGGGCCTCGGTCGCGTTCGGTCCCAGGTATCTTTCGATCGTTATAGAGCGCAGGTGTTTTAGCACCTGCGCTCCGGTATTTGTCGAAAAGCATTGAGCGAAGTTTTTCTCCATTTACGCCTCGATCAGTTGTTTCGGTATGTGGAGAGTGTCGGCAATGTAGTTAAAGGCCGCGTCAGAATTAATCTTGTGGCCCATGCCCGCGGCGGTAGCTTCCGCCATCCAGGTCATGACTTGGGCCGCGTGTTCCGAGTTCGATATTTTCGAAATCGGAGAAGTGCATCTTAGTTTCGTTTCACCGCCCAGTTTTACATCCGAAATCAGGCCGCGGCGCGAGAGGATATATAATCCGCGGTCAACTAATGGCGTCATCATTTCGAACAGCATTCTTCCGTAGGTCGCGCCAAGCACCCGAAGCATATCCATGTTCCTTGCGATCACTTCCGTCGCCGTCATGACCTTGTCGGTCATAGCCGATAATTTGTCGGTAAGAAGCGCCGTCCTGATGCGCGCACGTAGGTCGCTTAGCACCAGTTGCGAGACGTCGAAATCCGCTCCGCTACGGAGCGGCGTCAGGCCCTGAGAGCCGACGGCTTTCGGGATTATCGCGCCGGGAGTCAGATTTATGTTCGAGAGGTTGATCACTCCGTCGTCATCCGCCTGCCAGATTCCCGCCGCCGCGATGCTTGCGTTTTTTAAGATCAGTTCCACAACTTTGTTCGCGGTTCTGATGTCGGGTAAGGCCCGCATTATCGGGCTTCGTCCGTAGGTCTCGCCCGTGGCAGCAGACCATCTGAATATTATGAACGGATTTGTTTTGAACTCGCCCGTTTCGAGCGTGTTGTTTTCAAATTTGCCTTCAAGGTCCGCCCACGATGTCATAATCCATTTTCCGTTCGTATTCACGACGCTTTGGATTATTCGTATTTGCGTTTCCGGATTCGATTTAATCGCCGAGGGCAGGGTGAATGTCGGATATTTTTGCGTCAGGCTTTGCGCCGTCATAGACGTCGTGTAGAACACCGAGCTTACGTTGTCGGACGCGTCGCGGAGTATCGCTATATCCTTCATCGGCAGGGCTTGGAAGTTGAATGCGCTTGCGCTGCCGATCGGGTTTTCCGAGAAGAGCAGGCAGGCGGTTCCAAGCACCACCAAATCCAGATAGCATTGGTGCGCGGTCGTGTAAAAGTTCGAGTTGTTCAGATGCTGGCGCAGCAGGCTTTGCGCTTGCTGTTCCGCCATGCATTCGGGATTGTCGTTCGTCAGGTTCAGCCATTCGCTTTCCGGCGGAGTGATCATGCCGAACATCGCGCCCGCCAGTAATTCCGCCGCGTCGCTTGCCGTTGAGTCAAACAGTTGGGCTTGGTCGGATTCGCTTTCGGGAAGCGTATATTTTTTGCAGTTGGTCCAGCGGGCGCTCCATTCGGCGCGCTCGGATATGGCCTTTTTATAAAGGTCTAGTGTGTTCATTATTTATCCTTTTGGTTGAAAATGAAAATCGCCGCGAAAGCGGCGATGGTTTTTATGGAATGTGAATAAAAACTTTACGTAAGCGCTAAGATATTATCAGCAAGTTTTGAAAAAGTGTCTTTAAACTTTTGCACGTCATTTAATGCTGATTCCATTGATTTTCCAAAACGATTTGACATGGATTTTATATCTTCTTCCGTTAACTCAAATACGGGTTTGTTCTCCATCTGGGATACGGCTACCAAAGAGTTGAAGTCAGAAATATATGCAATGTCGTAGGCTTCATTGTCGGCAATGACTTCTCTAAATTTTTCGGGAGATATAGCTAATCCTAAAGTAGATAGCTGAGGAACTAAAATAGAATTAGTAGATTTTCTTATGCGATCGATCCATTTTTGAAATGATTCTGCTGGACGATTTCTATCGTCGGAGTCTTTTTTTCTGCGAGGCCGGTATTTTTGTTGGATTATTCCCAAAAATTTTGGCGTATTAGAAAGAGGATAATTTGACGCAAATCCTTTAATTTCCGCATGCCATTCGGGGATTATCTTGGCTAAATTTTTAATTGCTATTTCTGAAAAGAAGTCCGGACTACAAGGAGCAATGAAAAAATCAGAGCCCATAAGCAGAACTTCATTTAATCCACTGAGGCTAGGAGCCATGTCTATTATTATAAAATCAAGATTATGTATGTCGGCTAGTCGCTTAAAGGCAAACGATAACAGCCCTGGGTAGTTCCTTGTTTCTGGAAATATCCCGCCTGCCATCTTTAGGGCAACAGTAATTTGATTCGAAAAACCTTCTATTTGCAAGTTTCCGGGTAGTAAAAATAAGTTAGCTTGAGCAGTTGGTATTATTGTAGAGTTCGGGCCTTCAACGACTTTATTGGCCATAACACTTGTTGCCAGGGAAAATATATCGTTTGAATTTTTGTTCTCGTAAAGACGCTCGAATGAATCTTCATCGGGTAATGACAGAGATAACGATGTTAAGTTGCTTTGTGGATCAGCATCAACTAATAGCGTTCTGTATCCTTTTTGGGCCAAAGACCAACCAAGATTAAAGCAGGTCGTAGTTTTGCTGACGCCGCCTTTGTGATTGAACATTGAAATTATTTTTACCATGGAAGCTCACCGTTTCGTGTATTTTATACTTAAAATGCGATTTTGCAAGTTGTTTATTTTATCTAATTATAAAGGTTAGTTCGTTGGTGGTGCCGGGTTGGCAGTAGGAAGTTGGGGTTTGCTCGAACCCGTTGACTTTTACGCTGTGCACAAAGTCGAATCTTTTCGTCGCAAAATATAGGCAGTCGGAATTGCTGAGGTCCGGCACCGTGATTTCGAACGATCTTATCCCGTCGCGGGTATTGGGAAGCGCCATTGCTGTGAACGGCCCTCCTAATCTAAAACGATCATGTTTGATCGCGCCCGCTTTTATCAGGTAGTTAGTCGAAATCCCCGAAAAACTTTGGCGGCCCGAGAACAGGATTTTCGCGTTGTTAGCAAGTTCGCGCAGTTGGTCTTCGGCGATCGCGCGGTGCTGGCGCGTTTGTATCACTTGGAATGTGCGGAACGCCGCCGCCGCGAGTATTCCAGAGATTGCAAGGACGCCAACCATTTCCAGTAATGATCTGCCGTATTCTGTTTTCATGGAAGTATTATAGCATATAAAAATTATGTGGGCAATGTTTGTTTGCTAGGATAAGGAGATCCCGTGTCGCAGTACGGGATGACAGCGGGGGAGTTAAGGATTAAATCTTAAATTCCGTGTTCGCGGTGCGGGAGTGGAATATTTGCGAGCGGGTGCGGGTTGCTATCGGTTGCGATCTTAGGGCGCCCGCGACCGCGTCTATGCCGTCATCAACGTTCGCTCCAACCGGAGTCCAGTCCTGCATTTCGGCCATAAGCTCGCTGTTGAGCAAGGGCTTGTTGATAAAGAGGCGGCCGGTAGCAAGCAGAGGTTCGAGCGCGTCTATTATGCGGATTTCTTTCCTTTCGCGGCTTGTAATCCTATTAATCGTCAGAGGTTGGTTTCTTGCCGCCGCAAGGCTGCGCAGGATTTCAGGCAGCGCGTTGCCAAGACCGTTAGTTTCCACGCTTAGGTGTCTTATCATATGTTTGTTCAGAAAATCCAGAACAAGGCCCGCTTGGGTCGCCATAGGGTGGAGGTCGTGATCGCTTACCCGCATATACATTATGTCGTGTATGAAGGCACGCTTGGTAGGCGCGTGAAACAGGACAAGCGCGCAGACGCTGCCGTCAGCATTGCCGCGAGCCGAGCTTGGGTCCCAGTAAGCCGAAAAGCCCGTGGTCAGCATTTCACCAAGTTTGGAGTTTCTTGCGTCGAAGTTCAGATCGTATTCGATCAATGCCGCCGGGTCCAGGCGGGAACGTTCCGGGGCTATGAACTCCATCATCATTTGCGCCATGAAGTGACGAGGGCCGACCGTTTCCCTTATGCGCTGGATTTCTTCTTCGGGAAATAATTCCGGCCAGGCCGGTTTGCCGTCCTCCCTGAGGATCGGAATTTTCAGCAAAGAGTAATTTCTTAGAAAGGGGGACATCTTATTCTTCTCTTGCGGGCTTGGGCTAAATGTGATAAAATGTTTAGTAATAGAGGGAGTATTCTATGATGTTCGCTAGAATTTTTGCAGTGTTGGCCGCCGTTCTTATAGTAGCGGAAGCCGGCGCAAACGTAGTCGCAAGCGGAAGGCCCAGCGTTGCTCCGCACGCTGCCATGGCAACCCGCGGGACTTTGGCGGGAGCCGCAAACACAAGGCTGTGGAACACTCCGGGAGTCGCATTGGGAGCCGTCAACGCCGCGATAGTTCAGGGAGACGCCGCTGTTAGCGAGCGCTCGCTTAGCGAATCAGAGTGCATCAATCAGGCGCGCCGCTGTTTGTTCCGCGAGAGCGCGTGCGGAGAAGAGTTCGAGCTTTGCACAACTTATGAAGAATTTATCGCAAACAACGGACCGTGCAGAAACGGATTCCGCGAGTGCGACAACAACGGACGAATAGCTTTGTTCGGCGCAGGAAACCAAAACCTGCAGGCGCTTAGCAACGAGGCCGCGCTGGGAGACGGAAGTCTTATAAAGAGATGGATCGATCAGGGGGCCGCTTGGGCCGTCCAAAATTCCGCCACCGCTTGTTCCCGAGCTTTTGTGCGCTGCGCGACAGACGTTTGTTCGGAAAATCCATTCAGGTGCGATCGCGCCGCCGTTTATGAAGATCGCATAAACGCGTGCATGGCGACAGCCTCGGCCGCAAACATCACCATGACCATTCAGGCGTGCGAGGCGCAGGAAGAAAGGCATTCGCCGCTTCGCGTCGTTCGCGCGGCTTGTATCGACAGGGTCGGACATAACAGAGAATGCCGCAGAATTTCGGGGCTTAACGATCCGGATTCGGTAACCGAATGGGCTTATGACAATTACATGAGCCGAATAGACATTATAAGCATGATGTCACAGTTCACCGCGAACCAGGAAGCAAGGTGCAATGCCGATATAGACGGTTGCATCAGAAGAAACTGCGGCGGAGGAACGGCTTTGGTTTGCTATACCGATGCAAAGGCCGGAGGAACAAGCGTGGACGGTTCGGGAATTCAGAGAGTCATAGGCACTTCATGCAACGAGATGAACAGGGGAAGCGCAGCTTGCTTGTTTGTTGGAAGGCCGGCTCCGACTAATTCGGATTTTGACAGGATTGCAGCTTTGCTTAATGGCATGTTCGATCCGAATTCGGCTAGAAGGGTAGAAGTCGCTTGTATGCAGGTGTTGGATAGTTGCGTAACTGATAAATGCGGAGAAAACTTGTTCGGATGCAGTCAGATCACGGGGGCTGGCGCGCGCGGCCTGCAGGTCAGGCTGAATGAAAATTCCGTCAAAGCGTTTTGCTGGAATCCCGTAGTAATGGATGAAAACTGCGATATGTATTTCCAGATAATGGGTGCATCCAAAGGCGCTGGAAGCTCTATACTGGGGGCTTGGGGAAATGTTTCGGGCGTAACTTTGCATTTTACCAATACCGATGCAAATGATCCAGAGGTTCAAAGGCAGGCTCAGGTGGCGGTCGAGGCCAACAAGAATGCCGTGTTCAGGGATATGCTTGGGATGTTGGAACGCAATGCTACGGCGCAGCGTCAGTCCGAGTACGAGCGAAAGATGAATATGTGCCAGGCCGTTGGAGGAAACACTTTGTGGGGAGCTAGGGATTTGCTTGATGACATCGAAAATCCATGGTGGAAAGAAGTCGAGCCGGTTAATATTGCAACACGCGGCATTACGGACACATGTTTCTCACGCGTGAGCATAGCCGTGCAGGGAGATCAGGAAGTTGTACGCCAGGTTGGCAACACCCTTAACGCGCATACTGTATATGTTCCTGCCGGCACGACTATTATCTGTGGGCAGTGGCTGAGGCAGGATATTTTCAATACGGTGTTGAGAAACTTCCAAAACACCACCAGAGATCGCATAAAGGATACGACAAAGAATGCGCGACTTTGGACAAACGTTGCCGCTATTGTTGGAGGTGCCGGTGTTGGCGGAACCGCCGGATATTTTGGAGGACGGGCATTGTCCGGCATAGCTGGAGGCAGAGATAATCAAAGCGCGGCGATTGGCGAAATAAGTTCAGCTTTGACCGCTTTGGGTACGCAAAGGGCTGTCGATGGTGGTGCTGTCACGGCAGCATCGGTTGTAGGAAGAATAAATGCCGCCAAATCCATGATTGCAAACAGCACGTTGACTGAAGGATTCAAAGCCAGCGTTGCTAGTGTCACCGTTGCTGAAACGGCGAATGCTGAAACGGCGAATGCAGCTTTTGATCAGCTGAGAGGGCTTCTGAACGCCGAGCGCAACAGGTTGCAAAACGCCGACGGTAATTTGAACGATAGAGGTAGGGGCATTACGACTACTACTACGGTCGTTGGAGCTGCCGGAGGTATTTGGGCCGGAACTTGGTTGGCAAATGAGAGCTTTAAGAATGCCCGGGAAGGCCAGGCTTTGACCGCGCGAGAGGAGTTTGAGGTTCGTATTGGAGAGGCTATGCGGTGCACCGTCAGTCTTGTCGGGGGACGTACGCGCACCCTTGAGCTTGGCGAATCCTTTACCGTGCCCGAGTTGAGGTAATAAGGACAAAAACCATTTGGTGTGTTTTTCGTCCGTCGGATAAAATCACCCACTACGCTTCGAAAGACCGACACGCCGTGGCAGCCATAAAGGCCTATGGCGGTCGGTCTTTCTTGGTATTGTGCGATTTTTTCTCGACGTCGCGACACACCTAATGGTTTTTGGGATTATTATTTATACTTGGTGTTGGATGATCTATCCTTGCAAACGCGACCGAGATAGGATTTTTTGAAATTTTTTATTTAGTCTATCCTAGGTTTCGACTTCGTTAGTGGTTTTTGGGTTATTTTTTTATCATTATTTAGGGGTTGAAATGTGAAATTTATGGGGTAGGATGTCACAAGCTGAGGAGTCGAGGATAAGGAGATCCCGGATCAGAGTCCGGGACGACAGCAGGGGAAGGAAGGATTATGACGCAAGCCAACAATGATTCCATAAACAAAAATCTACCTATCAATCCGGCGGCAGAGCAGGCCGTATTGGCCGCTATTCTGCTGAATAACCGCGCGCACGAGCGAGTGTCGGACTTCCTTAAGGGTGAGCATTTTTCACATCCCGCGCACGTAGAAATTTACAATATTATAGATAAGCAGATTTCAAGAGGATTCCCGGCCGATGTCGTCACAATTCGCAACTATCTGGAGCAGAAGGGAGTTTTAACAGATATAGGAGGCACCGAATATCTTGATCAGCTGGTCAGTATGGGGTCTTCGGTTATGAACGTCGAGCATTATGCTCGAATAGTATTCGACAACGCTTTGCGTAGGCAGCTGATAGACATAGGCCAGTCAGTCATGGAAACCGCCACAGTCGAAAATCTTGATCTGCCTGCGGTTGCTCAGATCGAGCTGGCTGAGCAGAAGTTATTCGAACTTGCCAACAGCGGAGCAAGTTCCGAACGCGCGTCCATGACCATTGGAGAGGCTTTGCGCGAGTCTTTGTCACAGACCGAAGCCGCTTTGAAAAACGACGGAAATCTATCCGGGCTTACTTGCGGGTTCACCGATGTCGACAGATCAATCGGCGGACTTCATCCTTCCGATCTTATAATAATCGCCGGACGCCCCGGTATGGGTAAAACCGCGATCGCTATGAACATGGCTTTTAATTCCGCGCTTGCGATTTCGCACGGAAGGGTTCCGAAAAAGCTGTCCGGTGTGGTCGTATTTTTCAGCCTTGAAATGAGCAGCGCGCAGCTGGCCGCGCGTATATTGTCTTCGGTGTCCGACATACCGTCCAGCAGCATGCGCAACGGGACTCTTAGCGATTCGGATCTTATGATGTTGGCCGAACAATCGAAAGAGCTTGAAAAGCTGCCTTTGGTTTTGGACGATACCCCCGGCATATCAGTGCCAATGATTCGCACGCGGTGCCGCAGGTTGCAGCGACAGTATGAAAAGTCGCACGGTGGGATCGCTTTGATAGTCATAGATTATATTCAGCTGTTGTCCGCCCCAGGCGGAGGACGAAAAAACGACAACCGAGTTCAAGAGTTGTCCGAGATGACCCGTGGACTTAAGATGCTGGCCAAAGAATTAAACGTTCCTGTCATCGCTTTGTCGCAGCTGTCCAGAACAGTCGAATCGCGCGACGACAAGCGGCCAATACTTTCCGATTTGCGCGAGTCGGGATCAATCGAACAGGACGCCGACATAGTCGCTTTCACTTATCGGCACGAGTATTATTTGCAGGGAAGGGATCCGTCAGGAAAGTTGAACAAAAAAGACGGAGAAAAGTCACGCGTCGCGCAGGACTGGTGGCAGAAAGATATGGAGCGGTACAAAAATAAGGCCGAGCTTATCATCGCAAAGCAACGACACGGACCGATCGGCACAATACATCTTGGATGGCGCGGAGAGTACAGCCGGTTCAGTGATCTGCTGCCCGAGGCGGGAAGGTTCGAGCAGGAGGCTTATAATCCAGTCGGTACGCATATGGAAAAAGCGCCCGTGCCAGATGATGTGCCGGGAGAGTTTGAATAAGGACAAAAACCATTTGGTGTGTCGCGACACACCGAATGGTTTTTGGGTTAATTGCTATACTTGGTAGATAGTGTCCGAGGCGTGGGGCGTGCCTAGGTAGAGCATCGCTCCGCCTGGAGAAAGTATAAAATCCAGTTCGCGGAGGCGTTCGCGTAATTTGGCGCGCTTTTGGCCCGTGTTCGAGGTGTTGGGCACTTCCACGTCGTCGCAGATTACCAGGTCCGCGCGCATGCCCGTTATGTTGCCGTGTATTCCTTGGCAGATTACTGACGGCTCGCGGTGGCTTAGCGGGCGGTTGATAGTGATGCGGTGCGAGGCCCATTCTTTTTTTATTTCCGGAGTCATGCCTTTGCAGCTTGGGTGATTTTCGATTATGTTTTTTATGTGCGAGACCATGCGGGACGATAGTGTTTGTTCCGCCGATAAAATCAGGATTCTGCTTTCGGGGCGCGCCGTCAGAAGCCAGGCCGTCATAATTCCCACTACTGACGATTTGCCCGAGTGACGGAAGCACATCATCAGCCCGCGAGGATTTTTTCCAAACACCGTTTGCACGAAAAACCGCGACATTTCCGCGTGGTGCGGCGGAGTCGTCATATTAAGCAGCTTGTTCCAGCCGTCTATAAAGGCAAGTGCCGAGGATTCATTTTTCATATATTTTGATCCGGTTGCGTTTGTAAAAATGCGTTGATTTTTGGGAAATTTATTGTAGAATGGCCGCGTTGACCCGGTAGCTCAGCTGGATAGAGCAACTGATTTCTAATCAGTAGGTCGCAGGTTCGAATCCTGCTCGGGTCGCCAGGTTTATAAAAACCCCGCTGGGTGCGGGGTGATTTATTATTCGTTTAAGAAACCGGATTCAAATTGTTTAAGAAGTTTTTTTAAGAGGTTGCGCGGGGCGCGGGTGCGGGCCGGACGCTTTATTTTCGAAAGCTTGTCTTCCTTGGCCTCGATTTGGGCGTCCAGGGCTTCTGCGGTTTCCTCTTCGATACGTTTCAGCACCGCTTGGTCGCTGTCGGATTTGCCTTCGCTGCCGCCGGCTCCGAATTTAGCCTTTTGCGCGGCCAGGGCTTTTTTCACCAGGTTCGATCTTGTGCGCTTGTCTTCGGCTATTTGAGCCAGGACTTTCGCGCGTTCGGATTGGATTTTTTTATTTTCTTTTTTATTGTTAAGACCGATGATGTCTTGGATTTCGTTCGAGTATTGGGACATGGTTTTTCCTTTTGGATTAGGTTGAGAGGCGGCCTTCGATCGTGATCGAAAGCACTGTTAGAGGTTGCGGTTCGCTGCCTATGATTTCCCACAGCGGAGATTGGCCGTTCGGCGTAGTGCCAAGCGAGTTCACCGAAACGTCGCCCGTGAATGGCGTTTCGGGAAGCGGTATCACTTCAGCCGCGTTGCCGTTGATTTTCACCGACAGGGCGCCGGCGTCTTTCAGCCGCGCTTTCCATTTCGTTACTTTCGCAAGTCGGGCCTTGGCGCTGTCCGCGAATATAGGCATTGCGGACGCCTTATGTTCGAACGCAAAGTTCGCGCCGCCGTCCGTCATCTTATTTTCATCAAAGATTTCCATAAAAGTTTCCGATCCGCGTTTCACGGCCGCAAGGACTTGGCCCTTGGATACCGCGACGCTTTTGAATTCTCCGTCGGTTTTGTATGTCGACCAGCCAAGTATTTCCAGGTTGTCGTCTTTTTTCAGCACGGCCATAGTTCCGTCTTGCATCACTATCAGCAGTCTTTTCGTTTCCTGGTGGTAGGTCATGCCCGTCGCCGTACCCATGATGTCGCGCGATAAGGTCGACAGATCCGTCGCGCTGTACGAGTCGCTTAGGTTGTCCAGCCTTAGTTCGCGCAGTTCGTTTCCGGTTCTTCCGATGAATATCGTCGCGCCGTCGACGCGGCTTGGAGGTACGTGAATATCCATGCTTGATCCTATGTCCGTGTGCTGTCTGATCAGGGCTTCGCTTGGCGTGATTGGCGCGCCTTTGATGCTCCATTCGCCCATGTCGGTCAGCACTTCCAGATTCTCGCCGCTTTGGATAGATGTGATGCTTTGAGGACGGCCGGCAAGCAGGGACAGGATCACCGCTTGGTTATCAAGACCGGTTCCCGCGTCAAAGTTCATGTGGTCCCCCGTGCGGGACATCCATACGAAGTTCGGAAATGATTTTGTTCCGCCGAAGACAAGCCGGTTCTGGTGAAGGGCGATGCTTTTGGGCCAGCCGCGGCGGTCGCTGAACACGCTTTCGGACCAGTCCGTAACCGTTCCCGTCGGCATAGCCGGAGACGCGCTGTTCGAAAAGACTTTTACTTGGGTCGGGCTGACGTATTCCGAAATCCACCACTCGATGTTGCCGAAGCGCATACGGGAACCCACGGATTCCGGCGTCCAGTTATCGTGGGTCGCGGTTAGCAGCGCTTGTCTTGTCGCGCCCGGCACAGTTATGTTTTGCAACGTGAACGGATAGTTCGAGTTTTCGAATTTGAAGTAAGGCTCGCGGTACCAGTTGTCCACGATCGCAAAACTTAGCGGACCGAAAAGCCACACCATATTCAGAAGCAGACGATGGGGGTGGGTGTCGGGATGGGTTAAAATCATCATGTCTCCCAGCTGGGCCGTTTGAATATTCGGGAGCTGGGCGGACGACCAGGGCGAAGTTCTTGAGGTTTGCTGGACCCCGTCCTTGTACACGCGCATAGTGCGGTCGCCGAAGGCTATGATGTATTCGTCGCCGGACCGAAGGCGCATAGGGATTATCTTTGCGTCATCCGGCAGGTTTGCGGCGAGGACTCTTGTGCCCGCGCGCCTGCTGATTCCGCCGGACGATATTATGTCCATGTTTTCCAGTTTCGACAGGCCGTGAGCCGCTGTTTTAAGGTCTCCGCGGCCTGAGAAGTCCTGCGACACCACGCCTAACGAAAAGCTGGAATTGGTTTGCGTAAATTTTCCGGCGTTCATTTCAGTACCTCTCGTTTATAAGAGAAAAATTTTTCACCGGAGCGCGGCCAGATATGCGGAGATCGGTGAGTTTGGCTTGTTTCAGTTCGTCCTTAAATAGATCGCGCAGGGTTCGCATAAGCGCTTGGTTGTCGGTTAGCGGTATGCAGAATTCTTCCGCAAGTTTCAGGACAAGCGCGCCGCAGAAATAGTCGGGATAGTCTTCGACTTTCGTCGCGATAAATTCCCATTTATACGAGTCCTGCAGGCTGCGAGTCACAGGTTCGAACAGTTTGTCGGCGAGGATCGCGCTTGCCGATTGATCGGTCAGAGATTCGATCGGGTTTTCGCCGATTTTGAGCAACGCGGTATTGATGATTTCGAGTTTGTTTGGCATGGAGGGGTCCTTTTTTTAATTAGGCCCAGATACCCCGGGCAGGCCGAGGGATCTGGGCTTTTATGTTAGACGAGGGCTGTGGTTGTCGGAACTCCGCCTGAGAAACGGAAAGTTCTTAGGCTTCCTCCTCCGTTGGAATCGGACACCAACAGCATGTCGCCGGCTTTGATCATCGAGATCGCGGGTATGAAGTACCCGTTGCCGTTGACCGTAGCTATCGGGTCGTTAGCGGCGTAATGCCAAAGCGTAAAGCCGTTCGCGTACGCGATCACAGACATGTTTTTGTTCTGATATGCCATAATTTACTCCTTTGGTTGATTATTCTTCGCCGCATTTGACGCGGACGATGCCTTCTGCGTCGATCAGGCACGCGCCTTGGCTCATGCTGTTCGATATGAAGTGCGCTGCACGCTCGCCGTGCCAGCTGATGTCGGACTTGACGTCCTGACCGCAGGCATGGCCGATCGCCGACGAGTGATAGATGAAGCAGTCGGTTTCATCGCTTGAACCCGGGAGGCTGTTATGAAGCACCCAGATCACGCCCATCCATTTCTTGGTTTCGGTGCCGGATACGAACGGCAGGTTGTCGCCGACGTATTCCGCGGAAGTGAATTCTTCCATCGACAGAAGGTCGTTCCACTGTTTTACTCCGACTACCGCGAAACGGCGGCCGTCGTCCGGAACGTCTTTTTTATTCAAAACGCCGATCGCTTCCAGGACCAATTCCTTGGTCAGGCCCGAGTCGTAGTCGCCGATTTCCTGGTTCGCCGTGTTAAGCGCGCTTATGATAAGCTCGTCCGTTTTTCTGCCCAATGCGTAGGCTCCGGCTGATGCCACCACGCGTCGCTCGTCGATGTTCGTTTTCAGTTCATCCAAAGCGTCGACCCAGTCGCCCGCGTAGTAATCGCTTAGGGGACATTCGATCGGTTCGTGGTTTAAGTTCATAACCGGCACCAGACCGTGGCGGGACTTGGTGTTGGCCAAGCCTTTGCCGACGCGCTGGAATGTGGTCGAGCTTCCGATCACGCCGCTTTTGCTGCGAATGGTCGAGCGAAGCTTGGTGCCCATTTGCTGGTAGGCCAGGTGCACGTCCGCTTCGAATTGTTTAACAAATGCTTTTTCTATGTGAATAGACATATTGTTTCCTTTTTTTTGAGGGTTGATTTTGCGTAGTGCTGGTTGTGCGTAAAGCGCCGGCAGTTACGGGTTGGTAGTCGGGTCATCCGCCTTGGTTCTTGCGAACTACGGCGCGATCGATTGTCCGGTGTTGTGTTAAACTATTCGCTTTGCGCGAAGCGAATAGTTCAGCAGAAGACTTTTTTCCTTCTTGACTTTCGTTCGAAGAATGCGGTAGGCTTGGGATTAAGAGGAAAGGAGAGGGTTATGAAATTAAAAGAAAAAAGACATTCAATAGCAAAAGAGATAGGGCTGAAGTCAAGGCCGGTTGCCGCAGCAAGGCCAAAGGTCGCAAAGATGGTCGTAATCAACAAGACGGAAAAATCCTTGGCCACTATCGGCAACGAATTCGTTAATATAGGCATGTATGTCGGAGGACGCAGGTTCCTTAGGATATGGGCCGCTTTGTCGATCGTATTCGCGGTCGTAGTCGCGGTGTTGTATCCCATGGCTTGGGTCGCGGGAAAGGCGGAATTCTATCCGGCTATCGGCGACAAGTTGTATTTCTGGATCGTAGGCGGCATATCAACAATTCCGAGGATATTCATGGTTGCGTTCATACCTATGATGTTTTTGGTAATATCCATGCATTATATGTTCGTAAATTGGAGACTGCCAGCCGCCGCACGCCCAAAGATGCCGAGAGTAGTTAAGCAATCTTTGATAAGCAGCATGATAGTAGGCGCAGTATTCGGATTGCTTGGATGTGTGTTCATTTTTAAGATAATACCGAATACTCTGCTTGTCGGGATTTCCATGATGAACCTGCTGATCGCTACTTTGTACATCACAGCCGGGTTGTTCGTGGCGCTGGTTGCGGTGCTTAGTTTGTATAAAGAACTGACTTATATGTTAAGCGGGAGCCGAGAGTAATTGCAACTCCCCGAAAGGGGAGTTTTTATTTCCATCGATTTCGGGGCAATATGGGGCGACAAGGGGCGAGATGGGTTGTTATGGTAGGAACAATTAAAGGTGTATGATTTCAATACTTGGGAAATGTCGTGCAAGATATTCTGCAACCAAGCGGCGATGGCACTTAAATAATACAAATATGTCTGCTGTTGTATGATATAATGTTCGTAGTTAACGATAAAAAATAAAAGGATATCAAATGTTTGTGCCTAATCATGATTTATACAAAACATGGGAAGAGTCTGAAAATGTCGGACGGTATCCGTATATAGCCGTATTCAAAAAAGACGGAAAAACTCTTATTTATATCGCAGAAGACCACGGCGCGAATAAATCGTATGATATGACTGATTTTTGTTTCTCGGACAAATCGCCAGCCAAACCGCAAATTGCTGTGGTGGAATATCGCAATTCTGGACGTGATTTATTGCCTCGCGAAATTCATGGCAATAATTTGGCGTATGTTGCCGCCGTTGCCGCTAAACGTGGGTTGCCTGTTGTCTTTGCAGATTTATCTGA
This sequence comes from Alphaproteobacteria bacterium, assembly GCA_009784815.1. Classification (GTDB taxonomy): domain Bacteria; phylum Pseudomonadota; class Alphaproteobacteria; order Rs-D84; family Rs-D84; genus WQXN01. The sequence continues at coordinate 10,403 of WQXN01000003.1, read as the reverse complement.
TGAGGAAACGTTGGCTGTTTTAAGAGAGCATCGCCCCGACCGTGAATTCACCGAAGAAGATTTGCGAAAATCTTTGTCTTGCGGCGGCCCAAGCGTCAAGAAAGGCGAATACAATTTCTTCTCGCACTTAATAAATCTGCACGGGCGCGACCCATATATGGTAAATAATATCGCGGCGGCATTGAACAAATACGATGTTGTACTCGCGGCATTTGGCGAGGGGCATTACAGATCGCAACGACTGATATTGGAAGACATGATGGGCAAGCCGGAATATATAAAAGATGTCCCAAACACTCGTGGCAATTTTGATGACATAAAAATAGAACCGATTAAACTGATATAGCATAAATAGTTGGAAAAAGTGGGGCTTTTTATGTATTATGGGGCGACGTGGCACGCTACATATTCACGACACAGAAATCAAAATATACTGGTTGCAGATTTTCATAAAATCTCTTTTTTAATAATTTCATTTCTTGGCGAGTATGTCTTGGACCTTTTGATATTCTGGTGAATTGCCGTCCAAATTTCGCTTTGCTCGCTCGGCGAATTTTTTCGCTTCGGGCTTTTTATTTATAATCCAATTATACTCGGCCATGGCCCAATCTGACAAACCATGCTTTTTCTTGGCGGCGTACGCGCGCGCCAAAACGAAATATAAAAACGGAGTCTTGGCAGCTTCCGCTTTGCCCAAGATGAGCGCGCGTTTGATTATACGCACCGCTTCCTCGGCGTCGCCTTTGCCCTTTCGTTCGATCAAAGCCATGGCTATTGCCGCGCTTATCTGGGCGGATTCTATATCAAGAAGTTCCAAAGCCTTCTGATATGCGGCCACCGCTTCGGAATATTTTCCGCGTCTGACCTGTATGTCTCCGACCAACTCGTGGAAATACGGATTTTTCGGATCGCTTGCAACCAATTCGTTGGTCAGCTGCAGCGCCTTGGTCAGCCGATCTCCTCGCAAAGCCGAAATGGCATGGGCATATTTGGAAGGAAGCGTCTGCGTCGGATACATGTCTTGGACGACTTTTTCAGACTGCAAATACCCGACCAGCTTTGCGCGCACCATGGCGTACTCGGCGACTAGATCATCGGGAAGTTTTCCGCCGTGGCCGCCGTGCTTGCTGATCCACTCGCGCGCGTTCATCAACCGTTCCGTGGTGGTTGGATGGCTTATTCCATACGTGTTGATCGATCCTTCGATGTGAATGCTCCGGCTTTGCAACAGCTCCATCATTTCGACGAATCCGCCAAGCGGAAGTCGCGCGCTTTTCATCAAACCAAGCCCCAAAGTATCCGCCTGCCGTTCTTCATCGCGCGAAAACGACATAAGGTTTGCGCGTGTGATTCCATGAGCGCCCATCATAACCCCGGTTCCCATCTCGGGGTTTGCAGCGATCAAAGCCACTCCAAGGCTTTGCATTATGATCGCGCCGATCATTTCTTTTTCTATTCTAGCCATTCGGTTGACATAGTGGCCGCCGATTATGTGACCAAGCTCGTGAGCGACTATGGCTTGAACGGCGTTTGGATTTTCGATTTTCATTATTGTTCCGGCGTAAATGTAAATATCCTCGCCGCTGGATACGAAAGCGTTAAGATCGTTGCCGTGAACTATGTGAACGCGCAGGCGGCCGTCAGGAATCTTTGCGGCCCGCGCTATTGGTTCGACAAGCTTTTGCATTACGACTTCGATTTCAGTGTCGCGAATTATGCGCAACGACTGCGCCGCATTCGCTGCGCCTGACAAGCACGCCACCACCAAAGCCAGAATTATTTTCTTCATCAGCGCAATTATACCACAACGCCGCCCCTCGTCAACGAAGGGTTTTATAGATAGGAAAAATCAGACTGGCGGTAAGCCGGATTCTGTCTTGGGTCATAATTCGTCTGCCTTTGGCATTGCTGCCAGGGTCAAGCTCTCTACCCGACGGTTTGTGAGGAACGCACGACACCGTCCTATTTGAGATTGCTGCGAATAGAGTTTACCGCGTTTCACCCTAACTTAATAGGCTCGTCTCTGTGGCACTTGTCCTGGGGTCGCCCCCGGCGGCCGTTAGCCGCTATTCTGTTCCTTGCAGTCCGGACTTTCCTCGCGGCGGTTACCCGCCTCGCTATGACCTACCAGTCTGATTTTCCAATAATATATTGACTTTTGCGAAAAATCAACTAAAATACCGACCGTTGGGCGTGCGCCGGAGTTGGAGAGCCGGGGCAGACTGTAAATCTGTTGGCTTATGCCTGAGCTGGTTCGAATCCAGCCACTCCCACCAAAGAATTAAAGACCCGCAGGGTCTTTTATTTTTCCGCCAAAAAATAAAAGGGCCGTGGCCCTTCTATTTAGAAACGCTAAGAAAAATTACTTTTTCTTCGCAACTTTCTTTTTCACGGCTTTCTTAACGGCCGGCTTTTTCGCCACGACTTTCTTCGCGACTACTTTTTTGGCGACCGATTTTTTAACCGCAGCTTTTTTGACGGCTGGTTTCTTCGCGGCAACCTTCTTCGCAGCAGGTTTCTTTACAGCAACCTTTTTCGCAGCAGGTTTTTTCGCGACGACTTTCTTAGCCGGCTTTTTTGAGAACAATGACATCCTCTTCTCCTATTTTCTTTTTATGAAGAACAAACTTTTTGTTTGCTCCTTATGTGCATTATAATAAAAATAAAAATCCAAGTAAAGAGAAAAGTGAAAATAATGATAAAAAATTTGTATTTATTTTTTTAATCACATTTAGGAAAATAGTTTTTTGAATCCAGTGTCGATCGAACGTATGAATTCAGGATCGCGGTCGCGCCAGTACTTCGGGTCCCGCATCATTATTTTGAGTTCGCTCTCGGATAAATTTTGCGACGAGTTCTTGTTCGTCGATATATCAGGCTCGTGCGATTTCATCATCTTGTACAGGCTTACGATTCCCTGATGCGTCGAGCAGAGAGTTTCGAACGCGTCTTCGGGCAGGTATTTCGCCCCGAACGCTTCGATCTCTTGCAATGCAGGCGCCAGTTTATCCGGGCCGCCGAAAAACTTTTCCAGCTGGGCAAGTTCGGAGCTTTCGCCGTTAGCGTCCATAAGACCGCTTACGATCGGCTTCATCAGAGAGTCGGCAAGGGCGCAGACTTTCTCGGCCTGGTCTTTGGTAAGGCCTATGTCAAGAAACTGTTGTCTTATATTGTCGTCGTCTTTGTCTCCAAAGCCGGGGGCCGCGTATTCGGCGGCGTCTTTCGGCGCGCTTGGAGCTTGGCTTAGTTTTTTTTCAAGTTCGGAGTAGGATTTAAGTATCGCTTCGAGGTTCGCTTCGCCCGTCGCAGTTTTGAATTTTTCCGGTATCGCAATTTCGTTCGTCATGTTTTCTTTCCTTTATGCTTGTGCGCAAAAACAACATTCCCAGCATCGGGAATATAGTATGCAGCGTTAAAAATAAATCCGCGTCGCCGGCAAGGTACATTCCAATAGCCGAAATTACCCCGGTGACTGCGGTGATGTAAGTTTTTTTTCCGCGGAGGCATCCTCCGCTTAGAGCAGAATTTATAGTCATGAGTTAGTCTTACTGAATGTAAAAAACATATTGGCCACTTTTCAAATTCGCGCCTAATCGTCCACTGCGCTTCGAAACCCCGGGAATTATGTACTTGGACGTACACCGCATCCCGGGGTTTCTTGGTATTGGACGATTATTCATCGAATTTGCGGACGGCCTTATGTTTTTTGATTATTAAATATAAAAGTGCAGGTTGCCGATTTCGGAAACCGAGCCGACGCTTGTAGCCCAGTCGGGCAGAAGCTGGGCACGGTGAAATCGCACCGCGCCGCGAGTCGAATCTTTTAGAACTCCGCTTAACGCGCGCGACAGGGTGCGCAGGCACATTTGAAGTTCGCGCGAGTCGTACCTTATTAATAGGTCCGCGTGGCGTTCCGATTTTTTATTCAGGCATTCGAACAGGTCGGCATCTTCCGATATGTCTTCAAGCGCGCTATTCGCGCGCCGCAGATTCGCGATCATGCTTGCCAGCGCTTCGGCATCAGGCAGCACCGCGTGGGTTTCCGCGTAGATTATGCGCGCAAGACGGTACAATGTTCGACGCGAGAGGTCTTGATTGTCTTCGACGGTCAGGTGTGCGGCGGGGTTAAGCGCGGTTCGCGCGGCGGTCAGGGCTTGGGTCATTTTGGTTCTCCTTTTTCCAGTTTCCGTTCTATGCGAAGCAGGTGGTGGGTCAGGCGGGCTTCGACGTCCTTGATATAAGAGATCGAGGCGTAGGTCCGCGCGACGTCAAGTTTGTAGTCGGCAAGATCTTTATGTATGTTCGAAAAGTGCGCGCGGATTTTCTCGTCGGAAAGATCCATGTGCGATTTTAAGCGCGAGATCCACATGAATAGCGCTCCGATTATCGGGATCACTATTACTTGGATCCACCATTTTAATTCCAGGTGCATTTTGAGTTCTCTTGATTTTGGGAAATAAAAAAACCGCCGGGGGCGGATTGGATAATATTTTAGCTTTGATGGATCAAGTATATCACAAATCGAGTTCAAAAGCAAGAGGAAAATAATCGTATGTAATTTTTTATTGATATATGGCGGACATAAGTATAGGATTGGACATCAAATCAAAATAAGGAGAAGCAAAATGAAACTTAATAAAATAGCGATGGCCGCGGCTATCGTATGCGTGGCTTCGGCTGGCGCGGTGGAAGCAAGGGACAACCCGGGTTGCGGTTTGGGATCCGTTATATTCTCGGGACAGCGCGGATTGGCGTTTGATCTTGGAGCAAGCTTTACCAACCAGATTTTCATAAACCAGGCGTTCGGTATGTCTTCGGGAACCCTTGGTTGTAAGCAGGGAGCCAGGATCGCAAACCGTCAGTTGTTCGGGTATGTGCACGGGAACTTCGAAATGTTCGCCATGGAAGCCGCAAGCGGAGAAAGGGGCGAGGCAATGATAGCCGCCGCGCACGTAGTCGGAATGGATTCGGTCGAATTCACAGCGCTTGTGCATGACAATTTCGATTCGATATTCGCTTTGAATGCCGACGCTTCCGAAGTCACGGACCGCATTTACAAGTTAATTGGACAAACCGCGTAAGGTAATTTTCGTTTTCGCGCCTAATCGTCCACTGCGCTTCGAAACCCCGGGAATTATGTACTTGGACGTACACCGCATCCCGGGGTTTCTTGGTATTGGACGATTATTTATTTAAAACGCGATTTGCCTTATGTGTTTTGAGATTATTATAGGAATAAATGTTTTAAGAAAAATAATCGACTTGTGATACAATAATCTTGTAACAAAAGGAGATTGATATGATTAATATGCCGAAAATGTCCAAAACCGAAGTCGATCACATGATGATGAAGCTTTATCACAGACGTAATATAAACTTTCGCGCGTTCCTGATAAACATAGTGTGGATCACGGCCGCATGGCTGCTGACGCTTACCGGTTTCTACGACTGGATCATGGGAATGTTCGTTGCTTGGGACGCCAAGATGCTTGAAACGTATATGTATGTCATGATCGGTATCGCGAAGATAGCCGGTGTAGTGTTTTTCTTGGTCCCGGGACTTGCCATATGGTGGGAGATGTCATGTCTTAAAAAGTACACAGGGAATAAGTAAGGGACAAAAAATCCCGGCAAGGCCGCGACCTTGCCGGGATTTTTTGAGATTATTTATTATAAAAAATTCTGGGGGTTGACGTCTATTTTGACGCGCGTGTCGCTTGGCGTTTTCACGCTGTCGATCCATTTCCTTATTATTGGCTGAAGCTTGTCTTTTTCGCCTCCGTGCACCAGGAACCTTTGGCGGTACCAGTTTCGTATCTGGTACATTTCGGCCGGCACGGGACCAGCGATTTTCGCGCCGATTATTTTCGGCGCCGCGGCCTTTAGGTCTTCGCAGAATTTATTCAGCTTGGCTTCCTTGTCGCTTTCCACTATCACTGCGATCAGTTGTCCGAAGGGAGGCATATTAGCCGCTTGGCGGGATTGAAGTTCCGTATTCATAAGATCGTCGCGCTTGTTGCATTTGATCGCGCTTAGCACCGGGTGGTCGGGATTGTAAGTTTGAAGCAGGACGCGTCCCGGAATTTCCCCGCGGCCAGCGCGGCGCGATACTTTGAACAATTGCTGGAAGGTTTTCTCCGCCGCGAAGAAATCGTTTCCGTACAGACCCGCGTCCGCGTCGATCACTCCGACCAGAGTAATGTTCGGAAAGTGATGTCCCTTGGCCAGGATCTGCGTGCCGACGATTATATCAGTTTCGCCGTTTTCTATGCGTTCTATTATTCCGCTTAGGTCCGCCGCCGTGTCGCTTGATAGAATTTCGATTCGCGCAGATGGAAAGCGTTCACGGAGTTCTTTTTCTATTTTTTCCACGCCGCTGCCATTCATTTGCATTTCGCCTTTTCCGCAGTCCGGGCAGATCAACGGAACCTGCGATTTTCTGCCGCAATAATGGCACAGAATTTTTTTGAATCGCTGGTGGTAGGTCATCGCGACCGAGCAGTCAGGGCAGGTTCTTGGCGATCCGCAGTCCGCGCAGAATACGTGCGGAGAAAATCCGCGGCGGTTTAAAAAAAGCATTATTTGCTGATTCGATTCAAAAGTTTTTGAAATTTCGGACAGCATAATTTCCGATATGTCGCCGGTTTGTTTATTCTTCCTTAGGTCTATTATTTCGACCACCGGAAGTTGCGCCCCGCCGAATCGAGAAGGCAATAATGACGCCGTATATTTCCCGTCCCTTACGTTGCGCAAGGTTTCGACCGATGGCGTGGCGCTGGCCAGAATTATCGGGATATTAAGCATTTTCGCTTTCAGGATCGCCATGTCGCGCGCGTTGTAGCTGCCTTGGTCGTCTTGTTTGTACGAGCTGTCATGCTCTTCATCGACGACTATCAGCCCTAGGTTTTTCCACGGCAGAAACAATGACGAGCGGGTGCCGATTATTATTAGCGGCCGCGGTGACGAGGCGACGGCCTTCCAAATTTTTTTGCGGGCGGCGGGAGTCAGATTCGAATGCCATACGAACGGCTTGGCGCCGAATTTATTTTCAAATTTTTTGATGAACTGTTGGGTCAGCGCGATTTCAGGCATCATGATCAGCACATTCTTTCCAGCGTTGTAGACGCGCAGCGCCACGTCAAAATATACTTGCGTTTTTCCGCTGCCCGTGATTCCGTCCAGAAGGTGGACTTTGAACGGGGCCGTCGTTTGAATCGCGCCCGCAGCCTTTTGTTGATCCGGCGTCAGGGTTATCGCATTCGTGTCGCGGTAAGCCGGAATTTCAAGCGGTTTAGACGGGCGCTTTTCGTCCAGGTCCACGTTAAGTATCAGGCGCAGCACCGCGCCCGGGTTCATCAGCGTCCAGTCCGACATCTTGATGATCCAGTCTATGTCCGTTTGGGTCAGGCCCGGAATTTCAAATATTTTTTCTATCGGTTTTATTTTTTCGGCGGGAAGGTTTGCTGCGCCTTTTCCTATTATCACCCCAGTAATTTTTTTATTTTGGAACGTCACTTGCACCAAGTCGCCGATATTCGCAGGCGCGGGCAGCGAATAATCAAAGCCCGAGGTGCGGACTATCGGTAAAAGCACGCACACTATGTCAGAGGCCGCAAACATGATCTATATCCTTTGACGCCGGTATATGGTCGATCGTTATGTCGGCGCCGAACTTATGACGCAGCCAGGTCATTTGACGTTTGATGTACTGCGCGTCCGAAATCTCCCAAAGTTTCAGCATTTCTTCCTTTGATATTTCGCCGTTGATCCATTTTTTGATTTCCATAAAACCGTTCGCTTGGATGTCGAAATTTATAAGTCGACGCACTTCTTCAATAGCGCCGCCCGCAAGCATTTGTTCGCGTCTTTGCGCGGCGCGTTCAAGCAGTTCTTCGCGGGGTGGAATAATCGCTATTTTTGTGGGCGTATAGGGCAGGGCGGGTTGAAGCGGCGCGTTTTGCCATTCCGACATAGGCTTGCCCGTTTCCATAAACACTTCCAACGCGCGGCTTATGCGCTGAGCGTCGTTCGGATGCAGTTTATCCGCCATGGCTGGGTCGTATTTTTTTAGTTCTTGGTATTTGTTCAAAACGGCGCGAGCCGCCGTTCGGGTTTCGTTCGATATAGTGGGAAGTTTTGAAAAGCCGCTTGTGAGAGCCTTTAGGTAAAAGCCCGTGCCGCCTACAAAAATCGGGGTAGTTGCGAGATCGTATTCTTTGGCCGCAAGTTCGGCGTAAAGGCCCGCCGACATTTTTTCATCCGGATCAATTATAGAGTAAAGCCGGTAGTTATCGGCAGGCTTGGGCGAGGCCGACAAAGTTTCGATTCCGCGGTAGATTTGCACGCTGTCCGCGTTGATGATTGTGCCGCCCAGCCGAAGTGCGATTTCATGCGCGAAGTCGGATTTACCGCTTGCCGTCGGTCCAGAGATTATGAATGATTTTTTGATCATAGGTCGATTATATCAAGGTTTATTGACTTTTCAATCTATACTTATATAATAGGGAGACAAAAGGACAGGTTATGAAATTCAACGATATTAGAAAGTCATTCTTAAAGTTTATGGAAAAAAACGGGCATAAAATAGTCCCAAGCGCGTCGCTTATACCAAACGACCCGTCGCTGATGTTCACCGTCGCGGGCGTCGTGCCGTTCAAGAAGGTTTTGCAAGGGATCGAGGCCGCCCCGGCGCCGCGAGTCGCAGATTCTCAAAAATGTCTGCGAGCCGGAGGAAAGCACAACGATCTTGAAGACGTCGGGCACAACGGCCGACACCACACGTTTTTCGAGATGCTTGGAAACTGGTCGTTCGGGGATTATTTCAAAGAAGGATCGATCGAGCTTTCTTGGGAATTGCTTACCAAAGAATTAGGGATTGATCCCGGACGCTTGATCGTATCCACTCATATAACCGACGACGAATCGACAGAAATTTGGAAAAAGCTTACCGGAAAAGACGCAATCCGCCTTGATAAAGACAACTGGTGGGCCATGGGAGACACAGGGCCGTGCGGACCTTGCACCGAGATATTTTACGATCACGGCGCCGATATTCCCGGCGGCTTGCCCGGAAGCGCCGACGAAGACGCGGGACGATATGTCGAAGTTTGGAACAACGTGTTCATGCAGTATGATCGGCAGGCGGACGGATCGCTTGCCAATCTTCCAAAACAAAATGTCGATACCGGAGCGGGTTTGGAACGTTGGGCCGCCATGCTGCAGGGAGTTCACGACAACTATGACACAGATTTGTTCGTAGCTTTGAGGAATGCAGTATCCGACGTAACCGGCGTTACCCAGACCAAGGAAAATACTCCGGCGTTCAAAATCATAGCGGATCATCTTAGGGCGGTCGGGTTCACCATAGCCGACGGAGTGATCCCAAGCAATGTCGAGCGCGGTTACGTAGTGCGACGCATACTTCGTCGCGCCATGCGCCAAGGCCAGGTTCTGGGTTACAAGGGGGCGCTGCTTTCCAAGTTGTATCCAGCTTTGTGTGATCAGATGGGCGAAGCTTATCCCGAACTGATAACGCAAAGCGGCCGCGTGGTCGAGACTATTCAGCGAGAAGAAAACGCTTTTGCCGAGATGCTGACCAACGGCATGAAATTGTTGGAAAAAGAAATCTTGGCAATGAACGGAAATGTGATGTCGGGCGAGGCGGCGTTCAAGATGTACGACACTTACGGATTTCCTCTTGATCTTACGCAGCAGATTTTGCGCGAACGCGGAATCGGCGTAGATGTTCCGGGCTTTGACGCCGCGATGGCACAGCAGAAGGAACGGTCGCGGTCATCGCAGGTGTTTAAGGGCGGCATGGCAGAAGGAGACGATCCGACGGGAGAAAAAATCAAGCTTCATACCGCGACGCATTTGTTGGATTCGGCTTTGCGAAAAGTATTGGGAGAAAGCGTATTTCAAAAGGGCAGCAATATAACCGTCGAACGGTTGCGATTCGATTTCTCGTTCGATCGCAAAATGGCACTCGAAGAAATAGCCGAGGTCGAACGATTGGTTAATGATGCGATCAAAGCCGAAGTTGATGTCGTGATGGAAGAAATGTCCGTCGCGGAGGCCAAGGCCGCGGGCGCGATCGGAATTTTCGACGACAAGTATTCCGAAAAGGTCAAAGTTTACACCATAGGAGATTTTTCAAAAGAGATTTGCGGAGGGCCGCACGTGGGCAACACCCGCGAGCTTGGTTCCTTCAAGATTCAGAAGGAAGAGTCTTGCGCCGCCGGGGTGCGCCGAATCAAAGCCGCGGTAGGTTAATATAAAGACAAAAAATTCTTAAATATTTTTCAAATCGGTCTAAATCCTTGACTGCCGTCGAAAAACCTCCTTACAGGGACTTAGATGTCCACATTCCAGTCGGTTTTTCTAGGCATTGAATGATTTATCCT
>WQXN01000002.1 GCA_009784815.1 Alphaproteobacteria bacterium | reverse complement strand
GACATGCAGTTCAGCCGCGGGACCATGCGATACTCGGTCCCCGTAGCCGGCAGTCACTGCTGCTGCACCACGGGCGATACCTGCAACACACCCATGGGCAACGCAACCAATGGACAAGCTTGCGAGTAAAAGTCAAACATTTGCTTGATTTTTTGGGAATAAGTGATAGGCTCTTCGGATCATGGCGAAAGTATCCAAAAAATCTTCATTTACGGGAAACGACGGCGATTGCGCAATCAAGTATATTTCTATCCGCGGGGCACGCGAAAACAACCTAAAAAACTTTGATATAGACATTCCGAAGAACAAGCTTGTAGTAATCACCGGCGTATCGGGTTCGGGCAAATCGTCGCTTGCCTTCGACACAATCTACGCGGAAGGGCAGCGCCGCTATGTCGAAAGCCTTTCGGCGTACGCCCGTCAATTCCTTGATATGCAAAAAAAGCCCGAGCTTGATTCGATTGAAGGCCTGGCGCCCGCCATCTCGATCGAGCAGAAGACCACTTCGCATAATCCGCGATCGACCGTCGGCACGGTGACGGAAATATACGATTATATGAGGCTGCTTTGGGCGCGCGTCGGCGTTCCGCATTCGCCGGTCACGGGCCGCCCGATTTCCTCTCAGACCGTGCAGCAGATGGCGGATCAAACCATGACTCTGCCCGTCGGCACCAAAATTTACATCATGGCTCCGCTGGTTCAAGGCCGAAAGGGCGAGTATAAAAAAGAGCTGGCGTTCCTGGCAAAGCAGGGCTTCCGCCGCGCGATCATCGACGGCAAGCTTGTCGAAGACATAACTTCCGCACCCGCGCTTGATAAAAACAAAACGCATAACATTTCAGTAATAGTAGACCGCATGGCCGTGTCCGCAGATATGCGGGAAAGGCTGACCGCGTCGCTTGAAGCGTCGTTCCGGCTTGTGCCGAACATAGTTATAGTGCGCCGTCTGGACACCAACGAAGACATATTGTTTTCTTCCATCTTCGCGTGTCCGGAATCCGGATTTTCGCTGCCGGAAATCGAACCGAAAATGTTCTCGTTCAATTCTCCCGCCGGCGCCTGCAATGATTGCGGCGGACTTGGAGTGCTGTATAAAATGTCCGCTGACCTGGTCGTGCCGGACCTGGCACTTTCCATTCGCGAAGGCGCGATCGCTCCCTGGTCCCGCGGCGGCATGCTGACGCAGTACGAAGACGTGATAGAAGCCTTGGCGAAAAAATACGGAATTCCGATGTCCAAGCCTTGGAAATCGCTGTCCAAGGAACATCAAAACATCATACTTCACGGCACCGGCAATGAAGAGATCACGATAAAATGGGGCGGGGGCCACCACTCGTGGTCCAAACCGTTCGAGGGCGTGATACCGAATCTTGATCGCAGGTACAGGGCTTCCGATTCACCGGCCATGATAGCCGAGTATGAAAAATACCAAGCGAAGATCGCGTGCAATATGTGTGGCGGCAAACGCCTTAACTTGAAATCACTTTGCGTCAAGATCGCGGGCGCGGATATTTCCGAAGCTACCGACATGTCGATCGCCAAAGCGCTGGACTGGTTTCGCGCGCTGCCGGCCAAGCTTCCGAAATCCAGCGTCACGATCGCGACGCCGATCCTGGCCGACATAACCGACCGCCTTACTTTCCTTATGAACGTCGGCCTGCAATACCTGACTTTGAACCGCACCGCCGGGACGCTATCGGGCGGAGAATCGCAGCGCATCCGGCTTGCTTCGCAGATCGGATCGGGCCTGTCCGGAGTGCTGTACGTTTTGGACGAGCCTTCGATCGGCCTTCACCAGCGCGATAACGAACGGCTGCTTTCGACGCTTCATTCGCTGCGCGACAAGGACAATTCGCTTATCGTGGTCGAGCATGACGAAGACACGATGCGCGCCGCCGACTGGCTGATCGACGTCGGCCCGGGAGCGGGAACGCACGGCGGACACATAGTGTCGCAGGGCCTGCCGTCCAAGGTCATAAGCGATCCTAAATCACTTACGGGCCAGTATCTGTCCGGGATCAAGAAAATCCCGGTTCCGAAAACATACCGCAAAGGAAACGGCGAATTCATAAAAATAATCGGCGCGTCCGAAAACAACCTTAAAAATATCACCGCCGAAATTCCGCTTGGGAAATTCGTGGCCGTCACCGGCGTGTCCGGTTCGGGCAAATCGACGCTGATTTCGGACACGCTTTATCCCGCCGTCATGCGCCATATCTACGGATCGAAAACTTTGCCCGGTAAGCACAAAGCCATCACGGGACTTGAACATATCGACAAAGTTGTGGACATCGACCAGTCTCCTATCGGGCGGACTCCGCGCAGCAATCCCGCCACTTACACCGGGCTTTGGAATCCGATACGCGATTTTTTCGCCGCGCTTCCCGCGGCCAAGGCGCGCGGGTACGCCGCCGGGCGATTCTCGTTCAACGTCAAGGGCGGCCGGTGCGAAGCCTGCGAGGGCGACGGAGTCAAAAAAATCGAAATGCACTTCCTGCCGGATGTGTACGTCGAATGCGACGTCTGCAAAGGCCGGCGCTTTAACCGCGACACGCTTGAAATCAAATACAACGACAAAAATATCGCCGACGTTCTGGACCTAAGCGTATTCGAAGCGTATAGATTTTTCCAGGGCATACCAGCGATCCGCAAACGGCTCGAGCGGCTGCGCGAAGTAGGTCTGGACTATCTGCGGCTTGGGCATTCAAGCCTAGAGCTGTCCGGCGGCGAGGCCCAGCGCGTAAAGCTTGCCAAGGAATTGTCGCACGTCTCGACCGGACGCACTCTTTACATATTGGACGAGCCGACAACAGGCCTGCACTTCGCGGATATCGAAATGCTGCTGACGTCGCTGCATAAACTTGTCGACGCGGGCAACACCATAGTAGTGATCGAGCATAATTTCGAAGTCATAAAAACCGCCGATTATATAATCGATCTTGGGCCGGACGGAGGCGAGGGAGGCGGAGAGATAGTTGTCGCCGGCACGCCGAAAGAAGTCGCCAAGAGCAAACAATCCGAAACCGCCAGGTTCTTAAGGAGGTACTTATAATATGTTCGATGCTTTGACCAAAAGACTTGGAAACGCTTTTGCAAAACTGACCAGCGGGGGAAAACTTACCGAAAGCATGCTGGATTCGGCGCTTGGCGAAATAAAAATCGCATTGCTGGAATCTGACGTAGCGCTTCCGGTAGTTAAGAAAATATTGGCTGGTATCAAAGAAAAATCCGTTGGAACGAAGGTTATCGACTCGGTCAAACCGGACGAACAGATAGCAAAAATCGTCTATGACGAGCTGGTCGAAATTTTAGGAGGTCCGCCTACGCCCTTTGGGCTACGGCACGATAAACAAACGATAATATTAATGGCCGGATTGCAGGGAACCGGAAAAACCACCAGCGCGGCCAAGCTTGCAAAGTGGTTCGCCGGGCAGGGCAAATCCGTCCTGCTTGCTTCCGCCGACGTATACCGGCCGGCTGCTAAAGAACAGCTTTCAATGCTTGCCGGGCGGGCTGGGGTTGCCTCGCTACCAATCATAGAAAACGAAAAGCCTATCGACACCGCAAAGCGCGCAATAAAATCAAATGAAGACGTTATCATCATCGACACCGCGGGCCGAATGCAGATAGACAATGATTTAATGGACGAGCTGAAAAGCCTTAAAATCGTTATAAATCCCGATGAAATCTTGCTTACGACGGATGCCATGACAGGGCAAACAAGCGTAAACGTCGCGCGCGAATTTAACCAAGCCGTAGGCATGACCGGAATAATATTAACCCGCGCCGATTCCGACGCCAACGCCGGCGCCGCGCTGTCCATGAAGTTTGAAACCGGAGCGCCGATCATATTCACCGGAACAGGCGAAGATATAAGCGCGCTTGAAAAATTTTATCCGGACCGCATAGCGTCGCGCATTCTTGATATGGGCGACGTGGTGTCCCTGGTTGAAAAAGCGCAAGCGAATATAGATGAAGCGGACGCCAAAAAACTTACCGAGCGGATGTTCAGCGGAGAGTTCAATCTGGAAGACATGCTTGCCCAGCTGCGCCAAATCAAGAAGCTTGGAAGCCTTGGCGGAATACTTAAGATGCTTCCCGGAATCGGAAAAATATCAGCTGGTATCAAGGATAAAATAAACGATTCAAACTTTCAAAAGCAGGAAGCGATCATACTTTCCATGACCAAAAAAGAACGCCGTCAGCCGGACGTCATATTCGCTTCGCGAAAACAAAGAATCGCAGGCGGAGCGGGCGTCAGCGTGCGCGAGGTCGAGCAGCTACTTGGAAACTATTCCAAAATGAAATCACAGATGAAGCAGATGCAGTCGATGGGAGGGATGCAGGGCTTTATGGATATGATGGAAAAAAAATGAGCGATATAAAAATAAGATTCGCAGAAATAAAAGACACGCCGCAGCTTGCCGATATGCTCTGCAAATTTCACGATTATTTCAATGCCCAGCTTGGCGATAATTTGGATCCTCTTCCAGACCGCGAAACGCTGGAATCGGATATTATGCGGCTTCATTTTTCGGACAACCCCATGCTGCAAACTTTGATCGCCCAAAGCGCGGACGGACGCGCAGTCGGCCGGCTGTCGTTTTATCGCGGCTGGGCGTCATCGTGGTATCTGCGCTTTCACCTGTCAGGCATATTCGTACCCGACGAATTCCGCGGCCAGGGCATAGCCGACAAGCTTTTCGAAAGATTGATCGAAATAGCAAAGGAAGAAAAAGCAAAAAAGATAGTATGGAATCTTTGGCGTCCTAATAAAAAGGCGCGAAAATTTTACGAGAGAATGGGCGGAGAATACTTGGCCAAAGGCAGCCCATCAGAAGGCGACGCGAACGACGACCTTGTAATGCAATACCGAGTAAGAAAATGAACAATGACCTTTTAAGCATCGCCGTAAAATATGCCAAAGAGGCTGCTAGTCAAGGGGGATATCCGTTCGGCGCGGTAGTGACAAATGATGGAAAAATCATAGGCGATAGCCGCAGACGAACTATCACCTTTGGCGCATTGAACCATGCCGAAATAAATGCAATTATAAACGCGTGCGAAAATACGAAAAAAAACGATCTGACCGGATGCGTCATATATTCCAGCTGCCAGCCTTGCGAACTATGCATGGGCGCGATAAAATGGATAGGAATACGGGAAGTCCATTACGCTATGGACATGGCGGACGCAAAATCCGCGGGACTAGAAGAAGTCTTCGCCCCTGATTTTGCGCGTATAACCGAACATAAAATTTTGAACGAAGACCTTATCGCATTTATGAAAAAGTGGTATGACGCAAAAGTATAACTTAGAAGAATAATGCTGGAAATTTGCGACTAACCGGCTTATAATGAGTCATGCCGAAGATATTAAATAAAAAAATCGCCAAGTCAAAATCATCGTCCAAATGGATGGCGCGGCAGCTTTCCGATCCTTATGTAAAAAAAGCGCAATCGGAAGGTTATCGTTCCCGCGCCGCGTACAAGATTAAAGAAATAGACGAACAGCTTAAGATTTTCAAACCTGGGCAGGTCGTTGTCGACCTTGGCGCGGCTCCTGGCGGCTGGTCGCAGTATATCGCAAAAAATTATCCGAAAACCCGCATGATCGCGATGGATCTGCTGCCCATAAAACCGATAGCGGGGGCGGAATTTTATCTTGGCGATTTCACAACGGACGAAGCGCTTGCCTGGTTGAACGAACGTTTGCACGGCGGCAAGGCCGACGTAATAATATCCGATATGGCTCCGAACACCACGGGCCATCAAAAGACCGACCACCTGCGCCAGATGGTATTGTTGGAATACGCATGGGATTTCGCGCACGCGAATTTATCTAAGGGCGGAGCGTTCATAGCCAAGTCCTTTACCGGCGGCACGACAACCGAACTTTTGAATCAGATAAAGCCTCTGTTCGACAAAGTGCGTCACGTAAAACCCGAGTCATCGCGCAAGGAATCGGTCGAGATGTTTATCGTCGCGACGGGCTTCAAAGGCTGAGAAATGTTTTCATTTTTAAAAAGACTTTTTAGCAAAGAATTACCCCCCCCCGCCGCGCGGCTGGACGTGTGCAACTTTTGCCAGCTGAATTGCCTTTGGTGCTCCATGCGGCTTGATCCAAACCACTATGGACGCGGAGCCGGAATGGTCACCGCCGAAAAGTTCGAAAAATTCGCCAAAAAACACCCTTTCATAAAAGAATTGGAAATATCAAACCAAGGCGAAGTATTCCTTAACCCGGACATAGCCGACATATTCAGAATCGCTTTCGAGCATAATATAAGCATAACTATCGGCGGCGGAACAAACTTTAACGACGTGCCGGACAAAGTATTGGAAGCATTGGTCAAATACAAAGTGCGCTGTATAAATATCGCTTTGGACGGAGCGTGCCAGGAAACGTACGTAAAGTATAGGCGCGGAGGAAATTTCGACAAGGTGATCCTAAATATTAAAAAACTGAACCTATACAAACGAGCATCTTTTTATAGACTGATCCAATACCAACCACCCATATTATCCGCAATTGCAGAACTTTGCGAATTAGGATATTCTATTGAAACTTCCGGCATACTGAATCCTATTCAATCTCCCCACGTCACATGGCAATACGTCATACTGCCTACAAACTGCCAAGTCGAAGAGATTCGCCGCGCGAAACAAATGGCAAGCGATCTTGGAATAAAAATTTTATTCCTGCCTGACTGCTGGCGCAAATTTGTTCCGATGAACAAATCCGAGGTCGAGCTTGAAACAGGACTGCAATATAAAAATCTTACAGAACAACCCGACGGAAGAAGCAAAAATTTTAGGAAAGACTGGTGTCATGCTCTGTGGAAGAATCCTCAGATAAACTGGGACGGCAGGCTATACGGCTGCTGCGCGAACGTATTCAATGAATTCGGCGGGAACGTTTTCACCGACGGATTAAAAAAATGCATGAACTTAAAACTGTTCCGCGGCACGAAAAAAATGCTTATGGGCGGGAAAGTCGCGCAAGGCTCTCCATGCCTTAACTGCTGGGTTTATCAAGACATGGTCAAAGCCAAATCGTATATAACGAAAAAAGAACTGGCCCAAAGTTAGGCTTTTTCCAAAGGAGTTACGTGGCTGGTGCAATAGGGACAGCGGGTCGCCGCGGGCGACATGCTCATTTTACAATCGGGGCATTCGCGCGTAGCCGGCGCCTGCTGGCCGTGACCCCGTATACGGTTCGCCACCTTGACTATTAAAAATATCGCAAACATCGTGATAGCAAAGCTTATAAGAACGTTTATAAAAACGCCCACGTTCATGCGCGCCGTGCGGCCAAGCGGAATATGAAGATCCGAAAAGTCTAATCCTCCGATAAGCAAACCTATCGGCGGCGTGAATATGTCTTTAACGAAAGAATTAACAAGGCTTGTAAGCGCGGCGCCGGTTATAATGCCGACCGCCATGTCTATGGCGCTGCCTTTCCTTATGAACTCACCAAAATCATGTGCAAATTTTCCAAAAAACATAATGCGCATTATGAATATTACCGCGCGACTTTCAATAGGGCAAAATTCTTAATCCAATTTCACCGTTCCATCGCCGAATACAATCTCGGCAGGCAAAGCGAAATCGTCTTTACTTGCAACGATTTTACCGCCGGATTTTACGATCGCGAATCCGCGTTTTAATGTTTTTATGTGCGATAAACCCTCAAGCAGCGCCGCCAAGCCTTCGATCTTATTCTTTGCGCTTGTCACTAACATTTTTGGCGACTGCAACGTCAAACCAAGTATCCATTGCCGCAAAATAGATAGCCTTTGTCCGAACTTGGCGGCAAGTATTTTTGAATTATCATCCAGTCTTTGATATTTTTCGGCTATCATTTGTCTTGGACTGATCAGTTTTACGGATTCTATTTCCTTGTGTATCGCGGCAAGCTCGCGCACTGCGATTTCGGCTGCCGCGGTCGGGGTCGGGGCGCGAAAATCTGCCGCAAAATCTATCAGCATAAAGTCCGGCTCGTGACCAACGCCCGATATGATTGGAATGTTTGATGCCGCCACGGCGCGAACAACAATCTCTTCCGAGAAAGGCAACAAGTCTTCCAAACTTCCGCCGCCGCGCGCGACTATTATTATGTCCGGACGGTCCGCGCCGCTCAGATTGCCCAATCCTTCGATTCCGGCGACTAATTCCGCGGCCGCGGTTTCACCTTGAACTGTCGCTCCCCAAATTATTACTCGCACAGGCATGCGGGTTTTCAGCCGATTGATAATGTCTTGCACCGCGGCGCCGGTCAACGAAGTCACTATGCCGATAGTCTTAGGATACAAGGGCAGGGGCAGCTTGCGCGATTGATCGAACAGGCCTTCCGCGGCCAATTTCCGCTTGCGGTCTTCAAGCATTTTAAGTATCGCGCCGACGCCCGCCATCTCGACATTCGACACAATTATCTGATAGTTCGATCGGGCAGGATAAGTCGTCACCTTGCCGGTCGCAATTATTTCTATCCCATTTTCAAGTTTGAACGGCAAAGGCGTCCCGCGCCAGATTATTGCGGAAATCGCGGCGTCCGCGTCCTTGATAGTCATATAAGTATGCCCGCTGGCGGCTCGGGTGACTTGCGACAGTTCGCCCTTTATTCGGATTTCGGAAAATGCCGTTTCCATGACCGTTTTAATCATGCGGCTTGCGTCGGATACGGAAAAGATCGCAGTTTTGTCGTGAATCATGCAAGCGGCCATCTGGGTTTCGGAGCGAAGTCGCTTGGCGCGATATTTCCCGCCTTAAAATTTTCGATTCCCGCCCATGCGATCATAACTCCGTTATCGGTGCAAAGATCCAGACGCGGAGCGGCAAATTTAACGCCATACTCGGCGGCCAGTGCCGGCAAGACTTCGCGCAGCATCGAATTTTTTGCAACGCCACCGGCCACGACCAAAGCGGTGACGGGCAAGCCTATAGCGAAAGCGTTACGCAAACGATTTATGACGCAGTCGGTCGCGGCTGCTTGAAAGCTGGCGCAGAAGTCATAGGTTTCAGATTCGGTCAACGGCCGCGCGATTTTATTCAAAGTCATGCGAGCGGAAGTTTTTATCCCGCTGAACGAAAAATCGCAACCGGGCTTGTCGCACAAAGGCCGCGGAAAATTATACGCCTGCGGATCGCCAAGTTTTGCCAGGCGGTCTATTTCCGGTCCGCCGGGATAGGGAAGCCCCAGCATTTTTGCGACTTTATCAAAAGCTTCTCCGATCGCGTCGTCTATCGTTTGGCCTATTATTTCATAATCGCCAACGCCGCGAGCCAGCAATATCTGACAGTTTCCGCCCGTGACAAGCAGCAGCAGGTAAGGGAACCTAACATCGTCGGTCAAACGCGGGATCAAAGCGTGTCCTTCCAAGTGATTCACAGCGATCATAGGTTTGTTCGCCGCCTGCGCCAAGCCGCGGGCCGCCATCCATCCAACAAGCACGCCGCCGATCAAGCCCGGGCCGCCTGTGGCCGCTATGACGTCTATGTCCGCAACGGTTTTGCCGGCATCATTCAAAGCGCGCCTTATAACATCGTCAATAGCAAGCACATGGGACCGCGCGGCAAGTTCCGGCACTACGCCGCCAAACTTTTGGTGTTCCGGGACTTGCGAGTAGATTATGTGAGACAGTATGTTCCTATCCGAATCGACCACCGCCGCGGCGGTTTCGTCGCAGCTGGACTCTATTCCCAGACAAAGAAACGGTTTAGTCGACAAGGAATACGCGCAGGTGGTCGGCGGCGGTCTGCCCCGATATGCAAAGAGGCACGGCGTCGCGGACGTTCATTTTTCTGGATTCCGACACGCGCGCCATTATGGTTATGCAGTCGGCTACTTTGGACACTCGGGCGGGTTCGGATAGTATTGCGCGCACGATCATCTCGCGTTCGGTCGCGCCTGAATTGTTCCATTCGGCAAGGCTGGATTCCGGTGTCAAGCCTCCAGTTTTTTGGAACAGCAGGTAACCGAATTTTTCCCAAGCCCATATAACGGCGATTACGACAAGCGCGGCGATTAATACTTTTTTAAGCAGATTCAGCATAATACGACTCCTTTTCGCATATTATATACGACTTTCGCAAAAAGTCAAAGCCAGAAGCTAGCGGGAAAAATGACTCACCGGGGCGGGAAGCAAAAAGTCCGACGTTCTGTATAAGTGCCCGGCTCGGATTGTAATCGGCTCGATTCCGGCAAGTATCATGAAGCTGCTTGGATCCCGTTTAAAATCAACTGAACTAATCTTTTGAAAAGCTATTATAAGCCGAATATCCACATCTTCTCCTATTTCGCTTTTCAACTGGCATTCGGTCTTTTTCGCCAAAGCCTCAAGATTCCTCCTAACAGACTCAACCTGATTGAACCCGAATGATATTATAGGCGCGTCGTCGCCTCGCGTTCTAGAACTCACAAACTCGCGCAAGGCAAACGTTTCCTTGTCAAAGCATCCGCGTTTTTCTTGGTTATTTCCGAAGACTATTCCCCGTAAAGCAGTATTCAAAGCATCAATCCTGTCGGCATATAATTGCGAAAAATTCATGTTTTTTTCGCAAACCTTATAGCATCGGTTTGTGTTATTTCTTTCCACAAGCGGCTGACAGCCAAGTTCCGCCATCGTATGAAATTTGAATTCTTCGTCACTCAGCTCGGAAGCTAGTATGGCCCTGACGTCACCTCCCAAACTTTGAGACGCCCAAGTTATAAGATTTGTAAAGTAATCGCCACCTACCGCCAATTTTACCTTGCCTTTGATTGCGGATCGCATTATAAGCCCCCTAAGAACATGACTATCCAGCTTCAATAACGCTTGTTCCAGAAGATTTTTGTTACGTATGTAGATGGGGCTTCTTCTAGAATGGTTCATCATTTGGGAACTGTAACGCGAAATTTCTGCCATAAGGTTCGCATCAACGCCTTTCCATGCTCCAGTCGCGGCGCTTTTGCCCTTCTGCTTAACCGCGGCTTTCATAACCGCTTTGGTCAAAGATCTTTTGGCAGTCACTGCCGCGGCCTGCGCCGGCACGGCTCCTACGCCTCCCTTCCAAATAGTCACCGCCCCGCTATAGATAACCCAACCCCATAATGCGTAATCTACGGCCTTGAAAGCGAATCTCCAACCATCGCTTAAAAATTGAGTTTTAACCTGGCATATCAGCAGGACCGGCGACTCTAACATTCTTTGCACCGCAATTTCGGCCCTTATATTATCCCAGTCGACATTTACCTCCAAATTTTCCCTGGATCCAAAAACTCTTCCGTTAAGCGTCATTAGAAAATCTTGGCATCTATCAAACTCTCTGTGGAAATACGGCAATATAAAACTTTGGTCAAGTTCGTTGGTGGATTCATTATTCATAGCCCTTGCTATGGTTTCCGTGAACCTGTCTATGCTGCAATTGCCATAGCTACTTCGGCGCGGCAAGCCCAACGCCTTGTGGACCTGATCGCCAGTGACATCCTCACGCGACAATAAAGCTCTTAAAGCATCTATATCCGCCTGAGAAGCCGTATTTGCTGAAACAGAGGACGATACAAGCTGAACAGCCGCAACAAATACCAAGGATATAAAGATATTCGAGAATTTAATCATTGTAGTGTCCCATCCCTAAATGCTTTTTCATAAGCCGCACAATTTGTCCTTTCAAACCTCAATAAATCCCTCCAAGCGGCGGCTTGTCCTGTCGTTGGACCAGATACTCCAACACCTCGACTAAGTTCGTCCGCAACAATTCTAAGCATACCTGAATAGCAGGCTCTATGCTCGGTTTCTCGTAATTTCCAAAAAGCCAGCACATCCTTGGCCCGCTGCTCTAACGCATGAGAATGAGCACCGCCCGATACGGTAGTCATATCTTTACAATCGCAAACTCCCGTCGCGGGATCTTTGGCGCAAGTGAAGGCAGCCCTTTGCGCAGCCGGAGTAGGCGGAGTCCGTCTGTTATGCCAGTCTTCTATATCCCCAGCCGAGCATTCGTTGCCTTGTTGTTCCACGCCGAGCGTTACCGGCTGCTTGCAGACTTCGTCCAGGGCGATCAGACCGGGGAAGTGGTATCTGCCGGTCAAGACAAATCCCGGAGAGGGTTGATTATCGGTCGACCTATTGACCTGAGGATGCGCGCGACGACAATCAGTCATGCATGAATTTTTCGCCGTTTTTTCAGCATTAGTACTTTCAGGCATGGCTTCGCAAGCATGATTTGCAATGCATTCTTCCGGCGTTCTTGGATATCTTTCCGTCGGGCACATAGTGCAACCGCCCCTGCCTACGGGGTTTAGGCCGGCCATGGCTGCGCCGCCGGGACTTTGACTTTGCTCGCTTCCGCCGCCGCTTGCGGTGATGTCATAAGGCCTTTGATTATTAAAATCCATCATGCACTCGCGGGTATTATGATTACACCAAAGACACCAGTTCGACGCGCGAAGGGCGATCATTCTCAGCGCTTCCTGCAACTGCTCGGTCTGGAAGGCATTTATAATTTCGGCCTGCTGACGATGAGCGCGCGCCGTATCCTCGGCCTGGCGCCTAGCTTGAAATTTTTGAAAATCTTCGACGAACAAAGTCGCGAACGCGCAGTTTTCCTTACAAAAAGCCCTTCCTTGACTGTCCACATCCCAAACCGGCCTCCACTGCTCAATCCCCTCGCGCGAGTTTTCCATCCTGTCTATGAACGATATATCGTGGATAGTACCTGGAAAACCGCTTCCTGCTGCAGGAAATCCAGCGCCAGCCACATGGATCGGGGCGACTTGGGTTACGGGCTTCTGCTGTTCGATCACTCCGCCCGTGTATTGTACCAAAGGCTGCGGGTTCTGCGCGCGCCATCTTTCAAAAGCCATATCGATATATCCGCCGCAAGCGACCGAATAATCCTTGCCCGGGACCTGCGCCAGACGCATTATGACGCGCGGCCTTACGCTTTGCACGTTCATGCCCGCGCATCTTCCGCCTGCGCATTCTCCAGCGATAATGTTATTCAGCATAAGATCGCATTCACCGGATATGAATTGATTCCGCGGCTGTTCGATCGCGGTGGGAAATCCGCCCTGAGCGCGGCGGTAATCGTCACCGGGACGAAAACCCGGACTGCTGGAATAATATGTGGAACCCGTGATCAGCTGGCCGCCGAAGCGGGCCGCGTTGGGCTGCTGGCCCGGCACGGGAAATGGCATATTCGCGCGCGCAACGCACGGCGCTATGACAGCCAACGACAAAACTATGACCTTCCATGACTTCAAGTTTCCCTCTCTATTTCAAACATTATATCATAAAAATGTAAAGGGAAAAAGGCAAAAGGAAAAAGTAATGATAATAAAAAGTCGCCCTTCTGGGCGACTTGAAATCAAGCGGGCAGGGGGTTATTTTTTACCCTGTTTGCCTTTTCCGCCGCCCGAAGGCTCTTTGGTTTCGGTAAACTCGACGTGCTTGCGGAGTTTCGGGTCATATTTACGAAACTTCATTTTGCCCTTGGTGTTGTCGGACTTCGAGTTCTTTTTAATATTGTAAAAATAGCCCGTTTCCTTGTTAGCCAAACGGACTTTTATGGAATCTGCCTTCTTTTTTGCCATTTTATTACGCCTTTGTTATATAAGTCCCGCAATTCTATACATTCCCACATCAAAAATCAAGCAGAACTTGCATTGATCGTTTTTACACTTTTCCACTTGACTTTATCATATTACTATAGCAATATATTAATATGATGGCAAATCTATACAAAGCCTTTTCGCAAATCAAGTCCGAGCAAGAGTTCAACAATTTCCTTGCCGACCTCTGCACGCCCTCGGAAATCAAAGCATTGGGCGAGCGTTGGAAGATAGCTCAAACGCTCTATAACACAAACCTATCGCAAGAAGCCTTGGCCGCAAAATTCGGCGCAAGCGTCACGACAATCACCCGCGTCGCGCGCTTTCTTTATACCGAACCGTTCGGCGGATACATAAACATACTAACAAAACTTTTTCCCGAACGGACCCGCGAAATTTCCAAAAATCAAAAAGGCCGGCTTACTTCGGCTTCCCGCCGACATCACGCCTAAGGGCGTATATATTTCAATTTTCATAATTTTTATATGGCGGGCATAGCTTAGCGGTCATAGCGTCGGTTTGTGGTACCGAAAGTCGCGGGTTCGAATCCCGTTGTCCGCCCCATATTTCAATAAAAAACTAAAAACAAAGGATAAGAAAATGAACACAGATAAAGAAAAAACAATAACTGCCAACCGGCGGCCGTTCCCGGGACACGCAACCGTACAATGGCTAAGCGAAAATCCCGACTATACCATGGATTGCGATACAGAGGCCGAGGATAACGACAGCCAAACAGCACAACCGGACGAACAAGCCATCGAACAGGCAAGAATTTACGTGCGCGCAGCCGAATGGCGAGCAGGGATTTGCTACGAATAAAATTACCTGCGTCAAAAAAGCCTTGAACGAGGTGCGCGCGGCAGGTATAATCGGCAAAAGCAATAAACAAGGACGAAAGACTATGAGCAATAAAGAAAATATGACCGCAGCCGAGATGCTGTATGCCGCGCGCACCAACAGCCGCAAACCGCGCGAACTTCCCGTTATCGCAAAGAAACTCTGCATCCGCGAGGATTTTTTGGAAGCCCTGGAAACCGGCAACTATTCCGCGCTGTCCGAAAACGTTTACATACTTGGGTTCGCGCGCAACTACGCGATCGAGCTAGGGCTTGATCCAGCGGTCATATCCAAAAAGCTAAAAGAAGAGCTTGGTATAACGACAATGGAAATTCCGCCTGAATCAACCGTCAACGACCCTCATAACAATCAGCGCGAAGTCCATGCGCCGATAGCTTCGTCCGGCGGCGCGACCGAAACCGTAGACCCGATGGAGTCCGCTTTCCGCAGGCAGAAATCCAACGCCAAAAAAATGTGGGCGCTTGCGGCCGTGCTTGCCCTGATCGCAGCCGGCGGCATAGGCGGATATTTTATGGCCGGAACCAAAACAGTTCCTACTGAAGCCCTGGTGCAACCGGCCTCGGAAGAAAACGCCCAGGCAAAGATCGAATTTTCCGTACCGGTCAAGTTCGAATACGGCGTCGAGAACCGCGACACCGCGCGCATAGTGATGCAAGCGGTGGCGGAAACATGGCTTAAGGTTGAACGCAACGGCGAAATAATTTTTTCGCGCGTGCTGATGCCCGGCGACGTTTACTTCGCTCCGAACCGCCAGGGAATCCGCGCGACCATCGGCAACGCCGGAGGGCTTGACATTTGGGTGGCCGGAAAGCTTGCTCCTAAATTGGGCGCGATGCATACGCGCGTCACCGACGTGCCCCTGACCGAGGAGGGCATATTAAACCGCAGGCCCGCGCGCGCCGCGCCGCGTCCCGCCCCCGCGCCGGAACCCGCCGCCGAATAATTTAAAAGGTTATAAAATTATGAATTTGAAACCAACAAAACCGTTGTCGGGATTCGTCGAGCTGACGCCCGCGCAGCAGCGGTGCTTCGACGAATGCACCGGCAAGATGATCAACTCGTTAAAACTGGCCGGGTTTCAGCGGCTTGACCTGCCGGTGATCGAACGGTTCGAAGTTCTGACCGACAAGGAAAATTTCGACGACATAGACACCGAGATGTACGTCTTTGAAAAAGGCGACACCAAGATGGGCTTGCGATATGACGGCACCATCGGTCTGGCGCGCTATGTCGCCGGGCACTTGAACGACCTGACGTTCCCGTTCCGCGCATACCAGCTGGCTAAAAACTACCGCGCAGAACGCCCGCAAAAAGGCCGTTACCGCGAGTTCTATCAAATAGACCTAGACATACTTGGCCAGGGCGATCTGTCCATAAACTACGACGTGGAAATAATAGCCGCCATGGGCCGGGCGTTCGACTCGATAAAGGCCGAAGTCGGCGAAGTATACGCCCGCATAGGCAGCCGCGCTTTTTGGAACGCCGCATTCGATGTTTTAGGCATTGCCGAGTTCGACAAGACCCGCGCAGCTTTGGTTTTAATAGACAAGCGCGAAAAGATGGAGGAATCCGAATTCAAGAAAGCTCTTGCCGATCTAGTCGGCGAAAATGCGGCGGGCGACATAATCGCAACCTTTGCCGATCCGCGCCACCTTTCCGGACGCAGCGCGGCGGTAGACTCGGCTTTAACCGATCTGGAATTCGTAGTCAAGCAATCCAAAACCATGGGCGTCGACGCGCAACTTGATCTTTCGATCATGCGCGGGCACGGTTATTACACCGGCACGGTATTCGAATTTTACTTCAAAGACAATGTTATCAAGACTCAAATAGGCGGAGGCGGAAGATACGAAAACCTAGTTTCGAAATTCTCGAAAACCAAGATCGTAGGGGTCGGAGCGGGCTTTGGACCGTCCCGAATTTTCGTTCCGATGCTGGAAGACAACAAAATTGATCTATCCAAATACGAACCCCAGGCCGAAGTTGTGGCAATGCCAATCGGCAGAGAACAAGTTGCCGCAGTTTTCGAGGCGGTTCGCGTCTTGCGCGATGCGAATATCGTTACTTCTACATTTCTTGACCCGGAAAAAAAGTTCAAAAACATAATTGAGTACGCAGACAAGACCAAGGCGCTTTTCGCTATAATAATAGGCGAGGACGAAGTCAAGGCGAAGACCGTGACGCTTAAGAACATGACGACGGGAGAGCAGGGGACCTTGTCGCTTCAGGACGCAATCCAAGCGATCAAACGCGTCCTCCCGGACACTTGCCATATATAAGCCCACAGGAAAAATCCTAAAATAAAATCCAGTAAGTCAGATATGCCAGTGCGCCGAATGCAAAGAACGGCGCGAACGGGACGAATTTGTCCGGATATTTGTGCTTTAAGGCATATGCCGCCAGTGCCGCTGTAATCAACGCAACCGGAAGGCCTGTCGCGCCCAAAAACATACCCCCGGCGGCGATCAGTTTTATGTCTCCTCCGCCTATGGCCACGTCCGATTTTTTATAGTAAACCATGCCCATAACCGAAGCCAATATATAACCGACGGCAGCCGCGATCAGGGCTTCGGTAAGGCCGCCCGCTATCCATGGCAATCCTTGTGCCGCTGCCGCTCCGATAAGTATAAGGGGAAACGTCAGAATATCCGGGATCAGCCTAACTTTAAGGTCGATTATTACGGCCAGAGTAAAAAGACACAAAGCAATCGCCATAAGCACCGACAACGCCCCCGCAAACATTAAAATTATGGAAGTAAAAATCATTGAAGCAACGGCGACCGCCATGGTCCTTCCATTTCCCATTTTACATTTTCCATTTCCCATAACCACGTCGGCCCAAGTGCCCGGATAGTTCGCAATTATCCTGCCTGCTATCCGCGGCGCGAAAAATCCGAAGACTGCCGCGGCTGCCAATAAAAACACTTGCGTCCAAAACATATAGAAACTCCCACTTTGCCGTTGACCCGTACGCCCGAAATATGATACACTTTTCAATAAACAATTGCAAAGGATAGTTCATGGCTTGGACGGATAAACAAATAGCTAAAATGAAGGCCCTTTACGCCAAAGGACTGTCCATGTCCGAAATCGGCGCCAAGCTTGGCATGTCCAAAAACCAGGTCGTGGGAAAAATCAACCGTCTGGGTCTGAACAGCCCTGTGCCTTTGCCTGCCAAAAAATCGGCAAACAAGCCGGTTGTGGCCACAAAAAAGGTTCCGGTCAAAGCCGTGGTCAAACCGGTCGCCAAAGCTGCAGTGAAAGTCAAAGTCCCTGTGAAAAAGGCTCCCACCAAGGCCGAGATTAAGGCAATAAAAGCCGCCGAAGCAGCGCGGGCCGAAAAAAAGAAGAAAGACAAGGCCGAAGCTAAAAAAACTTCCAAGCGCATACAAGAGCGTAACGTGAACCACGCCCTTGCTCTTGCCGAACTGTCGCACGACCAGTGCCGCTGGCCCATCGGAAGCACAAGCTCGGACGATTTTCATTTCTGCGGGAAAAAGGTTTTCGTCGGAAAGCCCTATTGCTTCGAACACTGCAAGATGTCGTATGCCATGCAGGCCCCGGCGCCCAAGGAAAAAAAGTAAAGCACAAGAAACAAAAGGACAAAAATGCAAGCAGCTTCAATCGCCGTGCCAAATCGTTGACTTCCGTCGGAGACCCTCCCTACAGGGACTTGGGCGTCCACGTTCCGGTCAGGTTTCCTAGGAATTGAACGATTTGTCAGAGGCTCTGGCTACTGGGCATTTTTGAAGTTATTTATAAACAGGAAAGACAGAGAGAATGTTATTCAAAAAGGATTTTTCAGCAGGAGGAATAGAATTCTCGGCGTGGCTTGATACGCGCGACCGGGCGGCGTTCGCGCTTGATACGACGCGCGACGAAGTGCTGCCGGACTTTATGATAATCCTTGAACCGGATCCGCTGCATCCCGACCGCAAGTGGGACGACATACTGAAAAAAGATTTCGACACCGACCCCGAGATCGTGCGCCCGCGCGAAGACAACAAATATCAAAAGCTGGACATACAATATTCCGGGCTTGAATATTATCAGGCGATCGTGAACGGCGACGACTCGCGCGGGGCTGTAAAATTGCTTAAATCCTTCCGCATGAACGCCGCCGCGGTCAGCGCGCAAAAACGGATCGAAGACAACAGGGAAATACTTGGCAAAGTCACCAAGACTTTGGCTACAACAAAAAAAACAAAGTCTAAAATCAAAAGCGGCATACATGACCTGACAGAAAAACTTGCCTCTCAGCGGGGCCTGGTCGGGTTCGAACCAACAAAGGCCGCAGCCTCGAAGATACTTAAAACGCAATCTCAAATCGAGGCGCTTCACGAAAAGGCCAAAAAGAACGAGACGCGAGCCAAACGCACCGTAAAAAAAATCGAAGCCGCCGAAGGCGAGATCGAAACAAACACCGAATGGCTTAACAGGCTTCTTGCCATGGGCGCCGAGCTGCCCGAGCCCGCCGCGAAGGCCGATCAAGAATTTGATACACCCAGGCTTGAGGATATACCGGACGAGTACGAAGACGAAGACTTTGCCGAGGAAGCGGAAGAAGAAGCCGAAGCGGAATCGGACATACAGCCTTTGCTGGAAGACAATCCGGAAATAGTGGATAATACAAAAGCATTCCAAAACGTGGACCACGAGGACGAAGAAAAAGAAGAAGAGGGCGCAAATATGACAGAATTCAAACCGATGGATTGGAACGCTCCGACGCCTTCGGAAGAAAATCCGAACACGAACGACTGGGCCAAGGATGTTGATTCCATCAAGGCTCCGACGCAACAAGAAGAGGCCAAAGTAAGCGGAGTGCCGGCCGCCGACGTTGCAAGCGACCGCTTCCAGCCGACTCCTCCGTCCGAAACGCCAAGCTTTGCCGCGCCCGAAACAACGCCGCAACAGCCCCTGAACCAACCCATTCAGGCCCCGCAGCCCGAACCGGCTCCCAAGACCCAATATATGCAGAACGCGCCCGCTCGTCCTGCGGCCGCTCCGGGAAACGAAGCGGCGACCATAGCGCGTCAGGATATGACGCGCCGTCCGGCCGAACCCAGCGGAAGCTACTATCTGCTTCTTTTATTACTGGTCGCGGTGTCCATAGGCGCACTATATCTTTATCAGGATAAGATCAGCGGCCGCGTTATGCCGCAGCTTGAACCGTCCAATATCACAGAAGCAAGCCCGCAGCCCGCGTTCGATCCATTCATGACCGGCCCGCAGCAACAGCCCGCCGCCCAAGATATGGAAACCGGCGACGCGTTCCTTGACTTGGCGCAGATGGATTATATAGAAAGCTTTAACAACGCGGAACAGCCGCAGCCGGAAACAATCGAAGAACGAACCATCGAAATCCATGGTCCCTCTTATTACCCGGTAGACGAATTCGGAAGCTATGCCGAAGCTGAAGTTATGGTATATGAAGAATTACCGCCGCAGCCCGTTCCGCCGTACGTGCGCGAAACCAACAGCTGGCTTATAGAAGAACCGGTCAAGCATAACATATTTTACGAGGACGAGGCGGATTCGTTCATCGAGCCCGAGCCATACGTCGCGCCGCTTTATCACGAAGGCGACGGAGTCATATCCGCGGATCACTATATCGAGCCGCCGCAGCCCGCGTGGGAACACCCCGCGGAAGAGGTTTGGACCGAGCCCGAGCAGATTCAAGAGTTCGATAATTATTACGAACCGGAAAATTTCGACGCTTTGACCGTTTATTAATATAAAAATATCAGCTGATCATTTTAAGGCGCGCGATCCGTCTTGGTATCGCGTCGAACGGCGTTTCCAGAAATGCACGCACCGATAGCAGGGCCATTTCCGCGTCGATTTCTTCGGCTCCCAGCGCAATTACATTGGTGTCGTCGTGGAATCTATCCTCGCGCGCTTGTGAAGGATTGCTGACGCGCGTGGCCCTTATGTGCCTGAATCTGTTCGCCGCTATCTCAACTCCTCCGCCATGCTTGCAGATTACGATACCGCGCGACTTTTCATCGCCAAGCATTTTATCCGTGACGCGTTTCGTAATTTCCGGGAAGTCCGCGCGGATGTTCGGATCATCGACGCCAAGGTCTTCCAATCCGTAACCTATCGCGGACAGCATTTCGATAAGGTATAATTTCAGACCGACCCCGCCGTGATCGGAAGACACGTAAATTTTCGAAATGTCCCTGTTCAATGAATCCGTCATTTCGTCGTCTTTTTGCGGCGGACAAGCCGGCATTCGACGCCGTCGTTGTTAGCTATGTTAAGGCTATAGTACTGCAGGTCTCCGCTGACTTTCGCGCCGCCGAATATGTGCGCGTCTCCGGTTACGGTGGTGCCCGCAACTTCGCCATATATATAGACCGAGTTCGAATCTATTCGCCCGACAACGCTGCCAAGTTTTCCCACAACCACGGCATCCGCAGATATGCGTCCCTCGAACGCGCCCTGGATATGCACCATGTGGTCAGTGATTATGTCACCCACAAATTCCGCGCCAGCGCCTATCACGGTCGGAGTCGACTGCTCCCTTTTACCCAATCTTTTAAGCCATTTGATCATCTGGTTTTCCTTTTTGTTTTTTAGTAGTCTATCCATCTTCCCTGAATGAAGGTATACGGATTGAACGGAGCGCCGCGATAGCGTATCTCGTAATGAAGGTGCGGCGCGGTCGATCTTCCCGAATTACCCGCCAAACCTATGACCGACTTGGTTTCTACATAGTCGCCGACGCGTACGCGTATTTCGCTTAGGTGCGCGTAAAGCGTCGTAAAGCCAAGCCCGTGGTCGATTTCAACCGCCTTGCCGTAACCGAACCGGTCGCCGGCCTGAATTACGCGCCCATGCGACACTGCGTAAAGCGGCGTGCCGATCGCGCCGGCGAAGTCCACTCCGCGATGAATGCTCGGAGCACCATGGAACGGATCCGCTCGATCTCCGAATTTTGACGTTATATAGGGATTTCTGACCGGGTTGCCGACCGGCAGCATTGTCCGCATACGATCAAGTCCTTGCCAAAGTTCGATCTTTGATGCGATTTCCTTGTACTTGGGGCTTAGCCTGTCGGGATTTACGAAGTTTATAGGGGATATTCTGCCGCCCAACCCCGCGGTTTCGACGCCTTTGGCTCGTCCCATAAGCACATTCTGGTTCAAACCAAGGCTTGTAAGCGACCCGCCGATTTTTCTCATATATGCTTCAAGCCCGTCTATCTCGCGAGAGGCAAGCTGGTCGATCCGCGCAAGAAGCTGGTTGTTGGCGTCCGATATCGCTATCATGGAAGATTCCAAATCCGCGTTGCGGCGTTTCAGTTGGCGGTTTTCCTCGTCGGTAAGCTGTTTGGACACAAGCATTTCGGACAATCGCGATATTTCGGGGGAATAACCGCCGTCCTTATATATCTCGTCCAGTTTTCCCTGCAGAAAGTCCATCTGCGCCCAGATGGTAAGCCTTCGGTTCATCAGCTCTTCTGCTACGGTTGCGTTGACTTTCTTTGTGTTCAGTATCTGGTCGTCTATGGCATTCATCTGTTTGTGCAAAGCCACGAACCTGCGGTGGAATTCGGACAAGTCGCTGAACTGTTGCGCGATTTGGCGGCGTGCGGCGCGCAGTTCGTCCGTTCTTTGCTGTAGGATAGGGCGGTGATATACGTAAACATAGGTCGACCACAAAGCCCATATAAGAAGCGAACCTTTAAACACGGCTTTCAAGAATCTGACCAGAGTTGACTGGTGCGAATAGGAAATGTCTCCGCTACTGACATAGGTTTCGGTGCGGGTCGGCCAGATGATCGTTACCACGCGCCAAATCCCGCGGAGGGGCGACATCATCATGCTCCAAATTGAAGAGTGTTTTTTCAAACGTATCATGGGACCCATATTAGGATTTTTTTGCGCCTTACGCAACTGATTTTTTTATAATCTTCCAATGGCTTTCATATTGAATATCAGGAAGTGGCGCGACAGGCGCTTAAGGCCGGAAACATACAGTTTCAAGCCGAAACGCACGCGCGGGGTTATATCCGCCACGTCGAAAGTTCCGGCCATGTAAAGATCGCGCACGGCCTTGTCCATGCTGCGCCCTATGTCGCCCGTAGTACGACTTATCAGCATGCTTTGAAGCATTACGAAGACCCAGCGTGCGAAGAACCTGCGGTACTGGTAAAGCGCGTCGTTGTCCGGCTGGCTTTCCGAGGTTCGGGCGATATATTTCGTGGCCGACAATATAGCGCGGCGCCAGCCTTCGACAAATCGGGGGTTTAAACCGGTCCCTATGATCGAGTTACGGCTGCGGCGGTAAAAAACCGATGAAAATTCGACCAAAACGCCTATATGCCCAGCCATTTTGGAATAGACGCGCATCATAAAGTCCACGTCTTCGTTCGGATATATGTCGGTGTTGAATCGCAAATCACCCAGCACTTCGCGTTTGAAAAGTTTGCCCCAGCACACGACGGGCGCCACGCCAAAATCTATCATGCGCACAAATTTCGGCATATCGCTGGAAGCCATCATTATATATCCGCCGACGCTGCCGCTGGCCACGGTCGGGTTCCAGGAAAAGCTGT
The DNA here is from genome assembly GCA_009784815.1 of Alphaproteobacteria bacterium. Lineage (GTDB taxonomy): Bacteria > Pseudomonadota > Alphaproteobacteria > Rs-D84 > Rs-D84 > WQXN01. The sequence goes on along the minus strand of WQXN01000002.1, from coordinate 162,742 downwards.
CGCTGACGAAACTATAACGCCCCACGACTATGTCCGCATGGTTTGCATCGGCCGCTCCGACCATAGATTCTATCGTATTGGTGAAAAAGCAATCATCCGAATCCAGAAAAGCTATGAATTCGCCGCGCGCAGCGTCTATCCCGATATTCCTTGCCGCACCTACACCGCCATTTTCGGGTCTTTTTACTATCTTTATGCGGCTGTCGCGGCGTGCGGCATCCTCGATAATCCTCATTCCGGCCCCATCATCGGTCGAGCAATCATCAACAATGATAATCTCGATATCCTTATAGCTTTGCGCTATCACGGATTCGATACAATCGGGCAAATATTCCGCATTGTTATAGTTTGGTATGATTATAGAAACTCTTGGTACCGCCATCGTCTTACCCCCCCCCATTTCTTTTTAACATCGCCGCGCCGATCATCACAAAGCCCATGCTAAAAAGCGTTACACCTATACGCTCGCGCAGTTTCATTTTAATATCGCGGAATAAGCCGACGCGACGCGCTGCGACAATAAACTCTGCCACGTCTAAAAGTTGCAACTTTAACTGTTTTCTATAACTAGTTGAAATTTCTGAAGAATTTATTAAATTTATCGTTCTTAATATATATCTTCGCAAAAATTCGTAACAATATTCTTTTAGCAGCAATATATAATCCACAGACAAACCGTCTGGGCAAGTAGCCATAAAGTCCACCAGACTGGACCCCACTTTTATCACATCCCCGGATATGTCGCGATTTTTATCGTTTATGACGCTGTTGTCAGATTGGCGGTAATATAGGGCCAAGGCGGCGGACGCAGCGGCAATTTTGACTTTTGGATAAAGGCGCATCATAAACTCCACGTCTTCATAAGGGTAAATATCGGCCCTAAATCGCATCTTTTTCAAAAGCTCGGCCCTATAAAGCTTACCCCATACCACGACCAAATCTATGCCGCAAAGAAAATCCCCGACCTGGTGCGGTTTCTCAAAATACTCGAAAGAAAAGTTTAATCCGCCGACGGCTAGTGCGGGCGGACGGAAATTTTCCGGAACTTTTTGGAACTTACCGGACACAAGATCGGCACCAATGGACTCGGCCACGCGAAGAAGGTTTTCCAGCGCGGCCGGCGCCATCGCGTCGTCGCTGTCCAAAAAGAACAGATACTCGCCGCGGGCTTTATCCATGCCAAAATTACGCACCGCGCCAACTCCGGAATTTTTTGGCATTTTTATAAAGCGGAAACGCTTGTCGCGCTTGACATAGGCCTTGATAATTTTTTCGGAATCATCCTTTGAACAATCGTCGATCACAAGGCATTCAAAACTTTTATGCGACTGCGAGGCCACTGAATCCAGGCAGGCGGACAGATATTTTGAATTGTTGTAATTCGGAACTATGACGCTGACGTTCGGCTTCATATCAAAGATTCTCCGGTCATTTCGCTTGGCTTTTTAACGCCCAAAATTTTAAGTATGGTCGGCGCGACCGATGACAATCCAAGGCCTGTTTTCAATGCGGGCGCGTCGTCCGCGACAAATATGAACGGCACGGGATTAGCGGTATGCGCGGTTTTAGGCATGCCGTCACCGTCGACCATCTCTTCTATATTTCCATGATCCGCCGTTATTATAACCGCGCCTCCGGCGGCAATAGCGGCGGGCACAAGGCGCGCAAGCTCGGCATCCAGCGCCTCCATGGCCTTTACCGCCGCGTCCATTTTACCGGTATGCCCGACTATGTCGCCGTTGCAATAATTCATGACTATCACGTCAAAGTCGTTTATGCGCCTCAAGACTTCATCCGTGATTTTAGGGGCAGACATTTTTGGAGAAAGATCAAAAGTCGCGACCTCTGGGGAAGGCACCAAAATAGTCTCTTCTTCAGGATATTTCATTTCGCGCTCGGCATCGAAATAGTAGGTTGCATGAGTGTATTTTTCCGTCTCGGCTATTCGCAGCTGACCAAGGCCGTTGGCGGATAGAATATCGCCAAGCGTATTGGATTCGGGCTTGGGCGGCAGCAGCATCTCGTACAGACTATCCATATCCTCGCCCATAGATGTCATAGCCGTTATATGGTATTCCTCAAGCATAAGGGTAATCTGCCGCAGCCGGTCCGCCCGGTAATTGGCAAGCAGAATCCCGTCATTTTTTCCAATGCCCTTGAAACCGTCAATAACGCGAGGCTTTATGAATTCATCAGATTCATCAGCCTTGCGCGCGCTATCCAAAGCAGCGTATATCGTCGGAAAACATACGGATTTCGCGTCCTTAATTGCATCGATGGCCATATTCGTCCTATCAAGGTTTTGGTTTCGATCCATGGCGTAATACCGTCCGATCAAAGTCGCGAAGCCTAGATCGCCGCACGCCAATTCCCTCGCAAATTCCTTATTCAGCATTCCAATATATTTTTCCGCAACGCTGGGCGGCGTGTCGCGTCCGTCCGAAATAAAGTGAATCCAGATCTTCGCGCCTTTTTTCAATAAGATGCGAATAAGATATATAGTATTTTCTATGGAAGAATGCACCAGACCGTCCGACATCAGACCTATGACGTGAACCGTGCCAAGATTCGCCAATTTATCAAGGGCAGGGGAAGCCTCAAAATTTCCGGCGGCGCGCGCGATTTCAAACCGTCGCAGGAATTGATTCACAATGCGGCCGGAACCCATGGTGATATGACCGACTTCGGAATTGCCCACGGCGCCCGCGGGCAAACCCACAGCGTTGCCGGCAGCAAGCAGGGTAGTATGCGGATACTTGGCCAGCAAACCGTTATAGAACGGCATATCCGCCTGCGCCACGGCGTTGCCGGCCGCATCGCTTCTATATCCGACTCCGTCCAAAATGCATAATACTAAAGGCTTTGGCATGATTTTTCTTCCCGATTGCCAAGACTAGCATATTAGCCAAGCCAAGTTCAAGGGCAATATGAACGCCCCGCAAGCCGGTCTTTCGATTTATCGCTTTTGATAAACATAGACAACAGTCCCAGCAGCGCAAAAATGGCCATAGAACCGAAAGCAAGGCGCGGAGAGCCTCCCAGCGTCGCCGCCGATCCCCAAACCAGCGGCCCGAAAAGCGAAATCCTTTCGAATATGGTATAGAATGAAAATCCATAGGCTATGTCTTTCTTTGGTATGACTACGCTTGCGTAAGCGCGGCTGACGGAACGCAGCGCGCCAAGGAAAAATCCCATCGCCGTCATAAGCGCAAGCGCCGCCGCGAAAGTCCCGGCAACGGCGACCAACGGGAAAAGCACCACCCAGGAAGAAATGCTTACGATCAGAATCCTGCGAAGCCCGACCTTATCGCCAAGAAATCCACCGATCAAAGCGCCAAAGGCGCACATGGTCAGCACAACGGTCAGCAACATTATAGCCATATTTTCAGAAGCGTCGAAAACCTGCTTGGTGTATATGGAAAGATTCGCCTGCATGGTCCTGTTGGCTTCGTTAAGAAAGTAGAACGAGAGCAGGGCGGCGGCCACTCCCGGCACGGCGAAAAGCCTCTTTAATTTCTTCCAGTCTATCTTATCGACAGCCTGGTCGCCCACCCATTCGGTTTTTTTGTTTTCCCTGTAAAACAGCATCATAGGCAACGCAAGAATCACCGTCGCGGCGACGCTGGGCAGCAGCGCTCCGATCCCGGTCTTGGCAAATGGAGCGAAAGCCACCATACCGAATATCATTCCAACGGTGTTGGCGCACATGCCCCAGCCGGAAGCGCGGCAGCGATGCTTTTCGTCCGACAGATCATTCAGCAAAGGATTATAGAAGGCAAAGCTAAGACGGTAGAAAACCAAACCCGCAAGGAACACGAAAGCCGCAGCGTAAGCGTTCCAGGAAAAAATCGGGAACAGGGCGGCAAGACCCCAAAACAAGCAGGCGCCAATTACGGATAGGAACAACCGCTTGACCAATCCTCCGCTTTGGTCGGTTTTCGCGGCAAGTTTAGGCGAGGCCACCAATACGACCAAAGTCGAGAAAGCCAGAATAAGGTTAAAACGCAAATCCGACAATCCTCCGTCCACTACGATCCAGCGCGTGAAGTAAAGCAGAAAGTTGGCCCAAAGGATCGAAGTCCCGAAATTATACAAACTCCATAAAAACAATTTTTTCTTGTTCATTTCCGCAAATCTATTTCCAGTTTTTCGCCCACAAGCTTGGCTCCTAAACGTTTTACCACAGCTATGGATTTTATATTTTCCGCGCCTATGCCGAACTGCACGCGTTTGAAACCCAAATTGCGCGAAATATCAATCAAAGCGCGCAAAGCTTCGGTCATATAACCTTTGCCGGTGTATTTCGGATCAAGAAAGTAAGCAAAAGACAATATCTTATTATCAAAGTCTATATATTTGCGCTTTTTCCAAAGATCGGATGACACCGGATCCGTGCCTATAAAGCCAATCAAACCGCCTTTAGCTGTTTCAATTATCCAATTGAATCCCGCCTTGATTTTCCACTCGGCTATGCGGGCAGCCACGTATTTTTCCTCGTCCTTTAAGGTCTTCACACAGTCCACCCAGTCCAAATGCGCGCCGATGAAACCGCGATTTTTATCGATCAAAGAGAATAGGGGACCAGCATCGCTTTTCCGCAAAGCGCGAAGCACCAACCTTTGCGTCTTTATAGTTTTAGGGAAATTTTTGATGCGGTTTTTGCCCTTATAATAAGATACTACGCCAATTGCTGCGGACAAGGCGATAATAGGATACAGAATCACGCCGATAATATTCGAAACGCTGACGCTGTATACAAGCCAGAACAGTCCGACGAATATTCCAAGCAATCTGTATACTAAAACGCTTTTCTGTAATATTCCTATATTAAAGGCCATAATTGCGAAGTAAGCGAACAGGCTTATAAATCCGACCTGGGTAAGCGCCGCAGCGACAGTGAACACAAAAATCCAGAAAAACATAAGATATCGGTCCGTACTGGTGCTTTTTAAACGCTGCAATGGAGTCTGCCGCACATACCTGTACGCGCTTATAACGTCGCGGAACATCGCGATTCCAAACATCGCCGCGGCTATCCAGCCGCCTAATAAGGCAAAGCTTGCCACTGCGAAAATATTGCAAAAGATATTGGCCACCAAAAGCCCAAGCCTGCTTTTTATAAGATAAGACGCGCTGAAAAACACGAAGGACACCAGCATAAAAATCTGGCTTAGAATAAATACGATCGAGAAATCAAAGCTTTGCATTCCGTGAATATAAAATAAAAACGCGATTTAAACAAGAGTAAATTATTTTAAAATAAAGAGCCCGGCAAAACAATTCAAACAAAAATAATTCAAATAATATTTGATCAAAAACCGGCGCGAATCCTGAAATCGTTCCGAATAAAAATGACCTCAATCCGGATAAAAATGATATCAATACCCTTTGATCAGGCGATTCCACCATATATAACTACACATAATATACATTATGCGACATGAAGATAAATAAAAACCCGCAGGTTTCCCGTGTTTTTCATCAAGACTCCTCCGTTTTATTATGCCATTTACCCAGGATTTAGCAACTCGATCTTTCTACCTAGTAAAAATTAAGATTTTTCAGCCACAAATTCAAATCCCGCCGCAGATTCCATTAAATTTTGTTGAATTTTCGCTATTTTTAGCGATTTTTTGCTTAAATTTTCAGCGTTTTTTGACCTTATTTTATCCTTAATTTAGCCAATTTTTGGCCAAATTTCACCCTTTTTTAGAAAATATAGGAAATACATTAGGAAGACGTTAAGTCTTCCTAATCTTAAATAGATACTAACAACCTCGCGTTAGCGAACAAGACCCTTGGCTTCTTCAATACCCAAAGCGATATTCATATTATGCATCGCCTGCCCGCCCGCACCCGCGCCAAGATTATCAAACACGGCCGAAACCACCGCGTGATTACTGTGGCCAAATACAAAAAGTTCCATTCGGTTCGTGCCATTGCATCTTTGCGAAGACAAAGTATTGCGCTTGGTATTCAGGCAACCCTTGCCGGCAAACGGCATAACTTTAACGAATTCGGCGTCTTTATAATACTCTGCCAAAAATTGGTGAATTTGCACGGCGTCGTGATCGCCGCCCTCAAGACTCAAAGGAACGCTGACTGTCATGCCCTGAGCAACATCGTTCAAAATCGGCACAAATACAGGAGCCTTCAAAAGGCCGCACATATGCCTCATCTCGTCAAGATGCTTGTGCACCAACCCAAGCGCGTACAGTTGCGCGCCGTCCAGTTCGCGATATAGATAGTCCGCCTCGTCCTCGTAATCGGGCGAATTTTCGTATTCCGCTATAAGCTCTTTCCCGCCGCCGGAATAACCGGTGATCGAGAAACAACTCAAAGCTTGATTTCGCGCTATAACCCCTTCGAAAACCAAGGGATAAACTATGGATATAAATCCGGAAGCATGACAACCCGGGTTCGCGATACGTTTCGCTCCACGGATAGCCTTTCTTTGCGCGCCGATTTCCGGAAGACCGTAAACCCAATCGGGGTTCGTGCGGTGCGCGGTTGAAGCATCGATAATCACAGTGTTGGGATTCTCAACCATAGATGCGGCTTTGACGGCGTTGGCGTCGGAAAGACACAGAAACGAAACGTCGGATTTGTTGAGGTAATCGCGGCGCGCGTCGTCGTTTTTACGCAAATCTTCGGGAATAAATAAGATGTCTATATCGTCGCGCTTTGATAAACGCCCGATTATCTGAAGCCCGGTCGTACCGACCTGCCCGTCCACATATACTTTAATTTTGCCCGACATATTTGATCCTTTTGGGTTGATCCCCTACAGAACCCAGTCTACCCTCCCCCATTGCAATTTGTCAAGCGCTTCCTCTTATTAATTATTAAGCCACGTAAGGCGCGGCGCGCGCAGCAAGATCTTTCATAGCCTTTTCGCGTATATGAACAAGATGAGTTTGATCAAGCAGGTCGTGCGCACACTCCACCAGCCGGATCAAAAGCTGGTCGGACACGTCGCTTTTCCTTATCTTTCTGCCTGACAAGCGATTGTATTCGGGCAGAAATAAATCGAAGACCGAGGGCATAAGCTCGAAGACTCTTTTAATGTCGCATTCCGGGATATTGATTTCTCCGCCGCACCAATCGAAGACTCCGCACAATTTGTTTCGTTTATCGACAAGCGAATTTCCGCCGTGAAAATCGCCATGACAGTATACGAAACCCTTGCGCTTGTTCGCGCGCGCTACTGCGGCGACATAGCCCGCAAGCAACATCTTTATTTTCGGCGCGGACAGAAAACCTTTGTAAGCGGCGGCGCATTTCTTAAGATCCTTTACCGCTTTAGGTTTATAAAAAGCAAGATCCGGCACGGTTTTTTGAATTTCACCAAAGGGAATGGAATGCAATTCGGCCATGAACCTGGCCGAGTCTAACGCAATTTTATTACGCTGACCGACGGTCATTTCCAATAGGCGCGCGTTGTTGAATTTTTCACCTTTCAACTCGCGGTGAACGGCATAAGGGATTTTTCCACGAACCGCCTTTATTTTTGGAATAGGAAGAGTGATAAACGACCTTACAAACTCGCATATTTTGGCCTCGCGTTCGTAATTTTTTATAATTTCGGTTTTTCGCGGCACCCGAATTATGCGGCCGCCAACCCTAAATGCAAAACTCGACCAGCCCTCGCCTACATAGTCCACAACCTTACCGGGAAATTCTTTGACCAGGAATTCATCTATTTGTTTACGACTGATTTCGGACATTTTTACCTCGTGCAAATTATACTAGAAACGCGGCACCGATAGTCAATACCAATGTATATACAATTATCGGGCCTCGACGGCGGCTAAAAGTTTAAGCTGATGCTCGGCCAGCAAAGCGTCGATCATTTCATCCAAGCTGATCCCGCCGGCCAGAAAATCGTCCAAGTTATGCAAAGTCAGCTTTATACGGTGGTCGGTTATGCGCTGCTCGGGAAAATTATAGGTCCTTATTTTCTCGGAACGATCGCCGGAACCGACCTGGGCCTTTCTTGAAGAATCGCGCGAAGATTGCAGTTCTTCCCGTTGTTTTTCGTATAATCTTGCCATAAGCATCTTCATGGCGTTCGCGCGGTTTTGTATTTGCGAGCGCTCGGTCTGGGATGCCGCGACAGTATTGGTCGGAAGGTGCGTGATACGGACCGCACTGTCGGTTTTATTGACGTGCTGACCACCTGCCCCGGACGATCTATAAGTATCAATCCGCAGATCTTTTTCGTCGATTTGGACGTCGACTTCCTCGGCCTCGGGCATGACGGCGACGGACGCGGCGGAAGTGTGAACACGACCACCAGCCTCGGTCTCAGGGACGCGCTGGACCCGGTGAATACCGGATTCGAACTTAAGCCGGGCAAAGGCCCCCTTGCCCGCAACACGAAAAATTATCTCTTTATAACCGTTAAGCTCGGTCGGATTTTCGTCCAAAATTTCAATCTTCCAGCCTTTGCGGCCGGCATAAGACTGATACTGACGGAACAAATCGCCAGCAAATATCCCGCTTTCGTCACCACCCACCCCCGCCCTGATTTCCATAATTACACTCTTGTCGTCAGCGTCGTCTTTCGGCAGCAAAGCCAGTTTTAATTCTTGTTCAAGATTAATAAGCAACTCTTTGTTTTTAATCAGTTCTTCCTCGGCCAAATCTTTCATTTCCGGGTCTTTTAACATGACTTCAGCCTCGGACAAACCGGCTTTTGCATCAAAATATGACTTAATCAACGGGGTTATTTCACCCAGCTTGGCATATTCTTTATTTAATACCACTATATCTTTCGTGGACAAATTGCCGCTGTCCGACAGGGATTTTTCAACCTCTTGGAAGCGATTTTGTATCTGCAAAAGCTTTGGTTCCATGCTCATCTTAAACCCTTAAAAAAATCTTTCAGCATGGTAGAGCAATCGTCAGAAAAAGTCAAATCTCTTGTGATTTCAGGTCTAAAAAGATGCCGATCCGTCTCGAAAATTCTTGAATTTCCGGCAATCGCGCCGCCTTTCTCGTCCGCGGCGGCGTATATGATTTTGGATATCCGGGCATAGGAAATCGCGGCCGCGCACATTGCACAAGGCTCTAAAGTAATGTAAATTTCCGTATTATCCGGCATAAATTTATGGCAGATTTTGGCCGTTGCCGCGCGGATCGCCACAATCTCGGCGTGCGCGGTAGGATCATTGTCAATTTCGACCCGGTTATGCCCAACCCCAAGAACTTGGCCATTACAAACTATGACCGCGCCGACCGGAACATCCGCGTGTTTGATCGCCAGTTTTGCCTGGTCCACAGCCAATTTCATCATTGCGTTTTCCTTAATTTCATGATAATCTTATACTTATGAATGCTAAAATGCAAATCATTTCGGGAGAATTTAAAGGCAGGAAATTAGACTATCCCGCCGGTGCACGCCCGACAAGCATGCGCGCAAAAATAGCTTTATTCAATATACTAATACCTCTAATTAAACAAAAAGACTTGGTTGTTTGGGACGTTTATGCCGGAAGCGGGGCTTTTGGAGCAGAATTTATATCCCGCAGGCTTGCAAATACCGTAATTTTCACTGATTCAGATCCCCAGGCGATTAAAATTATCAGCAAAAATCTTAAAGATATGAATAACAGTTCATCTATTATAATCAAGCATGCCAAAATGCCGGAAATTACCGGCAAATACGCGCCAAAAGCCGATATTATCTTTATAGATCCGCCTTACGGCAGTAAAATTGATATAACTTTAATGGCCAATCTTATGAAAACTGGCACAATTTTAATTATCGAGTCAGAAGAACCAATTAACACAAATTCCAAGGATTTTAAGGGATTTATCACTCTAACCCGCCGTAAATATGGCCGCGCCAGCTTCGTAATTTTAGAAAAAACTGCTTGAAAATTGGCAAATTTGAGTTAAAAATGTAAGCGCAACGACGAAAAAGGAGCTTGAAATGCCTATAATGCAGTGTCTTTTAAACTATGAATATCACCCTGATCAAGCGATTTTCGCGTTTGCCCCACAAAAGCTGCAATATTTCGATGAATTTCAGGCTGCCATTTGGAAAAATATAAGAAAAAAGACGTTTTTTAAGGGCCGTCCATGGTCGCATCATTTCAATATAACCCATAAAGAGCATGGGACAATTTACCGGGAAACCATAAAAAGCATAGAAAACAGTGGCTTAGGAAGGCTAAATAATGTATTTTACCGCCCGGTTTTGCCTAATAAAATCTATGGAACCGACGATTATTCGATTAAATCCTGCGGCGGCGGGGATTGGATTATTCCGCCTATGGATCATTTCCCGAAATGCGCCCATAAATTCATGGATAGGCACACGGACAAACGATTTCCGTACGGTTTAAGCGCCCTATCCTTTGAAATAGACGATGTGCACACTCAATGGGTGATGTATGTTTGCCAAGAAGACGATTTTAGCTCAATATTTCCTAGCAATGCGCAGAAGAATTTATGTCCAATTTTGCAAAAACCCGAGGTAATCGACAAAATTGTTAGGGTTGCGCTGGAAAGGACTTTGGCCATTCCCAAATAAAGAACCTCTATTAAAGAGAAGCCGCTTTTAGTTTTTCCACCTCTTCCTTTGCCCAACTTTTCATTAAATTTTGGTTTTTTTGGCTTTTTTCATTGGCCGGGTTGGGCCTGGCGCGTTTTCCTATGTAATTTAAGCGCCTTAGTACTCTGAGGGCGCCGTTCATATAGGCAATTTTGGCGGTTTGAACAGGATCTATAGCAAGATTCGGCTGTTTTTTACCGTAAAGCTTGAGAAATTTATTAAAAATTTTGGCGGAAATACCCAATTCATTGTTAAGCGCAGAATAAAAAATATCATGGTAAACGCAATCGTAATTGGCTTCGGCGAAGTCGATGAACGAAAGTTTCCAGGTGTCAAGATCGTATAGGATATTGCCGGGATTCAAATCCCGATGAGCCCAGACCAAAGTGGTGTCATATTCGAATTTGCTAACCTGTTCCGCCACTTTTTTGGTGAATTTTATATCTTCCTGATCAAGCCAGAGCCCTCCTCTGGTCGATAAAAACTTATCGAGTTGCGCGAAATTGAACCTTTCCGACAGCTTTTGCCTGCTTTCTTTGACCGGACGCAATTGCGCCATGTCGGATAGGAATTCGGCTATGCCGTTTTGAATTTTTGTTTGCCTCCGCGCGGACAGCGAATCGTAAAACTGCTTGGTTAGACGCTCGCCCGGGGCCCTTTCTTCAAGCACTGCAACCTCCTCGTCGTTGACGTGCTTCATTTCCGGGACATCGTAAGAAACTGAATAGTTAAGACCCTTATACCACAGAATTTCTTCGATATGCTTGCGTGTCAAATGCTGTTTTTGAAGCCATTTAATTCTTTTTTCTTCTCCGAAATCAGTCAGCGGCCTTTTGACGACAAAGCCTTGGCCGTAATATTCAACCCAGGTTTCCCGGCCGTGAGGCTTGGACGAAGCGATATCGCTAATCAACCCGGCCGGACTGTTCGACGAATTTGGAGAAGATTCCGAAAATCTTATTTTCATTAAGCGTCCGTTATTATGTCAGTTTTCCTATGGCGGCGGCGGTGTCCAGCATTTTGCACGAAAAGCCCCATTCGTTATCATACCAGCTGGTAACATGAAGAAGGTTGCCGTCTATGACTTTGGTAAGCGCCGCGTCCAGGATCGAAGTTCTTGGGTCGTGAACAAAATCCACTGATACAAGCGGCTGTTCCTCGTAGCCTAGCACTCCTTTCATATTGGTCATAGACGCTTTTTTGATGGCCGCGTTGACCGCGTCCGCCGTAGTTTTCTTTTTCAGATTCACCACCAGCTCGACCACGGACACGTTCGGAGTCGGCACCCTTATAGCCGCCCCATCCAGTTTGCCGGCAAGTTTCGGCAGAACAAGCCCAATAGCTTTGGCCGCACCCGTTTTCGACGGGATCATGGACATGGCCGCAGCCCTTGCGCGGCGCGGGTCGCTGTGATTCGCGTCAAGCAATCTTTGGTCGCCCGTGTACGCGTGCACCGTCGTCATAAAGCCATTCACTATTCCGAATGCCGAGTCTATTACAGCCGCAACGGGCGCAAGACAGTTCGTAGTACAGGATGCGTTGGAAATAATTTTATTAGCTTTTTTCAACGTTTTATCGTTTACTCCGAACACTATTGTCGCGTCCGCACCTTCACTTGGCGCCGAGACCAGAACTTTTTTCGCGCCGGCTTTCAGGTGCACCCTTGCCTTGTCCGCGTCCGTGAAGACCCCCGTGCATTCCATTACTATATCTATGTTCAGTTTTTTCCACGGAAGTTTTTCAGGGTCTTTTTCTTGGATCACTTGGATCTTATGGCCCGCAACATGGATATGGCTGCCGACGATTTTAACCGGGTATTTTAATTTGCCGTGAACCGAATCGAATTGAAGCAGGTGAGCCGATTGTTCAAGCGGCGCAAGATCGTTGACCGCAACGAATTCCATATCTTTTCTGCCGCTTTCTATGTATGCGCGCAGCACCATGCGCCCTATTCTTCCGAAACCGTTGATCGCGATGCGAGTTTTCTTTGCCATTTTAGGCCTCCATTTTATCCGTTGGGACAATTGTATCATAAATAAAAGATAAAAGGAAGAAGGTAGAAGTAAAAAGCAAGGAAAAGGTTCCGATTGTGGGAGTGAATTTTTGTGATATAATGGAAAATTGTGAAGACTTCACGTGAAACGTCAAATAACTATTTGAATGTAGACCATTAGTGCAAATGTAAAGATTTACAACGAATCCACTAAATCAAAGATTTAGGGATTCTGCGCGGGCGGGAAAACATGACATTTGGTCATATTTTCTTGTTCCGCCCTTACGTGAAACGTCAAATAACTATTTGAATGTAGACCATTAGTACATTTTAATATTTTTGATAAAAATCATTTTGATCGCATTGGTTTGACGGAATTTTATTTGATTAATAACTTGACAAAACGTGCGAGAGGAGTATTATCAGTGCGTTAGTTGAAAACAATGGACGATGTTGCGATGTTAAGTACTGGCTTGCTGTTGTGCGCCGGTGAGGAATAAGCAGTGTTGCGCTGGTGTGAAAAATGAGTTACGAATTAAGAAGTCTTTTGGTATCAAAATTTATGGAAACCGGGTTCTTCCATGAGAGCGAAGCGCACGAAATAGTCGAAAAGATATTCAGAAAAGAACGATGTCTGCAAATTTTCCAAGACGAGTATCAAGACATACAATACAATTCCAACTTTTTCAATTTTAAAGAAAAAATTCATCAGACAGTTCAAGCTTTGAAATGGCATCTGCACAGCTTGACACCCAAAGAATACGCAGACAAGGTCGTCAAACAAAACGCTTGGGCGTGCGCGAATTCCCCGAATACAATCATGACCAAAACAAGAGCGTCGGCGGCAGCGTTACAAAATATATTGAACCGCGTGACGTACAGAGAATTTCTTGAAAAAGCTTTGAATTTTAACAACGCGATGTTCACCGCATCAACCAACAATATTTCGGAATATTTGGAAGAATCTTCGAAATGGGCGGCGACGCACCTGCCGGACATAACGAAAGAAAAATATACCGGGACAGCGTATTACCGAAATCCAGAAATGATTACGACCTCGCAAAAATATATTCAATCAAATGTGACCGGGATAGTCGACGGGCTTGGACAGTACAACCCCAAAGCATCGACAATCGTAAATTGTTTGAAAATAGGGACCGGACCAAATCCTTATGTCATGACGAAAAATCCGGCCATCATAATGGAGGCCGCAGCCGCGTTCACCGAAGCGTTCAGACCCCATCTTAGCGCATACGATTTCGCCGAGATGGGCTTTCTTCACAATTCGAAGATATTTACCTGGAAAACCCAGAGCATGATACGCAACATCAAGACTGTCGTACAGAAATATCCATTCGACTTGGATTATGCAAAGTACCTTACGGGAGCAAGAAGGCACAACACATTTTTATTCACGATCGAGGCCGAAGACACCATAGAAAAAATCGAAAATTTTAGAAAGGAAGATAAAAAATCTTCGATTTTCACGCTGGCCATGCTAAACCCAAAATCTTCGAGGTAAAAAATGGACAAGATAGAAGTTTATTACTTGCTTAACGAACAGCTGAAAAGCATAGGCATATATTCCGACGTGTTGGACAAAAAGCTTAAGGCCATCACCAACAACCCAAAACTTTTCGGCATATTCATGCTTGCGGCACTAGGCAAGAACATGGAGTTCTTTAACTTTAATAAAAAGATAGCAAGCTTGTCCGAGTTACTGCAACGCTATGCGCCCAGCGCCAGCTTTGAGCGATGCAAAAGATCAGCCATAATGAACTTGTGGATATTGGGGCGCGAACCTGAAAAAATTATCGAAAACTGCGAAAATGCCGCGGCGTACTTAAAACGATATATCCCCGACATGACAACTACGGCATATATCAAAAAGGCACTGCATGGAAACGCAAGGATGTTCACGACAAGCGGCGAACTTACCGAAGAGCGAGCCGAGCAGATAGCCGAAATCACCCTGCCCCATATAGCCGGCTTCACCGCAGAAAGATTTATTCAGAACATGGCGAATTACAACCCCGGCGCGCTGACAAAGACTTCCGACGAGATCATGAAACGCGCGGACGAGTTCGTCGGAAATTTTGCTCCGCATTTTACCAAAACCGAATTCTTTGACGCCGGGATGAACGGAAATTCCGCCATCATCACAAAGCCAATCAACCGGATGCTGTATAATTTGCAGACCGTAACGGAGCACTTCGGATTCGATCTGCCAGAATACACCGAGGCCGCAAAAGAACACAATCTTTTCGTGTTCACAAACGAGGCAAAGGCAACAATCGGCGTCATGGAAAAAATCGGCGTGGAAGGAAATACTTTGCCAGAGATACTTTTTAAGGCAAGAAATTTTTATAAATACAAAACCAGTAACGAGGTAAACGCAAGATGATGAAAAAATCAGAATTTAACCGCAGAAAAAGAACAGATCGGGACAAAGAAATAGTCAGCATGAGAAAGGAAGGTTATTTGCTTGGAGAAATAGCCGAGTATGTGAACACTTCGGTCGCGACGGTATCAAGGGTAGTCAGCGCGCACGGCGTATTGTCCCCGGATCAGGAAGCCGTCATAGAACGAGACAAAGGCATAATCGAACTGTATCAGTACGGATTCAGCGCAGAAGAAATCGCAAACAATTACGGCGTGTCGGACGGACTTGTATTCTGCGTGCTGCACAACAACAATGTACCGCTTAGGACACCGACAATATCCCAGGAAACGTGCGACAAGATTTTGAAATTACGACTTGAGGGATTGTCTTATGGAAATATCGCAAAGGAATGCGGAGTCAGCAAAGCTTCGGTTTCGCGAATCGTAAACGGAGTAAGAGGAACCAGAAACCACGCAACCAAAAAGATCGGAAACGAAGCGCTTAAAAAACAGCGAAACAACGGAATCCTGACAATGTTCGCGCTTGAAAAGCTTTCGGTAACAAGGATCGCGAGAGAATGGAACGTCAGCACTTCGACCGTGTACAACGTAATCAGAAACGCCGAATTTTACACCAATATCACAAAAGACGAGACGCCGTATTACCTTAGATTGAAGTCGTTCATTAACAGTGGAGAAAACCTGGTCAAGTTCGCAGTCGAAATGGGAATGTATACGAATTTAGAGCGCTTTATCGCGGTAACGATCAAGGACGCCGTGAGATATAGGATTATCACGCAGGAAAAGGCGAACGTCATATTGGGGCAATATATGGCGAGGGCCGTTTGATTTTGGCGCACCCATCAGGACTTGAACCTGAATCACAGCCTTCGGAGGGCCGCGTTTTATCCAATTAAACTATGGGTGCAATATTATTTACATCCTTACAAGGTGGACGATGATGTTCGGTTTCTTTTGCTTGCCGATTTGCGGGCGAAGCGCGGAATTCACAGCAGTTTTCACAGTTTGAATCAGACCGTTTTCCGACCGACGATCCGATTTGTCCAACGCATCGACCGCTTTCGTTATCGCTATTTGCACCGACCGCTTCATCGCTCCCGTTGAATCGCTTTCGAATATGCCCGCACTGCTGACGTCAGGAGCCGATTTCAGGTAGCCTTTGTTATCCACAGGCAAGGTGACGAAAACCGCGCCGTTAAGAAGCACCTTTTCACGAGTTCTGAACACTTGGTCGTTGCCGGCGTATTCCGTCGCGCCTTCAAGCACCGTTACTCCAACGTGCACCGTATCAACTATTTCAGGAGCCTGGCCGCGGCGGAGTTTCACCACTTCCCCATTATGCGCCATGATCATGTGTTTCGCGCCGCCCGCTTCCACCGCCATTTTCGCATTGATCATTTCCGAAATGTATTCGCCGTGCATCGGAATCATCACAAACGGATGCACCATTTCGTAAAAACGCTTGTATTCAGGCATGCCCGCGTGGCCGCTGGCGTGAATTTTATTCGTATCAAATATCGTGTGGACGTGCGCACCGATTTTCGCAAGCTTGTTGTACATCGCGGTCACGTCCTGTTCGCGGCCAGGGATCACGATCGACGAAAATATCACCGTGTCCGTCTGGACAAGCCTCATTTCGCGCACTTCGTTGCGGCAGAGGCGCGTCAGCTGGGCGTATTTTTCACCCTGCGAGCCCGTGCAGATCACCACTTGTTTGTTCGCGGGCAGATCCTTGATGTCCTCCCAGATTTGCAGATCTTCTTTATCCAGGTAGCCCAGTTCGATTCCGATTTCGCGAAAAGTCACAAGCGAGCGGCCTTTGACGCAGGCCACCCTGCCAGATTCTTTCGCCGCCTGGGCCGTCATTTTCAGACGCGCTATCGATCTTGCGTAGCAGGTCAGGATCACGCGCTGGGGCGCGGACGCAAACATATTTTTCAGGGTTTCTTTGACTTCCAGTTCCGTCGTTTGTTCGAACTGTTTCGTGATTCCCGTCGATTCGTTCACAAGCGCCAGAAGGTCCGGGTCGCTTCCGATTTCGCGCAGGCGCGCGTAGTCCGTCGGCATTTCAATCGGATTGCCGTCGTTAAAAGTCCAGTCGCCCGAGTGAAGAATTTTGCCCTGCGGCGTGCCTATGATTATCATGTTCGCTTCGGGGACAGAGTGAGAGACGTGAAAATTTTCGATATTAAACGGAGCTATGTCGAATTTGTCGCCCTTGTGGTCGAATATTTTGAAGTCGTTCGCGCCGTAATCTATACCCAGCTCTTCAAAGTCTTTTTTCAGGATTTTTTCCACAAACCTTGTGCAGTATATCGGGCATCTGAATTTGGGCCAGATGCGCTTGATCGCGCCTATGTGGTCTTCGTGGCCGTGGGTTACCAGTATTGCGACCACGTCTTTTTTCACTTGCTCGAGATAACTTATATCGGGGTATTTCGTGTCCGCCCCCTCGTGCGCTCCCTCTAAAAAGCCGAAGCCCGCGTCCACCATCAGGTATTTGCCGCGCAGCTTGTAAACGTACATATTCATGCCAACGTGGTCCATGCCGCCAAGCGCGAAGAAGTACACGCTGTCGTCATTAACGTCGTCTTTGTTGCGCTGCGCAACTTTTATAGTTTTCGGCGCGTTTTTTTCGGGCGCGGGTTTTGTGGATTTTTTGGGAGCCGGTTTGGGCAGTGACGCATCCACCGCGTTTGGCAGCCATTTTAGGTTTTCACCACTGTCTTTTAGTTTTTTTGCGGGTTTTGTTTGCGGATTCGCACCGCCTTTCGAGCGGCGTTTATTGCGTTTGCCCGCGGCTTGGATTGCGGCCTGCGCGTCACCGGATTTTTTCTTTTTTCCAAAAAGTTTTAGCATATATATTCTACCTTGTGTTAATCTTGGTGGAATTATAGCCGATTTCGAGAGGATTGCAAGTTTATTTGAATTTTTGGGTGGTTTGGGCGGGGTCGCAATCGTTTTCGGCTCCGTATATAATCACCGACGGTTCGTTCGCAAATATCTCGCGGGCGGTATTCATAAGGTCGTCCGTCGTGATAGCGTCCAGTTCATTAGAATATTCATCCGGCGCCAAAAGGTCCCCGTACATCAGCATATGCGACGCGAAATAATCCGCCCGGTTGCCCGTATCCTCCATAGCGATAGTACGACTGGCAAGAACCACCGCTTTGGTACGATTCAATTCGTCGGCCGTAATAGGTTTAGATTCCAGCAGTTCCTTTATAACTTTGACGCAGGCGGCCGCAACTTTTTGCACGTTTCCGGGCGCGGTTTGGGCGCTTATCTGCGTTGTGCCGATGTCTTCGAACGAGCCCACCCCCATTCCTATATAGTAGACAAGATTCTGTTTCTCGCGGACTTCTTCGTATAGGCGCGAGTGCATACCCTGACCCAAAATGTTCGCCAGGATTTTCGAACGCATATTTTTCTTTTTATCCATACTGTTCGCCGAGGGCCAGATTATTCTTATGTATGAATGCTCGAGATTGGGTTTGACCTTGCAGACCGAGCTTCGGACATAGCTTGTCCTGATATAATCGCGCGCCGGGGCCGGTTTCATTTCGCCAAAATATTTCTCGAGCTTGGTTAATATTTCCGGAGCGTTGTCTATGCCCGCGCCGGATAGGGAAATAATCGTATTTTCGGGGCAGTAGGTCGCGTCACGGTAATTTATAAGGTCTTGACGAGTCAATTTCGCCACGCTTTCGATCGAGCCCGCGATCTCGTGACCGAGGCCGCCCTTGAAGATCGTTTGGTTCATTAGTTCTTCGGCGCACCAGTCGGGATTATCCATATAGGTCATGATTTCCTGAATTATGATCGATTTTTCTTTTTTAAATTCTTCTTCAGGAAAGGTCGAATGCAAAAATATGTCCGAAATGTAATCAAACGCGAAATCCAGTTTATCTTTCAGAACCATCATGTGGTACGCCGTTAAATTGAACGTCGTGTAGGCGTTCGATATTCCGCCATTTGCCGCAACCTCGTAGTTTAATTGCGTCGCCGTGCGACGCTTGGTTCCTTTGAACAGCATATGTTCCAGCGCGTGGGAAACACCAAATTCCGAATGGTTGGGCGTTTCGATTTCGTTCCTTGAGCCGGTGCCGATCATAACGTACATCGCAAGGGATTCAAAGTTCGGAAGCGGGTCAAGCAGGACGCGAATTCCATTCTTTAATTTATATAGGTTTGGGTTTTTTAACATCGTTCTCTCTCCGAGTTGTTAGGCATCATAACAGACAATTCAGAGATTATCAACTGGTTTATAAGCTTAATTAGAATTGGATTCTTAGGCGAATACCGATGTCAAGCGTCGAGAGCCTTCCGGATTCGCGATAGTTCGTGTAATGGAAAACGCTTTCGTAGTCCGCAGGAAATTCCCCGCCGAAGCCGTCAGCAAGCCATTCCGTTTGAGACAAAACCACGCTGCCCGAGCTTTCGACTTGGCCCAGATTCATCCATCTTACGAAAAAATCAACCCGCATACCGCTGTCAAGCGTAGTAGTCAGTCCGCCTTCAAGCATATAGGCCAGCTGTTCCGTCGTGCCGCCCGAATGATAGGCGTAAATATCTGACACTCCCACCAGGGTTCCAGGTAATTGGCCCGGGAAAAGGTCGTCTTCGACGTAATATTCCGGGTCGTATATAATATAGTCGCCTATCGTGTTAACCGATATACCAAGACCTACTCCAACGTATGGTCTTAGCGCGCCGCCGACAAGGTTACCCATGTAACTATCTATGTTATAGTATACGTTCAGCATCGTGACGTTGCTTGTAATCGCGCCGTCGTAAGCCTGAAGGTTCATAAAGCCACCCGCGCCGTCAGGGGCTTTGACCACCGACGGATAGCTTATTCCGCCGTAGCGAGTGTATGAAAAGTCCACGCGGACGTCCGTGTTCAGCGCCGCGCCGATAGAAATTTGCAGAGGAAGCACCGCGCCGGACGTGTCGTAACCCACCGCCCTACCCGATCCAGGCACAAGCCAGTCGTTATAACGAGAGGTCATGCCGCCCATAACGTTATAGGAATAAGCCAGGGAAAGGCCTACGTACAGGCCGCTCTCGGCTAAACGATCAAACTGCGAAGGGTTCATATATTGTCTGCCGGCGTTGGCCGCACTGTTCCTTCCGACCGTCGGCAACGTGCCCGTGACCCTGTTCGGGTGAGTGGCTTGGGGCATTTGCGCCACCATGGCCGGGTTTATAAACTGAGGGTTCATCGGCTGCTGGGGGATAAACTGATGCTGCTGACCGGCCACAGCGCGCTGCTGCATCAGGGCTTGTTGCTGGGCGAAGGCCATGTTATGACCTTGGACCGTATTCACATTAGGCTGCTGCCAGCCGAATTGCTGCGCAGATGACGGACCTGTAGACACCACCGTTGCAACCAGTGAAAAAATGGCTAAAAGCCTGAGTTTCATGCGGGTTTCCCTATATTCTCTTAAGGGTATTATATCATAAATCGAGGGAGAAAAAAAGAGGATAAGTAATAAGAGGATGCGAAAAAAGATTATAACTATTTATTATTTGAATTTTAGGTTGGTCGAGAGGTAGAGGGCGTAGAACCAGCCGAAGACCGTCCAGCCCAGTATAGTCGAGCCGGCGATTATTCTTGCCATCTCGTAGCTGCCGCAGCCGGTCAGACGCCCCAGAAAAACCGGAAACAGGGACACGCCCACTATTGCCGCGATTGCCGCCGCGTGGTAGAAGACTTGCATAAGGTCAAGACTTAAAAACGTCATGCGCGTTCCTTGTGAGTGGATTAGGGTAAGCTCTGATTGCGTTAGGAGATCCCCGGTCAAGCCGGGGATGACAACTTTTTTTGTTATTTTTTGGGTTCGGGTTTGACAGCTGGTTCTAATCCGTATTTCGCGCGGCGGCCTAGGTACTCCTCGATTCTTAGCAACTGGTTGTATTTCGCCGTGCGCTCGCTGCGGCTCATGCTGCCGGTTTTGATCTGGCCCGAATTCACCGCCACCGCAAGGTCCGCGATCGTCGTGTCTTCCGTTTCGCCGCTACGGTGCGAGATCACAACCCCGAATCCGTTCTTCTGCGCAAGTTTCACAGTTTCCAAAGTTTCCGTCAGCGTCCCTATTTGATTCGGTTTGATCAAGATCGCGTTAGTCGCCTTGGTTTCGATCGCTTTCTGCAGGCGCGACGGGTTCGTCACCAGAAGGTCGTCGCCCACAATCTGCAATTTCTTGCCCAGCTTTTGGTTGAGAAGTTTCCAACCCTCCCAGTCGTCTTCCGCCATGCCGTCTTCAATCGAGATAATCGGAAATTCTTTCACAAGATTTTCGTAGACTTCGACCATTTGGGGCGAGTCGAGTTCCTTGCCTTCGTACTGGTATTTGCCGTTCTTATAAAATTCCGAGGCCGCGGGATCAAGCGCGATCGCAACGTCCTTGCCAGGTTTGTAGCCCGCGGCAGTGATCGCTTCGACTATCAGTTTAAGCGCGTCCGTCGAAAGTTTAAGGTCCGGCGCGAACCCGCCCTCGTCCCCGACGCTTGTCGCAAGTTTTTTTCCGTGCAGGATTTTCTTCAATGAGTGAAAGACTTCGCTGCCGATTTTAACCGCTTTATGAAACGTGTCCGCACCGGTCGGCACTATCATAAATTCTTGCATATCAAGGCCGTTGTCCGCGTGCGCGCCGCCGTTTATTATATTGATCATCGGCCGAGGCAGACGGGTCGCTTTGTCGCCGCCAATATGGTTAAACAGCGTCGTCTTTTTGCCCGCAGCGGCCGCGTGCGCCACGGCCAAAGACACCGCCAAAATCGCGTTCGCGCCCAGATTCGATTTGTTCGGCGTGCCGTCAAGGTCAATCATTATCTTGTCGATTTCCTTTTGCTTTTCGGGATTCATACCTATCAGTTTCGGAGCGATTTTTTTGTTCACGTTTTCGACCGCTTTCAAGACCCCCTTTCCGCCGAAGGCCGCCGGATCGTTGTCGCGAAGTTCCAGGGCTTCGTGAGTGCCGGTCGAGGCGCCGCTTGGACTTGCCGCCCAGCCGACTATGCCGTTCGATAATTGCACTTCCGCTTCTATCGTCGGGTTGCCGCGAGAGTCGAGTATTTGACGAGCTTTGATGCCGATGATGTTTGCCATTGCATTCCTTCCTTTGGTTAATCTGATACTTGATTTATAGCCAAAATTAAGGTACCCTGTCAACATGATAAGATTATATGTAGAAGGAATTTTAAACGTTGAAAAAAGCGTTGTTTTGACAACAGCGCAGGAACATTATTTGCGCGGCGTTATGAGGCTGAGGGACGGAGATACATTCATTGCGTTTGGAAATGGAGAGGAGTTTGTGGCCGAGATGCCCGGAAAGATAATAGAAAAAACGAATCGGGTGGATATGGCCAACAACGCAGTGTTGGCTTTTTGCCCCATCAAGCCCAGCCGGCTTGAGGAGATGATTTCGGCGGCAACACAGATGGGCGTCGCAAAATTCCAGCCCGTAATTTCCAAGCGCGTAGACATACCCAAGATGAATTTCGACCGGTTCCGCAAGATAGCCATCGAGGCCAGCGAACAGTGCGGACGATTGTCCGTGCCAGAATTTTTGCCAGCCGTAAAATTTCAAGAGCTTATTAAAAACGTGGGAAAAATTTATTATGGAGATGAACGCAGGGTTACGATACCCTCTGGCGACAAAGCCGTCGACTTACCCGCAGGAGAGGAATTTACTTTATTGATTGGACCGGAGGGAGGATTTGCACCGGAGGAGTTCGCCGCGCTGGACGACGCCGGAGCGATCGGGATCAGTCTTGGGCCGCTGGTGTTGAGGGCCGAGGTCGCCGCCGTAGCCGGGTTGGCGAAACTTTTATCTTAGCAGCTCGATTTTAAGCTGACGCAGAAGATTAGTCAGGCGCAGGATCTCGGCCGTTCGAATTTTACAATTATCCTTAGAGCTGCACCAAGCGCAGCGGTCGCCGCAACAGGCCAGGATAAAATTTTCAGGCGTTAATTTTTGCGCGCCGGTATTGATCGTTGTCGCCATGATGATTTCCTTTAGTTATACTCCGCCGGGAGTGAAGCGGCCGATGTTGTTTATCAATTCTTGGAACATATTAAGCTCGATCGCGGCGGGCACCGGAGTCGCGTCGTTCGAAGGTTTGGGCGTTTTCGGGAAGTCTTTTTCTTCCAGCAGTTTCGCAAACAGTACTTTGCCGCGGTCGTCCATTTTTACTATCAGCGCGCGGCGATTGTCGTACTTAAGCGGAAACGGACCGCGAAGATTTTCATCCATGCTGTAGTATATCCAGTATCTGCCGCCGTGAAGACTGGTCGCGCCCGGACTGCCGAACGCCCTTTCTATATCAGCCTGAGTTTTCGCCGCAGCAGCAAGTTCCGCCGCGTTTTCAGGAAACACGTAACCGCGAGGACGGGTTTGGGTCGCGCAGGACAATAGAAAAAAAGGCAAAAGAAAAAAGGTAAAAGGCAAAAGCACCGATTTCATTTAGCCCTCGTTCGATTTGGGTGAATTTCTTAAGAGCGCGAATTGCGCGATGTGGCGTTTCAGCTCGCGTTTATATTCATTGTCATTCTGCGCCAGGCGGACAAGTTTATTGAACTTGGATTCGTCGTGTTTTTTCGCGATGCTGAACCGGTTTTCAAGCGACAAAAATTCCGCAAGAGGCACTTCTTGGGAGCCGCCCGCGTCAAGCTGAAACGGAGATTCGCCCAGGCTTATGCGTCTTGGATCGAATCTATACAGCGGCCAGGCGCCCGTCTGCACAAGTTTTTTCTGATGCGCCGGACCTTCCGACATATCGTTGATTCCGTGAGAAATACAATGCGAGTACGCAAGAATTAAGGACGGCCCCGGATAGGTTTCGGCTTCGCGGATCGCGCGCAGAGCCTGGGCGTGGTCCGCGCCGAGCGCAATTTGCGCCACGTATGCGCCGCTCATCATTGCGATCATGCCAAGGTCTTTTTTCTTGATGTCCTTGCCGCCGACCGCGAACTTCATCGAGGCCGCGAACGGAGTAGATTTCGACTGCTGGCCGCCCGTGTTCGAATAGCCTTCCGTATCAAGCACGAGGATATTAACGTTCTTGCCGCTGTGAAGCACGTGGTCAAGACCGCCGTAGCCGATGTCGTACGCCCAGCCGTCACCACCGATAATCCAAAGCGATTTGTCCACCACCGCGTCCGCTAGGTCCGGGAGTTTTTTCTTTAGATGATCTTCAAACTTGCGCTGTTTCGCGATGTCTTTTTCGGACAGCATATCGTCGATGTTTTTTATGCCCGCCTTATGCGCCGCAGTTCTAAGCATCTCGCGCTTTTGATCCAGCGCCAGCCTTATGCCCAGGCCGTATTCCGCGTTGTCTTCAAACAACGAATTAGACCAGGCCGGGCCCCTGCCCTTGGCGTTCTTGGCGTATGGCGTCGTCGGCAGGGTCGCGCCGAAGATCGAACTGCAGCCCGTCGCGTTAGCAACCACCATTCGGTCGCCGAACAGCTGAGTTATCATTTTTATATACGGCGTTTCGCCGCAACCGCCGCAGGCACCTGGAAATTCAAACAGATTTTCACAGAAGCCAAGATGTTTCGGCACGTTCAGATTCAATTTCGCGCGGTCGAATTCAGGAAGCTTGGCCGCCGCGTCAAACGCCACTTGGTCCTTTATGTCGACCGGCTTCATTTCAAGCGCCGCGGTCGGACAGGTTTTTACGCAGATCCCGCAGCCCGTGCAATCCATCGGCGAGACCGTCAACGCGAACTGCAGACCTTTGCCAAGTTCGGGCGTTTTCATCGGGACGCTTGGGATCGATTTGGCAAATTTTTCGGCCGCGTTCTGTCTTATCACCGAATGAGGGCACATCATCGCGCATTTGCCGCATTGGACGCATTTGTCGCTTAGCCATTTTGGCGCGACCGCCGATATATTTCTTTTTTCGTATTTAGAGGTGCCGGTCGGGAATTCCCCGCAGCCAAACATTTTGCCGGGCGCGAAGGCCGATACCGGAAGATCGTCTCCTTTATTAGCGGCGATTTTACCCAGCACGCCCGCGATTTTGGGCGGCGCATTTTTATTCATGGGCGGTATCCAGTCCGGCGCGAATTTCGACGGGCGGCCAGGCATTTTGAATTCGCGCAAAAATTCGCCGGCGCGGTCAACCGCCGCCCAGTTGGCCTTGACCACTTGACTTCCTTTTTTGCCGTAGGTTTTTTCAATCGCGTCCCTGGCCGCCGAGGCCGCGATTTTAGGGTCGATAATTTTCGTAAGGTTAAAGAAGTTCAGCATTATGAAAGTGTTGATGCGCCTTCCAAGGCCCAGTTCGCGCGCACCCCTGTTCGCGTCCAGAAAATACACTTTCGCGCGGAGGCGCATCAGATGTTCCTGGGATTCTTTCGGTAGGTTAGCGAAGGCTTCTTCCGGGAGAAGGTCCGTGTTTATCATCACCGTGCCTTCCGGCCTTAGACCTTTGAACACGTCGAACCTTTGCGCGATCGCGAAATTCGACACCGCTATAAAATCGGCGTATTCGACCAGGTATTGAGAACGAATCGGCGTCGGCGCAAAACGCAGATGCGAGGCCGTCAGACCGCCCGATTTTTTCGAATCGTAGACCGCGTAGCTTTGCGGGTAAAGGTCCGAATTATGCCCCACTATTTTCACTATGTTCTTTACCGCGCCCACAGTTCCGTCCGAGCCAATGCCGTAAAGTATGGCCGATTTGTATCCCTTGTCGTCGTTCGCGAAGGCCGGGTCAGTCTTTAGCGACAGTTTTGTCAGGTCGTCCTCTATTCCGACCGTGAAGTTATGTTTTAGCGTTCCGCGAAGAAGGCCTTCCGCTATCGCCTTGACGTCCCTGGGTTTGAATTCCTTACTTCCGAGGCCGTAGCGGCCGCCGTACACTTCCATTTTGCAGGGTACTATCGTTTTTACGTCTTGGTAGAGGGGTTCGCCTATGCTGCCGGGCTCTTTCGTTCGGTCCAGCACCGCTATGCGTTTAGCGGTTTTAGGAAGAGCTTTCAAAAACGCTTTGGTCGGAAATGGACGATAAAGCCGCACGCGGATCAGCCCCAAATTTTTCGGTAGATGATTCAGAGTTTCGATTATAGTTTCCGTGCCGCTGCCCATAGCCACCATTATATTCTCGGCTTTTTTATTTCCGTAGTATTCCACGAGCCCGTATTCGCGGCCCGTTTCTTTTTTAATTTTCGCAAAGGCGGCCGCCACCAGGTCCGGCACTTGGTCGTACAGTTTATTCGCCGCTTCGCGCCCTTGGAAGAACACGTCCGGATTTTGCGCCGTGCCGCGAATGGTCGGATTGTCCGGCGTCATGCCGCGTTTCCTTGCCGCGGTCATCGCGGCCGCGGGCAGGATTTTCATAAGCTTGGCGTCCGGTATCAAATCAAGACGGGACTCCTCGTGACTGGTTCTAAACCCATCAAAAAAATGTAGAAACGGAACGCGCGACGAAAACGTCGCCGCGTGAGCCGCAGCAGCCATGTCGTGGGCTTCCTGGACGCTGGACGAACAGAGCAACGCGAAGCCAGTCTGACGCACCGACATCACGTCAGAGTGGTCCCCGAATATCGAAAGCGCGTGAGTCGCGATCGCGCGCGCGGCAACGTGCATCACGAACGGAGTTTGTTCCCCAGCGATCTTATACATATTCGGAATCATCAGCAGAAGGCCTTGGGACGCCGTAAAGGTGCTGCACTTCAGTCCCATTTGCAACGCGCCGTGAAGCGCGCCGGCCGCGCCGCCCTCGGATTGCATTTCGGTCACGCTTACCACGTCGCCCCAGAGGTTCTTGCGCTGTTTGAATGACCATTCGTCCACCAGCTCGCCCATTGTGGAGCTTGGCGTAATCGGGTAGATCGCCGCAAATTCCGAGCAGCGGTACGCAACGTCAGCCGCCGCAAAGTTACCGTCCGCTATGAATTTATTTTTAGTCATTATGCTTGCCTTTTCCGGGCATGCGGGACATGGCGCGGACCATATCAAGCGCGCGGATCAATTGATAATCATTTTTCTCGCCGAGTCTTATGCGGTCGCTTTCGTCTTCGTCTTTATCCTTGTTATCCTTGTCCAGCGCGCCGCGCAGAGTGGCTTCGGAAAAAATATCGCGGCGGGATTCTATCACTTCCACGCGAGATTGAAGAACCTCGACATCCGGTTCGATACCTTTGGATTGAATCGAACGGCCCGAGGGCGTATAGTAACGCGCGATCGTCAGGTGGATCGCGGTGCCGTCGCCAAGAGGCATTTGCTGCTGGACGCTGCCCTTGCCGAAAGATTTCGTGCCCATGACTATCGCGCGCTTGTTGTCCTGAAGCGCGCCAGCGACGATTTCCGACGCGCTGGCCGAACCGTGGTTTATCAGCACGACTATCGGAAGGCCTTTGGTTTTGTCTCCCGGTTTTGCGAAGGTTCTGTCTATGTCGTCCTTGGCGCGGCCGCGGGTCGACACTATTTCGCCGCCGTCCAAGAACATATCGGCAACGTTTATCGCCGCAGACAAATATCCGCCCGGGTTGTTCCTCATATCAAGAACGAAGCCCGTCGGTTTCGTTTTGCCTTTGTTCAGTCTTTTTATCGCCGCTTCCAAGTCGCGCACCGTTCTTGCGCCGAAGTCGGATATTCTTATGTACGCGACGTCTTCGCGCATTTCAGCCTTGACGCTGTCCACTTTTATTATCGCGCGCGTAAGCTCGATCGTTTTGGGCGCGCCGCGGGACTGCATGATCGTCAACTTGACTTTGGTGCCGGGTTTGCCCTTCATGCGTTTCACCGCCTCGGACAGGGTCATGCCGCCCACCTGTTCGCCGTCTATGTGCGTGATGAAGTCGCCCGCTTTGATTCCGGCGCGGTCCGCCGGAGTGCCGTCTATCGGAGATATTACCCTTATCGCGCCTTTGTCCGATGTGATTTGTATGCCAAGACCTCCGAATTCACCATGAGCCTTTTCACGAAATTCCTTCAGGTCTTCCGCCGCTAGAAACGACGAGTGAGGATCGAGGCTTGAGAGCATACCGTGCATCGCCGCTTCGAGGGCTTTTCTTTCGTCCACTTCTTCGACGTAGGCTTCGCGCATAACTTCGAAGACTTCGGCGAATTTTTTCATCATTTCGTATATTTGTTCGTCCGTCAGACGTTCTATTTTTTTGTCCGCGTCCTTTTTGGTCGACGCGTCGCAGGCGGTGGCGAAAAATATTATGAAAACCGCCATGAATATATTTTTAAGCATATTACAATCCTTTTGGTTTGTTAAAATGACGCGCGGGGTCTATGGCCCGCTTTGCCCGTCTTAGCTCGAGATAAAGCTCGGGATTTGTGGCTCCCATTCTGCCTACGGGTTCGCCGGCCATTACCGTTTGGCCCGCTATGACCGATGTTTCTTCCAGCTGAGCGAGTACAGTATAATAGCCGTTACGGTGGTTTAGAATCAAGACAATATTCCGACCGCGGAAGTTGTCCGCAAATTCGACAAACGCGTCGTCCGGAGCGATTACGGTTTCATTCCTACGAGTTCTTATGTGCCAGCCGTCGGAGGTCATGCCAAGCGCGGATCTATCGCCGAAACCACGCAGAAGCATACCGCGGACGGGAGTTTTGAGGCGCCCCATCGAAGCCGCCGAGACCGTCGTGGTTCCGCTTATGTTATCTGAAAGCTCGGCTATGCTTTTGGCGCGGGCGGCCAATTCCTTGAGGCGGGCTTCGGACGCGCCCGACTGCGCGCGCAGTTTAGAGCTTTGGGCCGAACGAGTTTTCATAAGGCCGTCCAGCCGCGTTTTCTGCTGGGTCAGTTTTTTAGCCGAGGCGTCGACCGATCTTTGCTGGCGAGCCATTTGGGTTTGAGTTTCGGAAAGCTCTTTCATCGCCGCTTCACTTTCGCGCAGTTCGGCATCAAACCGGTCCGCTATGCCCGATAGAAGTATCGAGGCCGACAGGCTTTCACCCGCGGCAAGGCTTGCGGTGGTCGGCTGCGAAGCGATTTGAAGAAGCGCGGCGGCGGTTTCGCGAAGGCTTGCTTGGTTCGATTCGATCTTGCGACGGAGTTCGGCATCGCGATTTTTAAGTTCCTTCATTCTTTGTCCAAGCCGGTCCTGTTCGGATTCAAGTTCGGACATTTGGGCCGTTGCTTGCACCAGCTCGCGCTGGGTTCTTGCGACGTTGCGGTCCGAGGCGCGAAGCTGTTTGTCCAGGTCTTGACTGCGTTTACGTTCGGCCGCGATTTCGGATTGCACGCGCGCAAGGTCGTTGGCATGAGCAAAGGTAAAAGGCAAAATAAAAAAGGCAAAAGTTATGAAAAGTTTATATATTTTTGGCATGCGGGTTGCCGGCGCGGAGGTCGCCGCCCTCGAACTCGACGAAACCGTTCGCTTCTTCGATCAGAAGCCGGCCCGCACAGGTTTCAGGAAGACCAGGAGCCGCCGACACAAGCAGGTCGGCTTTGGCCGACGCTATGTACGCCATATCGAGCGCGGTGCAACCCGAGATTCTTATATTTTCAAACGGAATATTTCTGTTCGCGTAGTCGCAGTAGACCGTCATACCGTCGGAAGCGGTGCGGTCCGAAACGCGCATGCGCTGGCTGTGAAACGGAGCGAATATAAACGCGCCCCTGCCCTTTTCCGCGAAGTAAAGACGGTCTTCGATCGGAGAATAGACAAGCCCGATCACAGTTTCGCCCCGGTGCATCAGCGCAAGCGAAATCGCGAAGTGAGGATTGCCGCGGATGAAGTTCCCCGCGCCAGAAAAGCCCAGCACGAATTCGTCGACCCCGTCGCCTTCCACAAAGCCGTTCGTAGTCGTGATCGCGGCTTGGGGACGTATAAGCTGAAGGTCGCTTAGGATCATGCCCTCGATCCGTTGGATCGCTTTGTCCACGAAGCCTTTCGCGCCCTTGATCGAGCTTTGAAGGTTTTCGACTTCGCCGAAGTCACGCTGAAGGCCTTTGGCCGTGCGGCTTAGCGCGTTAAACATTTCGTTCAGTTCGCCAGAGCCTTTTATGCGGTGTTCTTCGGGTTTAAGCATTACAATTTGAATCCGTCGAATTTCTTTTTAAACTGGGTGGCGCGCTGGCCGCGTTCGGCCACTTTGCGCTGACCCGTCCAGGCCGGATGATTCGTCGGGTCGGTGTCCAGAACTATGTCCTTTTTCGAGGTAGAGTATACTTTGATCACTTCGCCGCTGACGAGGGTCACTTTTATTTCATTGTATTGCGGGTGTATGCCTTTTTTCATTTCGTATCCTTTTATTAAAGCATTTTCGCGACTTCGTCCGCGAGGTTTTCCTGTTTCTTTTCTATTCCGTCGCCAAGCAGAAAGTATTCAAATCCGACCAGCGCCGCGCCATGATCGGTCAGTACGGCTTTGACTTTTTTGCCCGGCTCCATGACAAATTCCTGTTCTTCCAAGACGATTTCGGCGAAGTATTTCTGTATGCGGCCCTCTATCATTTTTTCCACGATGTTTTCGGGTTTGCCCGCCGTCGCGCCGCTGTCTATGAAGAATTTCTTTTCCTTGTCAATCAGGTCTTTCGTTACGTCCGCGGCCTTGGCGAAGTCCGGCTTGCTGGCCGCGACGTGCATCGCAACCTTTTTTCCGATCTCCATCATCTTTTCCTTGTCGCCGCCGCTTAGGCCCACAAGCACGCCAATCTGGCCCATGCCGTCCGCAACCGGATTATGCACATAGGTCGCAACAACGTCCGCCTTCATGGTCGCCATGCGGCGGATGCCCATGTTTTCGCCGGTCGTAGCTATCAGGTTCGTGATTTCAGCGCTCATCGCTTGGCGAGTTTTTTCAAGATCGCCGCCGTTGGCCACAGCCGCCGCAGTCGCATCTTTCACCAGCTTGACGAACATATCGTTCTTGGCCGTGAAGTCCGTTTCGGAGTTGACTTCGAATACAAGTCCAAAGCCGTCGCTGGCCGTAACCGAGATAAGGCCGCTGGCCGCAACGCGGCCGGATTTCTTATCCGCTTTCATTATGCCTTTGTCGCGAAGCCAGTCCGTAGCCGCGGTCATGTCGCCGCCCGTTTCTTCCAACGCTTTTTTGCAGTCCATCATGCCCGCGAAAGTTTTATCGCGAAGCTGTTTAACCAATGCTGAAGTAATTTCCGCCATTTTTATTCCCCCTGTTCCGATTTTTCCGCGATCTTTTCCGCAAGCTTTTCACGACGCACCTGTCGGGCTTCGGAAGTTTTGGATTTTTCTTTAAGCTCTTTTTCTATCGCTTTGTCTTCTATTTTATCCGTTTCGACCGCGACCGACGCATCGCCTTTCGATTTTTTGACTTCCGCGCTGCCCAGGCGTTTTTCAATACCGGAAAGTATCGCGTCCGCAAACAGGTCGCAGTAAAGTCTGATCGCGCGCGCACTGTCGTCGTTGCCGGGAACCGGGAAGCCGATCAGCGACGGATTAGCGTTTGTGTCGCAGACCGCGATAGTCGGGATTCCTAGGACTGAAGCCTCTTTAACCGCGTTATATTCCTGAGGGACGTCTATTATTATAACCGCTTGAGGAGTGCCGTGCATATCAAGGATACCGCCGAACGTGTCGCGCAGTTTCGCGACTTCCTTGGTCATGTTCAAGACTTCCTTTTTGGTAAGGCCCAAGACCACGCCGCCGTCTTCGATTTGTTTTTCCATATTCTTCATGCGGCGGATCGACTGCGAAATCGTACCCCAGTTCGTCATCATGCCGCCAAGCCAGCGGTTGTTAACGTAGAACTGGCCGCAGCGTTCGGCGGCTTCTTTCACTATTTCCTTGGCCTGGTGTTTAGTCGCGATGAACATTATTTTGCCGCCGGCGGCCGCGACCGCTTCAAGTTCGGCAAGCGCGCGGTGAAGAAGCGGCGCGGTTTTGTTCAGGTTTATTATGCGGATCGAGTCCTTGACGCCGTAGACGTACGGAGTCATAAGGGGTTCGAACCTGCGGGTATGATGTCCGAAATGGACGCCAGCTTCTAGCAGCTGCTTCATAGAGAATTTTGGTAAAGCCATTTTTTATCCTTTTGTTTTACCAGTTGTACTTCGGCGGATCGGTCACCCTTTCGGGCACTGGATAGCGGCGTTAAAGCAGCTTGTGATCTCGCCTGTTGCGTTATGGGCGCATTCTATATGGGATCCGCTGAAAATGCAAGCTTTTTATTGCTGCTCGGGGCGGGTGAGTTCGGGAGGTAGGGAGACGCGGAGAGCGCCGCCGATATTATACACTATCGCCCCGGTTTTTCTTAGGTTTGCGGCGAAGTTGCGGGCCGTCGTATCCGGGACTTTGCCAAAAATCTGATTGCCGCTGATTCTGAATATTTGCATTCCGGCGCGGTTTTGAACTCCCGCTTCGCGCAGTTTGACGTTCAGCCATTTCCATTGGTTAAGGCCTTCGGGCAAGTTAAAGTACACCGCCGTCCAGCCGGCGGCCGTATCGTCGCTTAGGGACGCGTATTCCAGCCCGTTGCGGGCAAACCATCTTGCCAATGCCTGCCGATCCAGGTTTATCGTTATGGTAGCGTTGTAGGATGTCGCCGAGAAACGCTCGTTCTCGATGCTTGTGGATTTGACCAGGACTTGGGCGTCGGCGTCCGTGAAGCCTTCCAGCGCCGCGTCCACCGTATCGGGGCTTTCGGTCGCGTGGCGGCGGATTATTTCGGCGGAAAGGGAACGTCTGGCTTCGATTGTAGCGCGGTTTTTGGCGGCGACGGCGTTTTCAGCCGTGACGTCGACGGTACGAGAGGCCGATAGGCTTGCCTGGGACGCAAGCAGCGGAGTTGCCGCAAATAATAAGCAAAGCACAATGAAATACAGTTTGACGTTGAACATAACTTGAAAATGGTAGCAGGGCAACCGACAGGTGTAAAGGGGAAAATTTACCCTTTAGAATTTCACGCTTAGGCCGCCGCGGACACCCGATGTTTTGTAACGCGCGTTAATCTCGTTCTTTAGGGTTTGGCTTGGGCCGAACAACTGGTAAGCATAGGAACCCGGATCGTAGTATGTGGTCGCGTCTGCTCCGCGAATCGTGTAATAATTCCAGTTCCAGCCTATGTTCAAAGACATATTATCCGTGACGCCGTGAGAGTACTTCATATTCAAGCCATAGTGCATTCCCGAAAACATCGACGCGCGGTCGCGGAAGCTTACAGGATGCGCGAGATCGGTTCTGAACGGCTGGTCGGCTTCGGCGCTATAACCCGGGAATCCGATTTCTCCGCGCAGATTAAACGATGATCTGCCGTGTTCAAAATTCAGATCCGCCGCGATGAAGGGACCGAACCATGAGACCCGGTAATCGTGCGTTATGCCGTTCAGCTCGTGGGCGTCGGACAGAGTCAGAAGATCCGGCACCACGTCCACAAGATCACCGTTAGTATTGTAGATTCCCCTTAGGCCGTGGACGTATCCCGCAAAATAAAACTGAAGGTCGTTGTTTTCGTCCAAATAGGGGATGGCTATGGTGCAGCCAGGATTGCCGGCGCATTGTTCCGCAACATAAAGAAGATTGTCCCAGTCCGTTTGCGTCGCGGCTACAAGAGCTTGGACCGAAGTCGCAAGCATATCGCGACCTACGAAGCGCTGACGCTCGAACCTATAACCAACGGACGGCTTGAGCGAAATGCTGTTGCCAAGCCTGAAGCCGTCGCCAAGACCTATAGACGCGAAGAAGCCCATCGAGCTGCCGTTGCCTTGATCGCCTACTCCGAACATAAGCTCGGTCATTGGGAATTCGGCAAAGTCTCCGTTAGGAAGCTGAAACACGTTGCCGTTGTTTAGAAACACCGCGTGACCGATGTAGATGCCGCCCTTGTACATATCGTCGTCGGTCATTTTGCCGCCGTCGTTTTGGACTCCTAATTCCACTCCGGCTTTGAATTCAAGATTCGTTCCCGAGACGTTGAACGCATAGGTTCCGGTTGCGCCGAACTTCATCCATGTAATATCGTTAAAGTTTAATTCCGAGTGCGCCTGCCTCATGTTGAAGCCGAACGCCGCGCCTTCATATCCGATGTGCAGGTCAAGCGTCACGTTTTCCGTTTGCTGCTGAAGTTGAGCCGGTTGCTGCTGACCGAATCGCTGTTGCTGTTGTTGAGGCTGGGCCCATGGGTTTTGCTGGGCCGGACGTTGTTGCTGATTGTTCCAGCCACCTGGAACAAATTGCTGAGAAGCGCGGTTTTGATTTCCGCTTGCGTGCTGGGATGCGAAGTTGCCCTGCCCCCACGCATTCTGATTAAAGTATGTGTTCGCGTCGGACGCTGAGATTCCGGCGATTGCGGCGATCAGGCCGTATAGTATTTTTCTCATATTTCCCTCTTACATTTGGACTATTATATCATAAAAAAAGGAAGAAGGCAAAAGGGATAAGCAAAATTAAAAAAGAAAACCCCGGACAAGTCCGGGGTAGTAAGTTTTTATTTATTTTTTATATGCTGTCAGGGTTGATCCAACGGCCGTTTTCAAGTAGGCCCGGTGCGGAATTTTCCGAACGGACGGCCTGCATTGCGCGACGCGCGCCGGCGGCATCCAATCCGACTACGCGGACTTTGTGCATTCCGCCTTCTTCGATAACTTGGACGTTACCCGCATGCTTGATCCTGTTTGCCACCGCATTCGCGCTATCGCGAGAGAAGAACGCGCCAACCTGGACCGAATAGGGACCGCTTGCGGCAGCCGTGCCTTCGGCGCCTTCAGTGTCGCCCGGCGAGCCGTTGTCCACTACTCCGTCGACTCCCAGCGTGAGGTCGCGAACCAATTCGGATTCTTGTCTTTGGACCGTAATCTGGACGTTAGTCGGGCCAGTCATGCCAAGTCTTGCGGCTACGGCTTGCGACACGTCCATCGTTCTGCTGTTCACGAACGGACCGCGGTTGTTAACGCGAGCAAGCACCGTAGCCCCGTTATCCAGGTTCGTTATCCTAACTATGGTCGGAAGCGGAAGGGTTTTATGCGTCGCGAACAGTTTGTCGTTGTCGAATATTTCGCCGTTTGTGGTCGTAGTTCCATTCAGTTCGACCGGTATAATGCCCGCTATGCCCGTTTCATTATAATTCATATCTTCCATCGGCAGATACGAAACACCGTCTATTCTGTATTCCGTTCCGATGAAGAATCTTGGGGCGCGTTCAAGCAGGTACGCCGGCACCGCGTCGACCTGAGTCGCCGCATCATTGGCGCGAGACATACGGACCGGAGCGCCGTATTCGCCCGAGAGCCTTTCTTCCTGAAGACCGCCGCCCTGGTTTCCCGCGCAGGCCGCCAAAAACAACGGAAGCGCCGCTGTGTAAAGAATTTTTTTGATCATGGATTTCCTCCTGTTTAATGTATATTTTATCATATTTTAGGAGGATTTACAACTTGAATTTTTTGGATTTTGCTTTACCATGATAATGAACCAAAGGAGAACGGCATGAATATTAATACTTTATTTATAATAGCAGGCGTAGTTTTGATCGTGTGGATAATCGCAATGTACAACGGTTTGGTCGCGCGACGCAATCAGACCAAAGAAGCTTGGGGCACTGTGGATACTCAGCTGAAGCGCCGGTATGATCTTATTCCCAATTTGGTCGAGACAGTCAAAGGTTACGCCAAGCACGAAAAGTCAACGCTGACCGAACTTACCGCCGCACGAACCGCCGCGATGAAGTCCAGCGGCGTAAGCGGAAAGCAAAAATCGGAAAACGCGCTGTCCGAATCGTTGAAGCACATTTTCGCCGTTGCGGAAAACTATCCGACGCTTAAGGCCGATTCGAATTTCCTTGAACTTCAGAGAGAGCTTGCCGACACAGAGAGCAAGATTCAGGCCGCGCGGCAATTCTATAACCAGTGCGTCATGGATCTTAATGATAAGGTCGCCATGTTCCCAAGCAATATCATGGCCGGACTGTTCGGATTCAAGGCCGAAAAGTTCTTCGAGTTGGAGCCGGAGAAGAGAAAAAATATTAAGGTTAAATTTTAACAAGGAAATTATATGACGGTATATCAGCATATTAGGCGGAACAATATAAAGACTGCGATTTTGGTCGCATTATTTCCTATTATGTTCATCGCGGTAATGTGGGCAGCGTTTCTTATCGCCGCGTTTTTCGTGGACGGAGCGGATCCTTTGCAGTTCGCCACCGAACACGCCATCATGGTTTCCATTCCCACCGCAGTCGCGTGTCTTGTATGGATGCTAATCTCGTGGATGTTCGGAGACAGCATGATATTAAGCGCAGCCAACGCGAAAGAATTGTCCAACCGGGATCCCGATTACAAGTACTTGTATAAGGAAGTTGAAAACGTCGCTTTGGCCGCCGGGTTGCCGACTCCGCGCGTTTACATAATCGAAGAAGCCGGCGCGAACGCATTCGCCACCGGACGGTCCCCGGGCGACGCATCAGTCGCCTTTACCCGCGGCATAGTCGAGCGGTTGGACGCGCGCGAATTGCGCGGAGTCATAGCTCATGAACTTGCGCACGTGCAGAACCGCGACATACGATTGGATATGTTGTTGATCACCGGAATCGGCGCGACGATTTTCGCCGCAAATATTTTGGCTAGGTCGATGTTCTTTCGCGGACGCGGCGGAGGCAACCGGAACGACGGGCGCGTCATGCTGGTCATCATGGCCGCGTGGGCCGGGCTTATGGTTTTCAATTTTCTTATCGCGCCACTGCTGCGAAAAGCCATTTCGCGCACGCGGGAATATTCCGCCGACGCCACCGGAGCGTTGATGACGCGCGATCCGAAAGCCCTGGCTTCGGCGCTTGAAAAAATTTCCAAGAATCCAAAGGTTGCGGCCGTCGAGGGCAAGTCGTCGATGAACGCTATGTTCATAGCCGAGCCTTTCGCGAAGCTTGCCGGACTATACTCTACCCACCCTTCCATCAAGTCGCGGGTCGCGCGACTTGAGAAAATGTAAGCCGTTATTTCATTTCACGTTTTTTACGAAGAGCGTGCATCTCCCACCATAGCGCGAGGGCCGGCGCAAGAAACAGAACCACGTTCAGCACCTGCCAGATGCTTAGGATATCCAGTATGAAAAAGTGCGCCTCTTTGGCGTCCATGTGCATAAAGCGCTGCACCAGATTGTTGTACCACGGCATCAGCGAAAACAACCACACAACGACTATCGCCGCGTAGTTGATCACGAACGCGCGAAACG
Source organism: Alphaproteobacteria bacterium (assembly GCA_009784815.1). GTDB lineage: Bacteria > Pseudomonadota > Alphaproteobacteria > Rs-D84 > Rs-D84 > WQXN01. The sequence continues at coordinate 125,669 of WQXN01000002.1, read as the reverse complement.
CAACGTTGCGTTTCGAGCACAGCTTGTCCATTTTGTGATGGTGCCAATATTCCTGATGCTCTTTACTTATCATCATATCCTTCATTTCGTATCCTTTTGGTTTGAATTGTGATGACGTATTTTATCACAGGAAAAACGCGATTATAATAAGAACGGCTTCCTGAGAACATCTTCCTGGTGCGTTTGGAGATTTTTTTTGTAAGGATAAAGCAACCCAAAAAGGAGGGAAAAATATGAGCAAAAAAATAATCATATCAGCACTTGCCGCCGTAGCGGCGATCAGCGCCGGATCCGCCGCAGCGGCACCCAGCGTCGACAAGTACAACGTCAGCCAAAGCGTCTTCAACCCAACGTACCGCCCGGCGCAAGGAGACTGGGGCGTGCAGGCCGGATTCAACTTTCAGACCGGAAGCAACGACGACTTCTCGAGCCAGACCAAATTTTCGACCGGAGAATTTCAGGTCGGAGACTTTCGCGCCGTGTACGGAATCATGGACGAGCTGTTCGTGTCTTTGGATGTTTACAGCAACACATTTAATCCATACGTCGGAAACTTTTATAACGGAAAGTTCGCCAATCCCGAGATCGGGCTTAACTGGCAGATCGTTCGCCCCGCAAAATCATTCGCAGTCGACTTGATCGGTAAGTACGGAGCAGCTTGGACGCGCGACGCAGTAACCAACGATCGAATCGGAATGAACAATCTTCAGGCCGGACTTCGCATATACGGAGACGAGGGAATGTTCCAGTGGGGAGCGCAGTCATTGGCGCAACTGGGATTCAGACCCGCAGGCGTAATATCGGACAGCGACAGAATGTGGAACTTGTTGTCCCGAGTCGAAGCCGAGTTTGAGATCGTTAAGAAAGTCGGATTAAGGGGAGAATTCAACTTCAACGTTTACAACTTGGATAGGAACAGCGGAGAGCTTACGTTCTATGATATGAACACCACGCTTGGTCTGATATACGACCTTGCGCCGGGAGCCGCGATACAGCCGTACGTAGCTTATCACCTGCGCACGTCGCACAGCGGCGGCATCGGCGGAGCGCCATTGCCGAACGACTTCTGGCAGTTCGGAGCCAAGGTCGGAGTTCAGTTCTAATAAGACGACTGCGATCAAAAAACGCGGGCGTTAAGTCCGCGTTTTTTAAAGATTTAAAAACCAAAAGGACAAATAATGAAATACAACAATATGATGAGCGAGTGCGACTACATCGCTTTTAAAATTAACAAGCTGCGCGGGCATCGCAATATTCTGTTTCGCGCTTTCGTAATAAACTATGTCGCGATTCTTGTCGCGTGGCTGATTTCGCTGATGCCGATGTACAAACGCATGGCCGAGCATTTTATGAACATGAGCGCGTCCGAAGTAAACGTATTTATGATGGACATATTCGGAATATGGAAGATTTTGGGCGCCGTACTGTTCCTTGTTCCGGCTTTGGCGATATGGTGGGAAATGTGCAGCCTGCAGAAAAAGATCGGCATGTAATTGGCTTTGCCCAATTGTAAACGCGCGATGCTGCGTCGCGCGTTTTTTATATTGAAAAATGGTGCCGGGAACAGGACTTGAACCTGCGACCTACTGATTACAAATCAGTTGCTCTACCAGCTGAGCTAACCCGGCATAAGCCGGATTATACATGACAATTTTCAATTATTCAAGTTTATTGCTTATGATTGCGCCGGAAGTCAGAGGAATCGAGAGCTTGGTTATATGCTCCATAGCGGTCTTTATTTTATCCGCGATTTCTTCGGCCTTATCATCGGGGACTTCCGCCACAAGTTCGTCATGGACTTGGAGCACCAGACGCGCGCCCGTATTTTCCAATACTTCATCAACTTTTATCGTCGCAAGGCGCACAAGGTCCGCTTCGGCCCCTTGGATCGGCGCGTTCACCGCCGCGCGGATCGCGTAGGCGCGCGTCGCAGGATGACGGATTTCCGGCAGATCCACCCTGCGGCCCATCGGAGTTTCGACGTAAGCGTGCTCTTTCGCAAAGGCCGCGATGTTTTCATTATACGCTTTGATTTCGGGGAAGGCTTCAAAGTAGGCGTCTATCAGTTTTTGCGCTTCGGAATTAGATATGTCCAGCTGTTGAGCTAGGCCGAAGGCCGATACTCCGTACGAGATCGAGAAGTTAACCGTTTTGGCTTTGCGACGTTCTGCCGGCGTGATCTTGTCCAGAGGCGCGCCGAAAATCTTATGCGCGGTCATGCTGTGTATATCTTTCCCCGATGCGAAAATCTGTTTCAGGCCCGCGACGTGCGCGATGTCCGCAAGCAGTCTTAGTTGTATTTGCGAGTAGTCCGCGATTACGAATTTGTATCCCTTGGCGGGGACGAAGCAGCCCCTTAGGTTTGCGCCTTCATCGCCCTTGACGGGAATGTTTTGGAGGTTAGGTTTTTCGCTGGAAAGACGGCCCGTATTCGTCGAAGTTTGAAGAAAGGTCGTATGGATCCGGCCGTCGGCCGCCACGGATTTAGGAAGCGCGTCGGTATAGGTTCCTATCAATTTCGCCAGACGCCGCCATTCCAGGACTTTTGGGATTATTGCGTGCTCGGCAATTATTGCCCCAAGGACCGACGCGTCAGTCGAATTCTTTTTAGGATTTTTTATGCCAAGTTTAGTGAACAATAATTGCGCCAGCTGTTGAGGCGAGGCAAGATTTATTTTGTCGCCGCCCGCAAGATCGTATATTTCCGATTCGGTCGCCTGCAATCTTTCGTGAAGCCGGGCCGACAGTTTAGCCAAAGCTTCGCGGTCAAGCGCCACCCCCGCCCGTTCGATTTTCCATAAAACTTTCAGCAATGGAGCGTCGCAGGTTTCGTATATATGCCTTAATTTCGAATTTGCATTCAGTCGCGATTTTAGATCTTCGTAAAGATTTATCAGATTTTCGTGTTCGTGCGCGTGAAACCGAAGCGAGTAGGCCATAAGCGAAGTGTCCGCCAAAGGCCCGATTTTAAGCGCTTCAAATCCAGAGTTCTGGAATATGTGAAGCATGAATTTCCAGTTGGATGCAATTTTTATTATGTTCGGATTTTCAAGCACCGGCTTTAACGCCGAGATGTCGGCCGAGGGAGCCGAGTCGAACAGCGAGGTCGCGGACAGGCCGAGAGGTATTTTTATCGACGCGCTTTCGGTTGCGAGCGTTATGCTTGTCATGCGGCCGGTCATGTAGTTCGCACCGCTGTGTTCTATTACAATTGCTAGCACGTCTTTTATTAGGGGAAGGAATTGTTCGAGTGATTCGGACGATATTTCCGGTCGCGCGACTTCGCCGGTTGCCTGGGATGACAATTCATTTAAGAATAGTTTTTTGGCGCGGGAGACGAGGGATGGGCTTTCGAGTTCGTTCTGGAAAAAGTTCGTCATCGCATCAAGATCGGGTTTCCATTTATGCGTACCCGCGTCTTGCGGCACGGGCGCGTCGGAGCTTAACGCGGCGAGTTGTTTGGATATATAGGCAAGGTTTTTATATTCGATCAGCAGATTGCGCGCGCGGTCGGGCAACACTTGGTCGATGTTAGCGTAGATTCCGTCCAGGGTATCGAATTCGGTCAGCAGTTTAGTCGCAGCTTTGGGGCCAAGGCCCGGGACACCAGGAATATTATCCGTGCTGTCGCCCACTATCGCTTGGAAGTCCAGTATTCTTTCGGGCGGGACGCCGAATTTTTCGGTCGCTTCGGCTTTTGTGATCACCTGCTCTTTCATGCCGTCGTAGAGCGTGCAGCAGTCCGAGATCAACTGCATAAGGTCCTTGTCGCCGGATACTATTCTTATATGTCCGTCGCCGCCGCATTCGCGTTTGGCCAAGGTCGCGATTATGTCGTCGGCTTCGAAGCCTTCGATTTCCAAACACTCGACCCCCATGGCGCGGACAGCGGCGCGGCTGAGCGACAACTGCGCCGCAAGCGCGTCCGGCATAGCCGTTCTATTAGCCTTATAATCCGCGTAGATTTCATGACGGAAATTTTTGCGCGACGCGTCGAACGCAACCGCGAAACTGTCGCCCGGCCCCGCTTTGGCAAGCAGATTCAGGATCATCGTGCAGAAGCCGTACAGCGCGTTCGTCGGAGTTCCGTCGCGGCGCGTCAGATTCCCCTTGATCCCGTAAAAGGCACGGAACAATAAACTATTTCCGTCGATTATTGTTAGCATTTTATGCTCTGCTTGTAGAAGGAGATCCCGGGTCTTGGCCCGGGATGACAACTTTTTTTTAGAATACGTAGCTGGCTTTGATGCGGACGCCCAGGGTGATCATATTCGCGCCGTCTATGTCAAGCGACGAATCCTTGGGTTTAAGTTTGCCGGTGAATATCGATCTTAGCTCGGCGTCGAATCTTACCGGAAAGCCAGGGAACGACAGGCCCGTGCCAAGCATAGCTTGCGCCGCGTTGTTGCCGCTTAGTTTTACATCGTCGACCTTGGCATCAAACACGCGGCCGAATCCCGCGCCGAAGTAAGGGCTTAGGAATGGTATGAATGGAAACGGCTCGCCGTAAAAGTTAATCATGCCAAGACCCGCCGCGATGTCACTGCCGAACATTCTTGCGTATTCAATTTCCGCGCGAGCAAACATTACTTTGGCGCCTGCGTGGACGCCCAGTTCGCTGAAATTCGTGTTACTGAAGTTGTTGCCGCTGAAATACGCATTGCCTTGGCCGCCGGAAACTCCCGCGTATATGCCGATCGCGTTGGCTTGCAACGGCATCGCCATGGCGGCTGCAGCGGCAATAATTGCTAATTTTTTCATTTTTTTCTCCTTGGTTTCGTAATAATAGAGTGCTATGATTAGCGTGATAAGTCAAAGGAAAAATTATGTGGTTGGTGGTGGGATTAGGAAATCCGGGGTATAACGGCACAAGGCACAACCTTGGGTTCGAGGCCGCAGATTTGACGGCGGGCGGCGAGGAATTTAAAAAATTCAAAAGTTCGCTGGTGGCAAAAACGGACGGCATGATAATCGCAAAGCCGCAGACGTTTATGAATTTGTCCGGAGGCGCGGTCCAGGAACTTATGGCGTTTTATAAAATTCCTTTGGAGCGCGTAATCGTAATTCACGACGACATAGATCTGCCGATCGGAGAAATACGCACCAAGATCGGAGGCGGAACCGGCGGGCACAACGGACTTAAAGACATAGACGAAAAAGTCGGGCAGGAATATTTTCGCATTCGCATCGGAGTCGGGCATCCGCGCGATTCGGAAAGCCCGCTTATGGAAGTAAGCGACTGGGTTTTGGGCAAAGCGCCGAAAATCGACATAAGTTCGGTGCCCGATATAATAAAAGAAAAATGCCGGTCTTAAAACCGGCATTTTTTATTCCAGTTATTCCTTGGATTCGACAGGCTTGGCATCGGGTTTTTCTTCCGCCGGTTTCGGTTCTTCCTTGGGGGCGTCTTTGGCTATCGATTTGCCTTCCACCAGCGCCTGGATTTCTTCGTCCGTTTGGGCGACGTAGACTTTCACCGGCACGATCACGTCCGCGTGCAGCTGTATTTTCACTTCGTACGCGCCGATCGATTTAATCGGGTTGCCAAGCATGACTTGCGCGCTTTCGACTTCGACCCCGGCGGTTTCCTTTAGGGCTTTCGCCAGGTCGCGGCTTGAGACCGAACCGTAGAGGTGGCCCGTGTCACCCGCTTGACGCACCATTTTAATTTTGGCGGCGGTAACTTTTTTCGCGTCTTTATCCGCGGTTGATTTCATATCGGCCTGACGAGCTTCCAGTTCCTTTCTTTTGCCTTCAAACGCGGCGGCGCTTTCTTTCGAGAAGCGCACTGCTTTGCCTTTGGGCAGCAAAAAGTTTCTGGCGAATCCCGTCGCGACTTTCACCACGTCGCCGATGTTGCCAAGTTTAAGTATTTTTTCGCTGAGTATTACCTTCATGATATTATCCTATGTTGTTGCGGACGAACGGGATCAGGCCGATGTGACGCGCGCGCTTGATCGCGCGGGCCAAAGCACGCTGGTCTTTTTGGGATGCGCCCGATATGCGCGAGGGCACTATTTTGCCGCGCTCGGACACGTATCTTTCCAGCAGATTCTTGTCCTTGTAGTCGATTTTCTTTCCCTTTAGGGGGTTCGATTTTTTTCTGTATACTGCGGTGCGGACTGCCATTATGCCACCTCTTCCGTGCTTTTCATCATTATTGTCGGGCCTTTGGGCGCTTCTTCAACGCGAACGTTCAAGAAACGGATCACGTCTTCGTCGATGCGGAGTTTACGCTCGTACTCGGCCAGGTTTTCGCCCGGTATAGAAGTACCGAACATTACGTAGTGAGCTTTCTTGTTCTTGCGGATAACGTAGGCCAGAGTGCGAAGACCCCAGAATTCGGTAAGCGTAATTTTTCCGCCCAGCTCTTTTATTATGTTTGCGAATTTGTCCGCCTTCTCGCGGACTTGGGCATCGGTCAGGTCTTGCCTGAAAACGATGACGTTTTCGTAGAATGCCATTCGGCGACTCCTTTGGGTTTAATCGCCCGCGAAACTATTTCCGTGGGCAGGAATGGAAGCATTATAACGGCGTTTCGCAGAAAATCAAGTTAAATCCATTTCCATGGTTTGAAAACTTTCAGGATACCCATGGCCGTGCGGCGGTCCGAAAAGGTGTGGCCGCAGCGCTGGCAGACTATGAACGGTTTCGTAATCAGGCTGACTTTGCCTTTTATATAAAGCAATCCGATCAAACCGATCAGCCATACCAAGCCCACAAGACCCCAGGCGACGTAGCCGAAGTAACTGTTCACAGTGCCCATCAGAGTGGTTAGCGTGCCGCTGGATGAACGTTCGAGGTCGGCGTAGATTCTTTCCGCGACCGGCCAGCTGCTTGGGCGCCACGGGTAGACGCGTTTGATGCCATAGTTCGTAAGCAAGGTGTCGCCAAGTCCGCCGAGGCCCCTGTTGGCCACTTTCCTTATTTCTTCGTCGATCATTTTGTCGACTTCCATTTGCGCCGTCTTATGCAGTTCCGCGCGCACTTTGTCCAGCTGGGCGTTCACTTGGGACGCCGTATTATCGACTTTCGCGACAGCCGCCTGCGCTTGGTTCACCGCCGTCGGAGTTTGCACGCCGAGTCTTCCGGTGACGTTCGTGACACGGGTTGTGGCGGCGGTGGCTTTCGCGGTTTGCTGCTGTACAGCGGCGGTTCCCTTGTCCGCGATCTTCATCTTGTCGATCGCCATGTTTATCGGCTTTTCAAGATTTATATTTTTCTTAATTTGGGCCAGCATATTTTCGTACTGTTTGTTGATCTGGCGCTGAAGGTCGAAGAACATTCCAACCACGATAGATTTCTTGATCGGTTCCGCGTATTGCGACTTGATGTACAAAGGTATCGTCGCGAAGGCCGCAATCCAAAGCACCGCGAATATTGCGAACAGGATTCTTACCCGTGTGACGAAGGATGTTTTTTTCGCGACGGTTTTCGCGCCGCCTTGGTCGATCACTTGGATTTCTTTTTTGGATTTCGGCATTAGTTTTCTCCTTGTTTATCGTATAGTGTAAGAAACTTTTCTTTGAAGTCAAGGAATTCTCCGCGGCTTATAGATTCGCGGATGTCGCGCATCAGGTCTTGATAAAACCACAGGTTGTGTTGCGTCAACAGAGTCGCTCCTAAAATTTCGTTTGCTTTGGTTAAATGGTGGATGTATGCGCGGGAAAGTTTGCACGCGGGGCAGCCGCATTTGTCGTCAAGCGGAGCAGGATCGTCCTTGTGTTTAGCGTTCCGCATATTAAGCGTGCCGCTGCGCGTGAAGGCCTGAGCCGTGCGGCCCGCGCGCGTCGGCATCACGCAGTCGAACATATCCACTCCGCGTTCGACCGCCCCGAGTATATCAAGCGGCGTGCCTACGCCCATAAGGTAACGCGGTTTGTCGGATGGAAGAAGCGGGGTCGTCGCGGCCAGCGTTTCGAACATTACTTGTTGCGGCTCGCCCACCGCAAGGCCGCCTATCGCGTAACCGTCGAAGCCTATCTCGATTAATGCGCGGGCGGATTCGGCGCGAAGGTCCGCGTAATCCGCGCCCTGCACTATTCCGAAGATTCCATAGCCAGGCCTATCTATGAACGCTTCCTTGCTGCGGCGCGCCCAGCGAGTCACGAGGCCGATGTTTTTCTTTACGCGGTCGTATGGAGCCGGAAGCTTTAAACATTCGTCCAGGACCATTGTGATATTGCTGTCCAGCTGATGCTGAATCTGTACAGATTTTTCCGGCGTCATAAAATGTTTTATTCCGCCGTCGATATGCGACGTGAATTCGGCGCCGTCTTCCGTTATTTTCGTAAGCGCGGAAAGCGACATGATTTGGAAGCCTCCGCTGTCGGTTAGGATCGGGCCGCGCCAGCCGCTGAATTTATGTAGGCCGCCCATCTTTTCCACCAGGTCGCCGCCGGGACGAAGCATAAGGTGATAGGTGTTGCCGAGGATCACTTCCGTGCCGGTCGACGCGACTTGATCCATGGTCAAAGCCTTTACCGTCGCAGCCGTACCGACCGCCATGAAAGCCGGAGTTTGGAACGAGCCGTGCGCGGTTTCCACGACTCCGGCGCGGGCGGTTCCGTCTGTTGCGACGATGTTGAATTTTATCATTTGAAGTTGTCTTCCCAGATTGCGCGCAGGTCCAAGTTATGATCCACGCCCTGAGTTATTATCGACATCGGACCATCGAAAAATCCGCGAGAATTTTCTATCACGTCGTCGCGTTTGACGCTTTCGCGGATTTTTATATTGTCGTAATAATCATACACAAGACCAAAATCACAGTAGAAATTCATCAGCGCGTCGCGACGATCGCCAGCGTCTTCCAAAAAGTCCGCGTCGCCAAGCTTGTTAAGGCGGTTATAACGGTCCAGATCTTCGTCGGTGATTTTATTTTCAGTATAGATTTTATGCGAGTGGTTGGCGATGAGCGCGACGCATTTTTCAAGATTATCCGCAGAGGTTTCGGTCGCGACGCCGTCCAGACCAAGCTTGGTTGTTCCGGCACCAGCGGCACCAAAACCATAGACAAGGCCGTTTTCCTGACGGACGACTTCCCTTAACCCATCGACCATAAAACGGCTGAATCTTGAAAAGCATTTTTCGCGGAATTTGTTTTCGTATTTGTTTTCCCATAATTCAGGAAAATAAATACGAAGCATAATGTTTTTCTTATCGGGCTTGGAATTGTGCGCGACTGCCTGCGTATATTTTATCGAATCGTTTTTGGAAACATCATGGCTTGGCAAAAACGCGAATGTCTTTTCCAGATATTTCAACATTGCGTCCACGTCGCTTATTTTTCCAGAAATAGCTATGACGCAATTCTTGGACGACAGACGGCGGGATAACAATTCAACTATCTGATCGCGCGTGAAGCTGTTGATGTTTTCAAAGGTTCCAAGAACCTTGCTTGGCCCGTAGGCCGCGTCGCCAAAAAGAGTCTTGTTAGTGAAATCACGCAGCTGACCGAACGAATCGTCCAGAGAGCGACGCAGCTCGTCCGTTACTACTCCGCGTTCGATATTTATTTTTTCAGGCAAAAACAACGAATTCTGTATTTGGTCGGCAAATAAATCTATCAATACGTTAGTATTCTCGGCCAGGATCCGACCGTAAAAATTAAGTAAGCCGTTGCCCGTGCTGGCGTTCCATATTCCACCGTTGTATTCTATGTGCTCTTTGATCATTCTTTCAGTCGGAAAACGTTTCGTGCCTTTGCACAACACGTGTTCGCAGAAGTGAGTCAGACCTTGTTCGCCGGGCTTTTCATCACGGGCGCCGGTTATGAAACGTATTTCGACGCTTGTGGTCACGATGTCCATCGGATCAAGGATCACGGTCAGGCCGTTGGAAAGTTTATGGAGGGTTGGAGAGTATTGCATTATGGCTCCTTTTTATATATGAGGCAGCAGTCGCCGTAGGAAAAGAAGCGATAGCTTTGCATGATCGCGTGAGCGTAGGCGGATTTCATTTCGGGCAGGCCCGCAAAGGCCGACACCAACATAAACAGCGTCGATTTCGGTAGGTGAAAATTCGTAAGCAGCACATCAACCACTTTAAATTTATAGCCCGGCGTTATAAATATGTCGGTCGTGCCGGAAAAAGGTTTTCCACCAGAGCTTTCAAGGAGGCGCAAGGAAGTGGTGCCGATTGCGATCACCCGGGTTGCCGAATTTATTATGGCGGATTGTTCGGGCGTGATCACTCCGAATTCCGAATGCATTTTGTGGTTCGCCGTGTCTTCAGATTTTACCGGCAGGAAAGTTCCCGCGCCCACGTGCAATGTAATTTTTACTATTTTCGCACCAGCCGCCCTGATCGCGTTCAGCAGTTCGGGCGTGAAGTGAAGCCCAGCCGTCGGAGCCGCCATAGAACCAGGTTTATCCGCATATACAGTTTGATAACGGTCGCGGTCTTGTTCGTCGTCTTGGCGTTTCATGTATGGAGGAAGCGGGATTTTGCCCACGCGGTCCAGAGTTGCGAAAACGTCGCCGGTTAAAAATTCAAGCGCGAGTCCGTCGTCGTCCTTGGCCAAAATTTTTATTTTCGTTCCGTCGGAAAGCGTCAATAGTTCGCCGGGTTCAAGTTGTTGGAATTTTTTGGCCAGGCCCTGCCATACCCCATCGATCGAGGTATGGAGGGTGATTTCGTAAGCATGGCCGTTCGCGGCGGTGGCGGTGAAGCGAGACGGGATGACTTTCGAATCGTTCATCACCACAACGTCGCCGGGTTGCAAGTATTTCGGGAAGTTTGATATGAGGTCGTCTTTTATGCCCGATTCTATTACAAGCATGCGGGAAGCAGAACGATCCGCGAGAGGACGCGACGCTATCAGTTCCGTAGGCAGATCAAAATCGAAGTCGGATACAAGCATTTATTATTTATTTTTTGAATTCCAGGCCTTGTTCTTCGTAGGATTCGGGGTCGTCCTGCCAGTTTTCGTCCACTTTTACGAACAGTTTCAGTCTTGCGTTTACGCCCCATTCGTTCTGGATCGCAAGCCGAGCCGCCGTGCCTATTTGCTGAAGTTTGGATCCCGCTTTGCCCACCACGATTTTCTTTTGAGATTCTTTCGCCACTAAAACCGTTTGCATGATTTCCAAGACATTTTCAGAGTCGTATTCCGCTTTGTCCGTTCTTACATGGATATTGTACGGCAGTTCCTGGTGAAGGTATTTATACACTTTCTCGCGCGTTATTTCCGCAAGGAAGATATTATCCGGCACGTCGGTCGCGTCGGTCGCGTCGAACATATACGGACCTTGGGGCATGACCGCCGCCAGCGATTCAAGCATTTTTTCCGTGCCCTTGTTTTTTAACGCCGAGATCATAAAGATTTCCGAAAACGGCGCCAGAGTCATCAGTTCCGCAGCAATCGGCAGCAGTTTTTCCTTGGGCACCGCGTCGACTTTATTCAAAGCCGCAAACAGGTTCTTTTTATCTTTTATTTTTTCGATTATCTGACGCACCGTGTCCGTGATTCCGTGTTTCGCGTCTATGATCAGAAGGGTTGCGTCCGATTCCCCGAACGCGCTCCAGGCGCTTGACACCATGGCTTTGTCCAATCGGCGCGCCGGTCTGAAAATCCCCGGCGTGTCCACGAACACCAGCTGGGCGGAGCCAACCATTTTGACGGCGCGAAGCCGGGTGCGCGTAGTTTGCACTTTGTGCGAGACGATTGACACCTTGCGCCCCATTATTGAATTGATAAGCGTAGATTTGCCCGCGTTGGTCGGGCCGATTATTGCGATAAAGCCGAATTTAGTCATGTGGGTATTATGACGGCAAATTTAAAAAATTCAATGAAAAAAGGTGTCGGCAAAGCCGACAACCTTGTACAATATGAGATTCCCGCCTATGCGGGAATGACATAAAGCTATTAGTTCTGGGAGGCAGGTTTGCGGACGCGGCGCTGCTGGCCCTGTCCACCCTGACCGCCGGCGCGCTTTTGAGGCGCAGCTTCGGTGGCTCCGATATTGCGGAACTCTTCACGCGTGATGCAGCCGTCGCCGTTCGTGTCGGCGGCGCGAATCTGCTCGGCCGTGAATTTGCCGCGGACGCGGTCTATGTTCAGGCAGCCGTTCTTATCGAACAACGGAGCGCCCTTTTGAGCAACATGGTGTTTGCCGCCCATCAGGTGTTTCTTGCACTTGCCTTTGCAAAGCGCGACGCAGGTTGCGAATCCAAGCGCGAATATCACTATCACGAGCAGGATTTTCTTCCAGACGCGGCCTTTGCAGGCGCAACCGGTTCCGCAGCCACAGCCAGCGACGGCGGGTTTCACGGCAGCAGCGACCGGAGCCTTGGCGGCAACGGCGGGTTTTGCGGCCGCTTTGGTTACTTTTTTCTTAACAGTTTTTTTGGCCATATGATTTCTCCTTCATTGGGTTACGGGCATGCTAACAAAAACTGATTGTATATGTAAAGGGAAAAGTGTAGTATCCTAGGAATAAAGACTAGAGGAAAAATGACGGCAAATGTAAATTCAGTAGTGTTCAACGGGCTTGAGAGGACAAGGGTCAATGTGCAGGCGCAGATTTCGCCCGGACTTCCACGGTTTTCAATCGTAGGATTGGCCGACCGCGCCGTTAAGGAGGCTTCGGCACGAATCGAATCTACTTTGGCCGCGATCAATCTTAGTTTGCCCGCCAAAAAGCTTACCGTAAATCTTGCCCCCGCGGATTTGGAAAAATCAGGATCGCATTTCGATTTACCCATATTGTGCGCCGTATTGGACGCCATGGGGGTGTTGCCTAAGGACGCGCTGTCCAAATACATCATAATGGGTGAGATCGGGTTGGACGGCTCGATACTTCGGGCCAGCGGAGTTTTGCCCGCAGGAATGTGGGCCGAGGAAAACGGGCTTGGGATAATATGCCCGGCGGCGCAAGGCGGAGAGGCCAAACGATCAGGCAACTCGGACATTTTGGCACCAAAGCACATAATGGCACTTATAAATCATTTCAGGGGCACGTCCACTTTGCCGATTCCAGAAGATGACGGCGGAGAACGCGAAGATAAGGCCGCAAGCAGACCGGATATGTCCGAAATAAAGGGTCAGGCCGCAGCGAAACGCGCTTTGGAGATCGCGGCCGCCGGAGGGCACGCGATGCTTATGGTCGGACCGCCAGGAGCCGGAAAGAGTATGCTGGCTTCGAGGCTTGGCGGCATATTGCCGCCCATGACCGCGCGCGAAATTCTGCAGACAAGCGAAATTTATTCCGTCGCCGGGCTGCTTGGCGGAGGAGGATTGATTTCCCAGCGACCGTTCCGCAACGTTCACCATACCGCAAGTCAAATCGCACTGTCAGGAGGCGGGTCCGGCGCGACGCCCGGCGAAATTTCTTTGGCTAACAACGGCGTTCTGTTTTTGGACGAGTTGCCAGAATTTCAACGCGGAACTTTGGAGGTTTTGCGGCAGCCTATGGAGACCGGAGGAATCACAATTTCGCGCGCCAAGAAAAGCGCGACTTATCCGGCCGAGTTTCAGCTGATCGCCGCTATGAACCCCTGCCCTTGCGGGCATCTTGGGAACGCTAAGCTTTCTTGCACTAAGGCTCCGCGGTGCGCCGAGGCTTACCAGTCCAAGATTTCCGGCCCGCTGATGGATCGAATAGATTTGCACGTCGAGGTCGACGCAGTGAACCCTTGGGATTTGGGAAAGATTGAGGGAACAGAAGAAACTTCGGCCGATGTTCGGAAACGGACCGTTGCCGCGCGCGAACGCATGACGGCGCGAAGCATGAAATTATTCGGGAAAGAAATCCTGAACGCGCGTTTGGACGGGCGAGAGCTGGAGGCGGCCACAAAGCTTGAACCCGAGCTGCGCGATTTTCTTAATATGTCCGCCGAGAAGATGGCGTTGTCGGCGCGAGGGTATAACCGCACTTTGCGAATCGCGCGCACGATTGCGGACTTGCGCGCGGATGACGGCATAATAATGGACGATATAGCAGAGGCGTTGTCTTACAGGCCCGTCAATCGAGGTAAGTTTAGGGTTTAGGTAAAGGGGGTCGACGATTGTTATGCCGCGTAAGCGCGTTCCAAATATTTAGACGCAACGGCTTTAACGCGCGGGTCGCCGTCGTTAATAATCATAGAATATGCGTGCCAAATTCCCAGCGCTTCACGAGCTTGCGACGCGCAACTATTACAAAATCTTATATCTTGGTGCCATTCTTCAATCGTGCTCCAGTCGGCACCGATTTTTTCGTCTAAACATTTTTGAGTAATCTTCACTTCTGATTCGCAATCAGATATTGCAGTTTCCAGCATCGTAATGGCAAGAGCGATTTCAGCCTCGGACATTACGGCGAGTTCAACGCCAGGAATACTTCTTGGGGCGCCAGTGCAATATTTTTGCACTTCATTCCAATTGTACATCATGACAGACCTCCTTTGCTTTGGTTGCAAAAATGAAGTTCTCACTTCTCTTACTAATTATATTAGCATAAAAATGGGATGTGGGTCAATCGCAAAAATCAATATATAGTATTATTTTTACAAGTTGACACTATATATAGTGTTTTTATGATGTTTCTAGTATTATTAGGATTTGATTCCAAGTATTTTATTGATTTCGGCTGCGGAAAGAGTTTCGCGTTTTAGCAGTTCGTCGGCAAGTTTTTTGACTTTGGGTTTGCTTTTCGTGATAACCTTCACCGAATCACCGTAGGCTTTGTCGATCAGAGATTTGATTTCAGCATCAAGAAGTTCGGCGGTTTTGTCCGATACGTTTTCGCGGCGGGACATTCCTCCCCAGCCGCCAACCGTTTCGTTCAGCGCGATCATGCCAAGTTTTTTAGATAGGCCAGCCTGAGCCACCGCGTGCCTTGCAAGATTCGTGGCCGCCGCTATGTCCGCCATCGCTCCCGTTGTGATTTTATCTTTGCCCAAAAACACTTCTTCCGCCGCGCGGCCGGCCATGTATATCGAAAGCGTCGCGCGTATTTCGGCCAGGTTAAGCGAACGTTTTTCGTCTTTGGGCAGGTGCTGGACCATGCCGAGAGCCCTGCCGCGCGGGATTATGGTCGCCTTCAGGATCGGGTCGCTTAGGTCGCGGTAATGCACCGATAGGAACGCGTGACCGGCTTCGTGGTACGCCGCCAGCTTTTTGTCATTGTCCGTCATTTTTATAGATTTTTCGGGCCCCATCAGGATTTTATCCCTTGCGTTGTCCAGATCTTTAGCCGATACGGTTTTCGATTTCCTGCGCACCGCCAGAAGCGCCGCTTCGTTCATCAGGTTAGCAAGTTCCGCTCCGGAAAAGCCCGAGGTGCCGCGCGCGGTTACGTCCAGATCGACAGAGCCGTCCAGTTTTAATTTTTCGGCGTAGATTTTCAGTATGTCGCGGCGGCCGTCTTTATCGGGAAGTTCGATATAGACTTGCCTATCGAATCGGCCCGGACGGAGCAGAGCCGAATCGAGTATGTCCGGTCTGTTTGTCGCGGCTATAACTATAATTCCCGAATTGTTTTCGAAACCGTCCATTTCGATCAGAAGCTGATTTAGCGTTTGCTCGCGGTCGTGGTCCGACATAAGGCCTTTGCCGCGCTTTTGCCCTATTGCGTCTATCTCGTCTATGAAAACTATGCAGGGCGCGTTTTGTTTCGCAAGCTTGAACAGTTCGCGCACTTTGCTGACGCCGAGGCCGACCAAGATTCCTGAAAATTCCGAACCGCTTGACGAGAAGAACGGGACGTTCGCCTCGCCCGCGACGGCGCGAGCGAGAAGCGTTTTGCCCGTTCCGGGCGCGCCGCTTAGCAGTACTCCGCGAGGAAGTCTTGCGCCCAGTTTTGAAAATTCCGCCGGGCGTTTCAAAAAGTCCACAAGTTCCGAGACTTCTTTTTTCGCGTCCTCGATCCCGGCGACGTCCTTGAACGTAATCTTGCTTTTGTTCGGCACCGAATTGCCGCGCGTGATAGTCATCTGCGTCACGCCGCCAAGGCCGCCGCCAGCCATTCTTGGGCCGCGGAGTATCAAAAATATAAACAGCACCATAAGCACGATCGGCACCACCACGCCAAGCCTTTCCCACAGGCCGGTCGAATTGTCTATCGTTATGCTGACGCCAGATTTGCCCAGCTGCTTAAGCATCGCCGCATCATAAACTATTTGCGCTTTGAACGCGCCGCCGTCCTTCATAGTTCCCGTCGCTTCATTATTATTGATAGTAGCAGTTGCGATTTTTCCGGCGGTCGCCGCGCTTAGAAATTCCGAGAAGTTCATTTCGGCCGGCTTGGCGCGTTTTTCGGTAGATTGAATTTGCGGTATTTCCGGCACGGTTGCCGGCGCGCTGTCAGAGCCGCGCCTTCCGAATATGTCCAGTCCAATCACCGCGGCTATCACCAAAAACGCAATCAGGTATTTGTTTGCTGAAAAATTTTTTAACATGTTCAATCCTTATTGAATGATGTGGAGGAGCCTTCGGGCGCCACTATGATTCTGTTCCCAAGTCTGCGCACCGCACAATGAGCAAGCGTCACCGTCGTGTCGCTGACCAGTTCGCGCAGCGCGCGCGTCACGCTGTCAAGACGAGGAGGATATTCCGACCCTCCGACCTTTTGAAGCACGCGACTGAAGAACTTCATTTGCGTATCCTCGTGCATGTCGAACAGAAAGCCCGCCGCAAATTGCACCCTGCTGCCTTTTTGTTCGGTTTGGTCGATCAATTCGCCGATAGACGTTTCAGCGACGCTGCGGGCGCGGTCAAGCGCGCGTATCGCCGTCAAAATCCGGTCGTCCGATATGTCCAGGCTGTCCGCAAGCAGGCGTCTGTTCTTGCGGATGCGGACGCGGAGAAACTTGTCGTCTTGGTTCATCGGGTCTTCCGCGAATTCGACTTTGTTTTCGATGCACCAGTCGCGAAGTTCGCTGCGACGGGTGTCAAGCACAGGTCTTGCGATAATTATTCCGTCACGATCCTGGAGGGCGCGCAGGCCGCCAAGACCAAACAGACCCGAACCCCGGCCAAGGTTCATCAAAAACGTTTCTATGTTATCGTCCGCATGATGCGCTGTCGCTAAGATTTTTATCCCATTCGCGCGACAAAAATCAAGCAGCAGGTCGTAACGGGCGTTTCTTGCCGATTCTTCGATCCCGGTAGTAGGTTTGGCGCCGGTCCATTCAAGCGTATGGTGCGGCACGCCAAGCCTTTGGGCTTCGCGTCCGACCAAAACGGCTTCAACCCCGGATTCGGGACGCAGTTTATGATCTACCGTCACCGCCAACGTCTGCGCACCGGAAGCCGCGCACCAGTTTAAAAGCGCCATACTGTCGGCCCCTCCGCTTGTTGCGACCGCGATTTTTTCGCCGGGATATTTCGACGCAAGGGTTTCCATAAAGGATTTGAATTTTGAATTCATAGACCGATAGCTTAACAACTAATAATTGGATTTTCAATGAGAAATGTGGTATAAAGGTAAAAGTAAAAAGGTAAAAGGCAGAAGTATGGCTGAAAATAAAAAATCAATCGCAGTTTATTGCGGACACAAGTTCGGAAACAATCCCACATATAAAACCGAGGCCGAAAAGATGGGACGGCTTATCGGAGAAAACGGAATAAGATTGGTTTATGGCGGAGGAAACGTCGGGCTTATGGGCACGGTCGCAAACGCCGCGAAAACCGCCGGCGGAGAAGTCATCGGAATCACAACTCAGAACATATTGAACCTGCAGGAGCCTTTGCTTGAGGGCATTCAGTCCGAGATAGAAAATAATTTATCCAAGCGCAAGCAGAGGATGTTCGATCTTTCAGACGCGTTCTGCATATTGCCCGGAGGACTTGGGACTTTGGACGAGCTTGTCGAGATAATGGTCATGCATCAGATAAAGGAAAGCCACAAACCCATATACTTCCTGAACACCAACGGGTATTGGAATATGTTCGGAAATATAATGGCTTATATGCAAAAAGAAGGGTTTCTTGGCGATGTCACGCAGTTCAATATGCAGGTGTTAGAGCAGCCCGAAGACGTGATCAAGATTTATAAGACCAGGTTCTGGGAAAAGTAATGAGTCGGGATTAAAACAGGACGGCGACTTTGACTGAGAGGTCAAACGCGTTGCTGTTTGTTCTATAGCCAAGGCCGCCGGCGTAACTGGTCGCCCCCACTCTGTGCGTAAACAGGCCGCCTACTCTAACATCATCGTAGCCGTGCAATTGATTCGTATCCTTTCTGAAATCGACCGATAGACCCATGCCGAAGTTTTCGGCCAGACGCGCGTAGGCCTGAGGTATAAAGTTTATCCAGGCGTGCCCCTGATTATCGTCAAACACCCAGTTCGTGTTGACTTCCATGGCAAGCGTGATTCTATTCCTTACGGTTCCGAATCTGAATCCCACTTTCCATATCGTTTCCTGGTACCAGTCGATTTCGCTTGCGCTGCGGCCCGTGCGGATTCCCGCAATCACGTCCGATATTCTGTTGCCGTCCGACAGACGGTAGATCGCGCCAAGGTCAAGCCCGGAAACGTGGATCGAGCCAAGGTAAATACCTGAATCGTTGCTTTTCGGGTCTTTGAAGCTGTATAACCCTCCGGCGTTAAGGTACAGGGCCGTTACGTCGTTCACACTAAACTGCACGCCAGGAGTAATTTCAAGCGAGTTGCGATGGATCATACCAGTGACTGAAGTCAGCACAGTGCCGCGCGCACCGAACCACAGCGGGTCCATAGGATCGTTAGCGAAGGGACGGTTGGCGGATTCGGACGGCGAAGACTTGGACGTGTTCTGCCAAAAGCTGCCGCTGTATTCGTCCGCGGACGCCGCGCCGGACACGATCAATAGCGACGACGCGATAATTAATATTTTTTTCATTTTTCTCCCTTTGCCCCTCACCGGCAGCAGAGCTGCCGACTCTCCCACAGGGGGAGAGTTAGCTTATATTAGAAATATAGTTTTGCGCCAAGGCCCACGACAAATTGTCTTGGCTGTTCAAGATGCACCCTTGATTGCGGCGCGTTGACTCCCGGGTTCGCCGCGCCGGCCGTAGACCACAAGCGAAGGTCTTGGCCACCCTTGGCGGAATCCCAGACGACGTATTGGCCGTAGGCTACGATCGCGAAGCTTTCGACCGGCTGGAACGCCAGCTGGCCGCCTATGCTTGCAACGTTATGCCAGCTGAGATTCGCGAAGGTCGCGTTCAAATCCAAGTGTATTTCGTCGGTTAAGACCGTAAAAAGACCCAAAGTTCCTTCAATGTAGGTCGGTCTTTTGTTGTCTTCTTCGTAGATCACGAATTCGCCGTGGCCGGTTTCATCCACTATTCCGAAACCGTACATATTGCCGTCGTTATTATAGAAGAATCCCGCGGCGGATACATAGACTTTGCTTCCGGCCGCGCCTAATTTCAGTCCTCCCATAGCGTTGGCGTATATAAGGTCGGTTTTTTCCCACGAGCGGTATTCAAGGCTAAGTCTGAATATCACGTCTTCGTCTTCATACGCGCGCCAGCCCAGGCCCACGCCCCACGAATCGAAACCGTCGTCGTTATGGGTGATATTTCCGCCGGTCAAAAGGCCGGTGGTTTGACTGACGTCGCGTCCGTAGTAGGTAAATCTTGAATTGTGGAACGCGGCCGCGGCTTTGACTTCCAGCGCATCGGTCAGACCGAACGATACACCGCCTTTGTAAAGGAACTGACTGCCCTTCCAGGACAATGTTTGGCCTTGGAGATTAACTAACGAATTGTCAACATTGAACGAATCAAGCACTGTGAATCTATGTTTGGTTTGCGCGAAATCAGCGGCCAGGGAAAACGCAACGCGACCTTGGGTAGGTTGAAAGAACGGATCGGCAAGTTTGCGGTCGAAAGTCGGACGGGCTATTTTCGCTTGGTTGTAGTCATCAAAGCTCCACCTTTCTTCCGGTTCGGGTTCCGAGCCGTCCACGACCACATCTTCATCGGCGCATTCTTCTTCGGCGGTGCCACCACGGCGGCGGACACGCACGTTTATTTCGATGTTTTGGGCGGCGGCAGCCGGTTGTTCTATTGTTATTACACGTGGTTCCTGGGCGGATTCCTCGGCGTTTGATGCGACTGAAATAAACGCAAAACCGAATGCAATTGCAAATAATTTTGTAAGTTTTGTCATGATGTTGTTTCCTTTTTTAGGCTTTGTCTTGATGATTATATCATGGTTTTTGACAAAAATAAAGGAAAAAGTGGGGCGAATGACGGGATTTGAACCCGCGGCCTCAAGTACCACAAACTCGCGCTCTAACCAACTGAGCTACATCCGCCATAGATTTCCAAAGTCTAATGCATAATGTCATAAAAGTCAATAACTACTTGACTTGACAATTATTTTATACTAACATTGGATTTGCAATGAAGAATATGCACGCGAATCTTGCACGATTTATATGCCCGATCAGTTTGGTTGGGGCGCGTAGCGTATTATAGAAAACTAAGCAGTAGCCCTTAAGCAAATTGATTGGGAAATTCAAACCGCCGCGCGCGGTTTTTTAATATTCAAAAATAACCATAAAAAAGGAAAAGTAAAATGAAAATCGAAACCGTTAAAAGCATATTGACGCACTATGAGCAAAGGAGATAATCATGTATGAAAAAATTCTTTCAACACTGGAACGACTTGTAGAAATTCCGTCCGTAACGAACGATCGCGAGGCCGTACAAAAGGCTTTAGATTTTTTGGAGCAGGCATGTCACGCGTCGCTGTTTAGAAAACGAGTCACAGAAGCCGGAAAAGAATCCTTGCTGATTTCTTTGCAAGACACTTTAGATCTGGACGTTCTTATTCTGACTCATGCCGACGTAGTTCCCGCCCTGCCAGAAATGTTCAGTTTGCGGCAGGACGGCGACAAGCTGATCGGACGAGGGGCAATAGACATGAAGGGATCCATAGCCGCCGCACTTAACGTCTTGAACGAATTGGCAAGCGAAGGCGTTAGCAAAAAAATCGGCTTGCTGGTCGCGGGCGACGAAGAAATCGGAGGAAACACCACTTGGCACTGGATAAAAGAGCTGGGGTTAAAAGCCAAGATCGTTCTTGATTCCGACTGCGGAGAAGACATAAACCGGATAATAGAAAAGTCAAAGCAGGTGATAATAGCAAAAATTGTCGCGCAGGGAGAACGCGCTCATGGAGCGCTGCCTTGGTTAGGCGTGGACGCGATAGAACTGCTTGGCGAAGCCAATGCAAAGTTGCGCGCTTTGTTTCCTGCTTACTCGAAGCATAACGATCCGGCAGACAAATGGGTGTCGACCGCCCATATCGGACTTATGCAAGGCGGAGAGGCCGTGAACACGGTCGCACCAAGCGCAAGCGCGACTTGGGATTTTAGACTGATCGGCAATGAAGACTCTGCAAGAGTGCGGGCCGCGCTGGATTCCTTGCCCGACGGAGTCACTTATGAGATAGCGACCTCGGCCGACGCGGTAGTCGCGGACAACAGCAATCCGATGTTTCAATCTTATTGCGATTTGGTGCGCGAAAAAACCGGAAAGCCCGTTCTTTTAGATTTCTCGTGCGGGGCGACCGACGCACGGCATTTCGCGCCAATGAAGGCTTTGATTATTCCGCATCAGCCAACCGGAGGAGAATTTCACGGAGATAACGAATGGATTTCAGCAAAGGCATTAAAGGATTATGCCGAGATTTTGCTTGATTTTTTGCGGAAGGTAGCGTAAAATCCCGTCGCTAGGCTATGTCAAGTCCGATTAATTTTGCAAAAGGTCTATGGCTTTTATGCGAATAATAAGGCTCTTGCTTGGGGGTTCGCCCCCTGCCCGGCTTATATAACAATAAAACCATAGGAAAGAAAAATGGCAGGAAAACGCCTTAACACTAAGAAAAAAATAGATCGCCGCTTGGGTATGAACCTTTGGGGGCGCGCCAACTCGCCCTTCAACACCCGCAAGTACAAGCCCGGACAGCACGGACCAACCGCACGCCAGGGTAACGCCAGCGATTACGGAAAACAGCTTAAGGCCAAGCAGACGCTTAAAGGTTATTACGGAAATATCGGAGAGAAGAAGTTCCGCAGCTATTATTTGGAAGCCGCAAACATGAGGGGCGACACCGTGCAAAACCTTATCGGCTTGCTTGAGTCGCGACTTGACGCGATCGTATATCGCGCCAAGCTTGCGCCGACTATGTTCGCATCAAGACAGATAGTCAACCACGGACATATTCAGGTCAACGGAAAGAGAGTCAAGATTCCGTCGTACGCCGTCCGTCCAGGAGACATAATCACAATCACGGAAAAGGCCAAGCAGATGCCTTTGGTAAATATGGCGATGGAAAATCCCGAACGCACTTTCTGCGATTATGTTCAGGTTGATTCGTTGGCGTTCTCGGCCACTTATGTACGCAAGCCTTCGGTCGAGGAAGTGCCGTATCCGGTGCCGATGCGCCCGGACTTGGTCATCGAGTTCTATTCGAGGTAACCCCTATGACTCCACTGCACTTCGTTTGTTCGTCACAGGGGAGAATATAGCGCCCCCAACCCCGGCGGCAAAGCCGCCACCCCTACCCCCTTATGGGGGAACGGGGCAATTTCTGGGAAAGGGAACTTTATAAGGAGTAAAAATTTATGAAGATGAGTGCGAATGATATTAGAAACGGGTGGGTCATACAGCATAACGGCGCGCGATTCGTCGTCACGGGATTTCAAAAAGTCAAACCTGGAAAAGGCGGAGCCTTTATGCAGGTCGAGATGAAGAACATCGACACCGGATCAAAGGGCAACGAACGATTCCGATCGGAAGACACCGTTGAAAAGCTGATGGCCGAAGACGTCAAAGCCCAGTTCCTTTATTCCGACGGCACGGATTCTTACTTTATGGATTTGAATTCGTTCGAACAGTTCACTTTGTCCAACGATAATCTTGGCGATCAGACCAAATTTCTTGAGCCAGAGATGGAGGTGCACGCCAGCTTTATCGAGGGCGCGCCAATGTCCATAACTTTGCCGAAGTCGGTCGTCGCGGTCGTAGCCGAGACCGAACCCGCTTTGAAAGGTCAGACCGCAAGCGGAAGCGGCAAGCCCGCGATTTTGGAAAACGGCGTGCGAGTGCAGGTCCCTACTTTCATCGAGCAAGGCGAAAGGATTGTAGTGAACACGGAAACTTTGGAGTATGTGGAGCGCGCCAAAGCATAGTAATTGGGGAATAGTTTAATGGTAGAACAACCGACTCTGACTCGGTTAGTATTGGTTCGAATCCAGTTTCCCCAACCAACCTTCGCCAAGGCTACGGGTGGCAGGCCACGCGGATAAAAGGAGGTAATGTTATGAGGGACTACATGAAGGACTACCATAGTCAAGACCGCCATAGCATTGATAATTCCATTTTTGTTTATTTGCTTCCCACTCATGACGATGCAAAAGTAATATTAAAAAACGCCAAGGGCGTCGAGATGTATTTCAGAAATCATCAGCCCGACGATACCACGAAATCAGTGTCCGGCGTAATCGCCAGAAAAGTCCTGAGTTTTGGAATCAGCTCGGTAAATGTCATTGTAAACGGAAACTATGGCGGAGAGCTTGCATCTTTTGTCGACGGTCTTGAAAACAGAGGGATAAACGTCGGTTATATCAAAAAAGACGACATTATAATTCGGCATAGCAGGCAGACATCGTTGCAGCGAGCTTCTTAACAACAGGTTTAGGCATGATATTTTACGGCGCACTTCGCGTGTTCCCGGTCGATGAAGACGATAGTCAGATGATAGACATCGGAAAATTCAATTCAGAGATGTGGGAAAAGTATCCGCACATCAACTTCAAAAGCCTTGGTCATAAATTTGAGGACGATAGATTTTCGTATTTAATAGGCAAGCTTGGCGAACGGCCGGAAATAAACGAAGAAATAACCGAGGTCTTAGTGCCCGACGAGGGATGGGAGGAGTATTCGTGCCCCTTCAATCGCGCCGACATGAAAAAGTTATATGACAAGATATGGGCCGGCGGGCCGCTGGATTTCGAGATCGAAACCATAGACGGCGACGTATTCAATGTCATGATTCATAGAAAAAAATAGGCTGAAAATAATCCGGTCGACTATCGGGCGATTCGCGGCCGGCCCTTGACTTTTTTATGGGTGCGGGTAAAATGCGGGATGATGAAAATTATAATGACGGTTTTTGCGATAGTCACCCTGCCCTTGGCGGCAGCGGCCGAGGCGTCCGGGTTTAATCCTTTTTTTGGCGACAAGCAAAATCAGGTTCACTTCATGCTTGGCCAGGGATTCGATTCAGGCGAGCTGATTTTGGCAAAATACATAAACCGCCCCGTTCCTTATTACCTTGCTTCGTTCACGTATTCCCAGCCGAATAGTTTCTTCCGCATGCCCGGAAGACAGAGCATGAGCTTTATAAAGACAATCGGCTTTGGACGCGAAAGCTATTTCGGACATTGTCCTTACGATTGCGAATGGGGAGATTACAGCGCCGAGATATTCATGCTGTCGCAGGATTTCGCGATCCAACCGTTCGATTGGAAGAAGACTTATTTCGGAGCCGGACTTGGCGTCGCGGTGCAGGGAAAATACAACGACCGATTGAACACAAAGTTTCTTATACCTTTCAGGATGTTCGCAGGGCACAGAATCAACGATTCTTGGAACGTCGAGTTCGTTATGCAGCACTTTTCAAACGGCGACACGGGCGACCGGAACGGCGTTTATAATTTCTATGCCCTGGGCGTCGCTTATAATTTTTAGATCATGTTCTGGCTTTTTATCTTGGCCACTTCGCAACAGTATGAAACTTGTGTCAAAGCCATAGTGCAACAGCCTTCCGTAAAACCGGGACAGGCCGTCTTTATGGATTTTAGCATTTTTTCAACGTCTTCGCCGTGATTGCCAGCCCCAACCAAACTTCTGATAAAATGGTTGAATTTATTTCCGTGATTCAATAAAATTCTAACCAGTTCGCGCAGAGCCGTCAGGTCATTATCTTCGGCATCAGTCATGATCTTTACAAGAGAAGGGTGACATGGCAAGGTATGCACGTTGGTTTTAGTCGAATCAATCATAGCTTTGTCCGTTTCCATTGTGGTAATAGTACCGTTCATTTCAATAATCCTTGTTTTAGGTTCAGGCGCTATTTTATGATAATACAGTGTTTTGTCAAGGACAAATTAACGATTGACAAAAAGCAACGGGGGGGGGTAGGATTATAAAGTAAAACAATGAAATAACTTGATAAAGGAGCGAAACGATGAGCTATAACGATTACAATACAACAGGCGGCAATCGCAGCGTAAATATGAAATGGGATACAGGGCACACGGCAATGGCGATATTGGCGATGCTGACGGCCGGATTAATTGCTTGGGGCGCAATCGAACGCGCGCAAGAAAAAATCAGAACGCACAGAGCAAAAATCACCAACAAAAAGACTTCAAAAATAGAAACCGCCCCACAAATGATTGATGGGATTACTGCGGCGGATTCGGCAAACAAGGCCATTTTTTATGTATCAAAAGGACAAAACGTGATATAATTTTGAGAAAGCAAGCATAGAAGGAAAAATGTTATGGAAAACGCGCTGGGAATATTAAACGATTTGATCGCAAACAAGATTAAACCGGAAAATACAAAGATTGAAAAGCACGTGATCGGAGTGCCTTATGTTTTATCATTTGAGGACATTGGCAAAGAAAGCGACTATTTTAGAATTCATATAGAGAATGAATACGAGGAAGCAATTAAGAATGTGGAAAAGAGGTTGACCGCAGCAGGCATAGAGTTCGTACGCAGCCCCAAATTTATCCGCGTTAAAAAGTCCGAGATGAATAGGTTTTTATTAGAGGAAGATGAGCAGAAAGATTTTAAGGCGGCGGCTTCGAGAGTCGAGGATATGACGGTCAATACGGAAAACGTTCTTGATCCGTCATCGGAATCAATTTGCGGTTCCGATGATACCACAAGTGCAGAGTTAATAAAATCGGATGATATTAAGTTCGGCATACATGGCACTCATGGAGGATTCTGCCAATGGGCAGGAGATACGGAACCTTACGCTTATGATACAAGAGGCGCATCAGAAAATAAAAATCTGACGATCGCAAAGTGGAAAGCAATATCATACTCGTACTCGAAAACAAGCGTATACGAAAGGCATGGAGATGACGAAGCGCATCCTCTGCTGGACTCGGGCGGGGATTTGCGCGACGGGAACATGACTTTTGCGTTAAGTTTTGGAAATCGAATTTTGACCGACAATAAAATACTTACGGATTATCTTGATAAACTGTTCAAACAAATTTACAACGATGGCGTGATCGTAAAAAATTGGCGCATAGAATTTAAGCACCCTTACACTTCCGGAAATCTTGCCGAAGCAGACGAATATTTGAATAAAAAAATCGAAATGGCAAAAAAAGAACTACCCGGCGTAATAGGCGATAAGTTTATAGACATCCCAGAAAATATGAAGAATTTTTCGAACTTGCAAGATTGCGCATATCTTAGTCCTTTGGCCAAACATGACGATATTCTGGATGCGTTAAAGGACGGGAACCGGGTGTTTCTTCATAAAAAATACGCTGGTAACATGCGCTATGCGCCAAAGCCGAAAGTCGAAGTTCAGGAAGCGGTCACGGCGCCTGTCGATAAGGTCGATAAGACCGTCATGCAGAAAATTTTCAATTTTTTTGGACGAGGGAATTCCAATTAATTGTTGACTTAATTAATTTTTAGTATTAGCATTTGGGAATAATAACCAAAGGCATTTAGATGATAAACGGCGTAAAGACCATTGGAATAATCGGCGGAGGACAGCTTGGACTTATGATGTTGGAATTCATAAGACGGCTTGGACTTAAAGTCGCCGTACTTGATCCCGATCCCAACTGCCCCTGCGCCAAAAGGGTCGATCACTATATAGATGCAAAAAGTTTCAACGATCGCGTGGCGTTTTTAAGACTAGCCCAGGCAAGCGATGTAATAACTTATGAATTCGAGCATATAAATGTCGCACTGCTTCGAATACTTGAACAGGCGGGACACAAGATTTATCCGTCCGTCGACAGCCTTGCAATCATACAGGACAAGTATACTCAGAACCTTGCGATGGAAAAATTTGGAATCGAAGTTCCAAAATTCGTAGCGATACCAAACATGGAAGAGCTGAATGCGTATTGGTGTCGTTACGAAAAGAAACCATTTATGTTGAAAAGCCGATTCGGAGGGTATGACGGCAAGGGAAATTTCCTTGTCCAGCACGAGCAGGATTTAGAGACCGCGTTCAAGCAGCTTGGCGGATATGCCGGCGAGGACAGGCTTATGGCGGAAGAGCTGGTCAAGTTTAAAAGAGAACTTTCAGTCGTGGCAACCCGAGGATTAGACGGAAGCTGCGTGTTTTATCCGGTCGCTGAAAATACTCATAAAAACAGCATATTGGACACAACTTGTATTTACGACAGCAAGGTCGACTTGTTCGGAAACGAATGGCTTGGCGAGGGCGTATGGGATCAGGCGGTCGATCTGTCGCGCAAGGTTATGGAATGTTTTGACGGCGTCGGAAGTTTCTGCACCGAGATGTTCGAAGCGGACGGCAGGCTTTTGGTTAACGAGGTGGCTCCGCGCGTGCATAATTCCGGGCACCCAACTTTGGACGCGTGCGTAACAAGTCAGTTCGAAAATCATATCAGGGCCATACTTGGTCTGACGCTTGGATCTACCGAAATGACTACGCCGTTCGCAGCAATGAAAAACATAATCGGATGCGAGAATGGAAAAATTATCGGCTTCGAGGGACGCGAGAAGGCTGTAGATTTGGGCGCGCATGTTCATATTTATGATAAAGCCGCAAGTAAGGTCGGACGCAAGCTTGGTCATTTTACAATTTGCGGAAAGGACGCATACGGCTTGTTGAAAAAGATAAATATCAAGGCGATAGTGAGGTAGTATAGATAGAGGTTATCTATATTAGCGGCGGGAGAGATGGGATTTTTTCCATTCGGAACGCACTTTTGGAAAGAAATCGTCTTGGCCGTAAAGTTTTTCGAACAAGTTGACACGGCGCGAGTTCTTATCGGCTATCATAGCTTTTCTTTCTTCGCTTGGCTCGGCCTTCAGAAATGCAATCGCACGTTTTATGAAATCGGACAGTTCCGTGAAGTTAGCGTTCCATATCAAAGTATTTATCAGCGCCTTTTCGCGGAGGTCAACCGCGTGAGCCTCGGAATCCGCGCCGTAGGCACGGACGTTCGCGTAGGCGTTCGCCCTTATATTCGCCCCTCCTCCGCTGCCGGTCACAAGGATTCCCCTGTGTTTGACGTCACCTACAAGAGTCGCTATCATGTTGCCAACGTCCGCACCGCTGATGTCGATCGAATCACCTTTGCCGTAGTGCTTCTCGACCCAGTTGAGATTATTGACGAAGACAAGATCGAACTTAACAACGACTTCGGTGCAGGCCAGTTTGATAAACAGATCATGGGCTTGGTCTGCGACATCTTTGGAGGCAATTATATAAACGCATTCTTTTTTCATTATGGAATCCTTTAGCGGATGGTATGTTTGCATACGTCAACGCAGATGCGTGTGCGACTGTCAGGACAGGCGCAGACCCCGCCTTCGTCGGGCTCGAGATGTTTGCATCTTTGAGCGGCGACGTTACGCACCGGTTTGTTGTAGATGTAATGTATATTGTTGTCCTCGCACAGGCGGCCGATGAAATCCTTGAATTCAGAATCAAGCAATTCGGCGATGCAAACCAGATCGCACAACGCGTTTCGCAGATCGCCCAATTTTACCATCTTGTCCGCGTCGAAGGAGACTTTGCCAAACTCGAAGCCCGCAAGCGCGCCAAACGCACTTAGAAAACCGCTTATCGATTTGCTTTGCTTTTCATTCAAGTCGTTAGTAAGTCTTAGGGTCGATAGCCTGGCTCGCAGTTCGGTAAGTTTTAGCATATCGTTTTCTTCGGTGCCGTAATCCTCGGAGATAAAATCCACAAAATTGTCTATCGCCTCGATTTCGGCTTGGGGAAGATCGTTGAAATTTCTGCAGCTTAGCAACAGCTCGCGTAGGGCGGAAATTTCTTGAAGCGCTTGGTCGTTGCCATCATACGTCATATACTCTATAAAAACACATTGCGCGATCATATCGCCGGGCCTTTTGGTAAGTTTTACAGGCTGATTATATAATTATCCGTAGTTTTGTCAAGTATATTTATTTTAACGTGGCGTGGCGGCTGCTGCGGAACGAGGTCAGGCGGTCGTATAGTTTCTTCTTTTTCGGAATGTAGGCCATGGCCCATAGGCCGACCAGGATCGAAATCACCCCGGTAAAAAGCACGCTTAGCCTGTATCCGCCGCTTAGCGCGATTCCCGCCATCATGACCATGTAGGACAGTATCACCGTACCTTGTTCAAAGAAGCTGTAGACCGATAAAAACGCCGTGCGGCCGCTTGACGGAGCCGCGTGTTGGAATCTTGCGTAGATCAGTATTTGCACTATCGAGTAGCAATAATAGAACGCCGCCAAAAATATCAGGCCAGGCAGAGTGAACACAACTGACAGCGATATCATGATCACTCCTATCAGCGAGACGCCCGCGAATAGCTTTTTATCCGATATTTTTTCAAATCGGCCCGCCATCGCCCCGCCAAGGCTTCGCATTAAAAGCGCGCCGATGAAAAGGCCGCCAACCAATTCCGGGCGAAAGCCTATTTCCACACCGATCGGACCAAGGTATTCGTCTATTTGCGAAAAGGCGTAGACCGCGTTGCACAGAATCATCAGGTACAGAATATACGGTGCGCGCCTTAGGGTCGCTCCTGCTATTCTGAGCGATTTCATTACTTGCGGCTTGGCCTTGGTCGTGCCTTTGGCTTGGATTTTCAGATTCGCGTAGAACAATGTAGCAATAAGCATCGCAATACAGGTCGCGCCGGCGATGACTTCGTACCCAAGAGGAATCATCAAGGAACCCGAGCAGCCGATAATGTACGCAGCGTTGCTGATAGCCGAGGCGCGACCGCGGACTTTCGCATAAAGGTCTTTGCGGCGGCGCGCTTGAAGTTCTTCGTACACCATCGCTTCGTACACCGTATTGTATATCGCCCATTCGATGCCCCAAAGCAAAAAGCCAAGCGCAAAGCCCCAAAAAGTCGGCCAGACAGCCCAGACCAAAAAGCACGAAAGCTTTAGCAACTGAGATATTACCAGGACCGGCTTTCTTGGGAATTTATTCGCGATGAAAAGGACCGGAATCTGCGTAAAAACCACAAACAGCGACCAAAGGATCAGCAAAAGGGACGCGCCTGTGTCCGATACTCCGCTTGACGCGAAGAAGAGCATATAGACGGGATACATAAACCCAAGGCTATCGAAAAACGCGTAGCCGTAGATATTAAACAGAAAACTGCGTAGGGATGATTTCTTTTTCATTTTAGGCATTTTATCACAGGTGGGGGGGGGTATGTCAAACAGCCAATCCTTGACAAACCGCATAGGATTTAGTAGCATTGCATCCGTAAATAAAAAGAAGGCTTATTAAAAATGTTCGTACATGACGGAACGCTTACAGTCACAAATATAGATCTTGATCGGCACTATTTAACCAGCACCACCCGGATAAACGGCAATCTTGTTATTGACGCCCCTCTTCAAATGATCCCCGGGCTTTTCAAAAATTTGGGAGCCATAGAAGGCGATATTGTCGCACCGAAAGTTCGATTCGTGCCCATGGCTTTCCCAAAGCTTGCTTATTGCAGAAAAATCCACTGCGACATCGCGGAGAGCAACGCGTTCCCGGAAATGGTGAAATGCGGAGAGATCAACAACGAAGGATTTATTTTCAGGGGCGCGTTTCCCAAGCTTGCGCTTGGAAGCCTGGGTGCGGACGCACGCGCCGACAGGATCGAGATAGGATCGTTTTCAAAAGATATAGTCACGCCAAGAACGGACGACTGGGAGCATGAAGCATTCAAGCTTATGCTGACGCGCGGGTATGTTTTGGCCGACGGGATAGTAACCAAGCTTGTGAATAAAAAGAAATCAGCAAACGGAATGCTGTATAAGACCAAAAAAATCGGCGCGTCAAACGATGATGTTTGGGTGGTCGAGGGACAGGGACAGTTCGCTCATGGAAGGACTCCGAAAGAGGCTCAGGAATCGCTGGACAACAAGCTTGGAGGAATGGGTCCGGATTTAAGCAAGGTGCCGAAAGGACTGACTTTGGATAGTGTGATTTCGGTAGAGGAAGCAAAGGGCGTGTTCCAAATAACGCGCGCGTGCCTTTGGGGAATCGAAGATTATATCGAGGAAAAAGAGCTTACGGGAACCATGACAGTTAGAAACCTTATCGAAATGACGAAAGGATATTACAAACGGTGGGACTGGCTGGCCGAGCATTTCGGATACAGAGAAAGAACCGCATGCTGACAAACATAGCCGACGGCGGTCGTTTGACGACCGGTGAGGCGCTTCGGAACTATTCAAGAGCTTTGTCGTTTAGGATAGTCGAAATTGAAAAGAAAATTAAAGATTTGAGAAATGGCGGAAACGTGGATATACCCGTCGAATTTGGAATACAGGACAGAGGGGCCTTCATCAAAATTTTGGAAGAAAAAATGGATTCGGACGCGGCGATATTTTTGCACGTTCGAGGAATGATGAAAGAGAAGGGATTGAAGTAAAAAGGTAGAAGGTAAAAGTGACGAGTCGGGCGGAGCCCGACGGATCTCATATTTTTCCAAACCAGAGTTCGATTTCGGCCGCCGCTTCTTCGGCGTTTCCCGACGCGTGCATCAGGTTGCGCACCGCACGTTTTTCAAACGCAGAAAAGTTTAGCGAGTCGTTGCAGAATTTTCCCCTGATCGTCGACGGGTCCGCGTCCGCAGGATTAGTCGTGCCGCAAAGTTTTCTTACGATCCTAATCGCGTCGTTGCCTTGCAGCACCATAGCCATGACCGGCCCGGACATATAATCAAGAAGTCTTTTACGCACGGCGACGCCTATTTCCAGCGCGTTGTCGGTGCCAAAACCTTGCTTTATGTCCGCGCCCTGATCCTTGGCGCTGTTCAGCGCTTTATGTCCCAAGGATTCCACGTAGGCCGGATTGTTCGAATAATGTTTATCCAAAAGCTGGCTTGAGGGCGTGAACAGTTTCGCCGCGAGTATATCCAGATCGGCATCCTCGAACGTCCCTATAACTTTTCCACAGAGTTTGCGCCGCACCGCGTCGGGCTTAAGTATCACCAATGTACGTTCGATCATGATGGCTCCTTTTTTGCCGAGACCCCCGGCTTGACCGGGGGTGACAATTATTTTTTACTCTTTTCGGACGGGGTATTGGCCTTCGTCGAGGCGTTTTTTAACCTCGTGGTGCTTGACCTTGGTCGTCGAAGTCAACGGAAGATCGTCTTCCGTCATAGCGAAGTGGGTGCACCACTTGTACGACGCGACTTTCGAGTTTTGTTTCTGTATTCCCTTGGCCAAGGTTTCCAGCGTAACGTCGTCCGTTACTTGGAACACTCCGTAGACTACCGTTTTGTCCTTGATCTTATGCTCGAACACGGCGACGTTTTTAACGCCGGGCATCTGCATGAACAAGCCTTCCAGTTCATCAGGATATACGTTCTTGCCACTGTCCAGGACGATCACTAGTTTTTGTCTTCCGTGGAAGTGCAGCTCGCCATTTTTATCCAGGGTCACCAGGTCGCCCGTGTTGAAGAAGCCCTTGTCGTCGAAGACCTCCTTGTTCGCGGCTTCGTTGTTCAGGTATCCGCCAAACACCGAACGGCCGCGCACCCATAGCAATCCCACCCCGTCTTCGTTCTGGTCGCGGATTTCGAATTCGTTATTCCTGAGAGTGCTTCCGATCGCGAAAGGCAAACGTTTCGGGCTTGGGATGCTTATGCAGATCGGGCCCACCGTTTCCGTCAATCCGTAGCCTTGTATAAAGCTGAATCCGAAGCGTTGGTAGAAATTTTCGACCTCGGGCTTGGTGGCCGCCCCGCCCGCGATCAGAAGTTTCACGCGGCCGCCGAACTTTTGCTGGACCGGACGCTGGATCGTACGGACAAGGCCACCAAGACGAATCGCGTTGAGCAACTTTTGATTGCGGAGCACAAAGCTTGCGAACCACCACATACGCTTGGCTTTGAAGCTGTCTATGATCTTGTTGCGAAAGACTTCGAACAGGCGCGGCACCGCCGGGATCACGTGAGGTTTGAAGGTTTCAAGGTCGTAGGCGATTTCCTTGGGGTTCAGTGTCGGCTGAAGCAGAATCGAGCATTGAAAATGCAGCGCCGCAAGCAATTCCACCGCAAAGCCGTAAACGTGGTACATTGGCAAAAAGCCGTAGAACATATCACCGTTGTTTACAAAAGCACGCATGTCTTCAATCGAGTTGGCCATTTCAACCAAATTATAATGGGTGAGAGGCACGATTTTCGGCACGCCGGTCGAACCGCTTGTGAAGGAAAGGGTCGCAATGTCTTCCGGTTTTACTTCGGCCGGGATAAATTCGTAGCTTTCCCTATTTACGACTTCGGGAATCTTTATGTCGTAAAAGGACACCTTGTCCGAATTGAATATGTACTGCTTTTCACAAACCACAAACTTGGTGTCGGAGAGGTTCAGCATATTCTCGTACTCGAACCTTGTTAGGTTCGTGTCCATGAGGAGCGCACGCGCGCCAAGACCCCAGAGCGCGAACAGCGTCTGCGGGAACTCTTTGATATTATGCGACAGGACGCCGACGTTGTCACCCTGCTTTATGCCAAGCCTTTGCAGGGAGACGGCGCGGGCTTTGATTTGTTCCAAAAAGTCCGCGTAGGTTATGCCTTCGCGGGCAATGAAAATATTGTTCGGCGCAGCGTTTGCGGCGCTTTCGTATAGTTTAAACATATTCATGTTTATAAATCCTTTTTTTTGCTTTTCAGCTAGACCGGAGGATTATAGAATATAGCAAATGGGTTTGTCAATCCGCCTTTGTCTTTACTGACTATGGCGCGGTTAGGCGCGACGAAGAGAGCGAATGATGGCGATTGCGCCGACAAGGATCATGCTTATTGACAAAAGTTGGCCCATAGTCAAACCCCAGCTTGTCAAAAATCCTATGTGGGCGTCGGGTTCGCGGAATTGTTCGCAGAAGATTCTGAATATCGCGTAGAATATCAGGAAGCTTGCGCCGATCAGCCCTGCCCGCGCGCGACACCACTTATTTCTGTACATAAACCACATGATTATGAAAAGGATCAGGCCTTCGGATACGGCTTCGTACAGCTGGCTTGCGTGGCGCGGCACCATTTGGCCCGTATCATTAAACACCACCCCTATTTTGTTTTCGGTCATGCGGCCCATGACTTCCATATTTATAAAGTTCGCTATTCTTCCCAAAAAAAGCCCAATCGGAGCGACAACAGCCGCAAGGTCCATCAGCTTTAGGAACGAGACTTTTTTCACGCGCGCGAAGACGTACGCCGCCAGTATCACTCCCAGCAGGCCGCCGTGGAAGGACATCCCTCCGTGCCAAAGAGCAAATATTTCAAGCGGGTTCTGCGCGAAGTATAAAGGATTATAGAATATAACGTAACCAAGTCTGCCGCCGAGGATCGTTCCTATGATACCGTAGGCCATAATGTCGTCCCAGAATTTTTTCCTGTCATTTATCGCGCCCAGCTCTCGGTATTTGTCGCCCAGTCTGCGCATAAGGTAAAATCCCAGCAAAAACGACACTATGTACGCAAGCGCGTACCATCTTATGTCCAGGCCGAACACGCTGAACGCAACAGGAGAAACAGGATCTATATGTATCGCCATTTTTTATTCCCTTGATTATTTACGTTCATTATATAAGAATAACGGTTGTGTAATCAAAGGAAAAAATCATGCCAAGAAAAATCGTTAAAACAAATGCCGCCGCACCAAGCTTGTCAGGATATTTCAAAAAAGTATTCCTTATGATGGGAGCGGCAGTCGGCGTAACCGCCCTTACCGTTTACTTGTCGCTGACAAGCCTTGCCAACGTCGTATGGCCTTTGATTATAAATTCGGCCGGCACGGGATTTTCGACATTGTATTATATTCTTTTGTTCGGCGGATTGGGGCTTGTCATATTCACTCAGGCACGAATATTCAGCATGTCCAAGGGCGCGTCGTTGGCGATGCTGTTTTTATACTCGGTCCTTATGGGCATAGTCATGATGCCGCTGATAACGGTCGCGCTTAGGATCGATCCCATGCTGATATTCCGCGCGTTCCTGCTGGCCGCTTTGATGCTGGCAAGCATGGCCATGTTCGGGTTCCGCACCAGCCGCGACTTGTCTTTCCTGCGAGTGTTCCTTTTGGCCGGAATGATCGGTCTTATATTGGTCGGGATTTCAAGCATGATTTGGCCGTTCGGACAGACGTTCGCCATGGTAATCTGCGCGATCGGAGTTTTGGTGTTCGCTTTGTTCACCGCTTACGACATTCAATTCTTAAAGCGCATATTCGCCACAAACGGATTGTCCGCCGATGACGCCGACCGATTCGTAATCATGGGCGCTTTGCACATGTACATAAGCTTTATCGCTATGTTCCAGTATCTGCTTAGCCTTATGTCCATGAGCAGGAATTAAGAGGTAAAAAATTATGGCTTATGAAATAAAGAAAGATGTTTGCGTAAAGTGCGCGACCTGCCTGCCGATGTGCCCTTTTCAGGCGATCGTAAAAAAACCCGACGGAACGTTCGAAATAGATCAGAACAAATGCGTCAGCTGCGGAGTTTGCGCGCCCACCTGCCCCGTTGCGGCG
Organism: Alphaproteobacteria bacterium; assembly: GCA_009784815.1. Lineage (GTDB taxonomy): Bacteria > Pseudomonadota > Alphaproteobacteria > Rs-D84 > Rs-D84 > WQXN01. The sequence goes on along the minus strand of WQXN01000002.1, from coordinate 89,955 downwards.
ATAGTGATTAAAAAGTAAATTATCCAAGCATAGCGCGTTTGACGCGGGCAAGCGTTTCCTGCGCTAGGGGCCGCGCTTTGGCGGCGCCGGATTTCAGTATATCTTCGACCTGTTCGGGATTCGCCAGCAGGCCAAGGTATTTTTCACGCGGCCCGGCCAGCGTCGAATTCAGTTTTTCAAACAGCAGGTTCTTGGCGTCGCCGTAACCCATGCCGCCGTCGGTAAAGCGTTTGCGAAGTTCAGATATTTCCGAATCGGTCGCGAATTGCGAATAGATTTGAAAAATTATCGACGAATCAGGATCTTTCGGTTCCGCCGGAAGTTTGCTGTCCGTCACTATTTGCATCACGCGTTTTTTCAATTCCGATTCCGGCGCGAAAAGCTGTATGGAATTGCCGTAAGACTTGCTCATCTTTCTGCCGTCAAGTCCCGGCAGCAGGCCGGCGGCTTCCTTTATATAACCTTCCGGCACGGTAAATATATTTCCATAGATCGAATTAAAGCTGCCCGCTATGTCGCGAGCGAATTCTATATGCTGCTTTTGATCAGCGCCCACCGGCACCAAGGTCGAATTATAGATCAAAATATCCGCCGCCATAAGTATCGGGTAAGTATAAAGACCCATGTTGACGTCGACGTCCTTGTCTTTGCCCTCGGCTTCGTTTTTATCCGTCACGGCCTTGTACGCGTGCGCCCGGTTCATCATGCCCTTGGGCGTAACGTTCATAAGAAGGCTGGACAACTGAAGAACTTCGGGAACGTCCGATTGACGGAACAGCATAGTGCGGTTCAGATCAAGGCCAAGCGCGATGTAAGTCGCCGCGCAGTTTATCGTCGATTGCTTGATTGCCTTGGGGTCGCGAACGTCATTCAACGCGTGCAAATCCGCGATGAATGCGATTGTGTCGTTGCTTTTCGAGAATTCTACCATCGGCCTCATCGCGCCGACGTAATTCCCGATGTGCGGCGTTCCCGTCGCCTGGACTCCCGTTAGGATGATTTGTTTTTTCATGGTCATAATTTACACTTTTTATTTATTTTTAGAAGCGGAACATAAACCCAAGTCTTACCATCGGCATAAAGCGGCAGCCGCTTCCGCAGTCGCTTATCGCTTTGTTCGCGTCGTTGATCGCGTCAATCTTTTGCTGTTGGTAATCGCCCCAGATATTGTCTATTTCATCCTGAAATCCATTGCCTATATATTCATCGCGGACAGCCACGATCGCGTCCCATATATCCTGGTTGCCACCCAATATTCCGGCCATCCATCCCGCTTCGGAACCGGTAAGCATGAAGTTCACAAGGTCGTTCGTTATCAGGTTCACGTCGATCGGAAGGCCGGGCAACGCGGGCAGCTGGCTTTGGATTTGGCCCGCAAGAACCGGAGTTATAATTTCCCTGATTATTCTATCCACTTCGGGCGGATTCATACCCTCGAGCAGAGGCAACCATGCACAAGGCGCGCCGTCGTAGGAATAGCAAGCTTCAAACGCCATATTGTTGTCATTGAAGTTTCTTTCGGTCAGTTTCAGCGGTTTGGTATAGACCGCGCCGGCGTCCATGTAGATTTTCGCGCCAAGCAAAAGCCCCAGATCGAATCCAAGTCCAACGTACGGACCGCGGTATTTCCAGTCTATGTTCGCCCCGAATCTTGAGCCTCCGCGGATTCTAAATTTCAGTTCGTCGTTGTTATTAAGCGTTTGGATAAATCCGTCCGCGGGCGTGTGATTCGGAAAGTTTGCGTGCAGCTCCGAACGCAACGATCCCGCGTAGTAACCGCCCGACACTCTGAGGCCGCCCAGAAACCAAGTGTTTCCAAACGGATAAAAATCCGCCAGCGCGCCGATATTCCTATGTCTGAAATTAAATCTTACATGGGCGTCGTCGAAGCTTAGCGGCCTGTCGTCAAGTTCCACCACGTCTATTTCAAGCTTGTCGTCCGTAAAGTCCGTGTATTTGAATTTTTTGAACCAAAGGTTGAACTCGGGATTGATCTCGTAGCCGATCAGGTCGCCGTTTTCGTAAACGTCCTTGACCGTCGCTTTGGCGTTCAGTCTCATCGGCGTGGTCATGTCCAGGCGCACGCCCAGGCGTTTAAGCCAAAAGTTCCTATGGTTCTTATTCGCGTAGCCTATGAACCAGTTGTGGCCGGGCATTACTGTGACGCCCGCTCCGAACTGTAGGCCGTGCGGAAGTTTTTCTTTGCGGCGCTGGGCGTCTTCCTTTTGGTCCAGTATGTCGTTTATTTCCATGATGAAGTCTTTTTTATCGGCTTGGTCGTCGGTTTCATCGCCCGGTTGGTCGTCGGCTTTGATATATTCCATTCTTGCGGCGTTAGCGGCCGCCTGAACCTGGGTGCTTACCAGCGCGGCGTCGGCACCGTATTCCATTTCTTGGGCCGCTTCATCTTCGGCGAACGAGGGAGAGATCAGGGCAAACGCAAATAAGGCGATTAGGAATTTCTTCATTTAACATTTCTACCTTGTTTAGGTAATTTTATCAAGAACAATCTCATTAGGCCGAGATAACCGCCGCCCGCGATCGTCATAGCGATTATAAGGTCGAACAGGCTGCTTATTTCCACGAATTTGAGGCCGGAGAACATAAGGACCGAAGCCGCCGCGAAGACCGCGCTTATAAGTAATGTATTGGGCGTCAGCTTGAACAGGCCGCGTTTGTACGCGACGCGCGCCATGACGGACATTTTAAACCAGGCCGACAGCGCGACGCCCAGGACTATCGACAAGAAGCCCATGAATGGAAAAAGCAGCAAGGCCGCCGCGACGCTAAGCGTTATTCCGATCATGCTTATTTTTACCGGAGTTTTGGTGTCTTTGGACGCGTATATGGTTTTCTCGAACACTTGTTCAAGGTTCATCGCAGGCAGCGCGCAGGCAAGTATCATTATTGCGTTTGATGTTTGCATTGTGTCGAAATTGGTAAATGCTCCGCGTTGAAATAAAATCCTAACTATCGGTTCGGCCAGCGCAGCAAGCCCGGCGAAAGCCGGAAGCGTCCAGAACAGTATATGGGTGATCGCGCGGTTCTGCTGGATATGGGCCAGTTCGGTATTCTTGTCCGCAAAGGCTTTGGATATCGAGGTCAAAAGCACCGTTCCCATCGCGATCCCAACTATTGCAAAAGGCAACTGCACAAGGCGGTCCGCATAGTAAAGCCATGAAACCGCGCCGGGCGTAAGGCTTGCCAGGATCGTGCCGACCATTATGTTTATGTGGTACGCGCCCGAGCCTACTATGCCCGGCACCATGCGTTTGAAAAGCGTTTTCATGTCGGGCGATCTTTTCAGCCGCACCAGGCGCAGGCCGAACTGCTTTTTACGTATGCGAGACCAAAGTATCCAGACTTGGACCAGCCCGGACAACAGCACCGCCACCGAAAGACCGACCGCTATGTTCCAATTCATTTTTACGGCAATCAATGCTCCGCTTATTAAGAATATATTCAGCATGGCCGGCATTGCGGCCGCAAGCGCAAACCTGTTCGCCGCGTTCAGTATTCCGGCCATAAATCCCGCGACGCAGATCAGCAGCATATATGGGAACATTATCCGAGCTATGTGGATCGCTTCCGCAAGTTTTCCAGGCTGGGCCGCAAAGCCCGGCGCAAGCAGTAACATTATAAGAGGCATCGCGATCACACCGATTATCGTGATTCCCAGAGTAACGACAAGCAGCCAGCTGAAGGCTTGGTTCGCGAAATTTTCCTTGTTTTTGGATTCGACAAACATGGGGACGAAGGACGCGTGCAGGGCCCCCTCGCCGAAGATGCTGCGGAACATATTCGGAAGTTTGAACGCCGCGAAGAATATGTCCGCGCCGCGGCCCGCTCCGAGTAGCGACGCTATGATGACGTCGCGGATAAAGCCCAGGACGCGGCTTGCCGAGGTCCAGGCGCTTACCGATAAAAAGTGTTTGCGTATGCTCATGATTTCCCCTAACATACAACACTTATTTGGAAAAATCAAATGATGAAACGACTTTTAATCTTATTGGCTTTGTTCGCCGCAGCCGGATGCGGCGGCGCCAAGATCGACGAATCAACCGATGTCGAAATATATACAGAAGCCCATGAAAAAATGACCCGCAAACGCTGGGCCGCGGCAGGCACGCGGTTCGAGGACTTGGACAAGTATCACCCGGCAAGCCCTTTGGTCGCCGATTCGCTGGTTCTGGCCGCGTATTCCTATTATATGGACGGCAACTTCGCTTCCGCGTTGGCGAATATCGATCGGTTTTTGCGGTTCTTTCCCGGACACCGCCACGCCGATTACATGATATATCTTCGCGGCATGAGCTTTATGGCCCAGGCGTCGGACGTTCAGCGCGACGCTTCGATGACACGGGACGCTTTGGCCGCGTTCAATCTTTTGATCGAACGGTTCCCAGATTCCGAGTATGCCGAGAACGCAAAGAACAAGGTCATGATTCTTCGCGGGTATTTGGCCGGAAAATTAATGTTCCTGGCAAGACAGGACCAGCGCGAGCAGAATTGGACTTCGTCCATAACAAGATTGAACGTTTTGGTTTTGACTTTCCAGGACACCGCCATGGTTCCCGAGGCGCTGTACCGATTGGCCGCGGCGTACGCCGCTTTGGGCATGGAAAGCCAGGTCCGCGTTCAGCAGGAATTGTTGAGGGTAAATTTCCCCGATTCAGATTGGATCGAAAAAGCGCAGAAATTGTAGTTTGACACAAATGGGTCAAATTGTTATAGTCGGGTTGCAAAGGAAGAAGGAAATGAGAAAACTATTATTGGCGTTGTTCGGAATTTTGGCCACGGGACCCGCTTTGGCCGTATGTCCGCTTTGCACCGCAACCATGGCCGGCGGATTGTATCTTGCGCGGCAGTACGGCATAGACGACATGATGACCGGACTTTGGGTCGGAGCGTTCATACTTTCAATTTCAATGTGGATCGCCGTAAAAATGAAGCGCCGCAATATACAGAATCCATGGATGTATGTGTTGGCTTTGGTATTCCCTTATGCGTTCATATTGTCCATTATATTCCTTACTCCGGGATTCCACCAGTGGGGCAACACAATAATCGGAATAGACAAGCTTGTAGTCGGAGTAGTAACGGGAAGCGTTTTATTCTGGCTGACAAAACTTTGGTATTTCAGGACAAAAAGAAACAACGGAGGACACGCGCTGTTCCCGTTCCAGAAGATCGTCGTGCCTTTGGTAGTGCTTGGGCTGGCGACATTCGTATACTGGCTTATAACGAGGTAGATAAATGGTGAAAAAAGCAACCGCAAAAAAACTAACTTTGGACGAGATGATCGCCCAAATGGACGATGCTAAAAAGGCGAACCCGCTTGACCTGTCTTCGGACCAGGACCTGTCTATCGCGCTTATGAATCTGACATCGCTTGAGGAACATTTCTTCTTTAGCGGAGGAAAGACAGGAAAGACAGGATTTTACGACCTTATAAACGTCGTGCGAGAGATGCGAAAAGATCTTATGGATCGCATCGTAAAAAAATCCGGCGGAGACAACGGTGAAGTATGGTGCATATCCAAGCACCTGCTGGCCGCAAGCATGAGGCTGATGGAAGTCGGAACAAAAGCATTGGGACGAGGAAACAAGGAAGACGCTTATAGTATGTTCAACAAGGCGTACGAATTGTATTCGCTGTTCTGGGGCGTCAATATGGACTTGATAGACCTTGACGGCGTCAAGCATGCGACCAACACAATATCCGAAGAAGTCAAAGTCATTTCCGATACGATCGGATGCGCCTGCGACGCCGACAGCGGCGGAGCCGGAAAGCCCGAGGCTGCGGCAAAAACAACGGCAAGCTCTAAACCGGCGGTCGTGGCCGACGCAGGATCAAAGTCGGTCGTAGGCAAACTTGGCGCATGGGTGAAAAAGGCTGTGGATTGCTGTATAGAGTAAAAGGTAAATGGTAAAAATAAGATGGGTTGAGTCGCGTCGAAAGGCGCGACATTATTTTTCTGCTTTATTCAATTCCCTTCGGGCTATGCGCCATATTTCCGCAAATTCATCAAGGTCCGTATTGGTAGCTTGAAGTATCTTGTAAACGGTCCTTATAGTAGGCCACCTGGGCTTTTTGTGCCTTGTAATTCTTTTGCTTGGGTTGAACGTAGTCGCATCAAGACCGGACATTTTCGAAAGGCCGCTTAAAGTCTTGCCGTTTCTCTCCGCTATGATTTCCATTATTCTCCAGGTTTCTTCATGAGTCATTCGGTTTCTCCTGCTTGTGAAAAAACCACTTGAAAAATCAAGTGGTTGGAGGAGTAAACTACACCAAGTATAGCCTAGCTTATTCAATATATTCGCTAGCCTCCAACCGCAAGGTTGGATACTTGGTGATAATGAGGTTTACTGCCCCGGCGCGGGCAACTCGCCCACGCTGAAGCTATTATACATCAGTAGAGGGATAGATTCAATAAATAAAAGGAAGACGGATTGGTATAATTTAAGATCCCCGGTCATCCGCCTTCGTTCTTGCGAACTACGGCGCGAACCACCGGGGGTGACAGAGGAGGAGGGACGGAGGATTAGGAATAAAAATTTGGATAGGGGTCTTGAAAACAGGCGCGGACTCACTATTTACTTTGAAACATAAGGAGTTATAAATATGGCGAAAGTATTAGGTATAGACCTAGGAACCACAAATTCATGCATGGCGTTCATGGACGGAAACGAACCAAAGATAATCGAAAACGCAGAAGGACAGCGCACTACTCCGTCCGTCGTAGCATTCGCAAGCGATAGCGACGAGCAGTTCGTCGGAACCACCGCAAAAAACCAGGCCGTCACAAATCCAACAAACACCGTATTCGAAGTCAAACGCCTTATGGGAATGAGATTCGATTCGCCCGAAATCAAAGAATTCGAAAAGCTGTCGCCATACAAAATAGTCGCCGGAGAAAACGGCGACGCGTGGGTCGAAATCAAGGGCAAAAAGTACGCGCCTTCGCAGATCGCCGCAATGATACTTGGCAAGCTTAAAAAGGACGCAGAAAATTATTTCGGAGAAAAAATTTCCGACGCGGTCATCACCGTTCCAGCTTACTTCAACGATTCGCAACGCCAGGCCACAAAAGACGCCGGACGAATCGCAGGACTAAACGTGCTGCGAATAGTCAACGAACCGACCGCCGCCGCACTTGCCTATGGGCTTGATAAAAAGAAAGACGGAATAATCGCCGTGTACGACCTTGGCGGAGGAACCTTCGACGTGTCAATCTTAGAAATAATCGACGGCGTGTTCGAAGTCAAATCCACAAACGGGGACACCGCTTTGGGAGGAGGAGATTTCGATAAGCGCATCATGGAATATCTGCTGGAAGAATTCAAAAAGGCCAACGGTATAGATCTTCGCAACGACAAGTTGGCGCTGCAGCGTTTGAAAGAGGCTTCCGAAAAGGCGAAGATCGAGTTGTCTTCGACTTTGGAGGCCGATATCAACCTGCCCTATATCACCGCCGATGCGTCCGGCCCAAAGCACTTTATGCTGAAGCTGACGCGCGCCAAGTTGGAATCCTTGGTAGAAGACCTGATCGCGCGGTCGATCAAACCATGTGAAAAAGCGCTTAAAGACGCGGGACTTAGCAAGTCGCAAATATCCGAAGTCATATTGGTCGGAGGACAGACGCGCATGCCAAAAGTTCAGCAGGCGGTCAAAGAATTTTTCGGCAAGGAAGCGCACAAGGGAGTCAACCCGGACGAAGTCGTCTGCATGGGTGCCGCAGTTCAGGGCGGAGTTTTGAAGGGCGATGTCAAAGACGTGTTGCTGCTTGACGTTACTCCGTTGTCTTTGGGAATAGAGACCATGGGCGGAGTGTTCACGCGCCTTATCGACCGCAACACCACAATACCCACGAAAAAGTCGCAGACATTTTCAACCGCCGAAGATAATCAGACCGCCGTCACGATCCGCGTATTTCAAGGCGAGCGAGAAATGGCCAACGACAACAAACTTCTTGGCCAGTTTAATTTAGAGGGCATCGCCCCAGCCATGCGCGGAATGCCGCAGATCGAAGTGTCGTTCGACATAGACGCAAACGGCATAGTTCACGTGTCTGCAAAAGACAAAGGCACCGGAAAGGAACAGATGATTTCCATAAAGTCCGACGGCGGACTTTCCGAAGACGATATTCAGCGAATGGTCAAAGACGCCGAAGCGAACGCCGAGGCCGATAAACAGAAGCGCGCTTTGGCCGACGCTAAGAACGCCGCCGAAGGATTGTATCATTCGACCGAAAAGGCTTTGAAAGAGCACGGCGAAAAGTTGGACGCAGATACCCGCAAGGGAGTCGATGACGCCATGGCCGAATTAAAGGCCGAGATGGACAAGTCGGACGCGACCGCGGAGGGCTTGAAGTCCAAAACGGACGAGCTTTCGCAAAAGGCCATGAAGCTTGGCGAGATAATTTACAAGCAGGCGCAGGCCGAAAGCGGCGGTGCGCAACCGTCCGGCGACGAGCCTAAAAAGAACGACGACGGCACCATTGACGCGGACTTCGAGGCTAAGTAAGAAAGAAGGTAAATGGTAAAAGTAATGAGTCGCCGCGTTTCCGCGGCGACAGCTTTTTTTTACCACGAGGCGCGGTTTTTTTGATTCGAATAAAAATCGATCCGCCTTGCCCATTCGTCGTCGGTCAAGCCAGCCATCGAGGTCGGTTTTTTGGAAGCTGTAACGAGGACAGGTTCGGGCTTGGGTTCGGCGGGTTTTTCAGTTTTTTCACGAGTTGCATTCTCGAGGGCATCCGCCGCAGTTTTCATTTCTTTTAGAATTTGGCTTGCGTGTTCCTCGTTGCAGTATGGCAGACTTGATTGTATATCAGCCAGGCAACTTTGCATATTCATTATGTCCTTATAGAAGTCCCTAAGCTTGGGATGTTTTCTAAGCTTGAATAATTGTTTGTCCAGCAAAAGAGAGAACCGCAGTAAAAGCACTATCGGTTCCGTTGAGTCGCTCATACAACATGATACGGTCTGTGCGAGTATTTTGTCAAGTAGGATTACTGGGTGATTTGTTTAAGCTGTTGCTGGAAATTAACAAGCCAGTGCGCGTCACAAGCACCAAGAAGAAAGCGCTGTTCGCATTCAACACTGTTTCCGCAATCGCAATCTTTGCACGCCTCTGCAATATCTCCGCTTGTTTCCTGTCCGGGTTCGAACAAGGAGTCAAGAAGTTCTTGATTTTCGGAATCGTCTTTTTCGGGAAACTTAAACAGATCTTCAAACATTTTACATCAGGTTTTGTTTAGAGGTTATTTTGGTGATGTTAACCCTCTTTTAGGGGGTTGACAAGGGAAATTTATCGAAGTATAGTTCGGTTCATTGTGGGGTCGTAGCTCAGCTGGTAGAGCGCTACGTTCGCATCGTAGAGGTCGACGGTTCGACTCCGTTCGGCTCCACCAAATAAATTATAAAAGTGTAAATGAAAAAATACATTACAACACCAATTTATTATCCAAACGGAGATCCGCACATCGGGCACGCGTACACAACCGTCATGTGCGACATATTGCGCAGGGCGTGGAAGGCGCGCAACGACGAAGTGATTTTCACAACAGGCACGGACGAGCACGGACAAAAGATGCAGGAGGCCGCCGAAGCCGCAGGATTGTCTTTCGAGGAATTCGCAGATAGGCAGAGCGCAAGATTTCGCGAGCTTGCCGACCTGCTGAACGCGAGTCCGGATTTCTTCATTCGCACAAGCATGGAGGAACACAAAAAAGTCGTTCACGAATGGCTGAGCAGCGCGCATGAAAAAGGCATATTGGTCAAGAAAAAATACAAGGGGCTTTATTGCGTCGGGTGCGAGCAGTTTAAGAAAGAATCCGACTTGGATCAGCGCGGGTTCTGCACAGACCACCAAAAGGCCCCCGTCGAGATGGAGGAGGAAAATTATTTCCTGCCTTTGGAACCGCACCGCCAGTGGCTGCTGAAATACATCGAAGACAACCCCGAATGGATTCAGCCGGAAAGCTATAAGACCGAAGTGTTGAACATGTTGGCCGAGCCGCTGGAGGATCTTTCCATATCGCGCCCCAAGAGCCGCGTTTCTTGCGGCGTCGAATTCCCCTTTGATTCCGAGCAGGTCGTTTATGTCTGGTACGACGCGCTGATAAACTATGTGACTTCGCTGAAAATTTTAGGCGCGGACTTCGACAGTTATTGGGCAAATTCCGTACACGTAATCGGCAAGGACATAATCAAACCTCATTGCATTTTCTGGCCCATAATGCTGCGTTCGTTCGGGCTGCCTCCGGCGAGCCGGACTTTCATTCACGGATTCTTTCTTGGAGAAGGTCATGTAAAGATGTCAAAAAGCATCGGCAACGTAATTGATCCGTTCGAAACGATCGCCGAATTCGGAACGGACGCGCTGAGATTCTATTTCGCGCATAACGCCGCGATCGCCAAAGATTCGCTGATCACGAAAGACTTGCTTGCGTCCAGCTATAGCGTGTTGGCGAACAACTTTGGCAACCTGTATCTGCGCACTTTCAAGATGTTGGAAAAATACAACAACGCCGAGATACCAGACGCGCCGCAATCGGAAGAAAACAAAAAGATTCTGCTTGGGCTGCATAGGATCGTCGGAAGGGTCGGAGATATACGCGATTTGTCCGATATTCAAACGCTTGCAACGGACATATTGCGGCTTAGTTCCGAGATGAACGGATACATAGACGCCGCAAAGCCTTGGGCTTTGGCGAAAGACGAGACCAAGCTAGACGAGCTGATGCAGGTGTTGAACGTGCTGGGTCAGGGAATTAAATATTTGGCCGAGGCCGCCCGGCCCATTATGCCCGACACTGCGGAAAAAATCATAAAGTCGTTCGAGACCAAGGAACCCGTAGTGCTATTTCCCAAGCGTGAGTATTAAAGGGGCGTGGTCCGACGAGTTCGGCGCGCGGCGCGGATTCATATCTATTTCGATATTTTTCGCCATGTGCGCGGCCGCTTTGTTCAGCAGAAAATAATCCAGCCTAAGGCCGCGATCCTTTTCCAGACTTCCGCCGCGATAGCCTATCCATGTATATCCGATTTTGTCCGGCCCGTGAAGTTCGCGCCAGGTATCGGTCCAGCCCGCGTCAAGCCATTCCTGCATTATCGCGCGCGCGGCAGGAGCCGATATGCTTGAACCCTTGTATTGCACCGGGTTCCAGACGTCGATGTCTTGGATCGCAACGTTCAGGTCGCCGCCGATTATTGTTGGAAGCTCGTCCTTGAGGTATTGCGCGATGTGTTTCGTGAAGTGTTTCATCCAATCGATCTTGTATGGGAATTTCGGACTGATCTCGGATTCTCCGTTCGGCATATAGGCGTTGATGATTCTAATCCTGCCGTCCAATATAAATTCAATCATGCGCGCGTTCGGATCATGAGGCATGGTCGGCAGGCCAAGCGTTACGTCCTCGATCGAATGTTTGGACATCACCGCCACGCCATTATAAGATTTTTGGCCAAGGGTTTTTATGTTGTATCCCAGATGTTCAAACAGAATATGCGGAAATTGATTATCCACCACTTTCGTTTCCTGAAGCAGCACAACGTCCGGGTCCGCGTCTTTAAGCCAGTTCATAAAATTTTCGGCGTGCGCCCGGACCGAGTTTATGTTGAATGTCGCGATTTTCATTTTTATCTCCTATGTCGAATGAGGCGGGCCTTGGTTCTGTTCCATTCGCGTTTCTTTATGCTTTCGCGCTTGTCCGTTTTGTTCTTTCCGAATCCGATTCCAAGCAGAACTTTCATTATTCCGCGACTGTTGAAATAAAATTTCAGCGGCGCTATCGTAGCGCCTTTTTCGGTCAGCTGACCGCTTAGTTTTTTTATCTGCGCTTTGTGAAGCAATAGTCTGCGGTATCTGCGTTCCTGGAAACCCACGAATTTATTCGCGGTCGGCAGCTGCTGGATCGTGACGTTCGCCAGGATCAGGTCGCCGTCTTTTTTCTGGACGAAACCGTCCGTGATATTCACCAGGCCGTAACGCAGGGATTTTACTTCCGCCCCGGTCAGCTCGATCCCGGCTTCGATCGTTTCGTTGATCGAGTATTCAAACCTGGCTTTGCGGTTTTCGGCGACCTGCCCTGTTTTTATTATTTCACGCGCCATCGCCCAACCTCATTTTAGGATAAAGCGCGATCGTATTTTCGAACAGTATTTTTTCCATTTCTTTAAACGTGACACCGCGCAGGCCGGCGACGCACTTGGCCGTTTCGACCACGTGCGCCGGCTGGCAGGTTTTGCCGCGATACGGAACCGGAGCGCAGTAAGGCGCGTCGGTTTCAACAACTATTCTATCCAATGGAATTTTTGAAAAGGTTTCACGCACGGCATCGGCATTTTTGAATGTAATTATTCCCGATGCGGAAATATAAAAGCCGCGGTCCAGCATTTTTTTGGCGAAGTCCCAGGTGCCTGTAAAGCAGTGCATGACCCCGCGAAGGTCGTAATTTTTCATTATTTCAAATGTGTCTTCTTCAGCGTCGCGCGAGTGTATCGCGACCGGAAGGTTTGCGGTTTTCGCAATTTCAAGCTGCTGCACGAACAGGTCGCGCTGAGCCGGTTTGTTTTCGGAATTATAATGATAATCAAGCCCGATTTCGCCCACGCCTAGGATTTTCGTATGGCTTAAATTCCCGATCAAGTCGGAGATGACATTTTTTTCATTCGCGTGTTCGGGCTGGACGCCCAAAGTTCCGAAGACATTATCGAATTTTTCAACCGTCGCAAGCACGTCGGCCATTTCTTCGACACTGGCGGCGGAATAGATCAGCGCGCCGACGCCCGCCCGGCCAGCGGATTCGACAAGCGCCGCAACGTCGTCTTGTTCGGGAAGCATTCTTAGATGGCAGTGGGTATCGACAAGCATTTCCGCATATCCCTTATTGTTTTGAACGCCACCGCTTCGAAGTCCAGATTAAGCGCGTCGGCAGTTTTGAATTCTTTCGCCGCTTCGGAATAAAGTTCGGCCATGATAGGATTTTTCGCCGCAAGATAATGGATCACGTCCAGCAGAACGTTCAAAGTTTCGTCCGATGTTGCCAGGGATTTCGCGACCTCGACAAGTTTTGACGCTTTGGCTTCGGGATTCGTCACGATATCGGCCACTTCGAACAGATCGGGCGCGGATCCGCCGCCGAAAAACAAAGACAGCGCCCTTGCCACCGAGCCGTCGCTTAGTTTCGCAGCCCTGCCAAGTTTTTCCATATCAGCTTCCACGCCCGCCGCTTCGAACAGGATTTTTCGCACATCAGATTCATCAAGCACGCGCATTTTCAGAACTTGCGAACGCGAACGGATAGTCGGAAGCACGCTTGCCAGTTTATGCGCGACGATTAGAAACAGCGTTTTCGCCGGAGGCTCTTCCAGAATTTTCAGCAGAGAGTTCGCCGCGTTCCTATTCATGTCGTCAATCGAATCTATGATCACAACGCGCCATGAATCGTCCGACGCCGACACGCGCATCGAGTCTATCATTCTTCGCACGAAATCCACCGAGATTTCCGTTTTTTCCTCGGGATCGGTTTCAAGCGAAATTATGCTTAGGTCCGGGTAGCCGCCGTCGATGTATCTTTGGAATTCGATCGAGTCCGGCGAAAGGTCAAGCGAAGCCGCGGCCGGAGCCGGCCCGAAAAGTCCGCCCGCAGCCGATGAATTGGCGAATACGAATTTCGCTATTCTATGAGCCAAGGTCGCCTTGCCTATCCCTTTCGGCCCCGCCAGAATCCACACCGGGTGGAGCGGCCTTGTTTCGCGATTATTCCAGGCGTCCAGAAATATTTTTTCCGCGTCGGCGTGCCCAAAAAGATCAATCCGTTTCATGGGATGCAAAACTTCAAACAAGGGAGCGGTTTTCTTCGCCATTATTTTTTACCGCCTAATATTATTTTGACGTTTTTGATCATGCGGCCCAAAATACGGACTTTGCCCACTTCGTGTTTCGCAATCATCGGGACCGTTCCCACGACTTTGCCGCCCTTTTCCACCACTATGTCGCCGACCGACGCGCCCGCCGCTATCGGAGCCGGAAGCGGATCCTTGTATCTTGCGACGATTCTTACCTGCGACACGTTTTCACCAGCAGCCAGAGTCGCCGCGACCGGACGCGCCGCAACCGCCTGGACAGTTTTTTTGCGGCCGTACCAAACCGGAATTTGCGCCACCGTATCGCCTTGCTTGAAGAATATGCGCGTCGTAGTGTTCGCGAAACCGTAATCAAGAAGTCTTTTCATTTCCTGTCCAAGCGCGTTGTGGTCCTTGCCGCGGAAGCCGTTTATTACTCCTACCAATCTGCGTCCTTGGCGGCGCGCGCTTGCCACCATGCCATAGCCGCCCGCCGAAGTGTGCCCCGTTTTCAGACCGTCCGCGCTTGGCATTATGAACAGCAGCCTGTTATAGCTGACGCTGTGCAGGTTGCCCCATTGGTTGCACCATGCGGATTGTCTTTCGTTAAACTCGAACCGGCGGGTTGCGAATTTGGGATAAAACTCGGGGTACTCTCGGATTATATATTCTCCAAGCAGCGCCAGCTCGCGCGAGGTCATAAGGTTGTCGGGATGCGGCAGACCCGATGTATTGCCGAAGGTCGATTGCTGCAGACCGATCGCGCGCGCGCGGCGGATCATCTGCGTAGTAAAGTCTTCTTCCGAACCGGCAAGGTGTTCCGCAAGCACCACTCCCGCGTCGCCGCCCGACACAACTATCAGCCCAAGTATGATGTCGCGGACCGTGATCTCTTGCCCTCGCATTAGGCAGATTTTGGACGCAGGAGCCCAGATGCGATTGCGGTAATCGGCGTTGTTGGACACAGGCAGGCGATCGTCCAGCCTTAGCCGCCCGTCCTTCACCGCGTCGAACGCCATGACCAGAGTCATTAATTTTACCATTGATGACGGGATCATAAGATCGTCCGCGTTTTTGGCCACTATGTCGGCGCCGGAATCAAAGTCGATCAAAAAGGCCGACTTGGCGTTAGTGCGGAATTCCGACGCCGCGGCCGGAACCATTAATAAGGTCGTAAAAATCACCGCAATAATTTTCTTCATTTTCATACCCTTGTTCGTCCGGGTGATTATAGACCAGGAAATTGCCAAAATCAATGCTTGATTTTTGGCTAAAAAGCTATACAATAACAAGGCTTGTTGGGGTGTCGTCTAACGGTAGGACAGCAGATTTTGGTTCTGCTTATCGGGGTTCGAATCCCTGCGCCCCAACCAAATAAATAGCGCTATGCATATCATCCAGCTTGCGTTTATATCGATTTCTTACAATAATATAAAAGTTAAAAATGAAAACTCCAGTTCTATTCTTAATATTCAACCGGTTGGATTACACCAAGCAGTCGTTCGAGCAGATACGAACGGCCAAGCCCGCGCGGCTGTATATCGCCGCCGATGGACCGCGCGCCGATAAAATCGGGGAAGACAAGATCGTACGCGAAGTTCGCGATTGGGTTTTGAACAACATAGACTGGAAGTGCAAAGTATCGACTTTGTTCCGCGATAAAAACCTTGGATGCGGGCGCGCGATTTCCGAAGCCATAACATGGTTCTTCAAAAACGAAGAATGCGGAATAATTTTAGAGGACGACATAGTGCCTTCGCAATCGTTCTTTTCATTCTGCGAAGAGGCTTTGGAAAGGTATAAGGATAATAAAAAGGTTTGGACCGTTTCAGGCTGCCAGTTCGATTCCGGCCTGGACAAGGAACAGGACTATGGATTTTCGAGGTTCTTTATGTGCTGGGGATGGGCCACTTGGCGCGATAGGTGGAGTAAATTCGACTGGCACTTGAACTGGGACGAAAAATTCATAGATAAATTCACGGACGATAAAAACATCCGGCTTGGCTTGAAAACAATTTTCAGGCGGCACAAAAAGGGCTGCAATACCTGGGCTTGGAAGATGCAATTCCTGGTCATGAAAAACAACGGGTTGAACGTTCAGCCCGCTTATAATCTTGTCACAAACATCGGAGCCGATGGGCGCGGATATCATAATGATTTCAACAACCCGGACATAGGTTTAAAGAGGACGGAAATGCCTAAGAAATGGGGGGGGGTAAGACATCCGCCGAAAGTTGCAGAAAATCCAGAATTCAGCCGTTACCAGCTGTACGCGCACGCGCACAGCCCTTACAACAAAGGCCGGCGACGCAGACCGATCGGGAATGCAGTGGATTGGATTGTGAAGTTTTTATTCGGATAGCACAAAATACCCCCGTCTAAGCGGGGGTATTTTGTATTTATAATGACAAAGCATTAAAATCCGAAGACCATTTTTTGCTTGGACTGGCGCTTTTTCTCGCGTCTTACGGCCTCGCCCTTAAGTCTTTTTTTGCGGGTAGTCGGCTTTTCAAACCTTTCGCGTTCGCGCATTTCGCGGAACAGACCTTCTTTTTGGGATTTGCGTTTGGATACGCGCAGCGCCTGTTCGACGTTGTTGTCCCTTACCAAAACTTTGACCATGTAAATCACCCCCTTGTGGGAATTCCTGGTTGAATAGGCTTAATCTATAACAAATCCGGTGAAAATGCAACAAAAATGTTGCCAAGAGGAGAAAAGTCTTTATAATATGCCGAGATTCCCCGATCAAATCGGGGAATGACAAATTAATGATTGGGAACTTTAATATATGAAAATCAGAAATATTGCGATTATAGCGCACGTAGATCATGGAAAGACCACATTGGTCAACAATATGCTGCAGCAAGGCGGCACTTGGCGCGAAAACGAAAAGGTCGCCGAGCGGGCCATGGACTCGGGCGATATTGAAAAAGAACGCGGCATAACAATTTCCGCTAAACCAACCTCGATCCTTTGGAACGATTACAAGATCAATATAATCGACACTCCCGGCCACGCCGATTTCGGCGGAGAGGTAGAACGGATCCTATCCATGGTCGATGGAGTCGCGCTGCTGGTAGATTCTTCGGAAGGGCCCCTGCCCCAGACAAAATTCGTGCTTAGCAAAGCTTTGAAGCTTGGGTTGCGCCCCATCGTAATACTGAACAAGATCGACCGTCAGGACGCGCGCGCGGACGAAGTGTTGAACGAAGTGTTCGATTTGTTCGACAAGCTTGGCGCGACGAATTCGCAACTTGATTTCCCGTTTCTTTACGCCGTCGGGCGCGACGGATGGGCCGTGCGAAACATGAATGACGAGAAGAAAGGACTTGCGCCGCTGTTTCAGCTTATCGTAGACCACGTGCCCGCACCGGACTGCCGCGGAGGGGTTTGCGATGTTAATGCTCCGTTCAAGATGCTGGCCACTACTTTGGAGGCCGACCCATATGTCGGACGCATTCTAACCGGCCGCATCGAGTCCGGCACAGTTCGCATGAACCAACAGGTGCAGGCTTTGGACGCAAGCGGCAAGTTGATAGAACGCGCCAAGATCACAAAAATTCTTGAGCACCGCGGCGTGGAAAAACTGTCGCTGGAATCAGCCAGCGCGGGCGACATAGTGGTCATAGCCGGATTCTCGAAAGCGACCGTCGCCGATACTCTTTGCGATGTCAGCGTGACCGAACCTTTGGCCGCGCTGCCCATCGATCCGCCGACGCTTACCATGACTTTTTCCGTAAACACTTCGCCAATGGCCGGACGGTCCGGAGGAAAAAAACTTACCAGCCGCATGATCGGAGAACGGTTGTTCAAAGAGGCCGAGACAAACATCGCGCTTAAAGTTTCGCAGTCCGCGAACCTTGAGGCGTTCGAAGTTTCCGGCCGCGGCGAGCTGCAGCTTGGCATACTTATCGAGACGATGCGGCGCGAAGGGTTCGAGCTTTCCGTTTCGCGACCGCGCGTCGTAATGCAAAAAGATTCCGACGGCAACATGACCGAGCCGATAGAAGACATAACCATAGACGTCGATGACGAATTCTCGGGCGCGGTTGTGGAAAAACTTTCCAAACGGCGCGCGGTTCTGGTCGAAATGAAGCCCAGCGGCGCCGGAAAGACGCGCCTTATGTTCTCGGCTCCTAGCCGCGGGCTGATCGGGTATCTTTCAGAATTCCGCACCGACACGCGCGGCACCGGAGTTATGAACCGAATCTTCTCGAAGTACGAAGCTTACCGCGGACCGATCGACCAGTACCGCCCAGGAGTTTTAGTGTCAATGGAAAACGGAATGGCAGTCGCTTACGCACTGCACAACCTGGAACCGCGAGGAACTTTATTCATAGATCACGGAGCGCAGGTGTACAACGGCATGATAATCGGAGAGCATTCCAAAGAAAACGATTTAGAGGTCAATCCCGTGAAGGGAAAGGAACTTTCAAACATGAGGTCCGTCAACGCGGAAGAAAAACTTACACTGTCGCCGCCGCGAAAAATATCACTTGAGGAAGCGTTGTCGTATATTCACGACGACGAGCTGGTCGAGGTGACTCCAGACATGATACGGCTGAGAAAAAGAGAGCTTGATTCAAATATGCGCAAAAAGGCAAAACGCACCGAGGCCGCATGATCAAAATATCAGTAACGATCCCCGCGTACAACGGCGAAAAATACATTCGCGCGGCTATGGATTCCTTGATCGGACAGAGTTTACAAGAATGGGAGTGCATAGTATTCGACAACGCAAGTTCAGATAATTCAAAAAGCATAATCAAAGAATACGCCGAGAAAGACAAACGGTTCCGTCTTATAGAATCTAAAGAAAATCTTGGAGCGTCCGCGGGAAGAAACGCCGGAATCGACGCGGCAAAGGGCGAGTACGTAACCTTTCTTGATCAAGACGATTTGTTCGATCCGCGCGCGTTCGAATCACTTTACGCGGCCGCCAAACTATATGACGCGGACATGGTTTTCGGAAACATGACTGTGGTCGAAGACGATTTCAAGATTAGCAAAAAACGCGCCAAGGGATCGGGAAAAGTCATAGTAATGGACAATCCGCAAAAGAAATTCCACGGCCAAATTCCAGGATGGTGCTATGTGTGGAACAAGATATTCCGCCGAGAAAAATTAGGCGCGATGCGATTCTATGAAGAGCTTTATCCGTGCGAAGACACGCACTTGGTTCTTAGGTTCGCGCCCGCGTGCAACAGGATAGTTCACGTCGACGCAGCGACAATTTTTTGGCGCAAGTCGACAAGCAGCTTTACCCACAACGAAGGCAAATTAAATCCCAGGTACATACGGTCAATGGCGACGATGCTGCTGCTTATGGACAAAGCCATATCCGAAAATCCAGACTGGGAAAAAAGTTATAAAAAATTCGTCCGAGAGGCGATCGAAAAACCGCTTGTGATAAAATTGCTTAGGCACGGAGACAGAAGCGAGACGGTCCGCTTGAAAGACTATCGAATGAGGTCGCTGTCGCCGCGAAAAAAACTTGCCTGGAGACTGTTCAAAACGGGACTTGCAGACAGATTGGCGCTTGTGCTATACAAACTTTAGAAACGGAGAAAAACATGAAGAGCAAAAACGTAAACGCAGCCATGACGTTCGACGGAAACCGATGGAAGGTCGCAAGCGTAACAATAATATCATTGCTAAAAAATCGAGGCAGGCAGCACTATGACATATACTGCGTCGTGCCACCGGACTTGTACAGAAACAAAAAGGACGCGCAGCTGCAGATGAAGAAAATCGTCGCCAAGTTCGATAAAAAGTCGTCGATAAAATTCATAGAATACGATTATAAAAACGCATCGATAACGTACAGCAAAAATATGGCCTATGGCGGAGGAATAGTATATTACAAAATCGATTACTTCAGGCTGCTGCCGAAAAGCGTGGACAAGGTGATACATCTTGACGACGACGTGATCGTGTTACGACCTTTGAATGAAATCTACGACTATGACATGGGCGACAACTATATGCTGATATTCGCGCCCGGAAACGCTTTTCGCCTGCGCGCAAACCGCCGAAAGTATAAAGACATTCAGACTTACAACGCCGGCGTCACCGTTCAAAACTTGAAAGCCATACGCGAATCAAAAGTATATCGGACATTTGCGAAAGTTTTCGAGAACAAGGATTTATACTTCGAGCAGGGCCTGCTTGCCGTCGCGTTCAAAGGAAAAATTTTAATGCATCCTTCCGACAAGGTTCTTTACAACTATCGCATTCACTGCGACAAGCACAAGGGACGCGAGGTAGCCTGCATACATTATACGGGCAAAAAGCCCTGGTTCTTTCCGGTGCGCCGTATGTTCACTTGGTGGAAGTACGCCAAGCTTGCGCCGTTCTATAAGGAATTCAGGACAAACGCCATACGCAATTTCTTCGTTTATATCATGTTAATGCCCCTGCCCATAAAACGCTGGCGGCATGGATTGCGGAATAAATTACAGAAGCACTAAAGCTCGAATTTGGATTTTTTGGGAAAGGTGTTTTCCAAGAACTTTCTTATCGCGGCGGCACCTTGGTTATCATCGTTAACCGTGAACGTGGCCGGTTTGAATTTTTTGACCATACGCTTGATATGGCGCTGCTTGTCGTAACAATCGTACTTTACGTATCCCAAGATCGTAGCCATCAGCCAACGCGCTAGATGCAAGCCTCTTCTAGCCGAAGAATCTTTAAGCACATCGTATTTAATCCGCGATTTATCGTCGCGCCAACCAAGCACTATGTCGTTTCTGCCAAGCTGGTTATCGATTAGGGGCAGCACAACCCTTTGCACGTTGTTCCCGCTGCGAAACGTGGTCATAGTCGGAAGAAAAATTTCTCTGCGATAATTATCAAGGTTATCGCGCATATAGGATTTGCGCATCGGCTCGATCGCGTGCACAAAGCTTAGGTTATATTTCTTTCTGAAAAGCGCGCGCGCCAAGCGCAGCCCGTTCCAGGACATCGTACGCCAAAGGCCGCCCGGCGCGCGGTTATGAAAACGACGCTCCTTCATAATTACTATCGGATCTCCGCTTGGATCAAAAAAGAAATTAGGTTTCACGAGTCTGCCGAAAAACATATCGTCGTTCGCGAACAGAAAATGTTCCGAAAGTCCGGGAATTTTATGAACGTTGTATTCTATGGCGCTGGAATTGAACAATGGCAGAAACTTTTTATCAATTATCTTTTTATGGTCGACGATCGTTATTTTCTTATTGTCCTTCAGCCATTTGGGACGCTGGTTGTCCGTCACTATGTATATATGGTTTATCCACGGGGCAAATTTTTCCGCGGAACGCAGGGAATACTTAAGCTCGTCATTGTCGCGCCAGCGGTTAGCGGACACCGTAGTGCCAAGATTTTTCCCAACAAGCGCGGCGTTTCTTTTGGCCTGCCATTTTTTATCGCTTCCGTCCACCCACATATAGACCAGGTCAATTTTCGTTTCCGTTTTCTTTTCGAACTTGGATATTTTCGGAAAGGTTTCGGACAAAAAGGCCTTGGTCGCCGCGTCGCTGTCGTCTTCAACGTCGTTAAGAACGAACAAGGTCGGTTTGTATTTTTTCAGGATGCGCCAAACGCGCCAGCGCTTGTCATAGCAGTCGTACTTTATAAATCCAGCGGAAAACGAAAAAAACCACGTTAATATATGCCAAGCCCTTAGGGCCGCCGAATTCGTCCGCGCGTCGTACACCATCCGATTTTTCCCGACGCGCCAGTTAAGCGTGATCGTATTCCGACCAAGCGCGTTGTCTATCAGCGGCATCACCATTCTTTGCACGTTCCGCCTGTCGCGAAAGGTCGTCATATTGGGAAGAAAAATTTCTTCGCGGTATTTTTCGGCCATTTCCTTCATGTAGGATTTCCGCATCGGCTCGATCGCGTGGACGTGGCCAAGATTGTATATCCGCCCGAACTTGTCGCGCACGAATTTCAGGGCGTTGGATTTCGTATTCTTCCACATGCTGCTGGATACGCGATTTTGGAATTTCCGCTCCTTCATAATCACTATCGGGTTGCCTTTCGCGTCAAAGAAAAAGTCCGGTTTCACGGGTCTTCCGAAGAACATATCGTCGTTCGCGTACAAAAAATGTTCCGCCAGTTTGGGTATTTTATAAATGTTGAATTCGACCGCGACGGAATTGAACACCGGTTGGAATTTTTTTTCTATGATAGAATTCTGATCCACTATCGTTACTTTCGGATTATTATTAAGCCATTCGGGACGCTGGTCGTCGGTAATTATAAAAACATGATTTATCCACGGAGCGAATTCCTCCATAGATCTTAGGGAATGCTTTAATTCGTCATTGTCGCGCCAACGCGTGCTTCGGGTGGCCTGGCCCATGTTCTTGCCGCCAAGCGCGGCGTTCTTGCGCGCCCGCCATTTAGGATCGGATCCGTCCACCCAAAGATAAACCAAATCGATTTTCATTTTATGTTAAGGGAGGTTTTAAGTTTCTTTTCTATGTCGGGATATTTTTTAAAAATCCTTTCCGCGCTTTCAAGGTTTACGTCCTTACCGCAATGGAAGTTTTGGAACGTCAGCGTGATAGATTTTGGTTTTCCCATACCCTTAACGCGCGCGTTGTTAAGATGCATACTGCCGCTGCCCCAAGGGACGAAAGTAGTCTTGGTTCCTTTTTTCACAGCCATAAGCCAGAACCAGATATCGTCGACCGTCGGCGCTATTTTCATAAAGGTATTCGAGTCAAAGACTTGGGGCGGGAAGACGCGCGGAGGATAAAGAACCCCGCTTACGCCCATCAGCTGATTGTTAAGACGCGGACGCGAATGAAGCCACAGAAATCTAAAGGTCTTATAATTTTTCCACTGCCGATGAGGAAGCAGGCGGCCGTCTTCGCCAAAACGGACGCGCTTGACGCGAAGGCCCACGATCGCGTTCGGATATTTTTTATGACGGCGCGTCAGCTGACTTATCATGCTGCGCGGGTATATCACGTCGTCGTCGATCGTTATGATCATGTCGTTCGGAAAATCTTTCAGCGCCGGGATAAGTTTTGTGTACGACTTGATGTTTTCATCACAGAAACGGACTTCGAAAATTTTGCTTTCTTTTTGCAAAGCCTTGATTTCCACCGGCAATTTTTTACCCGGAAACTGTTCCGACGTAAGATAAAGCACTATCTTGTCCGGCCGGATGCTTTGTTTGAAAATCGATCTTATCGCCTGGGCCGCGATTGGAATCGCCGCCGGGAACGAAGTTATGCTGACTATAAGTTTTGGAGGTTTTTTCATGCGAGAATTATATCCTGAGGGTTGCCGATAAGTCAAGGTCTATTCGGACACTTGGTCGGGGGCGCAGCGAGGCCCCTGCATTCTGCAGTTCAGCATATTTTGAGGGACCGCTATGGGCATAGGCACCGGCATTCCCGTTTGATCACCCCATTGGACCGAGTCTATCAGGTCTATGACCCTGCCCTGGTCGAATATGTTTTCGTATGCGAATATTCTTCCGCCGAACAGTTCGAAGCCGGGTATGCCGCCCGGAACAACAGGCATTTCGTAACCGTGTTCCGCGCCCCACACCAGTCTTAAATTTCCATTCCAGCCGTTGTTGCCCGCGTTCTTAGATATGTCGATCGACAGATCAAGCAGCCTTGGGATTTGGTCTTCGCGCGGGTTGATGCAGTATGCGCAGCCGTCCCCAGACAGCACCATAAGCGGTCTTAGCGCGCCGCAGTATACGCCAGCCCTGCCGCTGTCCCCGCCGCACCAATTAGGGCTGCAGGCCGCCGATTGGGTCGCACGCGCATAGCCCGGAGGACACGGGGGCACTATGCGTTCCAGAGTTTCCAAGCTTTCGCATTTGCCGCGAGCGCCTATTGTCATGTTCGGCACGTAAAGCGCGTTAGGACCGCAGACGGACGAATGGGTTCCTTCGAATCTGCATGACGCGACGTAGGGATGAAACACCGTGTTCAGATCGACCTTGAACGGAGAGCAATCAAGACAGTTGAATTTCCTGTTCGCGGAATGGTTCGCCGTTTGCGGTATGCCCGCCGCAGCAAGGCCCGCCACGTTGTTCAGAGACGACTGGATATAGGCCAAATCGTTCGGAAATCCGAAGTAGAAAGCTTTGTGTCCGCCGACAGCGTCGCATTCCGCCGCGTTCGGGTAGCAGCCTTTGAACATAAGTTTGTCCCTGTCCGGGATGCAGACGAATTCGCAGGTTTCGGGGTCCTGGACCTGGGCTTCGCAGTCATTGCAATGACTGACCGGGGCGCGCGGGGCCGCCGTTCCCAAAATTCCGCGGCGAGTGCGGACGGGCGCGCATTTGTTTTCTTCCTGCGCGGCAAGCGGGTCGCCGATGCATACCCATTCCAAAGTTTCAAAGTCAAAGCTTGGCGCGCGGCCGTGCGGGCATTCGATCGCGTCGGTCGGAAGCTGGCAGGTCCATGCGCCTTCAATTATCACCGCAGTTTCATTGCCGCCGCAGATAGGGCGCGCGGAAAAGTTAGGCACGCATTCGCCGAGTTCGCGGTCGAAGACCATGTCGCCTTGGCAAAGCATTACCGGGGTTGGCCGCTCGCACCGCCAGGTTCTGAAGCGGAAGACTTTGACTTCGCCCGGAGCGCAGATCAGCTGACCGGCTTCGCGCCGTATCTGTTCGGATTGAAGTTCGTCCGTCGTGTATTGAGTCAGGTATACCAAATCTCCCGTTTCCAGGGATGCGGCCGACACAAGCGATTCGCTTAGCCAGACCGGGCGGCGGCCTACGGAAAGTATCGCCATGCGGCGGAACGCTTCGCCGAATTCGTCTTGGCCTTCCGCCGTCATCAGCATTCCAAGTCCCGACAGATTCCTGTAACGGCGGCGGATCGAATCCATAACCAGGCCAGACATTTCCGGCCCGACCCATGATGATTTTGTTATGACGTATTTTTGCATAGGATCAACGTCGCGGGGATCGACGCGGCAGCCCCGCACCACTTCGTCGTTGCGCAGGCAGACCGAAGTTGTCGAAACTTTGAAACGCGCCGCGCAGGGATTGGCGTCGATAGCGGCGCCCACGTCGTCTTCGGCACGCGCCAGTTCGCTTGCCGCGCGGTGCACCGCAACGACGCAGGAAGTCGCGGCGGCGGCGTCCGAGCCTTCCAGCACTTCTTCTGTGGTTTTGATGTCGGTTCGCATGCTTGGCGCGCCAAGGTAATAGTAGCTCGCCATAAACAGAAACACCAAAACGATTAGGAATACGTTCATTCTCTCCCCTTGGGTCTGCTTAACCGTCGGCGGTTTTGAGAGCGAGAGATGCCGACAGCAGCAATTCAATCGCTTGGTCGATTTCGCCTTCGGAAATATTTTTTGGCCCTTCGGATTTGGGCGCGTCCGCCACCATGGAACCGCCGCCCGTAGACAAAAGCTTTTTGACGCCCCTGATCGTATAGCCCTGCTTGTATAAAAGGTCTTTTATTTTATCAAGTACAGCTACGTCCGCGGCGCGGTAGTATCTGCGGCCGCCCGCCCCGGTTGTGGGTTTTATGAAGGTTGGGAATTGTTTCTCCCAGAATCTGAGCACGTGCGAGGGAAGGTCAAGTTTTTTAGATACGTCCGATATAGATGAAAAATATGCGTTCTCTCCAGTCGTCATATTCAAACTTTCTTTTTTAATTTCGCCGAGGGATGAAAGCTTACCGTGCGGCGAGCCGATATTACCGCAGGTTCGCCCGTTTTTGGGTTTCTGCCCATGCGTTCGCGCTTGTTAAGTATTTTGAAGGTTCCGAAGCCGCTTATCTTCACTTCCTCGCCGCGGATCAGGCTGTCCGCGATTTCGGAGAATATAAGGTCCGTCATAGAATAGCTTTCGGCTTTGGAAAGTCCGACCTGGCTGTTGATCATATCCGCGAAGTCCGAACGCGTTATGCTCGTTATGCTTTTATTATTCATGACGATACCTCTTTTCTAAATCTTAATAACCGCGGCGCCCCAAGTCAAGCCCGCGCCGAACGCCGTGTATAAGATTCTCTGCCCAGGTTTTGCAAGCCCCTGCTGCGCCGCATAAGCAAAGGCCAGCGCACCCGAGGCCCCGCTTGTATTGGCGAACCGATCCACGCTGGCGATAACTTTATCCATCGGAAAGCCCATTTTTTCCGCCGCGCTGGCCATAATCCTTATATTGGCCTGATGAGGAAGCAGCCAGTCTATGTCTTCAATCCTCATGCCGGCGGATTCAAGCACTTGGAGGCCCACCGCGCTCATATTTCTGACCGCGTGCTTATAAACCTCGCGGCCGTCCATTTTGACCAGGCCGGAATCGGCGTAAAGCAGGTCTGTGAAAGATCCGTCCGAAAAGATTTCCGAAGCTATGATTCCATCGCCTTCTTCCGAGGCTTCGAAGACAAACGCCCCTGCTCCGTCCCCAAAAAGCACCGCCGTATTCCTATCGGTCCAATCAAGCATTTGCGACATTTTTTCAGAGCCGACTATCAATATTCTTTTGTAGATTCCCGCCGCAAAATATGCCCTTGCGATATGCATCGCATAGACAAACCCCGTGCAGGCCGCCTTGACGTCAAACGCCGGAGCGTTGTTGGTCATGCCCAATTTCGCGTAAAGGTAATTCGCCGAAGCTGGAAAATCCTTGCGGTCCGAGATAGTCGCCATGATTACGCAGTCTATGTCATTCGGATTTAACCCCGCCATATCCAGCGCGCGTTTCGACGCCAACGCCGCCATATCCGCGACCGTTTCGTCGTCCCTTGCTATGTATCGCTGTTTTATTCCGGTTCTTGAAAATATCCATTCATCGGTCGTATCCATTTTCGATTCCAGATCGAAGTTCGACACGACCTTTTCCGGCACGTAGTACCCGTATCCCGTCAGCTTGCTTCCCTTCATTATTCCGATCCTTTCTTGACGGTCGCCATAAGGCTTACGTCGTGCTTGATATGCGCGTTATAGTCCGCCTTGGACATCCGCACCGCGTATTTCACCGCGTTTGAAAAGGCCAGCGCATCCGAATTGCCGTGCGTTTTAACCACAAATCCGTTCAAACCCAAAAACGCCGCGCCGGCGTAAGATCTTGGGTCCAGCTTGGATTTCAGCCTTTTGAACACGTGCGACAAAAGGAAGTAACACACCATGGCGATTATCGAGTCCTTGATAGTGTCTTTCATGACGTTCTTTATCAGCTTGGCCGTGCCTTCGATCGTTTTCAAGACTATGTTGCCCGTAAAGCCGTCCGTAACGACCACGTCGACTTCGCCGCTTGATATGTCGTTACCCTCGACAAATCCGACGTATTCAAACGGAAGCCGGTCCTGATTCGCTTTGAATATTTCGTTCACGTTACGCAGGGATTCCAGGCCTTTTTGGTCTTCTTCGCCTATATTCAGCAGCCCGACGCGCGGACGGGCCGAGCCGACGACCGTTTTATGGTAGGCCGAGCCAAGTATAGTGAAATCTATAAGATTATCTTCGTCGCATAGGGCGTTCGCGCCAAGGTCCAGCAGCACAGTACGTTTATGCCCCCTTGCCCCGGCCGGAAGCATAGTGGTCAGCGCAGGGCGGGAAATTCCTTGGACAGTGCGCAGCATTATATAGGACAGGGCCATAAGGACCCCGGTATTCCCGGCCGAGACCACCCCGCAGGACCGGCCTTCTTTGACATCGTTGATCGCCGCGTACATGCTGGTGGTTTTGTCGCCTTTGACTTCGCTGAACTTGGCGTCGCCGGCCACCCTGTTCGGAGCGTGAATTATTTCCGATTTCGACAGCACGCGCGGGTAGATCGACATTAACGCCCCGATTTTGGCCGAGTCTCCGAATATGCGGAAGTGAATATTTTCCGCCAGTTCGGGTTCTGAAAATAAGAATTGGTTCAGACCGCCAAGAACGGCTTTGGGGGCCTTATCGCCCCCGAACGCGTCAATCGCAAATGTATTTTTTAATTTGGACATTTTGCCCTTGCCGGATTATTTTACCAGCACAGCCTTTTCGCCGTAGGCCCCGCACGCGCCGCAGACGTGGTGCGGGCGTTTTTTCTCGCCGCATTTGCCGCAGGTTGCGGCCGGATTAGCCTTTAACGCGTTATGCGATTTGTGCATCGCGGAACGGGATTTGCTTTTCTTTTTCTTTGGAACTGCCATGTTCATTATTCCTTATGGTTCTTGCCCGACATTTTACACATGAGAATATATTTTTCAAGAGAAAAAAGAAATGCTTGAAATACGGGTCAATTAGTGCATAATTCCCTGAAGAAAAAGGCAAATTGATGAAACGCTCGGATTTGGTCCGCTCTATACAGGTAAGGTTCGTACGCATGGGCAAGCAGGATGCGGAACGCTTGGTTGACGTTTTCTTCCAGACGCTTGTTGACCGCGCCAGCGAAGGCGCGCGCGTCGAAATCCGCCGATTCGGGACTTTTGAAAACCGCAAGCGCGCCGGAAAAATCGGATATAACCCTTATTCCAAAGAAATGATCGCGGTATCCGCATCGGAACGTTTGCATTTTAAGATAAGTATGGACTTGTCAAAAGCTATGAACCAGCCAAAATAAAATTGTGTCGGGCTTTGCCCGACAATTTAGTACAATGGGCTCCGTCCTTCGACGGAGTGACGAGGAGAAAGAATAATGTTTTGGAAATCTAAGAAAAATCCCGTTGATATAATCAAGGACGCCACTTATAACTCGGTCAAAAAGCTGATGTGGCTGAAATGCGCGCAGTGCGGAAAACTGGTCTTTTATAAAGAATATAAAAAAATCCGCATGTGCCCAAAATGCCAGCACTTGTTCGGCATGAACCCGTCGCAACGATTCAAGATGCTGTTCGATGACTTGGACTTTAAAAAGCTGGGTATGCCCGTGTTCAAAGACGATCCGATGGGATTCAAAGATATAAAAACATACAAGGATAAACTTGCCGACGCCCGCGATGAAACCGGATCCAGAGAAGGAATTTCGGCCGCGACCGGAGAAATCGGCGGAGTAAATTCAACCGTTGCCGTTATGAATATGGAATTCATCGGCGGATCAATGGGGCGTAGCGTAGGCGAAGGCATAGTTTACGCAGCCACGCACGCTTTGAAAAACAAGCAGCCATTCATAATGGTCACAAGCAGCGGAGGAGCGCGAATGCAGGAAAACCTGCTTTCCCTGATGCAGATGGCGCGCACGACCGTAGCCATCAACAAACTTAACGACGCAGGGCTGCCTTATATAGTAGTGTTGGGCGATCCGACTTACGGCGGAGTCACCGCTTCGTTCGCTATGATTGGCGACGTACATATCGCCGAGACCGGCGCGCGCATCGGATTCGCAGGACGCAGAGTGATCGAGCAGAACTTGCATGAAAAGCTTCCCGCGAATTTCCAGACGGCGGAATATCTTCTTGATCACGGAATGGTCGACATAGTCGCGAAACGCACGGAACTGAAAAAGACTTTGGGCGACATACTTAAGATTCTGACCCGCGCCAAGGCCCCTGAATTTGCCGCGCCTGTGATAAAGACTCCCACGGGCGGGGTTTTAAATTCATCCAAAACCACCGAGGCGTATAATAAAGTTCTTCTTGCCCGCAACGAAAACCGCCCGCATTTCCTTGACTATGTAAACGGCATGGTAGGCGGATTCATTCCCCTGGCGGGAGACCGGTTGTACGGAGAAGACCCAGCCATGATCGGCGGAATCGGATGGTTCGACGACAGGCCCGCAGTAATCATCGGCCAGGAAAAGGGACGCGACGCCGCGACACGCACCAAACATCGATTCGGCATGGCGAACCCGGAAGGATACCGAAAGGCCGCGCGACTTATGCGGTTGGCCGAAAAATTCAAGCTGCCCTTAATATCGCTGATCGACACAGCCGGAGCGTTCGCAGGAAAAGAAGCCGAAGAACGAGGACAGTCGCAGGCCATAGCCGCTTCTATACAGACCGGACTTTTAATCAAGACGCCGTACATCGCCGCGATCGTCGGAGAAGGCGGAAGCGGAGGAGCGATCGCAATCGCAACCGGCGACAAGGTTTTGATGATGGAAAATTCGGTTTATTCCGTTATCGCTCCGGAATCTTGCGCTTCGATCTGCTGGAAGGACAACAAATTCAAAGCCGAAGCCGCACAGGCTATGAAACTGACCGCGCAAGACGCTTTGCAGTTGGGACTTATCGACCAAGTCGTGCCCGAGCCCGCCGGCGGAGCGCATACGGATTGGGAAGTTTCGATGAATAATTTGCGCGCGGCAATTTGTGCACAGCTGGATGTTCTTGGCAAGTCCGATCCCGCCGCCCTGCCCGCCGAGCGCGCCGCTAAATTTCTTAAGATGACGCAGTAAGGCTATAGAAAGGCCATTGATTTTATTCTTAAAATATGGTATGATTTCGGGTACCGAAAAATAGGAATAAAATGTCAGATATTAACGATATAGATCAGCCTGTCATGCTTTATGTGCCTTATAAGTCCGAGATTATCGATCATAACCCGGTTGTGGGAACTGAAGAAGACAGGTCTTTGGTAATACCCTGCGATGAAAAATCAAAATTTTTTCCGAAATTAAATAATCTTATGACTATTGAAGAACTGACGGGCATAATAAAGAAAAACCCGGCTATGATTCACAACCTTAAAAGGTATTTCTTTTTGATGATCGAGTCTTTTTATATCGAGGTGCCACCTATAAATCGAAGTCTAAAAGATGAGGCAGTTTGCAATAGATTGGTTTCACTTGAAACTTTGACGGTTGAAATTGTGAAAACCCTAAAAATACCCGGTAGATGACGCTGTTTAAAAAAGCCGTTGCATTTTGTAATTTTAACATTATAATTCGGCTGCCCGCCTTGCACTTTGTGCGCCGGCGCGACAAGTTGGGTTGGTAGCTCAGTTGGTTAGAGCGGAGCGCTCATAACGCTTTGGTCGGGGGTTCGAGTCCCTCCCAACCCACCAATAAATCGATTTAGCCGCACCATCTACTTGGTGTTTCTTGATTTTTGCAGCGGCACGGGCGCACTATGGAGAAAAAGATATGAGCAGAGCAAATAGTTTTTGGAAAGGAATTGATCCGGCGGCGCTTATCAAAAAATATGGCAGCCCGTTGTATGTGTATAACGAGGCGATACTACGAGAGAGATGCCGTGAGATTAAAAACTTCGTAGATTATCCCAACTTTCGTGTTTATTATTCGGTCAAGGCAAACACGAACATCGCGCTTTTGAAAATAACACGTCAGGAAGGACTAATGGCCGACGCGCTTAGCATGGGCGAAGTGTTTATCAATCTTAAGGCCGGATTCAAACCAAGTGAAATATTTTTCGTAGGAAACAGCATCGATGACGACGAGATGCGATATGTAATAAAAAACAAAATCCTGATCAGCGTCGATTCGGTTTCGCAGTTGGAACGCTATGGCAGGCTTAACCCCGGAGGGAAGATCGCTTTGCGGTTCAATCCCGGAGTCGGAGCAGGATTCCATAAAAAAACGACAACCGGAGGATTTGAGACAAAATTCGGAATCAATGCGGAATATATTCCAGAGGTCAAAGAGATTATAAAAAAATACAACCTTAGTCTTGTCGGGATAAACCAGCATATAGGTTCCGGGT
The DNA here is from genome assembly GCA_009784815.1 of Alphaproteobacteria bacterium. Classification (GTDB taxonomy): domain Bacteria; phylum Pseudomonadota; class Alphaproteobacteria; order Rs-D84; family Rs-D84; genus WQXN01. Next base: position 58,543 of record WQXN01000002.1, on the reverse strand, counting down.
TTTCCGATCCCGCTTCATACGTCAAAAGCATTGAAAATATTCTTAGGATCGCGCAAAAATTCAAAGGATTAAAATTCATCGACTTTGGCGGCGGATTCAAGATTCCTTATAAAAAGCAGGAAGGAGAGGCGCGATTCGACCTTGGGACTTTGGGTAAAAAATTATCCAAGGTCATGCGCGAATTTGCGAAAAGTTATGATCCCAACATCGCTTTTTACATAGAACCAGGAAGATATGTAGTCGCCGAATGCGGCCGCGTCATAGGCAAGGTCAACTGCGTGAAGCAGAACGGCCCTAACAAATATGCGCGCACGGACATAGGATTTAACGTTCTTGTGCGGCCTTGCATGTATGACGCGCACCACGACATAGAAATATTCCGCGGCGGCAAGGAATTAAAGTCTTCGAAAAAAGAAAGAGTCATCGTCACAGGAAATATTTGCGAATCCGGCGATATATTGACCCCCGGAGGACGCATGATGCCGCAGATATTGGAAGAAGACGTGGTCGCGCTTGCGGACGCCGGCGCTTACGGATTCTCGATGAGTTCCGAATATAATTCCCGAGGCCGCGCCGCCGAAGTTCTTATAAAGGAAAACGGCCGCGTGAAACTGATCAGAAAAAGAGAGACTTTGAAAGACCTGCTTAGAGGTCAGTAATTTAACATCAGACTTATTAAGAATTCATGCCCGTGGCGACGCGGGATTTCCGTATGTATAATTCCCTATGTTTCACTTATAAACAAAGAGGGGATTATGAAGAAATACTTACTACTTATATCGGCGCTTACAATCTTCATCAAAGGCGCTAATGCGATCTCGGTCACGGGCAACGCGTCCGTCGTAATACAAACCGCGATTACCGCAACGCAGACACAGCCTATGAATTTCGGAACCGTAACACCCACAACCAGCGCCGGGACCGTAGTTTTATCGACCGCGGGAGCCGCGACAAGCGGAACGCTTGGGCTTTATGATACAACGGCCCAAGGCATATTCAACATAACCGCCGCAGATTCGACCGCTTTGACGATTACGTTCACAAACGGCACCGTGACATCAGGAGCGAACAGCATGACGGTAAACACGTTCACCACTAATCCTGCTACTTATACCACAAACTCGAGCGGGGCTTTGACGGTGGACGTCGGAGCAACTTTGAACGTCACGGCAAGTCAGCCCGCAGGAAGTTATACCGGAACTTACACGATGACGGTTAGTTATTGAAATGCGCAACGATATTCGTAGCGTTTGTTTTTTGGTTTAGCGGCGCAAGCGCTTCGACCTTCACTGTATCGCAGGATTTGTCGTTCGGAACGCTTGTCCCGACGGCAACATCGGGCAGCGTAACGATCGGACTGAACAGCGCGATCACAACGAACGGAGTAGTCACGATCGCGCCCAGCGGCACAACTTACTACGCCGGGCTTGGAGTCTACACAGGGTCGGGATTGAGCGTGGTGGCGGACTTGATAACCATTACGGTTCTATCAAGCAGCGTGACGTTATCAAACGGAAGCGGCGGAACGGTCACGGTGAATAATTTCACGACAACATCCAACCCTTCCCTGACGCTTCTGTCGCCGACCGCAAACATATATGTCGGCGGGACCATGAATTTTACTTCCGCTTCGACTCCGGGAAATTACACCGGATCCGTTCAGGTTCAGGGAAGCGGATTGCTTAGCGGGACGTCCACCATGACGCTGCCGATAATATTGACCTTGTGGAGCGCGCTTGGCGTTTCGCAGACCACCGCCCTGACATTCGGAGGATTGGAGATGACGGGAGGAAATTCCACTGTCAGGGTGGCTCCGCAGACAAGCGCGCGCACTATCGTATCGGGTACGGGGGGAGTGAATCTTATATCGGACAAACCCGCGGCGGCCGGAGTTTTTCAGGTAACCGGCGAGGCCAGCACTCCGGTCACCATAACCCTGCCCTCGACCGCAAGCCTTACGGGCCCCGGCGCCGCAATGACGGCAAGCAACTTTGTCGGCTATCCTAGTTCGACCTCGGCGACGCTTAGTTCCAGCGGGACTTTGACGCTGAACGTAGGCGCGGATCTTGCAGTGAACGCAGCGCAGGCGCCCGGCACTTACAATGGAACCTATTCGCTTACGGTGAGTTATTGAACGGAGGAAAAATGAAAAAATATATCTTTCTTTTATTTGCGATTTTTATGCCGCTGCCGGTCTTGTCCAACATATCCCTATCACCGTTCTTTCTGAAGTTCGACGCCGAAGCAAAAACCAGAACAGGTCAGGTTAGATTCACAAACACAAGCCGAGAAACGCGCACGTACAACATACGGCTTGTGAATTTCATTCAGGAAAAGGACGGGTCGTACAGGACGATAACCAAGCCGCTGGAGGGAAATCCCTTCGCGGATTATTATCTTGAGTATTCCCCGCGGCAGGTGACTTTGGAACCCATGAAGTCGCAAGTGGTGCGCGTGCAGCGCCGAGGCATGGCCGCAGCCGATCCGGGCGAATACGTATCGCATCTTTTAATTCAAGAGGTTCCGATAGACAGGCCAAAATCCAATGAAAAACCGACCGAAGGCATCAGCATAAATTTAGAAGTCGTGTACGGAGTGTCGATTCCGGTGATCATCGAAAAGGGAAAGACGACGTCCACGGCGCGCATTAAAAACGCGCAGGTTCTAAAAAATGAAAACATAGCCAGAGTCAAAGTCGAGAGATTCGGAAACAGGTCGTTCTTAGGATCGGTAGTCATAAAGGAAAAAGGAAGGGAGATCGGAAAGATTTCCGACTTTCGAATTTTCATGACGACCGGCGCGCGGATTCTTAGCGTGCCTTTGAGCAAAAATCCCAAAGGAGAAATATCCGTAACCCTGATCAATGGTCGCACCAAGGAGATCATTGAAATAAAAGACATATAGATGTGTGGAAAAAATGCTGCGTCCTTTGCTTTTTTTTGACGGCCGGAAACGCGGCAGCGGACGTATTGCTTTTGGCTCCAAACATTCAAGGATTCAATTCCGACGAGATAATACGCGCGCTTGATCTTAACGGCAGGTACTATTTTGACATTCAGGACATGTCCGAATCTTTAAAGTTCAGATTCAATTCCGACACCGGGCGCGGCACTTTTCTTGAAAAGGATTTCGCAATAGATCCGAAAGCCCGGCGCCTGGACGTAAACGGACGCGATTATTATCCTTTGGATTTTTACGAAAACATATTTCCGATAAAATTAAAAGTCGAACCTTTGGAATCCCAACTTATGGTCACTTCCGATCAGACGCTGCCCACAACCCGGAATCACCGCAACGCGGCGCGGCGAGAGAGCATGGCTCCTGCTCCGAGAGATGATCCGTTCAGCAATTACGAATTCGACGAAAGATATTTTTCCGCGCCCGTGGTCGATCTTATTTACAGGCGAAACGAGTCCAAGCCGCGCGGCGGCGCGTGGTCAAGCGGAGATTATTACCAGGCCAATTTGGGCATGCTGTTCGCCGGGCTTGACGCCAACGCGACCGTGTTCGGCGATAATTTCGGGGCCGGCCGATTGGAACATCCGCGCGCAAGAATAATAGCCGGCAGGACTTTTTTAGAAGAGCCGGGCAACAGATTGAACCTTGTTAAATTCCAGGCAGGAGACATATTCGGAAATTCCGACAGCATGTTTCACCGGTCGACGTCCGGGCGCGGAGCGAAAGCCAGCTCGTTCAAGGATCTTGTGATTTCAGGAGACAAGACCATCGACATAAACGGACTTATGCCGATCGGATGGGAGGCCGAGCTTTATCTAAACAATCAGCTTATCGGATTCAGGCAGGGAGGAATCGACGGCAGGTACGACTTTCGAAATATTCCCGTGAACTACGGGCTGAATAATTTCAGGGTCGTGATGTACGGCCCGTTCGGAGAAGTCCGCGAGGAAGAGCGACGGTATTATTCCGGCACCGCGCCAGTCAAGGCCGGAGAGCTTGGGTACAGCATTGGCGCGTATCAGGCGCGCAGGTATCTGATCGAGGCGAACGAGCCGCGGCACAGCGAACAAGGAAACGTGACCGCAGATTCGATATTTTATTACGGAGTAAGCGATCATTTCGTGCTTATAGGCGGCGCATCGAACGTAGAGAGCGCGACAGAAAAAGGAAAGGATTTGCAATTCGGAACCGTCGGCGCGCAGATAGCCCTGAACGGCGTGGCTTTGCAATACAACATCGCGGCCAATTTCAACAGTCAAAAAATCGGACACCACGCGGACGCGCAGGGAGACATTTACATCGGAGATATTTTCGCAAGATACGAATATTACGGCGACACCAATTCCCCTATTTCGCATTATCAGGGAAAATATTTAAGCAACTTGTTTGAAGGACGTTTAACCGGTTGGATACCGGTTGCGAACGTGCCGTACTTCGTTTCCTATTTGCAGAGCGATTTTCCGCTGAGGGAAGTTCGGGCGCGCTTGTCTCCGAACTTTATGCGTTATTACAATCTTACGGTCGAAAACGTTTGGCGCAACAACGCCGGGCATATCGAAAACCACGTCGAATCGCTTGCCCAGGTTTCTTCGGGAAGATTCAGGATTTTCGCGCGCGCAAGGTATCAGACGGAACCCGAAAGCTATTGGCGAAGCTATGGGGCGTTTTCGGAATACCGATGGAACCGAAACACTTTCATAAACGCGAACTGGAATCACGACTGCAGATCCAATTATTCCGCAATGCGGGATTTGGATTCCCTGTCGGTCGGAGTAGGACGTCTGTTCAGGTTCGGAGGAATTCAAATTTCCGCCACCGGAGACACCGACAAAAACATTTCGTTCGGCCTTCTATACAACACCAGCTTTGGCAAGATTCCGGACAGGTATATTCCGTTCATGAATTCCGAGACGCAGATGGCGAATTACGGAGCAATTTGGGCGCAAGCGCTGGATGAAAACGGCGATCCGGTAAAGAACGCTAAAATAATAGTCAGCGGCAGGCAGGAACCCTCTGTCACCGATGAAAACGGGAGCGCACTTATCGTAAACCTGGAATCCTATCAAAAGACTATTCTAACCGTCGACGAACAGGATGTCGACGAGATCGCGCTTACTCCCGAATTCCATCAGAAAAAACTTGTCCTGCGGCCCGGCGCGGTGCGTCAGGTGGATATTCCTTTCTACCGCCTGGGCGGGATCGAGGGGCAGCTTGGCGGCATAGAGCGTGGAAAAAGATACAAAATATACGTCATAGCGGCGGCCGGAGAAATCGTCGCCATGAAGACCGCGGACGAAGACGGCGCATTTCTATTCGACGGAATAAAATACGGAGACTACAGGCTTGAAATTCTTAACGGAGATAACAATCTTCTGCACGTGGTGAACATAACTATCGACCGAAACTTTTACAGCATGGAAAAAGTAATAGAAGTCGGACCGGTATATTCAGAAGAATAACCTCCTAAAGAAAAATCGCAAAAAGTGCGATACAATAAGGTCATAAACAAAAAAGGAGAGACCTTATGAACAAATACATTAAAACACTTTCAATGATAACCGCCGTCGCGGCGATAGCCGTCGGATTCGGAGGATGCCACCGAAGCCACGACCGCGGAAAACGAGTCGAGTATGTGCAGACTCATCAGGGCGACGAAGTAACCCGCGTAAGGGCGCGCATGTTCCAAAAACGCGATCATAAAACCGAGATGGGACACATAACTTTCGCCGAACGCGAGAGCGGACTGAGGATGCACATGGAATTGAAAGACCTGCGCCCAAACACCGAATATCAAGTCGTAATTTACGACATGAGCGATTGCAAGATAGACAAGAAAAAATGGAAAGAGGCGACAAAGGAACAGCGAGCAGAAAAACGGGCCAAAAAGACCAAAAATTGCGAAAAGGTCAATATGCGCGCAACTATGCCGACTTTGAAAAGCACCGCCAAGGGCGAAGCGCGCACAAGCTTCCTTATAACGGGATTGACCGCCGCCGAGCTTGACGGAGCCAAGATAGTATTGCGCCGCGAAAACGCCCAGGGCGAAGAAATTTCCGTCGGATGGGGAATGCTGAGAGAGAGAAGTTTCCTTGGCATGTAAATTAGCTTGACGATAGGGAGTTGATCCTATTAGACTGTTGGGCCGGCAAAAAATCCGGCCCAACTAATAAAAGGAGAAACCTCTATGAATAAAATAATAGCAGCATCCGCAATAGTCCTGGCGACAGCGACAGCCGCGAACGCGATGACCGTGTTCGATCCCACATTCCGCACCAAAGCCGGAAAGTTCAACACCATAGTTGACATCAGCTATGCTTCGGGCGATTTTCTTGCCACCGACGGAAATTTCCGCCTAGGCACAGATGATCTGACCTACGGCATCACCGACAACTTTAACGTGTTCATTCAGGAAGGACGCACCCGCCCAGCCGTCGGAGTCAACTGGCAGATGGTGAACGACAAGAAATTCGGATTGGATTTAATCGCGACCGCCGACCTTAACAAAGAAGATTTGTCGGCCGCAGTCGGAGTCAGCGCTTATGGCACGATCAGCAAAGACTGGCAATGGGGAGTTTCGGGTATGTTCCGCTATACCTCGTTCGACGATTTTGATGATTCGGTCGAACTGAGGACTTCGCTTATGGCGCAGGCGATGTACAAGATAGACTCGAAATGGAGCCTGCTTGGACAGTTCAATTATCAGATCGACAGAGAATCCGAAGACGGATTGTCGCTTGGCGACAAGGCCTGGTGGATTTATTCCAAGAACCTGACTTTCGGAGTAGTATATGCGTGGAAGCCAAATGTCGCGGTCATGCCGTATATCACCAGCGAACTTGACACCAACGTATATTACGACGGCAGCAAAATCGCCTCGATCGACGGCGGCTGGATAGTCGGAGCCAGGTTCGGCATACAGTTCTAAAATATAATCAGAACTTGTGAAAATATCCTGGTCTTGACCAGGATATTTTTTACCGCTATAATACGCGTACCATGAAAAAATTCATACTTACATTGATAGCCGCGGTGATTGTAGGCAGCTGCGCGCAGCCCTATATCAGCCCTCCGCGGAGCGTGTGGGATAGTCTGTTGCGCGGAGCATCTTTTGGCGTAATGTCCGAGACGGCCAAAGTCGCCAAGCGGCCAATGTATCTTCAGTCCGGCGGAAAGCTTTTGCAAAGCGATCGCGCCGAAGAATATATGTCACGAATCGAGTTCGAGTTGAACGAAAACCTGCGCCAGCCCGGAATTCAGATTCAGCGCGTCGGGCGCGACGTATTGGCGGTCATAATGCGCGACGTATTCATGCAGTATGACGCCCCCGAAATATCGGCCCAGGGTGTCGAAGTTTTGGGAAATCTTTCCCGGATTTTGCGCACTCATCACATGACTTTTATCGAGATCACCGGTTATTCCGACAATTCTCCGAACACGGAAACAAACCAACGGCTTAGTTTCGACATGGCTGAGAGGGTTGCGGTATTTATGGCTCAGAACCGAGTTAATACTTATCGAATGTTCGTACAGGGACGCGGCGCAAGCCGGCCGATCGCCGAACAGAACACCGAAGCCGGCCGCCGTATGAACCGACGGGTCGAGATTCGGATTTCGCCAGCCCTTTAATTTATGCTTGACAAAATGAAATGGGGGGGGGTAGACTGGCACTGCGAAACCCGTATATAAAGGCAAATCAGATGACAGAAAAACAAGCAACAGAAATATTCTTGGCGGATTGCGATAAGGCGCAGGCGGATATTAATAAGGATTTTGAATTTATTAAAAACTCGGCAAATATGGACGCGCAGACAGCTACCGTACTTAAGGAATTTTTTATTGAGATTTTTGAATTAAGGCTGCAGACAGCAAAAGATCGCTTTGCCGTGGCAACCGCACAAGCAGTCAGATAATTGACTAATTACATCTTGACTTATATTTGAGGGGGGGGGTAGGATAACGGCAGTCATTTCAAGGATTCGCCATGTCTTACGCAATAGAAGTTAAAAACCTATCAAAGTACTTCCGCATAAAGAAGAAGCAAGGATTTTTGCGGTCGATATTTTTTCCTAAATACAAAATCAAAAAGGCCGTCGACAAACTATCGTTCCGCATAAAGCAAGGCGAACGTATTCGGCCTTACGCCATGGGAAGATAGAAAAACGCTGACGTATAATATTGGCGCAGTGTTCGGACAACGTTCCCAACTTTGGCAGCATTTGTCGCCGATCAAAAGCTTTGAACTGCTGGCGGCCGTCTACAACATACCGGATTCGACGTTCAGAAAACGTCTTAAAGACTTGGTGAAAATTTTCGAAATAGACGAGCTTATGGATCGTCCCGTCCGCACCTTTTCACTTGGCGAACGCATGCGGTGCGAAATCGTTGCCTCCCTACTCCACAATCCGAAGGTTTTATTTTTGGACGAACCCACAATCGGCCTTGATGTCGTCGCCAAAGCCAAAATCCGGCAGGTATTGAAAGACATGAACAAGAGGGAGGATACGACTATAATCCTTACTTCACACGATGCGGGAGATATAGAAGACGTCTGCACGCGCGCGATCATAATAAACCACGGAAAAATCGTAATAGACGAAAGCATTCAAAAATTAAAATCCACGTATCCGTCGAAAAAAGTCATCACGGCCACGACCGCCAAGGGACAAGTATCAAGATTTGAAATCGACACCAGGGACGTTTCGCTTCAAAAGGCTTTGGGCGAAATAATCGAAAAGGAAGCGATCGCCGACATATCGATAGAAGAACCAAGCATGGAAGAAATAATACGGGACATATATTCGAAATGAAAAAGTTTTGGTTGTTTTTCAAGACCGCGGCAGAAGACCAATGGCGCAATCCAACAATCATGGCCTTTAGGCTGTTGTTCCTTGCGGTAGTCGCGTTCGTCACTTTGCAGCTTTGGCTTGTGATAGGATACCAGGGATTCGCGCCCGCGGACATGGTATGGTATGTCGTGATGGGCGAAACAATAATATTTTCGATAGATGAAAAGCTTAGGGTTAAGATACAGAACGACATACGCACTGGAAACATAGGGTATTCGCTTATGAGGCCATTCACGTATCTAAGCCAGAAGATATCCGAAAATTTTGGATCGTTCTGTGCGCGACTACCGATCATAATGACGGGCGGAATCGCTATATCATATATTTTAGGCGGAGGCTGGCCCAGCACCCCGCAAGGCATAGGAATAATTTTTGTTCTTATGATCATGTCGGGGTTTTTCGCAATTCTGGCGCAGGTAGTGATTAGCCTTCTTGGTATTTACATGCAGCAAACCGAATCGATCTACATAATATGGAACAAACTGCTGGTCCTTTTCGGAGGCTTGTTCTTTCCGCTTACCGTGTATCCGCAATTTATGACAAACATTGCTTATTGGACCCCATTCCCATGGGCACTTTACGAAATATCGCGCCTTACCTACGAATTTTCATGGGCAGCGGCCGGACTTACGGCTGCGCATTTGGCCATGTGGTGCGGAATATTATTCCTGCTTGCGAACCGACTGTTCGCAGCTTTGATTAAAAAGGTGAGCGTAAATGGCAATTAAACCGACTTGGCGATTTTTCTGGAAGCTTATGAAGACGAACGTGTCCTCGGCGGTTTCACTTAAACTTAACTTCATAATCGAAGTACTGTTCATGGCAGTCAACAACGTGCTGTTGTTCGTATCTTGGGCGATAGTGTTCTATATGTTCCGCGAGATCAACGGCTGGAACGTAAACCACTTTATACTGATGACAGGATTTTTCATGATCGGGTATGCTGTGTACTCGTTCTGCTTTCGCGGAATCGGCGACGTGTTGGCAGGAATAATAGACCGCGGAGAACTGGACACATTCATATTGCAACCCAAAAACATATTACTGAACGTCGCGGGATCAAGGTCACACCCTTCGGCCATGGGGGATTTGATCATGGGAATCGCATTCGTAATATGGAGTGGATTCACAACATGGCAGACCGCCGGGCTTGTACTAATTTGCGCTTTGACCGCGTTTTTAACATTCTTCGCGATAGGAGTATTCGCCGGATCGTTAGCGTTCTGGCTGAAAGACGCAGAAGGCTGGTGCGGACAGGTCATAAACTCGTTATTGACTATTTCAACCCGACCCGGATCGATCTATACCGGGAATGTACGGTTAGCCTTGACGTTCTTGATCCCGGCAGGCGCACTGACTTTCCTTCCAGTGGAATTGGTGAGCAATCCAAAATGGAGCACCGCGCTGACTCTGATAGGCGTCACAACCGCGTTCTTTATGTTTTCAGTTTGGTTCTTTTATCGCGGATTAAAGCGATATGAAAGCGGCAATTCTTTCGGAGTTCGCGGTTAAAAATTCCGTAATACCTGAAGGCCGAAGAAGTTATAGCCTCCGTTGACGGCCATCAGGCCCGCGTTGTCCATGTGCTGGCTGTATATTTCCACCGACCATAGATCCGCAAACCTGTATCCCAAAAATATTTTCGTACCGAACATCAACAGCGAATCCATGCGGCCGTCGTAAGTCGGCTTGATATATCCGCCAAGCCCCGCACCAAGATAAAAATCATCCCACTGGAAAAAAGCCACGTCCAATGACGCGCCCGCGAAGGGATCATTGTAATCATCGGCCATGTTGTTCCAGGCCACGAAGAATCCGGCGTGCAGGTTTAGGCGCGCGGGTAGTCTAAAAAACTCGGTCGGTTGACTGTACTGAAGCGCGATCACTTGAAACGGTTCAAGGTCCCAGCCGTTGCCAGGAATTATCGTCAGGATCGCGCCCGGCCCCGCGCTTTGGCCCAATTGAACGCCCATCTGGTTCTGCGTGTCACCGAAGAAAAACGGATTCGGACGATCGGCGAACGCGGGCGCGGATATTGCGATCGCAAATATTATTGCCATTAGTTTTCTCATTCAGATCTCCTTAAAAATTCCATGTTACGCCAAGGCCAACGCTGTTTATGCCGCGATTAAGCAACGACAGATGCCCGTTCGAAAAATGACTTGCGATCAGTTCGACGTTGAACCGTTCGAACCGGTAGCCTAGGAAAGCTCGCTCGCCTATAATAAGGTTGGTTTGGACGAAGTCGCGTCTGTGATCTTTAACATAGGGCCCTATGCCGGCGCCAAGGTAAAAATTATACGCGCTTAGAAACACCAGGTCCTGCATAAAGCCCGCCATCGCGGTTGAGATACTGCGATGCTGACACCGCTTTTCAATTTTTTTGCCGCGGGCGTTCGGGTCTGTCGGCTCGATTGCCCACCAATGCGTAGTCCCGGCCATATAGCCCAAGTGGATACTGCGGCGGCCAGGAAGCCGAAAGAACGTATTAGGTTGCGCGTAGCCTATGACGAAATTACGCACCGCGGCGGCGTAATGATCCACTTGCCAGGTTATATCCGCGCGGAACTGGTTTTGAAAATCACCGAATATCGGATTTGCGGCACGGACCGCTAACGGAGCGATAGTCAGCGCAACGAATATGACGATTTTACGAAGCATGGCGGAGTATAGCATTTTTCCCGGACAATCAATATAAGAATTAAAACGGTGCAAATCTTAGATTTGATGAAAAGCATAAGCGCGTAATGCGTATGCAGTGGTACGGGGAAGCCCGGCGAATTCTTTTTTGATGGCCTCATTCCTTAAGGCCAGTTTTTCAGGCGTCATGTCTGCGACGGTATTGGCGCTTACTATTGGTCTTGCATACGCTTCGGTCCCTGTTTTATCATTGAGCACGCGCGGATCGGCCAGGATTTGGCTTAATGAATTGCTTATATTAGTAGTAACTTTCATTTCTGTCCCTTAAAATTGACTTTGGATTGTTTACATTTTTGGGATTTTAGTCAAGCGCTATTTAATTGTATTGGCATTATGTATAGACAGAAGGACTCTTTTTTGTTCGGCGGCTATTTCTTGGTCTGTGCACCATGGGCTTCGGCGCCCTCCGCCGTATGGAATTGCGTGGTTTTCCGCGATCATTTTTGCGCCGACGTCTAGGTCGCCAACAAAAACGTACGCGTTTATTCTGCCTTGGTATTTATCGTCTTTGATTTCTGTTAATGTCACCGTGCTGCCGATCGGAACGATTTCGCCAAGTCGGACTTTGGAAGCTTGGGCCATTTGCCGTTCACGCTCGCAGTCGCCGGACAGTTCGGGAGCGTCAATTTCCATAAATCTTACCCGCACCCCTACCCTTGCGCCGTTTTCCAGAGTCAGGGTCGCGACAAAGGTGTCACCGTCTATTATGCGGTCGACTGTCGCGTCAGCGTTAAGCGGTGGAATTCTGGCCGCCGCGAACGCGGGCAGCGATAGGATTGTAAGGATAAAAAGGGCCGCCAGAATTTTCATTTAGCATCTACTATGTCTTAGGCTTACCATAGGGATTTTTGCGGCAGTTTGCAAGCAGAAGAAAGTAGTGCTTGAAATTTTATTTTCCATTATATATAATGCTTGCCATGAACAACAAAAACATAATTATCATAGAATAACCGGTCATGCGCTTTGGCGGCATGCTGGGGCGCGTATGCGCCCATTATTTTTTGCTGAAAAAGGAGCAGGTGAAATGACGACAAAGACAAAACATTATCCAGAAGTATCGGCCAAACCGGACTTCCCGAAGATCGAACGCGAGATGCTGGGATTTTGGGCCGCCAATGACATATTCAAAAAGTCCATCGACAACCGCGCAAACGCGCCCGAGTTTATATTTTACGATGGGCCCGCTTTCGGAAACGGCAAGCCACATTACGGCCACATATTAACCTCTTACGTCAAGGATTTGGTTCCCAGGTATCAGACTATGCGAGGTAAACGCGTACCCAGAAATATCGGGTGGGACTGCCACGGGCTTCCCGCAGAATTGGAAGCGCAAGAATATCTAAAAATATCGGGCCGCGCGGAAATCATCAAATACGGAATAAAAGAATTCAACGAAGTTTGCCAGGAACGAGTTCAGATGTACGTCGAAGTGTGGGAAAAAGTTCTTACAAGAATGGGACGCTGGGTCGAATATGACAGGACTTACCGCACCATGGACACTTCGTACATGGAAAGCGTCATCTGGGCGTTCAAGCAATTCTATGACAAGGGCCTTATATATGAAGGCAATCACTCGATCTGGTATTCCTATGGCGGCGAATGCACCGTGTCGAACTCGGAGACAAAACAGGATGACAGTTACCGCGAGCGCGAAGACACGACAGTCACCGTAATGTTCGAACTGTCCGAGCCGATCGACGGAAAGCCGACTTATGTTCTTGCTTGGACGACAACTCCTTGGACTTTGGTTTCGAACTTCGCGCTGTGCGTCGGGCCAGAAATCGAGTATTCCGTTCTTGAGCTGGACGGCAAACATTTGATCATCGGCGAGGCCGTGCGCGAACGGTATAAACAACAACTAGAGAAAGCCGAATTTGTTCGCAACATCAAGGGAACGGATCTGGCCGGGCGCACATATAAACCTATGTTTGATTTCTTTGCCGATACGCCCGGAGCGTTCCGCATAGTATCCGCAGATTTCGTCACCACCGACGACGGCACCGGGGTCGTGCATCTTGCTCCTTTCGGAGAGGACGACATGGTAGTCATGGAGCGCGAGGGCATATCGTGGCACGCGCCCGTCGACATGAAGGGACGCTTCACGAAACAGGTCGGAGCGTATGCCGGAATGCTGGTGTTCGACGCCGTCGATCCTATCGTCGGAGATTTGAAAGCGCGCGGAATTCTTATCAAAAAAGAGCAGTACCGCCACATGTATCCGCACTGCTGGAGAACCGGAGTACCTTTAATCAACATGCCGCTGAACAGCTGGTATATCGATATTCCGAAAATACGCGACCGCATGGTTCAGCTTAACAAACAGATCACCTGGATACCTTCGCACATACGCGACGGACAGATGGGCAAGTGGCTGGAAGGCGCGCGGCCTTGGGCGATCTCGCGCAGTCGTTTTTTCGGCGCGCCCATGCCGATATGGAAGTCCGACAATCCGGATTATCCGCGCGTCGACGTGTACGGAAGCACCGCCGAGTTAGAGCGAGATTTCGGAGCAAAAGTCACAAACTTTCACCGCCCGCATATCGATGAACTGACGCGCCCCAACCCGGACGATCCTTCGGGCAAGTCCATGATGCGGCGCATACCCGACGTGCTTGACTGCTGGTTCGAGTCCGCCGCAATGCCGTTCGCAAGCGTGCATTATCCTTTCGAAAACAAGGACTGGTTCGAGACGCACTTCCCCGGCGACTTCATAGTCGAGTACGCCGCTCAGACACGCGGATGGTTCTATAACATGATCGTGCTGGCCGCCGCTTTGTTCGACAATGTTCCTTTCACGACGGGCATCTGCCACGGCGTGGTCGTGGACGTAAACGGAAAGAAACTATCCAAATCAAAACGCAACTACCCCGATCCCATGGAGACTATCGAGAAGATCGGATCGGACAGTTTGCGGTGGTTCCAGATGTCTTCGCCGATACTTTCAGGCGGCACGCTGTCAGTAAGCCCGGACGGATCCGACGTCGACAAGGCCGCGCGACAGGTAATAATTCCGCTTTGGAACACTTATTACTTCTTTACGCTTTACGCCAACGCCGAAGGAATAAATGCAAAGGAAATCACAAAGGCCGAAGATGTGCTGGACAGGTACATATTGTCCAAGATGCGCACGACGATCGAGAAGACAACAGAATTTCTCGACGCGTCGCGCATCAATGAAGCTTCGCCGCTGTTCGTCGAATTTATGGAAGGTTTGAACAACTGGTATGTGCGCAGGTCGCGCGCGCGTTTCTGGGACGGAAAAGATCAGGGAGCGTTCGACACTTTATACACCGTGCTTGTCACTATGTGCCGCGCGCTGGCTCCGTACATGCCGATGACCGCGGACCATATATACAAGGGTTTGACCGGCGCCGAGTCCGTGCACCTGACCGACTGGCCGGATGTGTCTTTGATAATTCACGACGCCGAATTGGAAGCCGATATGGACAAGGTTCGAAGCATAATAGCCGCCGGAAAAATGCTGCGTGAAAACGCCAGGCTTAGAAACCGACTGCCCTTGGCCAAGCTTACGATCGCAAGCGCCGACGAAATCAAATTCATGGACATAATAAAGGACGAGATGAATGTCAAAGAAGTCGCGCTGTCAAAAGACGTCGATGCGGTTGCGGATTCGTTCGTGTATTTGATCACTCCGAAAATCGGGGCGCGTATAGGTTCGCAGCTGAAAGAGATAATACCAGCGTCCAAGAAACCCGGGTTCGACCCAGTCGCCGCCGGCTTGCTGCCCGACGAGTTCGAGATGCGCTTGAACGTTAAAGACGGAATCACCGGAACCGCCCTGCCCGACAACACCGCCGTGGTAGCGATCGACACAAACGTCACGCCGGAACTTATCGCCGAGGGCATGGCGAACGACGCTTTGCGGTTTATTCAGGATTCACGCAAGGCACTGGACTTGGACGTGTCCGACCGCATAGTTATAGGATATTTCTGCGACGACGAGTTGGCTGCGGCGGTCGAGGCGCACCGCGCGCGAATAATGGAAGGCGCGCTTGTAACCGACATGAAACGAGTGGACACCGCCGGCAATCAAAAGACCGAAATCGAAGGGCATAAATTTTCTGTAGACATCATAAAATGATGTGTTAGACTGCCGTGTATGGTTGTGTAGCTCAGTTGGTTAGAGCACTTCGTTCACATCGAAGGGGTCGTAAGTTCGAGTCTTATCACAACCACCACCCTTCGCCAAGGCTTCGGGCGGCAAACCACTTAGGATGCGATATGAAAATGAAAAAAGTCAAACGATGCGGATGGTGCAAAGGCGATTCTTTGTATGAAAAATATCACGATGCCGAATGGGGCAAGCTGGCAACCGACGATAAAAAGATGTTCGAATTTTTGACTTTGGAATCCGCTCAGGCTGGGTTGTCGTGGATCACTATTTTGAGAAAGCGAGAAAACTACCGCAAGGCGTTCGCAAATTTCGATGTTAAGAAAGTCGCCAAATTCGGCGATGAGGATGTTGAAAAACTTTTGAAAAACGAAGGCATAGTACGCAACCGATTAAAAATAATTTCCGCAATCAGCAACGCAAAACACTTTATCGATATTCAAAAAGAATTCGGAAGCTTTTGCAATTACATAAAAACATTTTTCCCAAGCGGAAAGCCCGTAATCAACAAACCTAAAAGCTTGGCGGATATTCCGGCGCGCACAGACATATCCGACGCAATCGCAAAAGACATGAAAAAGCGCGGATTCAAATTCTTTGGAACCACCATATGTTACGCCCACCTGCAGGCGACCGGATGGGTCAACGATCACTTGGTCAATTGCGATTTCAGATAAATAAAAAAGGAGACGGCCATGAGCAAAATATTCATAGACATCGGATCAAGCACCATAAAAACTTATTCCTTGGACGGCAACAAGTTAGAGCTTGTCGACGAATTTTCGACTTTGTTCAAAGACGGCTTTACTAATGAAGCCGGAGTGGCCGCGGATAAAATCGCCCAGCTGCTGGGACATTTGGAAAAATGGCGAGGACAGAACGTCCAGACTTTCGCCACAGGAATTTGGCGCGAGATACCTTCGGCGCAACTTGAATATCTGAAAGCCAATTCGCCCATCGGATTCAACGTAATCTCGCACGAGGACGAGGCGCGCTATCTTAAACAGGCCGCGGACCTACCGTACAACGGCAAGAAGGTTTTGGTAATAAACATGGGCGGAAAAACGACCGAGGCCATAACCGTCAACCGGGACGGAACCACGGAATCAAAGATGTTAAACCTTGGCGTCGCGAACTTGTCCAAACAATTTCCGAACGTCACGGACACCGTATCAAGCGCGCCAATCGAAGAAATGGAAGCGTTTTGCGCCCAGCAGATAGCGAGCGAAGAATTCGACACCGATTACGATTTCGCGCTTTTGACCGGAGAGCTGAGGTTTCAAAAACTAACCGAATATCCGCTTGGGCCGAACACCATGTTCGTTGACGCGAACCACCCGCACATGCAGAGTTTGGAAGAATTCATCGCCGGCACGCGCCGAATATTCTACGACTTGACCATGGAGGACTTGTTCGCGCTGATGCCGAAGAACCCAACATGGATGACCGGAGCGCGCCAGGGAGCGATTTTACCGTTGGCGATTTTTAGAAAGGCGAACATAGAAACAATCGTGCCAAGCGATATAAACTTGATCAACGGAGTAGTAAGAGGCGTTTAGTTTCTGGATTTTTTATTCGCGAAGTCAGTCACTTTTTGCAAGGTATCAAGCCATAGATCATAAATCTGATCACTGTCCAAAAGGATCTTCCCGGTTTCGCCCACCGTGTTGTATACGGGTTTGCCGCAACCGTGGCGGTCGCAGTTCATCCAGTAATTTTCAAAGTCGTAATCGCGGATGTCTATTCCCGACAACACCGCGCTTTCCTGAGCAGCGCAAAACAACGGCGTTCCCGGATACGGCACCAAAGTGCTGATATGAGGGACCGTGCAAAGGTCTTCCTTTAGGTATTCGATAATTTTATTTTGCGTTTGACGGACGGCTTGGAAGCTGTCACCCGGCAGGCCGATTATCCAATAGCACTGCGTTTCCATATCCGCATCGCGGATCATTTTCAGCGAGTCTTTTATCTGCGCGACAGTCACGCCTTTGGAAATTTTTTGCAGCTGTTCGTCGCTTCCCGATTCGCATCCGATCGCGACCTGTTTGCAGCCCGCCTCTTTCAGTTTTTCGCAAAGTTCTTTTGTTACTTTATCGGCGCGCGTCTGACACCACCATTGGTACGGCATACGACCGCTTAATTTTAATTTTATCATTCTTTCCAGCAGTTCGTTCGACAGCGACGAATCGTCGAACATGCAGAGATCTCCGAAAACGAACTGTTTGTCGGACAGATTAAGTCGATCCAGAGCGCGGATTTCATTCATAATCTGATCCACGGTTTTGCGGCGCACTCCGCACTTTTTGAAGAACGATCCGACCGAGCAGAATCCGCATTCGCCCACGCAGCCCCACGACGTATTTATTCGGACTGAAATCTTATCCTTGTATTCTTTAAACAGGTCATAGCGCGAGGGGATAGCTTTTTGAAAATCGGCTTCCGAAATAGTTGCGCGGACAGGCGCGGCGTAATCTTTAGGAATTCTTGGCGAACCGTATTTTTCCCAGGTAAGAATAGAATCATTATTTTCAATCAAACGGTCTATGTCATCGAAATTCGCGACCAGGTCTTGGCAAATCTTTTCACCCTCGCCCACGATTACTCCGTCTATATTCAGGCCAAGATCGGCCATCACATGATGATATTGGACGGTCGGGTGTATTCCGCCAACGAAGACGTAATCCGATACTTTGCGTGCGGCTTGCGCCAGGTCACAGCCCCATTCGGCGTAGGACTGAGTCATAAAGGAAAGCAGTGTGATTTTGGGTTTGTATTTTACAATCGCGGCTTCGGCGTCTTCCGGCGTTAAAAAACCCATACCCTCTGAGCGCTTGTCGCGATCCATGAAATTCAGGTCAAGCATCTTGATTTTCGTATCGGGATTTTTATACAGAATATATTCCGCTATACCCTTCAGGCCCCAATTGATTTCGTAAGGCGAATCGCCGACCAAAGTTCCAAGATTTTTATCGACCGCTGTAAAATAGGCTTCTATGACCGGGTCTTCCAGTGCCTGCTTTTTAGTAACGGGAGGCTGGATCATAAGGACGTCGACAGCCTGCGGGATCATTATCTTTCACCCTGCGATCCGTCGAACTGAATAATTATTTGGCCTTCTATCAGCGCGCTGCCGATAGGTTCCGGCGCGGGCGCGGCAGGAGCCGCAGGATTCGGGCGGCGGGTGACGCGCGGCGAGTTTTTGAACCTTTCCTCGATCGAGGCCGAGTCGGCTTGATGCGCAGATCTAAAAGCTGCGCGGACGCGGCGGTCGTCGTTGTTGATCTCTCTGATTTGTTCGCCATGACTACGCCAAATTTCAATCGTATCCCGTTTCATAGCCTCGTTAAGCTCTTTCAGGTCTTCGGAAAATTTGGTTTTACGATCACGCATGGTCTGCGCGGTATTGCGGTTAACCTGCCTTCTGTCTTCAACAACAGCCCTGTCCAGATCGCCCATTCTTTGGTTAAGAGCCTGTCTGTTCGCCCTAAGTTCGGCATTGCGTTGTTCCAAGGTAAGAGGAGCGGTCGGTTCGGGTTCGGGATCAGGACCGGCGCCGGGGGCTTCGAATAAATCTCCCCAGTTGTCCAGGCTGTTTTCTTCGCGCCATGCCACCGCCGAGGGGCTGTGCGAGGAAAAGTAACGAGCAAGGTTATGCTGGTTATCGGCAAACTTTTCGGCGTCGCTGATGTTGTCGTTTCCGAACGATTGGGCGACTATGCCCGTGACCATGATGATAAGCGTCGCGCTGACAGCCGATAAAGATACAAACAGATTCCTCATTTTAATTTACCCTTTTAATGTATGATCTGGCCGCCGATCCTGGCTCCTTTCGGAAGCGGACCAAACGATACGCCTCGGCCGACGTAGACGTTGCCTTTGACTTCGAAGCAGCCGCAAAAGTCAAGCTTGCGGACGTTTCTGACTATCAGGTCGCCCTGCACTTTCGTGCCGCAGGGAATAGTATAAGCGTTCATGTTCTGTATGTAAAGGTTGCCTTTGACCTGCGACATAGCCGGAAGCTTTTTCACGCGGGACACCGGGCGCAGTTGCTGTTCCTGACGGATCCATTCGGCGTTCGACGGAGCGCGGCGCGGGGCGGAATTAACGACTATGCGAGTGGTTTGCCTTGCGGGCTGCTGAGGCTGGACCGTAATCTGGGTGTTAACTGAAACAGCGGCCGGAGCATCCGAAAAAGAAACATTCTTGGGACGGGCGGGCGCAAGCCTTTCTTGTCTTGCTATGGAAGTCGGCGCGGGTACAGAAGCCTGTTTAGCGGCCGAAACCGTACGCGGCGCAGCACGCTGGACTTGCAATTCGGCGGCCTTTGGCGACACGTTCGCCACTATGCGATTGTTCTGCTGAACAACTTTTATCAAGATCACAAGCATAGCAACAGTCAAAACAAGAAGCGCGGTGTTCGCGACAGTGGCCATATTCCGGGCTTTTACCCAGCACCAAGTCTTTTTAGCCTTGGTCGAAACACACTGGCAAAATGACTGCTTGGCAGGCGCGGCGGCCTTGCCAGCCGTGTTATTCACGGGATTCGTTGTAATTTTTGCTTTGTTTTCCATGACATTCCCTCGGGTTCATATTAGGTTTACACCCCTAATATAGTCTATTTATGTCATTTGTCAAGCATTTTTGTCAAAATAAATGACTGCGGAATTTGTGGCAAAAAGGGCAACCTCCCTGCTAATAAAATGATGACTGCCTTAATCACATCATAGTCGCAGCCATTCGCGCCGTTATTATACTTGACGAATTAGATTATTAGTTACATATTTAAAAATATAGCAATAAAAAATTAGGGAATACGCATGAAAAAAGAGCCCATGAACAACAGTTACCTCAACAGCTTAAGGCAATCCAGACTAATTAGAAACGCAAACTTCGTAACAATGTACGAGTCTTTCGGGATATTTAAGAAAGTGCACTATAATACTTATTTCGGGCTAGATTTTTCAAACGACCAGGAACTTATAGAGCATGACCAAAGAGATAATACGGAACCTAGATCCATAGAAGATGTTATAGGACTGATTAAAATATATCTGCGTGAACCACCTCGTCTAAAATAAGAAATAGCAAAAGGAGTAAATAATGCCACAAACAGCAATGAGCAGCAATTATATAGAAACTTACGACATTGGGGGCGTGTCTTACCGTATCTGCCAATGGATAGAAGGCGGCATTGTAACCAACGATGAAGTCCCGGGAGCTTACTTTGCCATGATAGCCGGGAAAGAAAACTGCGTGCCAATCGAAGCATTTGGAAACGATCGCGAAGCTTGCAAGAATTTGAATAAATTCAAAGAATTTCTTAGCAGAAGAGCTCATTAATTAAGCTGCAAAATTTTTTAAGATAGCCCGTCCAGTTCCCAGCAGATCAGGTTGTGGCGGTAGATTGCCCGCGCAAGGTCGTCGCTTATCACCTCCCAGTCCACTGCGCGGCCGTATATAGGCTCGCAATAGCTAATCACCGATGGTGTATTTCTCGCGCAGCTGGCGGCGAATATCGCCAGTAGCGCTGGTATTAACTTTTTCATTTACCTGTTTCCTTATAATTTCAATTCGTTGCGTTACGGCGACCGCTTGGACGGCATGATTCCTTTCACATTCGGCGCGGCCCCGCCCCCTGCCGACAGAGTGCGCAAAATAAATGAAAAAAATTAAAATAGCCAAGGCCGCGCCGGCAAATACAGTCAAGCGCATATCTGTTTCCTTATATCTAGGGGAGATAAGGGCATTATACCATAAATCGCCTCTAAAATCAAGAAAAATATGATTGACAAAAGCCTAATTTTCTGTAGAAGAGTATTACAAGACGGCGCTTAAAAATGCTTCCAATCGAGTGATATAAAATAAAACTGGTCACTTGCAATTTTCGATTAATGTCCTATATTGTGGCAAAAGGACTTTAATTTATGAGATATCCCATACTCTCGCTTAACGGAATAACCATACAGCCCGGGATCAGTCTGCCAATATTCGTAGACAAGCCCGTTCACGTCAGCGCGCTTATGGACATCGACGGCAAGACCGTCATTCTGGCTTCGCACAAGCCCGTCGGTAAAAAAACCGACGAAGTTATGCAATACGGCACCCTGGCCCGCGTGCTTAGCGTAATCAAATCAAGCAACGGCAGCGTGCAGGTGAATATTCAGACAACCACGCCAGTCAAGATGACGGATATACGCACCGAAGACGACGGAGAGCTGTCCGCCGAAGCCACCGAGATCGCGCAGGATGTCACAATCAATCCGCAGGTCGAGGCGCTTAGGTCGCGCGCCGGCGAACAGATCAAGATTCTATCCCGCGCAAGGCGGTATAATTACGAGCTTATACGCACAGTTTTATCGCACAATTCCCTGCCCTTGTTTTTGGACGCAACGATTTCCGCCTTCGGCATGGGCAGCGAGCTGGCGCAGAGAGTTTTAATCGCCGAAAACTACGAGGAAAAGCTTAAAATAATAATCGCGCGGCTGGACGCGGAACTTCAAAACCTTGATCTGGACAACACCATCAAGTCGCGAATCAACCAGCAGATGAGCAAGGCTCACCGCGAGGTATATCTTAACGAAAAAATGAAGGCGATCCAGCGCGAGCTTGGCGAGCGCGAAGATTGCGACGCCAACAGCCTTAAGCAAAAGATAGCCGCCGCGAAGCTTCCTAAAGACGTCAATGAAAAGGCTTTGTCCGAACTTAAAAAACTTCGCAACCTGCAGCCCATGTCGTCCGAAGCGTCCGTTATAAAAAACTGGCTGGACGAGATTCTGGCCCTGCCCTGGAACAAAAGGTCCGACGCAAAGATAGACCTGAACGAGGCCGAGAAGATCATGAACGAAGACCATGAAGGTTTGGAAAAAATAAAAGAGCGAATACTGGAACATCTTGCGGTCATGAAGCAGACAGGAAAATCCGGCGGAGCGATACTTTGCTTTGTCGGCCCTCCGGGAGTTGGAAAAACTTCGCTTGGCAAATCCATAGCCCGCGCAACAGGCCGCCAGTATGCAAGAATGTCTTTGGGCGGAGTAGCGGACGAAGCGCATTTCAGAGGCCACCGCAAGACTTATATCGGAAGCCAGCCAGGACGCATAATCGATATGCTGAAACGCGCCAAGGTAAAAAATCCTTTGGTAGTGCTGGACGAAATAGACAAGCTTGGGCGCGATTACCGCGGAGATCCCGAAGCGGCGCTGCTTGAAATTCTGGATCCGGAACAGAACAAGACTTTCCGCGACCACTATTTGGAATCGGACTTCGATTTGTCCGAGGTCATGTTCGTAGCGACCGCCAACAGTTATAAGATGTCGCAGGCCCTTATAGACCGCATGGAGATCATAGATCTTTCGGGCTATGTCGAAGATGAAAAAATCCGAATCGCGCAAAGCCACCTTATCAAAAACGCCGCTGAAAATATGGGAATTAACCCCTCTGAAATCAGCATATCTATCGAGACTTTGCGGCACATGGTGCGATATTACACCATGGAAGCCGGAGTGCGCGAGCTTTACCGGTTGATAGAAAAATTATTACGCAAATCGCTGCGCGCAGGGAAAAAAGATTTTTCAATTCAGCAGATCGAAGAATGGCTTGGCGTGCGCAAGTACGATTTCAGAAGCACATCGGACAAGGATTCCGTCGGGATAATAAGCGGGCTTTCGTATACCGATGCAGGCGGCAATATCATTCCGTTGGAAGCCTCGACAATCCCCGGAAAAGGAAACATAATCATCACAGGCCATCTTGGCGAAATCATGAAGGAATCCGCCCAGATCGCGAAATCATGCGCACAGTCCATGGCCGCCGAATTCGGAATAAACCCGGAAGTATTCGAAAAAACCAACATACACGTGCACGCTTTGGACGGGGGCGTCCCAAAAGAAGGGCCGTCCGCGGGACTTGCGATCTGCGCAGCCATATTGTCCGCGCTTTCGAATATTCCGATCAGGCGCGACGTCGCGCTTACAGGCGAAATATCGTTGCATGGAAAAGCTTTGCCGATCGGCGGGCTGCGTGAAAAGCTTCTTGGAGCACGCCGAGGCGGAATCAGCATTGTCATAATGCCCGAAAAAAACCGCAAGGATTTGGCGGACATACCGGAATATATTTTCGAGGGCATGGAGCTGAAGTTCGTTAACGACATACGCGAAGTGATCGAGATAGCGTTCACGACGCCGCCCATGCCAATCGCTCCCGGCGTCCGAATTTCGTCCGAGGACGCGCGCCAATGATGCTGATCGTCGATTGCTGCGACGGCACGACCGTTGCGACCGACGACGGGCGCTTTCTGCGCGCAGGCGCGGATAATCAGGCAGTCATGCTTCCTAAACTTGTTAGCGAATTAGGAATAGATTTCAAAAAAATCTCGGCGATCGGAGCGGTAGTCGGACCAGGCAGCTTCACCGGAATTAGAATCGGCATAGCTTGGGCCAAGGGCGCGGCCATCGCGGCCGGAGTTCCCGTAATTCCGATCAGCCGGTTCGAAATCGCTTTGCGGAAAAATCCAGACGCGGTCATTGCGATTGATAATAAGAAGGACGGTTGGTTCGTTCAATCGAAAGATTTTCCAGCCCGTTCGATCGCCGAGACTAAACAGGGTATGATTATAAATCCCAATTTGGATATAGATGCGGCGTTCGAGATTATGGCGGCGAAAAAAGATTCCAACGAGCAAGTAATTCCTTTGTACATCAAGCCTCATTATGCAGAAGAAAAATGTTAGAACAGCTGGCCGGACTTCATCGCTTGGCATTCGGCGACAAGGGTTGGAGCGCGGAAGAAATATTAAAGCTTAAAAATTCCGGCGCCGAAGTCATAGCTTCGGAAAACGCGATTATAATTTACCGCGTCGCCGCTGACGAAGCCGAGATACTAACGCTGGCCGTTCACCCGGATCATCGCAGGCAGGGACTGGCGAAAACTATCATCGCGCTTATGGAAAGGGATTTGAAAAACATTAAAAAAATATTTCTTGAGGTATCGGTGGAGAATCAAGCAGCTTTGGAACTTTACAAATCACTTGGTTTTATCGAAAAAGCAAGACGCCCCGGCTATTACCAAGGCGTCGACGCGATTCTTATGATCAAAGAGATCAATTAGAACGTTTTCTTTCCGGCTATCCAATCTTTGCAGTCCTGCTCGGCGCGGTCAGGAGCAGCCCAGCTGCCTTCAGAATATCCGATCAAAGCGTTTCCTGTTTTATATATGTGGAACGAGCATTCCTTGACGCCGTCCTTGTTCACCGTATAGGTGTTCGAATAGCCAAAGCAGCCGGCAAGAAGCAAAGCGGGTATTACTATAACGAGTTTCTTCATTTACAATCCTTTTGGTTATGGCCCAATTCTACGACTGTTGGGAATAAAATCAAGTCAAATTTGGCGAAGGCGGTCAATGCCAAAATACTTAAGACTATGGTTCCGATTAAGACCGCCCATCGTTAATCCTATATCCGCCTTATTTGCATCCAGACCGAAAGCATCTCCTGTAAAATCAGTCGTCAACATAGTGCGCGCGGATTGTATTATTTGTTTTATATCAGGATCAAAACTTGGAGCTATGGCAGCGGTCAGGCCGTTGATATTAAAATTTTGACGCGTAACTTGAATTGTATGCGACGGTTCGTATGCGGACATGAAGCGGGTCCAGGAATAGATCATCATCGCGCCCATACGACCGCAACCGCCAAAGGCAAGACCGAATTCCGTCGCGTCCTTAAGCGGATAGTAAACTCCGCTTTCGTGGTTCTTCCACGGCTCGAACTTCCACTCTTTATACGCGCCCTTGTCGTCCTCGCATTCGGCCAGCCAATTGTCATTTATCAAGCAAAGGGCAAGCATCGGCGCGATATGAACATCAAGAATGCCTTGGACCGGTTTGAAATCATCGGGTGAATTTATGATGCTGTATTCGGTTTTCGAATGCGCCTGGATTCCAACCATTTTAAGATTCGAGATATTCATTTTTTCCATACCATTCCAGATTTCACGCACTATCGGAAAATTGTCCGCGAACGGGCTTGGAGCAAAGTAAAGAGTTTTAGTCTCAGACATTTTTGAATCCTTTTTACACCCTGCATTCTCCCCCACCCGAGATGTTTTGTCAATGCATTATTTCAGGCTTTTTATGATTGATCCACCTTGCCGCAAACTGCTATGATTCCTTAAAGGGGAATGGAAATGAGCAATCAGTTTCACAAAATTCTAAACCGCATGGTTTTGTTCACGGCCATGATCATGGTCGCCATAATGCTGTTCTGGAATGATTTTTTAGACATAGTCATGACCAATATCTGGCTGAACGGAGCAATCATGGGCGTCGCCGCGTTCGGCGTAATATCGTGTTTTTTCGACGTGTTTCGGTTGGTGCCGGAATACAGATGGATGAAGAATTTCTTCTATGCGCGGCCCGGGGCGAAAATCCCGCAGCTTCCGCCTTTCGTTCTTCGGCCCGTCGCCAAGATGCTTACGTCCGTCCGGGTTCAGCACAAGCCCTACATATCGTCGCAGACGCTGAACACGTTTTTGGACATAATATTGGGACGCTTTGAAGATCAACGCGAGCAGAACAGGTACACAACAAACATACTTATATTCATGGGATTGCTTGGGACATTCTGGGGCCTGCTGCACACCATCGGATCGTTCAGCGCCATAGTCGGAGGAATGGATTTCGGAAGCGACTTTGGCGCCGCGACCGAAGCCATGCGCGAGGGGCTTACCGCTCCGCTGGTCGGAATGGGCACTGCTTTCAGCTCGTCATTTCTTGGTTTGGCCGGATCGCTGGTAGTCGGGTTCCTGGCACTGCAAACGTCTTTGGCGCAGAACGCGATCTTCCGCGAGTTGGAAGAAAACCTGTCCAACTATACCAAACTTTTCGGCTATCTATCCCAGCCGGAATCAGGAGAAGAAACCGTCCTGCCCTATGTGCAGACCGCCGCGTTCGAGCTGTCCAAATCCACAGACGCCATGACCAAATCAGTACGAGAACTTTCAAAACATATCCGCGAGCGGGACAAGCAGATGAATTCGGCAATCAATAAAATGGGCGCAGTGATAAGTTCGATAAAAGAAATAAAAAAGGAAGAGAGAAAGAATGCTAAGGCACCGCGAGCCGGTTAACATTTGGCCCGGGTTCGTCGATCTGTTCTCGAACCTGACCATAGTATTGTTATTCCTGCTTATCGTTTTCGTCGTCATGTCTTCGTCCGCGAAATTCCTGCTGAAAGAATCAGGACCCGGTGTTGACGCCTCTAAAGATGAAAAAATCCGCGAGCTGTCCGAACGCATAGTAAACCAAGATTCCATACTTGAACGATTCGTTCAGAACCGCGCGCAGCTGGAAGACGAAGCCAACGAGTTGCTGCTTCAAAAAGCCCTGATAGCCGAAGCCGTCGCACGTATGGAAGTTGAAGCCGCCGACGCCGAAATAGAAGCGCGCGCCAAGGAAGGCCTTATACTTCAGCAAACGCGCGAGTTGTCGCAGCAGGCCGCCGAGATGGCGAGAATGCAAGCCGCAAACGCGGATTTAGAACGCCAGCATACCGAGCTGCAAAGCCTTAAAGACGAAGCGATGGTATCCGATGTCGAGCGGCGACGGTTGCTTAGCGAGTTGGAAAACCTGAAAGGGACGCTTAGGACCGAGACCGAAGCCACTACGATTGCAAAGGAAGTAACCGCCGCACAGCTTCGCACGCTGACGCGAGAAATCGCGAACTTGTCCAACGCGCTTGCCGTGTCGGAGGAACGCGCCGCAGAACGCGAAGTGCAGTACATCGAATTGTCCACGCGATTTAACCGCGCGTTGGCCGACAAGCTGGCCGAGGTCGGAGATATGCGCGAGTATCAGTCCATGTTCTTTTCCGCGGTGCGCCGATCATTGGGCGACACCGGAATGGTACAGATGGACGACGACCGGTTCACCCTGCCCAGCGACATATTGTTCGCTCAAGGATCGTACGCAATATCCGCTTCGGGAAAAAGACAGCTTAAAAACATCGCCGACGTGATCAAAGAGATCTATACCATGATACCGAACAACGTCAGCTGGATAATCCGCGTCGACGGGCATACCGACAACATACCGGTGCGTCCTGGCAGCGAGCTGCGCGACAATACTCAGCTGTCGCTGCTGCGAGCGCGCGCGGTGACGGAAGAGCTTGTTAAGAACGGGATAGACCGACGCTTGCTTGCTCCGACCGGATTCGGCGAAACGCACCCGGTCGCGATCGGCAACCGTCCTGAAGACTTGCAGCGCAACCGCCGCATCGAACTGCGGCTTACGAATCCTTAACTTGGGCCATAATGTGGATATGAAAATGCGGGACCTGCTGTCCGTGCGAGGCGCCGGTGTTAGTTAACGTATTAAAGCCGTCCGATCGGGCCAGTTCCGCAATATCCGCGACAAGATTCCAAAATCCAACCTGTTCGTCCGCCGTCGCTTTTCGTATAAAATGATGTATGTTCACGTATTCGCCCCGCGGGATAACAAGCGCATGAAACCTAGCTTTTGGATGCAAATCCTTGAATGCGATCGCGTGGTCGTTTTCGGCAAGTTTGTCGCAGGGTAGCTGCCCCCTTAGAATTTTCGCAAAAACATTGTTATCATCATAGCTGGCTTCGAACATGATTTCCCCCTTGAAAACGGCATTTTATGCATTATATTAATACAGTAATATTTAACAAGGAGAATTTAAATGTTCAAACCACTCCACGATTACGTTCTTATAACACGATTGGAAGAAGAATCAAAAACAGCCGGAGGAATAATCATACCGGACAACGCCCAGGAAAAGCCTTCGCGCGGCAAGGTCATCGCCGTCGGAGACGGAGCGTATGACGGCGACGACAAGATTCCCATGACCGTCAAAGTCGGCAACGTCGTAATGTTCGCCAAATGGGCCGGATCCGCTTCCGAGATAAAGATCGAGGGAAAGGACTATGTAATAATACGCGAGAAAGACATACTTGGAATTTTAGAATAAGGAGATTATTAAAATGGCTAAAAAAATACTATTCAACGAAGAAGCGCGCAAGTCGCTTATGGCGGGCGTCAATAAACTTAGCGACGCCGTAAAAACCACTTTGGGTCCGAAAGGCCGCACGGTCATAATCGAAAAATCATACGGCGCGCCGGTCGCAACCAAAGACGGAGTGTCCGTAGCAAAAGAAGTCGTATTGCCGGACAGCGTCGAAAATATCGGGGCGCGCATGGTACGAGAAGTGGCGTCGAAAACCGCCGACTTGGCCGGAGACGGAACTACGACCGCAACGGTGCTGGCGCAGAAAATGCTGAGCGAAGGATTCAAAATGGCTTCCGCCGGAATGAACACCATGGACATCAAGCGCGGCATAGACATAGCCGTAAGCGCCGCTATCGCCGACATAGAAAAACATTCCAAACCCGTCAAAGACAATTCGGAAATCGCCCAGGTCGCAACCATATCCGCAAACGGAGATTCCGATATAGGCGCCAAGATCGCCGAAGCTATGAACAAAGTCGGCAAGGAAGGAGTAATAACCGTCGAGGAAGCAAAAGGACTTGAGACTGAAATCGACATAGTCGAAGGCATGCAGTTCGACCGCGGTTTTTTATCCACTTACTTCGTGACCAATCCCGACAAGATGCAGTGCGATATGGACAACGCCCAGATACTTGTGTCCGAGAAAAAGATCAGCACTTTGCAGTCCTTACTTCCTATATTGGAGCCGATCGCGCAAAGCGGCCGCAGTCTACTGATCATCGCGGATGACATAGATTCCGAAGCGCTTGCGACGCTTGTGCTTAACCGTTTGCGCGGCGGGCTTAAAATATGCGCGGTGAAAGCTCCCGGATTCGGCGACCGCCGCAAAGACATGCTGAAAGACATCGCGATAATTACCGGCGCAACCGTCATATCCGACGATCTTGGCATGACTTTGGAAAACATAACGCCAGCCGTTCTGGGCAACGCGAAACGCGCGATCGTATCCAAGGACAGCACTTTGATAGTCGACGGCAGCGGCGACGCCAAAGCCATCAAAGCGCGTAGCGACGAAATCAGAAAGACGATCGAAACTTCAACATCCGAATACGACCGCGAAAAAATGGCCGAACGATTGGCGCGCATAGTCGGCGGGGTCGCAGTCATAAAAGTCGGAGGCATGACCGAAGTCGAAGTCAAAGAAAAGAAAGACCGCGTCGACGACGCTTTGGCCGCAACGCGCGCCGCTGTTCAGGAAGGAGTCATAGCCGGCGGAGGAGTTGCTTTGGTCCGATCGATTTCAGCTTTGGAAAAATTAAAGGGCGCAAACGCCGACCAGGACGCGGGCATAGACATAGTGCGCAAGACCCTTTCCTCACCCATGGCGCAGATCGCCGAAAACGCGGGCGTGGAGGGCGCGATAGTCATCGGGAAAGTGTTGGAAACCAAAGATTATAATCTTGGATACAACGCCGCGAACGGCGAGTATGTCGACATGGCAAAAAACGGAATCATAGATCCGTCCAAGGTCGTGAAGACCGCTTTGCTTTCGGCCGCAAGCGTGGTAGGAACGCTGCTTACCACCGGCGCGATACTTGCAGAAATTCCAGAAGAAAAACCCGCGCCGCAACAGATGCCGATGGGGTAAAATATGAATAAAGTCAAAGCAAAAATCCTTTATATGCCGAATTACGACAAGTCATGGGGGCCGCTTAAATATGCTTATGACACAGATTCGGGATTCGATACCCGCGCGTGCGTAGACGCGGACGTGGTGCTGAAACCTCTTGAACGCATAAGAATTCCTCTTGGCTTCGGCATGCAGCTTGAACCGGGATTCGGCTATCAGTTAAGGTCTCGAAGCGGCATAGGGGCCAAGGGAATAATCCTGATGTCCGGAGTCGGGACAATCGACAACGGTTACGTCGGAGAAGTATCAATGTCCGTTATAAATATGTCAGGCGAAGATTTTAAAATCGAACGCGGAATGAGGGTAGGACAGGTAGTAATCGAACCAGTATGGCAGGCCGAATTCACCGAGATAGAATCCGCCGACGAGTTCGACAAGACCGACCGCGGAGATGGAGGGCATGGCTCGACCGGGGTGTGAAAATACTTATGTTCCACAAGGGGAGAGTTATTTCTTATTACGGATTGTTTTTAGGATGTCGTTTTTGATCAAGTCCGAAGCCGGATGGCCGCCGCGGGACCAGATTTTATCTTCGGCCTTTAGCTGCTCGACCATTTTGGTACGGGATTTTTTATGCTTAATAAGATCGTCCGCCGCGCGGAACACATTATCCGGCGCGGCTTTATGTTGAAGCAGTTCGGGATAGATTTCTTTTCCCGAGATTATATTCACAAGTGAAATATACTTCACCCGGATCAAAAGTTTGTACAACAGGTAGGTCAGAAAATTCGTTTTATAAACCACTACCGCCGGCGTATGCAGGATCGCAAGTTCGACCGTGACCGTTCCGCTTGCGGCGACCGCCACGTTCGCGTCGCGGAAAAGTATATACCTGTCTTTTGGCATTATCACAAGCGGCTTGTTTTTCCAATCATGCGTCATAGCCTTGATTTTTTTCCGCACCGTGTCCGCGCCAGGGATCACTATTTGGTGACCGCTCCATTTATCGGCCACAGATTTCATAAGCGGCAAAAGATTTTCGATTTCATTCATGCGCGAACCGGGCATCATCGCGACGATTTTACGGCCGCGCGCGATATGGTATCTTTTCCTGAAAATTCCAGGCATTGCTTCCTTTATTTCACCGTCCGCGACCGGATGCCCGACCGGAATAGTCGGCAATCCGTACCTGGTAAAATACGGCACTTCGAAATCAAAAAAGCAATACAGCCTATCAAACAGTTTCGCGAATTTTTTCGCCCTGCCCGGCCTCCAAGCCCAGACCTGAGGAGCGACAAAATGGAACAGCTTGGGACGCGATTCACATCCATGCAACCTTGACGCGACCGCTTTCGCAAAACCGGGCGAGTCTATGGTCAAAACTATGTCCGGCCGCCATTCGTTTATCGCCGCAACCGTTTCGCGGATTCGGCGCAGCAGCGTCCGCGCCCGCATCAGGACTGCCGTGAATCCCATGACTGATAAATCTTCTATCGGGAACAGGGATTTTTTCAGGCCCGCATTCTTCATATTCATGCCGCCGATGCCCCGGAATTCTACATGATGCGGCCGCGAAAAACGGTTGCGGCGCAAAAAGCTGCGTATTATTTTCGCGCCAAGGACGTCGCCGGACGCCTCGCCCGAGATGATGAATATTTTAAGTTTAGGATTTTTTTTATCCTTCATGAGCAGTGCGCTTCGAGGAATCGGAAGCCCCGCGCTTGGACCGGTTTTCTATAAAATCCAGCGCGTCCATGGCATAAGGACTGTTCTTAACTTTCTTTTTAACTTCCTTCAATCTATCGGCTGCAGTGGTGCCTTCGGTCTTGTCGAACAGAGCCTGATAGACCGAATAGATCGCGTGCATATCTTCGGTCGAGACACCGTGGCGGGTAAGGCCGACGCGATTGATGGTTTTATACACCGCGGGCCGGCCGTCTGAAATGCTGTACGGAAGCACGTCGTTCGTTACGCCGGAAACTCCGCCCACTATCGAATATTTTCCTATGCGGCAGAATTGGTGCACCGCGACCATGCCGGATATTATCGCAAAATCTTCGACTTCCACGTGGCCGGCCAGCTGCACAAGGTTCGAAAGTATGATTCCGTTTCCAAGCACGCAGTCGTGCGCCACGTGCGCGTTCACCATGATCTGACAGTTGTCACCGACCACGGTGCCTTTGGAGGCCGGAGTTCCCTGGTGGATAGTGACGTATTCGCGAATGCGGTTCTTTTTTCCGATTTTGACTCCGGTCACGGAATCGTCCGTTTGAAATTTCAGGTCCTGGCCTTTTATTCCTATCGCAGCGAATGGGTATACGATCGTGTCTTCGCCGATTTCGCAAGGACCTTCGACCACCACGTTGGATTTTAGAACTACGCGATCGCCAAGCTTTACTTTGTCGCCGACTATGCAGTACGGTCCTATTTCGACATCCTTGCCGATTACGGCGTTAGGGCTTATTATCGCGGTGCTGTGAATCATTATAATTACCTTGGTTTGCCCCAAAATTATAACCTATGCCGAACGGATTTTGAAATTAAAAAGAATAACGGATTATAACAGGCGCTTGGCTTGGGCCATGACGCTTTTATTGGCGGAACAACGCAGCAGGATTATGGCAAGGAAAGCCAAAGCATAAGATCCCGCAACCAGGCCGAATACGAATAACAGTACGCTCCATAAATCAAGCACGAACGCCATGACTATTTTGGCTTCCGAGTAGGGCTGGTGCCCGCCCGAGACAAGCGCCAAAGGCACAACCGACAACGAAAGGATTCCGAATGTCACGATGCTTTCGGTTATGAAAAACAGGACCATGCAGAGCAGTACTCCGAGCCTTAGCAGCCACATCACACGGTCGTGCGCCGTGCGATTTAAGAAGCCCTTGGATCGTTTGACGCGCGCCATCACGGACAAAATCGCAACCTGCGGCGCAAGGACGGCCACAAGCGCAAAGCCCGCCAGTTGAAGCAGGTCAAGATTGCCTAGTTGGCCGAATCTGAACAGCTCGGGCTGCATTAGTATGCAAGCCGCGCCCGTCAGCATCAAAAGCGACGACGTGACGAAAGGGTATCCCGCCTGCGCGGAAGTTTTGCCCGCGTAACGCGCTGAATAGAATCCAGTTAGAAAGCCCGCTATCAATGCAGATATTGGAAGGAACGCCCCATAGAAATTTCTTGCTCCGAAAAATCCGACCGCCACGATCAATGCGGCCACCAACGCTACGCGCGTCAATTTGGACAGGCCGGTTTGCGGCACCGCCCCTAGTTTAACAGCCGCATTCGCGGCGAAGGCCGACGCGAAGAACAATATTGCCGGCACTATGAATTCGACCAGCGTCGAAAGTTCACGCGCTACGGCGAAGTTGCCCATACCGAAGGCCGCCCACAACGCCAGGCCGAAAAACACCCAAGCGCGGATCGCAAGGGGGCGCTTTTTTACGTCGGGAGCGATGCGCGACATAACCTCGGCGTATGTGAACCACGCGATGGCGAACAAAGGAATTCCAATCAAAGCCAGCTGGACAAACCAAGGCGAAGCCAAGGCCGCGTTGTTGAAGGTGCTTGTCGCGGTGCCAAGAACATTTTGGGCTTCGGGGAAAAACATTGCATTTGCCTTTTTGTAATTACCGGCCTATTATATAAGGGCCATGAAAGAAAGCCAAGCAAAAACTTATACAATATACAACGGCAGGGTCATGATGATCGACGCCGGGTACAAGGCTACGCAGGACGCTCTGCTGCTGGCGGACGCGGTGGATGCGAAATCTGCCAAGACCGTTCTGGACGCGGGAGTCGGCACGGGCGGAGTCATACTGCCGCTGATGACGCGGTTTCCTAAACTTGCCGCGATCGGACTGGACATATCGCAAGAATCCTTGGATCTGTGCGCGAAAAACGCCGAGTTGAACGGCCGTAAAATCGAGTTGATCAAAGCGGACATAACGAAATGGAAGACGGACCGGCAGTTCGATATCGTCGTGTCGAATCCTCCGTTCTTTAAGGGCAGCGGTTCGCGCGAACATCACGGGGCGGATTTGGCGGCTTGGACGGCTGCTTGCGCCCGGCGACTTAAACCGCGCGGGCGAATTTACATGATAGTCGATCCGGCGGTGATGACCGAGGTGATCCGTAGCCTACCCGACGCGATCGGCGGAGTGACATTGACGCCGATATATTCGAATAAAAATTCAGCGGAACGGGTCGTGATTTCAGGGCGGCTTGGAACGAAAGAGCCAAGTAAAATAATTTTAAAAATTAGTTGACAAAACTTAATGGGGGGGGGTAGTATAGGCATATAAGACAAAAGGCCTATCAAATGAAAGTCAGACTACCGACCATTTACATTGCCGCCACTAATTGCAGCGCGCACGTCGCGGACAGGTTAATGGATTGGGTAAATCCTTATGTTTTTAACGAGATTTATAATATCGGCGCGCACCACAGCTATTCGCAAAAATACAATATCGCAAACTTCCAAGCCAAACACGTCGGAGACATAATCGCAAAGCACGTCGGAGAATTCGACGACACTTTGGGCGTCATATTATCAAACACCGGCAGCGGACTTTGCTTGTTCGCCAACGCGCACTCTCATATACGCGCGGCGACGATAACGGCACACAAAGAAAACAAAGCCTTAGTCAAACAGACCCGCATCAAAATGGTGAACAACGTTCTTGTAATTCCGACCGAGGGCCGGAATGACAGCTTGTTCTGCAAACGAGCCTCGGCATTGATCGATATATTCGCAGGCACCGATCTTTCCCGGATTCCCGCTGATAAACTTGTGCAGACGATCAAGATCATGACGCACAGAAACTGTCCCGATTTTCAAAAGCTGTGGATTGAAGAACCCGCGTCATTGCTGCCCGACTGCAGACTGTATAAAAGATTAACAGCAAATCAAGATGCAACGAAATAACGCGGTCTAATAACCCGCAATATATTGGACGGGGATCGTTCCGGCAAAATGTATGTAAATGAACCGAAGTCGATGTTCTTTGCCCGTCAGAAGATTATCTAATTTCTTTCCAACGTGGACAACCTCCTGACAATGCCAGCGCTTGGCGTCGCATAAGTTCATCTTTTTGGACTTGTGGCGTATGCGCTTTTGAAATCCATTCGGCAAAATTTTTGTCCGTGGCCGCAACCGCATTCTTGGTTTCGGTAAATATTTTTTTAAGGCCATCGGGGAGATCCAAGGACCTATCGACCTCTATTCCGTAAAGCAATTGGTTTATCGCCGCATCAAGACTTTTGTCTTTGGGATTATATGACTTGTCATCAATCCATTTTTTAATATTTTCAAGGTGTCCGTACAACATGGAATTCAAAGGAATGTTCGACTTAATCAATCCATTAATCAACTTTTTAACTAAATCATATTTTTTTGCTTTTTCTGTCCCGGCTTTGTAATTAGGTTTGCCAACTGCCATATCCAAACTCCTTTAGTTTCGGTTAATTATAACTAAAAACAGGAATAAAAACAATAAAAAAAAGTGGTGCGGCAGACTTGGCAACTTTCGAACCAGCCTGTCGCGGCGTGGCGTAGCGAAGACGGATGAACCTGCCGATTTTGAGAGCTTAGTGGAGAAGATGGCCGCTTTCAATAAGAAATACTAAAAACCCTCGAACTCTATCCATATTTTCAACCTTGAATTTAATAGACTGACCAATTAAAATGCAGTCATGGATAAAGATTTAGCTGATTATATAGACCTGTCGCAAATGATGTATTTCGGAACTTCAGATTGCATCATGAAGTCTGATAAATATAGCGTTTTCATATCTTGTAAAACGAATGACTTATTTTACAATTTTATTGTCTTGAAAGATTGCTCTTTGGAAGAGGCACTTAACAAGCGGCTGGAAATTTCAGAGAAATATCAAAAAGATGTCTGTCTTTTTCATACTCCTGCAAGCACGGCGCAAATTTCAAATCTCGAACGATTTGCCGAAGACTCTTTCATGTTTCTGGAAACTGCCAATGCGCCGAAATATCAACACCGCCATAGCGGCATAGCCTTTGAAATTGCTCGGGACAAGAATAAGTTTGCCGAGGATTTTCAAAAAATATACGAAGCACCCGGCGGAGTATATGAGATATGCGATGAGGGTGAAGTTGAATCAATAAAACGCTTTTTTGAAATTCAACCACCCGAAGGCATTGAATTTGTCCCGATAAATGTTTATAAAAATGGAGAAATCGTGGGGCAGATTATGTGCTGTATCTCGAAAGGAATTATGCAGATAAATTCGATTGGCGTTCTTCCAAAATATAGATATGGAAGTGTTTTTATTCAGATATGCCGCTATTGTTTAGAATTGGCAGCTAGTCAGAATTGTAAGACATTGACTTGCCAGACGGAAAGAGGAAGCACTAACGAAAAGCTATTTCAAAAGCTTGGCTTTTCAACCACATTCTCTTGCACGTATTTCAAAGTGAATTAAAGGAAGGCTCGGAATTGCTGGTATGAGTCCGATATATTGGACAATCATCGGACTGGTGCAGGTCTTGGTGGTCATGAAAAAATCGCCCCAAACAGGGCAAAATTGTAATTGGTGCAGATAAAGGGACTTGAACCCCCATGGATTGCTCCGCTGGAACCTAAATCCAGTGCGTCTACCAATTCCGCCATATCTGCAACGTTCGTATTTTACTTTAATGTTTTGTATTTTGCAAGCGCTACGCGTAATTCGTCAAGATGTATTGACAATTTAAAAAATTAGTTTACTTTATTATAAGGTTATGCTAGGATCGCGTAGAATAAAAGGAGTCGTTATGCCGCATATCTACGAATTTCACGAAAATGTTTCCATAAGCCAAGAAGACAACGACGGCATAACGATCATTACGAATAAGACGACCAAGAAAAGCGCGTTAATTAAAAGTTGGCACTGGTCTTCCGGCTGCGCGTATGTTTTTGATAACAATCTTAGCCTGCTTGAAGCGTTAAAAAGTTTGGAAGCAGTAAAATCTGTGAGCTATGGCGGCACGATGGTGTTGGTTGGCAAACATGTTAAATGCCTGTCTCAGCAGACTTATTAAAAAGGGCGACCCGAAAGTTATCCGCCCGGCTGCTGGTTTCCCCCTGACCGACTAACGAAGGCTTTCGTCCGCCCGGGGCGTATTATAAGCTTGCAAAATTAGGAAGTCAAATGTATAGTCCGGTCATGCAAACGGAGCGTTGGCAGAGTGGTAATGCAGCGGTTTGCTAAACCGTGACGGATTTAAACCCGTCCATAGGTTCGAGTCCTATACGCTCCGCCACTATCTTATTTTAAGCAAATCCAGCACTTTCGCTGGATTTTTTTATTCGTGCGGCAAGACCAGTTTTATCCGCCGCCCCTAACAAATCCAAGCATTTTCCATTTTTAATACTTTTGCCGCAACCAAAAAGGAGTGGCTATGAAGCAGTGGGATGCAAATCGCAAAAAATGGGATGCAGGTCGTCAAAAAAATACTGGCGCCAAATCAAAATCTGGCACCAGCGTCTTCTGGCGGAATGGTATCCAAACACTCCATCGCATTTGCATTTTGAAGTGCGAGATGGCAATCCCATCAGTGGTCCTAACACAACCAGGTCAGAACGACTTTGGGGGGAAGATTTAGACCCCATGGAACGTTTACAAGAATGGGGGCATCGTTTTTAAAATAGTATTGATATTATATTTCATGCACGGTATAATCTGCGCATGAAATATATATTTGTATTATCGATAACATTAATTACATCTTGCGCAATCACAAAACAAGAATATTCTTTGTCATGTGGAGATGTAATTCTTAAATCCCGCATGAATTTTGAAGACGTTATTGATAAATTTAACCTTAAAGAACTAACCACTCAAGAACTTAATCGGGGCGACATTGGATTTACTCGATGGCGCGAAGGAGACACAGGGTCAATCAATTGTCCTGATGACAACAGAAAATTCACTTTTTTTAATAAAAAATCTGGCGGAAGATTGATGTCTGTATTTTATCCAGATTGGCAAGATTTTGATAATTTTGACCGTGACGGAACAATTACACAAAAAGCTCGTAAAGCCGTATTATTGCAGGACAACCCTAATGCGGTTGTCTTGGCAACACGCGGGAATCATTTGTTTGTACTGGACGTAGATATCAATATGACACACGTAGAAGACAATGGGGCTATATGGTGCCGCGATAGGCATGAATATATTCCATTTAACCCATCAAAGATAACCCGAATCTATATTCCAAAAGAACTAAAGGGGGCATATATGATATATGGCGACAAAAAAGAATGGTTGTTGTATGGTGATGGAATATTACGCGACTGCGGCGGCACAGATATAAAGACATCTGAATCGGCGTATAAACAATTGCCAGATGGTTGTCAATTTCTGTGGTTTACGCGTGAAAATGAATGTAATACACAAGTATGCAGCAATAAGGGTTGTATATGGGTTCAACCAGTGGAGTATATTTTTTATAACCATACAATAGACAAATGGACGCCGGTAGAGTTTGATTGACTATAAAAACGACAAAGTCATTCTTATATGCTGCCATATACTTGGATATACTGCCCCGCCATAAATAAGTATAAATTAATTACCCATGATGCCGGGGAGATTGCCTATGCCTGCGGCGCCTGAACCGCCGGACGCACCACCCGAGCCTCCCCGGTTCATAATATTGCCCAGCCCGCCGGATTGATCAACAAGTATTGTGCCCGCGCCGGCCACTGCCGCCGCTCCGCCTATTGCCATTCTGCCCGCGTCTTCGTTCTGATGTCCCTGATAGGCCGCGACAGCGCCGCCGGCAAGAAGTCCTGTTCCGATCGCGGTGCCCGTTTTTGCTCCGCCTGCAAGCATAAGGCCCGTGCCCGCAAGGCCGGCACCGATCGCTATGCGGTTGTCACCGCCTCCGGTCGTGACTTGGTTCATGTTTTCCACCGCGGCAACATCGTCGCTTGTGGCGTAAAGATTATGTCTTACGAATGTATGCAGCTCTTCTTCGGACAGTTCCATGTCAAGCTCGCCCTTGGCCATGCGGATTTGATTTTGTTTTTCTTCAAACTCGCGGCGCATGCG
Source organism: Alphaproteobacteria bacterium (assembly GCA_009784815.1). GTDB lineage: Bacteria > Pseudomonadota > Alphaproteobacteria > Rs-D84 > Rs-D84 > WQXN01. The sequence continues at coordinate 19,244 of WQXN01000002.1, read as the reverse complement.
CGCAAGGTCGCGCGTCAGGACCGAATGCGCTTCCGGCGAAGACCAAACCTGCCCCGCCCTAACCTGCGTGGTACCGGGCGACCAGTCTATGCGGCCGGTCGTGCCGTCGACGCGACCTACTCCGCATTGCCAAGTATCAAGATAATTCTGCATGCGTTGTTGACCCGCAGCCTGGGCTTGATTCTCGGCCAGGCCCTGCCCCAATTGCATTCCGCCCACACCGGCCGCGGCTATGCCCGCGCCCTGCCTCATACGATCATTACGCGCGGCGCGCGCCAAAGCCTCTTCGGACTGTTCGGCGGCGTAGGCTGAAAATGATAAGATAAAAAAAATCGGAGCGATGAATTTACGCATGGATTTACGTTCTCTCTGTTACGGATATTATATCACAAAAAATGGTAAATGGAAAATGGTAAATGGGAAAAGTATTGCTAAAACAAAAAGCCCCCTTTCGGGGGCTTTAAGCTAGGAGGTTAAACTTACCGTATGTCGCCCAGCGTGCAAACTCCGTAGGACAGACAGGTAATCCTGTTGATTCCGCAGGTTCCGCGCAGTTCGTCCCCGGTCCAGGTACAGGCGTTCCATATCGTCATGCCCGTTATCAGACCTTCGCGGCGATAGTTGACTTTGATTTCCTCGCACGCGTCCCTGGATCCGGCGATCGGCGATCGGCAGACGTTTTCCCAATCTCCGCGTCCCGTGATCGGCAGCGGGTTGCTGCTGTCGGAATCGGGCATATTCAAGGCCCATTTGACATAGAAGTCTTTCAGAGTCGGTATCGAGAAGGACTTGTTGTATCCGACGGTTTCAAGGTTGTCGCCAACGCGGCAAGTTATGTTGTTGGTTTCGACGAAATAGGTGATCGCCGCGGCAAGACCCGCACCGCCGGCCGCACCGATACCGCCGCCGATCAAGGCACGACCACCAGCTCCCATGAATTCGTCGGCCCAGGTTTTTTCCACTACAGCCAAAGTCTCGGGTTGGAAGTTATCCCTTATATGCTCCAAAGCCTTGCCGCACTGAGCGAAATTGTTAATGGTCCAATTTGCGCGCGCCGCCGTGGCTTGTCCCGCAGGAGTGGCAGCATCGCCAGCTTGGGCAGTGGCGCCAGCTTGGACCGGCCTACAAATTTCGCCTATATCTCCGTGACAATCAAAGGGCCTTAGGGCAAGCACAAGAGCCTCCCTGTGCTTTTGATTGCTACAGTCGACGTCCTTCAATTTGCTTGCCGTTCCGACTGCGCCGATTATCGCGCCGGTCGCTCCGCCCAGGACTGCGCCAGAAACTGCATTTTCCTTTGTACTGGTCAGCATATTGAATCCGAACAGGTTGTTGTTGCAGCTAAAGCTTTCGCCGGCCGTGCGCCATACTTCCGCCCATTCGCCCGATCCCACGCGGAAGCCCGCACGTTCGTGTATCATGCCAAGACCCGCGGTCCACCTGTTCTGTATCAGGCTTGTATTGTAATAAGCCGCGACACGGACTAGGCATTGCGCTCGCTCGGCGTCCCAGCGTCCATAGTATCCGCGCATCGCGTCGACCGGATTACGATTCAGACCCGGGCCCATTGGCTGATCTCCCGGACCGAATCTATAGCCCGTCGCTTCGCCCTGCAAATTATAAGGCGCGACGTTCCTATCAAGCTCGGTCGTTACGCGGTTGGTGATTCCGACCGCCGCGAACGAAGTTCCGAACATATTCCTGTCGATCATTTTGCAGACCGCTTCGGCCTGACGCGGAGTCAGCCCCGTGCGCTGCAAGGTAAACGCATAGTATTGCGGCATTACGACGCGGCTGTTAAAGTCAACCCAGACGTCCGCATTGTTGCGATATACCGGAGTCATAATGGTCGCGGCATCCGCGGCGTCCGACACGCGGACCGCAAGCAATACCTGGCCGCGGCAGTCTTCTACTTCGTTCTGACAAAGGTTCATGCCGTTGATTATCGAATTCCTCATATTTTCGTCGAACAGATTCCTTATACCGCCGGGCAAAGTTCTGTTGACGCAGGATTCTATCATGCCCATGCACTGCTGAACCGACATAGTCGGGACTTCCGGAACGACCGGAGGAGGAGGCGGAGGAGTCACTTGCCCCGGATTATTAGTCACAACGTTGCTGGCGCTTCCGGCGCCCGGAACGTTAACGGTACCGACGCCTGCGCCCATCGCTCCGGTTAAAAATCCACCGCGGGCGGGCGCGGGCTGTTGATGCTGAACCGCCGCCCTAAGGCTTCCCTGCTGGGTCGCGGCGCGCGCCGGCATATTCACAGGCATGACCGCGTTTGCGTTGTAAACCGTCGCCCCCGTGGGAACAGCGGACACTGCGGCCGATATTGGCAACACCGCGAACAACGACAAAGCACCGATAATTTTATACATTACAGACTCCCTTGGTCTACTATCTCTTTCCGACATTGTATCATATTTTGGACCACCTTTCAAATATAAAAAATAAGTTTGAATGAAGTTTGTAAAAATGGTACAATATAGGACGAGAGATTTGGAATGAAACTGCACTTATTAATGTTTACTTTCGCGGTAGGCGCTGTATTCGCGTCGAATGCCTTTGCGTGCAGAACGAACGACCTTATAAGATGTCTTGATTCCGCGTGCGTCACCGACATAACCACCGATCCCGGATCGCGGTGCCGTCTGTGCGGTCCTACCGACCGCGCGCGGCGGGCGCAACTTCGCGAGGATACTTATCACGGAGCCGGAAACGCTTTGGGCTTTCAGGCTCTTGCGCTTGACGCAAGTTCGAACGTGAATTTAAGCGCGCGCGAACTTCGCGACGCGCCGACCAATTCGGAAGACCGCTTCGTTTGGGCCACCGAAAAATGCGTAGCTAAAATCCGCAACTGCGACGAAAACAATTCCTGGGACACCATTGAAGAATATATGAAGCTTGTCGAACAATCGTGCGCCGCCAGCGACGCCGCCAACAGGTTTCATGAAACCGCGACCGCCGTTGCCGAAGTCAAAGACACAGAGATGTGCGTGGCTTTGACAGGCCTTTGCATGGAGGAAGACGCGCGGTGCGGAGCGGGATGGGTCAACTGCCGCGGCGTCGGCAACGACGCGGCGTTCGACAGGTTCTTCGGCCTGTGCCTTCTTGAGCACGGTTGCGAAGACGGAGAAATACGCGAAGGCAACAACGTAATAAAAAGACGCGGAAGCATAAACGCCGATCTTAAAAGTCAGATTAGGAATCTGGACGTCCGCGACCGCGAACGCCTAGCCAATGCCGAAACCAACGCCGCCGCGGACCGCCAACGCAGATGGAACCGCGCCGTGAATTTATGCAAGGACGACCGCGCGAAAAGGGATTGCATAAGAGTTTATTGCGCTATGTTCGACACGGCGCTTGGAGCGCGAACCGTCGCCGCGACTTCGCTGCTTGCGCCGGAGACCACCGACAACTGCACTCATCCGGCCGCGCGCGAGATGGCCACAAACCTTTGCACCAGTTTTAATGCGGAAGCATGCAAAGTTGTCAATCAGGCTAACTTTAACTTTGGCGATAACAGATGAAAATATTATACATAAAATTTTTATCGGCAGGTTTGATCGCCATTGCGGTTTCGGCATCCGCCAGCACGCCCGCGCCAACCGGACGCGCGGCGCGCGGAATACCGGCGACAACCACAGCGCCCGCCGAAGGTGCTGCGCCTACAGTCTCAACCGCTGGGCGCGGCGTTGTTACGCGCGGCGCGGCGCCGGGTATTGCGCCCACAGGAATTATCGCGGCGCAAGTCGTGCAGGCTAACGCACCGGAAGTAATTGCGGAAGAACCGCCGACGGCGACAACCAACGCCGACAGAATCAAAACCCGCATGCAGGATATGAGCGGCGGCAGACGCAGCGGCGGGACCAACGCTTGGGAGCGCGCGCTGGGAGCGCAAAGCGACCGCGAGCGGCGCGAGGCAACCTTGATACAGTTTAGGCGCAGGATAAATCCGACCGACCGCACTCCGTGCGCGACCGAACTTCTTGCCTGCGTCAAACAGGACTGCGGGGACAATCTGCAAAGATGCTTCAACGACGGCGACGGAGTATGGAGCGAACGATTCAACAGATGCCGCACGCGGGTCAATTGTTCCGGAGCCGAGCTTTCCGTTTATGGAAAAATAATACGGGACGACGTCGAAGTCGACGCGCGCCTATGGCTGTTTGGACAAATCATCAACGGCAACGAAGCTTACTCGCGCTGTTTGCAGACCCAGTGCGCGACACAGCGCGCGGCGGGAACATTGCTTGGCCATGTCGCGATCGGATTCAACGGATGCGTGACGCAGGCGCGGATCAACCAGGCCCTGTCCGCATGTCGGCCCGTGTATGACGAGTTCAGGCAGTTCGACAGCAATCTACAAGTCAGGTTCACGAACATGATGGGGGCGCTGCGGGTCGAGCGGGAAAAACAAATACACGCGCTTCAGGCCGAGCTTGACGCAATGATGCCCGCGATGCGCAATATGTGCACGTCCGTCGGGGCGGTATTCGACGATCGCAACGGCGAATGCGCTTTCACTGCGATCTTCTCGGTTGAAGCGGACGGGCGCAGATACACTCCGGCTTCGCGCAAGATCGCTCCGGGCGGCGACTTTGTTTGCACAGAAGAATGGTTCGGCGTGGACGTAACCAGGTATCTTATGAACGCGATCAACCGCGACGTAACCGCGGCAGGCGCAAGCGCGGCGTTCCTTGGCGCGGGGCTTGGAGTCGGAGCCGCAAGCCTTGTCACGGCCGTACGCGCCGGCGCGCTGGACAAGAAAGAAGAAGAAACAAAATTCGATTCAACGCAACAGGCCATTCCTATCGAAGCCTTTTCACCCGAAGGCGGTGCCGGATCATCGCCCTCTGCGGCCGAACCAACGGATCCACAAGCTTTGATCCAACCGCGCGGAGATAGAGGGACCAATACAGGCGGCACCGGAGGACAAGAGGCGATAGATAACGCAAACAGAGCCAGCGGAGCCGACGGATATGCAGACGCCATGAACGGAGCAGCCGCAGCGGCGGCAGCTGCAAGAGCGCAAGCGGACCAATCACAATTTGATGCCGACTTTGATAATGCAGCGGCGAATTTGGCGACCTATCGCGCTTTAAATCCAGAGGCAGAAGGTCGAGTTGAAATCACATCAATACCCGGAGAAAATCGAGAAATAGCTCTTCAGAATAGAGAAACTAATAGAAATCAAGTTGCCGCGAGCGGCGGCGGCAGCACAACGACAAGTGAAGCGGTGGGGGGGGGTACGGGCACGTTTACAGGAACCCGAACTGACACTGGTTTGAATAATATGTCCGCAGCCGAAGCGAACGCGATGCGGGAAAGACAAAATAGCGGACAACGGCTGGATGCTGCCTCCTTTTTTTCGACTCCGTCTGCCCCCGCACCAACTTCAGCGCCGGTTGCCGCACCTTCCTCTGCTCCTTCCGCGCCGACGGCTCCAGTGGCGGCCACTCCTACCAGAAGCAGAGGCGCCCCGTCCGGAGGATAGGACAATCGTCAAATTGAATTCTATCCTGACCGCATGGATAATGCGGATGCAAAAAAGGAGAGAATTATGAAATCTAATCTAACCACGCTTTTGATAATCGCCGCCGCGGTAGTCGCCGCCGTAGCGATAGGATACACCGCCGGGTCCAAAGACCCGAACTTTTACAACAAGCTGCAACAGGCCGAACATGACGCGGGAGAATGCGCCAAGGACGTGTACAAAGACGCGAAAGAACGCAGCCGCAAAATGTTCGGAAGGGACAAAAAATACCGCAGCGACAAATCGGACAAAGCCGCCGAATGTCCCGAAACCCCCGCCGTCGTAATCGAAACGGTCGAGTATTAAGCGACTGAGATCCCCGATCAAGCCGGGGATGACAATTAATTTATTATTTGCTGCCGCGGCAGGGTCCGGCTTTGAATAAACGATGCCCTTGAATGCCCTGCTGCCGAGCAAACGCACCATGCACCAAGGACACGATATCATCGCTTTCGCCCATAAGATTGGTCCCATCGGCAAGCTTGATATGGTAATACCCAACAACTATTTTTCTTATACTATCGCGCACCGATGAATCTATAGAATTATAAAGTTCATAAACTGCCCAGACATCCACGCCTCTTTTCAAATTATATTCTGCAAACGTAACGTCGTCAAATTTGCCCGCGCATGCGCGCGCGACAAACTGTCCCATACCGCGGCTGAACGAATGATAGCATTCGACTTTGTAAGGAGCGTCATGCCTAGGGCAGTCTTCGGGATTATCGATCAATTCTTCGCATATGCGACAGTCTTCGCACAGCTTGTCGGCGGGCATCAATTCTCCGCGCGTCAGCTGTATAAGACTTGGGTCAATTTCAAGCAGAGTCCTGACGTATTCGACCCTGAGGTTATTTTCTATCTTATCGCAATCGCATTCGTCCTTGCCACATAAGCAGCAGGCCGAAAAACCAATCCTATTCGGCGTCGCCGACAATATATCGTCTTTGAACGTTCTTGCGTTTGCAGTCACGCGAAGCTTATACGCCAATTCATTAAGTGCCTGCTCTTTCGTGTGTTGATCGCTCATGATAAATTCCCTTTGTTTAAATTCTATGGTTGCAGTTTACCCCCCCCCATGACGTTTTGTCAACAGATAATTTTGAGCAAAAAATACACCTATTTTCCGAGGAGTGAGGGAGTGATTAGGCCGCATTGGATTACCAGTCCAGTTTTTTAATCATTTCCACGTATTCGCCCGGACTAGCTTCAAAGCCGAAGTGTTTGTAAAAATTTATCAGTTTCGGGCGATCCTTATCCACGTAACACAAAAGATATTTCAGGCCGCGGGCTTTGCAAAGACTTATCGACCATTCTCCAAGTTTCCGCACAACGCCCATACTGCGATATTTTGGTTTTACCACCAGATATGAAAACATCGCCCATCTTGCGACCAGCTGCTCGCCGTAAATAAAACCAATCACTTGGCCGTCCACCTCGGCGACGCCGAAGATCGCCTTGGGGTTCGCGGCGTGCATTTCCATATCGGCTATTTCGATCGCAGCACCATAAGTAAGAACATCATCGCCGCCCGTAAGCTGCACTTCCTGCACCGCTTTAAAATCTTCCGGCTTGGCCGAGCGGACGATTATATTATCAACCATTCGCTATCCCACAAGTTTTTTCCACAGGCTTTTCTTGGGCTGCGGTTTTTGCTGATTGCGATTTCTGTGACGGCCGCCGCGCCTGCGGTTTGACCTGTGCACCGGCGTATCCACGACAAGTTTTTTCGCAGCCTGACGATCGGGAGACTTCTTTCGCGGCGCCTCGCTTGGGGCTTCGTTCGCCTTAAGCGCGGCTTCCTCGTTGTAGTCCAGCGGCACGCTAATGATCTGGTACTGGTTTATGCTGACCAAGCCATCGTCCGCAAGCACCACCACGTCGACATCGTACTGCGCTTCCAGATTCGCCAAGTCCTCGCGCTTTTGGTTCAGCAGGTACACGGCGACGTCCGTCGGGACAGACACAACGATTTTTTTCATGACTTTCGACATCATCTTTTCCTGCAAGTGGCGGAATATGATCACGGAAGCGGTTTGTATCGAAGGCACTACGCCGGTGCCGGTGCAATGCAGGCACTGCACGTACGAGCTTTCGATAAAGCTGCTGCGCATACGTTGACGGCTAAGCATCAAGACGCCGAAGTTATTAATTTTCGCGATCTGAGTTCGAGCGCGGTCGCGCTTCATCAGCTCGCGCATGCGGGCTTCGACTTTGCGGCGGTTTTTTTCTTCTTCCATGTCTATGAAGTCGATCGCTATTATGCCCGCCATGTCGCGAAGACGCAGCTGCACCGCGATTTCCTCGGCCGCTTCCAGGTTCGTGTTAAGCGCGGTTTCCTCGATATTTTTTTCCTTGATCGCGTGCGACGAATTGACGTCGATCGCGACCATAGCCTCGGTCTGGTTCAACACTATGGATCCGCCGCTTGGCAGAGTCACTTCAGGTTTGTGCAAACCTTCCAACCGCTGTTCGATATTAACTTTCACGAACAAAGGAATTTTATCGTCGTATTTTACGATCTGCTTTTTTGGAAGCTTGCCGCGCATAAGCTTGAAGTTTTCGACCGCCTGGCCAAAGGCTTCGTCGCCCTGGATCGTCAGCACGTCGTTTTCGTCGGATATGAAATCGCGGACGACGCGGCGAAGCAAGGAATCTTCGGTATGTATGATCGCGGGCGCGACGGATTCGAAAGTCTGCTTTCTTATTTCGTTCCAAAGCGAAGTCAGGTATTCGTAGTCTTTTTCGATTTCGGCCTTTTCCGCTCCGCTTGCGGCAGTGCGAAGAACCACCGTCATACCGCGCGGGATTTTCAGGCCGTGAAGGATTTCGCGCAGGCGCGCCCTTTCCTCTTTCCCGCTGATCTTTTTAGATATGCCGTAAAGGTTGCGCTTGCGCGAGTTAGGCATAAATACCGCAAACCGCCCCGCCAAAGACAGGTACGTTGTCATAGACGCGCCTTTTTGTCCGCGCTCTTCCTTTACTCCCTGTATCAGCATGATTTGTTTCGGTTTTATGACGTCCTGAATTTTGTATTCGCGCATACGCTTTAATATTTCTTTGTTGTCCTCGCCGGCGCTGTTATCGTCGTATTCGACAAATTCCGCGTTATCGTCGTCCTGATCGCCGTCGTCGTCGATCATGTTGGCATGAGCCGCCTCCATCATCGCTTTTTTGGTTTCAGTTTGGACTTGGTAATAATCGGGATTGATTTCCGAAAAAGGCAAAAAGCCATTCTTACCCGCGCCGTATTCGACGAAGGCGGCCTGGAGGGACGGTTCGACCCGTACGACTTTGGCAAGGTAGATGTTGCCCTTTATTTGAGGTTTTGTGGTGGTTTCAACGTCAAAATCTAAAACTTTGTTGTTATCTACTACCGCTACTCGGACTTCCTCTGGGTGGACTGCGTCCACGTATACTTGTTTTGGCATAATTTAATCCTTTGTATATAGATGTTTTTCGAAAGCATGCAATGGACGATACCGCGACCACCTCGGACGTTAGTCATTCCGGCGATAAGCGCATGATAATTCTGCGCCAACGGTATAAAACAGAAGGTCATTTGGGACATTCCGTTCTCCTTACGGTGCTTTATTGGTGTTTTTTGCGTACGCGGGCGGTTGCCAGCGCACAGGGGTAAGACTACAATTAAGCAGGCTATTTAGCAAGAGAATTATTTCGATGATTTTCGATTATTTTAGACGATGCTACCCAACTACCTTCCAATTTAGGCAGTTTATAATCGAAATACCACACTGAAAACACCAAAGGCGCCGCTGCCGCCGCCATTAAAAATACGACCGACGCCTTTTTGACGAATCCCGGAAGATCAAGCGGCGTTATACGGCCGGATCGCGCGACTTCGTACATATGAAGCTTGTCGTCGCGCGATATAGGCTTTGTTTTCTGCGGTATTCTTTTTATTGCCATAGTTATTACTTAGCCACGGCCTTTTGTATACCCAAAACTTTGTATCTGATTCCATTTAACTTTTTGCTCAGCTGCACAAAATTTTCTTTTTCAAGGGTGGACGCCTCTGCATTCAGCAACTCGTTGCCCAAGGGCGAAGAGCTTGACACAACGTCTATTTTTTCGGTGCCTATCGTGATAGTTTCTCCGCCCAATACCGGGGCAAGAAGATATTTTAATGTTTCGTCGGTCTTTACATCAAGAAGAGTAACAATCGAAAACAGGTTATTATTGATCTTATCCTCGTCAAATCCGACCAATTCTTCTTTCGCCTTTCTGTAATCGGCTATACGCACTGAAAAGCTGGTTGATATAACAACAGTCGCTTCCTTTATGGGGCAGTAAGAAAAATTATTCCGCTCTTGCTTGTTTGCTTCCCTTGTGTTGTTTTTAATAGAATCCTCGAGGGAAATAATTTCTTTGTCTATTTCTTCCATTAAAATTTCTATAATTGAAGCCATAATTTAATCCTTTTGGTTATTGACAAGCGCATTCTACCCCCCCCCCATGATGTTTTGTCAAGTAATTTTTGTATTAAATTAGGATTTTTATCATAGATCTATTATAAAGGCGTATTCATCGCAGCATTCGACCTTTGGGCAGCGCAGGCAATCGCCAAAGAATTTATGCGGCAGGGTTTCCCTTGGGACTTCCTTGAATCCGCATTTTTTGAAGAATTCGCACTGGTAGGTCAAAGTGCATATCCTTGGAATTTTGGCGCGTTTGGCCTCGGTCATGCAAACTTGGACCAGCTCTCTGCCTATGCCTTGATTGCGAAAATCTTCGGCCACGGCCAAAGACGCGATTTCAGCAATATCTTTCCACAAAGGTTGAAGCCGCACGCAGCCGACCACTTGGCCGCCCTTTTCGTAAACAAAAAACGTAAAAATCCGCTGATAAATGTCGTACGGACTTTTGCTTAGCATCAGTCCCTGCTTGGCGTTCATGTTTACCAACTCTAACACCGCGGGCACATCCGCCATAGTAGCTTTTCTAATCATTTTATATCCTTTCTATTTATATGTAAAAGACCCCCGCATTTTTTACGAGGACTGTGAATTTTTAAAGACTGGAAATTAGTGGTAGCGGAGAAGGGACTCGAACCCCCGACCTGTGGATTATGATTCCATCGCTCTAACCACCTGAGCTACTCCGCCACGTGTGGGGATGTTATACCTTGCGCGAAAAAAAATCAAGGGATAAAAACACCCGGCCAAAAGCCGGGCGTATGTTTATTATCGGATAGCTTCTTTCAGTATACCGACAAGTTCTTGAACTTGGATTTCCTTACTTATATGTTTTTCGCCTTCGGGATAATCAGGATCGCTTATCGAAGAAACTAGCGCGTTATAAACATCGTAACTCTCGGATATGTAGTTGGCCGCGCAGAATACGGCGTCAACAGCAAAATCCCGATCTTCAAGATCAAGCGCGCCTATACCATGCCAAGCACTTAAACCCCGAGCGGTTTTTATACGGCACGAGAAAAACAGGCTTTCCGGATCATGAATAGGCTGTCTTGTTATACCGCGATCAGTGAAGCTTTCCTTCGCCACTCTCAATACTTGGATTTGCAATATTTCTTCCGCTCTTTTCGCATAACTGGATCGATGAAAGTCGCAAGTCCGCGCCGCAAGAAGCCAATTCGGGAATTTGCCGTAATGATCGCCGTAATATTTTCTTGCGATCGCGTCCGAATCGTCCAGACCGTATGTAAAACTAACGTATTTACCTTCGTATGAATCTGTCATTTTTTCACCCTTTTAGTTATTTATAAGCGCATTCTACCCCCCCCCGAATTTTGTCAAGCATTTTAATTACGCTTGACAAAACTTCATGGGGGAGGTAGAATGCATTAACTAGAAAGGATCAGACTATGTCGGCTTTGGATATTACTCTTGGTTGTTCGCTTGGACTGGAAGGCGGAATCATGAAATACCGCGATATTTTGAAGCCAATGCCGCAGGGATCCATGTATATGCTTAAAGACTGGAACCGCGCGCTGATTGAAGTTGCAAGAAAACCACAATTCAAAAAACGATTCGGAGCGCTGGGCAAATTCATGCTTGCAGTACAATCCCCGGCCGCGATAGCAGCAATCATCGATAAAATCGTACCCTACCGCAGCTTCTACTATGCAAAAAGATTCACAGAAGCCTATCATTCGGTCAAAGCTTTACCAAATGTTGTGGATTTCGGACGCGGTTTTTCTCCGCTTGTGCATTTTTTAGATGAATACAAATCGTTTTTTATAAATACTTTTTCCATAGAAAAAGACGACACTACCAATGAAATATTTCAGCAGACTTCGCAAAAGCTTGGTATAAATAAAAATCATAAAATAGTCGTTTGGGATAAAATAGATAGTATCGCAAAAACGTCCAACTTTATTTCCTTGGGCACTTTCGTGTATATTCCAAAGGATGAACAGTTTCAGAAATTAAGATATGTGGCGAAGAAATTTTCCGGCTTTTATATCGAATTAGAGCCGGATCAAAATACTCAGCAAGCGGATAACAAGTTTGTCAGCAAGATGGGCGCTGAATATAAACCCGGACTAACAAAGCACGATATACTAAATATATTCCAACAGCAAGGAACCGGACTTCATGCGAAAGCAATTTCGGAAGGAACAGATTTATATGACCGCGAATTCCCAAAGCTTATGAAAGCTTTAGCCAAATCCACCGAGTATTTTATTTCAAAATAAATTAAAATAATTCTGATCAATAATCCGCCCGCCCATTACAGCGGACAAGATTTGAGTACGGGATTTTGTTTTAAATAGTCGGAACAAGTTGCGCTTGGTATGCGGCTTTTAGATGATTGAATATGGTTTCGGCCTTGGCTCCTGTATATTTATCATTATCTATACCGGCTTCATAGCCGCCTCCGAAGCCCCAGGGGTTTTTTGCATCGTTGCACCATCTTGAGAATATGGCATTGCGCTGATTTAAATCAACACCCATTATGCCGTAATATTCGGCTTTGACGTCACCCGATACCCTGGGTCTTGAATGCACTTCATGACCCTGTTCGTTTATTCTGAAATCAATATATTCAAGTTCTTGTTCTATATTCATAAAAGCGATTGTACAATCAAGCAGCAATTTATCAATAAAAAAGTGCTGGGCAAGCCCAGCATAAAGTATTGTTTTCGGTTTTATAATCAATAGGTTGATTTTGTTCTGGCGACGACCTACTCTTCCGTGCCTTAAGACAAAGTACCATCGGCGCTGTGGAGTTTCTCGGTCTGGTTCGAAATGGAACAGCGAGTGGCTTCCACGCCATAATCACCAGAACAAAATCAACCGAATTAAACATCTAAAAGGCGGAAGTATTGTTCCGGGGCCGAGGCCCCGGAACAAAAACTACCATAAACATCATTTCGTTTAAGAATCAAGAATGCAATAGTTTTCAAAAAACTTGCATTTCAAGCATTGTAATGACTTGGAGGAAACCTTCCGACCGAAGCCGGAAGGCAACCAAAGGCGGTTATGACACCAACTTGCATCGGCGTCAAAACCAAAGTCAAACAGAGAAAAAAGTCATTCATTCGATTAGTATCGGTAAGCTGAGCGCCTCACAGCGCTTACACCGCCGACCTATCAACGTGATGGTCTATCACGGAATTAATTGGGATATCTTATCTTGAAGGGGGCTTCACGCTTAGATGCATTCAGCGTTTATCCTGTCCGAACTTAGCTACCCTGCACTGCCACGGGCGTGACAACAGGTACACCAGGGGTTCGTTCGACCCGGTCCTCTCGTACTAAGGTCAACTCTTCTCAAATATCCAACGCCCACAGTAGATAGGGACCTAACTGTCTCACGACGTTATTAACCCAACTCACGTACCACTTTAAATGGCGAACAGCCATACCCTTGGGACCTGCTCCAGCCCCAGGATGTGATGAGTCGACATCGAGGTGCCAAACACTACCGTCGCTATGGACGCTTGGGTAGCATCAGCCTGTTATCCCTAGAGTAGCTTTTATCCGTGTGCGATAGCCCTTCCATGAGGAGCCACCGGGTCACTATGACCGACTTTCGTCTCTGCTCGAGGTGTCCCTCTTGCAGTCAGGCTTGCTTTTGCCATTGCACTCACCGATTGATTTCCGACCAATCTGAGCAAACCATCGCGCGCCTCCGGTACTATTTGGGAGGCGACCGCCCCAGTCAAACTGCCCGCCATGCACTGTCCCCGATCCGGATAACGGACCCAGGTTAGACCTAAAAACACGTCAGGGTGGTATTTCACCAACCGCTCCACGATGGCTAGCGCCACCGCTTCAAAGCGTCCCACCTATCCTACACAAACGTATCCTTAGGCCAGTACAAAGTTGCAGTAAAGCTTCATAGGGTCTTTCCGTCTAGCTGCGGGTACCCGGCATTTTCACCGAGAATTCAATTTCGCTGAGTCTATCTTGGAGACAGTGGGGAGATCGTTACGCCATTCATGCGGGTCGGAACTTACCCGACAAGGAATTTCGCTACCTTAGGACCGTTAGAGTTACGGCCGCCGTTTACTGGGACTTCACATCAGAGCTTGCACTCATCAGCTTAATCTTCCAGCACTGGGCAGGCGTCAGTCCCTATACTTCATCTTATACGATTTTGCAGAGACCTAAGTTTTAAGTAAACAGTCGCCACCCCCTGGTATGTGCCACCTCATTAAAGTTGCCTTGAACGAGGTCATCCTTATTCCGAAGTTACGGATGTATTTTGCCTAGTTCCTTCAAGATAGTTCTCTCAACCGTCTTAGTCTACTCGACTCGAGCACCTGTGTTGGTTCTGGGTACGATTCATACGCTGGAGCTATTTCCCGGAACCGCTTCACTGCACATCCAATCCAATAAGGACGCACAATTTACGCGATTCGTCACTACCAGCGAGCCACGGAATATTAACCGTGTTCCCATCGACTACGCCTTTCGGCCTCGCCTTAGGGGTCGGCTCACCCTACCCTGATTGTCATTGGATAGGAACCCTTGCTCTTACGACGTCAAGGTTTCTCACCTTGATTAGCTGCTACTCATGCCAACATTCGCACTTCCGATACCTCCACCGTGGCTCACGCCTTCGGCTTCACAGGCTTACAGAACGCTCCGCTACCGCGCATCTTACGACGCGCCCGCAGTTTCGGTACACAATTTTAGCCCCGTTACATTTTAGTTGCTGAAACTCTTGACTAGACCAGTGAGCTATTACGCTTTCTTTAAATGATGGCTGCTTCTAAGCCAACATCCTGGTTGTTTTGGAATCTCAACTCACTTTCCCACTTAATTGTGATTTGGGGACCTTAACCGGCGGTCTGGGCTGTTGCCCTCTCGTCCACGGACCTTAGCACCCATGGACTGTCTCCTAGACTATACTTTGCTGGTATTCAGAGTTTGATATGGTTTGGTAGAGCTTTCGCCCCCCTATCCATTTCAGTGCTTTACCCCCAGCAACAAACATCTAAGACACTACCTCAATAGTTTTCGCGGAGAACCAGCTATAACAGGGTTCGATTGGCTTTTCACCCCTAGACACAGGTCATCGCCCGATGTTGCCATATCGGTGCGTTCGGCCCTCCAGTGTGTGTTACCACACCTTCAGCCTGCCCATACCTAGATCACCCCGTTTCGGGTCTATTGCTGCATACTTGTTCGCCCTATTCAGACTCGCTTTCGCTTCGCTTACACCTAACGGCTTAGGCTTGCATGCAACAATAACTCGTTGGCTCATTATACAAAAGGTACGCCGTCAGCGGAAAACCGCCTTCGACAGCTTGTAAGTGTTCAGTTTCAGTTTCTATTTCACTCCCCTCTCGGGGTTCTTTTCACCTTTCCCTCACGGTACTTGTGCACTATCGGTCAATCAGGAGTACTTAGCCTTGGAGGATGGTCCCCCCATATTCAAACGGGATTTCACGTGTCCCGCTCTACTCGTATACTTCGCACTTCTTTTCGCATACAGGGCTATCACCTATTATTGCCGCGCTTTCCATCGCGTTTTGCTGAGAAATGTTTCTGTCATTGGGCTGGTCCGTTTTCGCTCACCACTACTAACGGAGTCTCATATTTGATTTCTTTTCCTATGGCTACTGAGATGTTTCACTTCACCACGTTCGCTTTCCTGACCTATGAATTCAGTCAGGAATAGGGCATACGCCCTGGGTTTCCCCATTCGGACATACTGGGATCAATGCATATTGACGGCTCCCCCAGTCTTATCGCAGTCTTTCACGTCCTTCATCGCCTCTGATTGCCAAGGCATCCACTAAACACCCTTTCTTACTTTTTATCCCATGCTTGAAACGCAAATCCGCGCTTCGCACATTTTGAAAACATAAGTTATTGCAGTTTCGTTGATTCTTGAACTTGTTTTAATTGAATTACTTGCCGCGCGAACGCGACAGGTACATATAATTAAAGACATTATGATATTTATTTAACTTTTCGATGTTCAATTCAATATTGAACATAAAACCGATTCACAATATAAAGCAGATTCTAAAGAACTTTAGAACCGCTGAATGTTCGATCGCTATGACAGCAAGCCGCCCTAGCGACCAAGACACTCAGCAATTATAAACTCATCGTTATGTGAAATGGTGGAGTCAACCGGATTCGAACCGACGACCCCCTGCTTGCAAAGCAGGTGCTCTACCAGCTGAGCTATGACCCCCGGATTAAATGGTGGGCCTGGGTAGACTCGAACTACCGACCTCAGCTTTATCAGAGCTGCGCTCTAACCACCTGAGCTACAGACCCCAGGAAAATTCCACATCGTAAAAAAGAGATGTTCAGACAGTCAAATTTGGTTTTATTGTGTGTCATTCGTGGGAATGACATTTCTCTATAAAGGAGGTGATCCAGCCGCACGTTCCCGTACTGCTACCTTGTTATGACTTAACCCCAATCACCAACCCCACCGTAGCCGGCGGCCTCTTGCGTTAGCCTACCGTCTTCGGGTGAAATCGACTTTCATGGTTTGACAGGCGGTGTGTACAAGACCCGGGAACGTATTCACCGCAGCATTCTGATCTGCGATTACTAGCGATTCCGACTTCATGCGCTCGAGTTGCAGAGCGCAATCTGAACTGAGATTACTTTTAAGGATTGGCTTTGCCTTGCGGCATTGCGACCCATTGTTGTAACCATTGTAGTACGTTTGTAGCCCGACTCGTAAGAACCATGATGATTTGACGTCATCCCCACCTTCCTCTGTGTTAACCACAGCAGTCTCCTTAGAGTTCCCGGCATTACCCGCTGGCAACAAAGGATAAGGGTTGCGCTCGTTGCAGGACTTAACCTAACACCTCACGGCACGAGCTGACGACAACCATGCAGCATCTGTCACCGGTCCAACCGAATTGAAGAAATCCATCTCTGGAATTCGCGACCGGGATGTCAAGAGTCGGTAAGGTTTCTCGCGTAGCGTCGAATTAAACAACATACTCCACCGCTTGTGCGGGTCCCCGTCAATTCCTTTAAGTTTTAATCTTGCGATCGTACTCCCCAGGCGGCGCGCTTAACGCGTTAGCTACGTCACTGGCTCCCCGAAGGAAGTCAACAACAAGCGCGCATCGTTTAGGGCGTGGACTACCAGAGTATCTAATTCTGTTTGCTCCCCACGCTTTCGTCCCTCAGTGTCAGCAATGATCCAGAAAGCTGCCTTCGCCATTGGTGTTCCATGCGATATCTACGAATTTCACCTCTACACCGCATATTCCGCTTTCCCCTATCACGCTCTAGCATGCCAGTATCGAAGGCAGTTCCAGGGTTGGGCCCTGGGATTTCACCCCCGACTTAGCACACCACCTACGGACGCTTTACGCCCAGTAAATCCGAACAACGCTTGCACCCTTCGTATTACCGCGGCTGCTGGCACGAAGTTAGCCGGTGCTTTTTCTGTCGCTACCGTCATCATCATCACGACTAAAAGAACTTTACAACCCGAAGGCCTTCTTCATTCACGCGGCATGGCTGGATCAGGGTTTCCCCCATTGTCCAATATTCTTAGCTGCTGCCTCCCGTAGGAGTCTGGGCCGTGTCTCAGTCCCAGCGTGGCCGATCGTCCTCTCAGACCGGCTATGGATCATCGCCTTGGTAGGCCGTTACCCTACCAACAAGCTAATCCAACGCGGGCCAATCATTCGCCGATAAATCTTTCCCCTTTCGGGCTTATGCGGTATTAGCGTCCGTTTCCAGACGTTATCCCCCAGCCAATGGTATGTTCCCACGCGTTACTCACTCGTTCGCCACTCAATTCAACCTGTATTGCTACAGACCTTCATGCGTTCGACTTGCATGCCTAAGACCTGCCGCCAGCGTTCGTTCTGAGCCAGGATCAAACTCTTAAGTTTGAAAAAACTGTAAGACTTTATCCAAGCACATATTTACATATAGTAAAAAATCACAAGACAAGTACTTTTCTTAACGAGGTTATACAATATGTAACTATCCGCCTTTGCCCTTGCGGGCTACGGCGCGATAATGAAATTCGCGAAATCTAAGATTTCGGAATTTCCTAACCTAATACCTGTCCGGAATGTGCTTTGGTCGCGGACCGACAAGCGGCCGCGAAGTCAAAGTTTTGATTTTACCAAAACCTAACTGTCTGCACATCCCTTCTTTTGATGAGCTGCTTTATTAACAATTTCTCTTTTCCGCGTGGATCAACGAATCGATCAGATACGAAAATCCGGCGGATTTCCAAGAGGTTGACGATATTTCTCAACTTTGGGGTAGCCTTATATTAAGGGTATCCAGGGAAAAAGTCAAGGGGTAAATTAAAAAAATATGATGTAAATGCAAGGGGCTATCGAAACAAGGATTTGATTGACAAAACATCCTGCCCTTGTTAGAATAAGATAATAATCCAAGGAGGCCTTTATGAGTGGTACACCAACCATAGAAGCAAAACACCTGGACACGGCATGTTTGGCTTATCTGAATTCCCATGATAATGTTTTAAAAAGTGATGCGGCAGAGATTAAAAGCAATCTCCTTACGTATGTCGCAAGAAATAAAACTCCGATCAGCCTCGAAACGATAAAAACGCTTAGCAGAACTATTCCCTGCGAAATAAGATATTACGGTCTTTTGTTTGAATATAAAGACGAATACGACGGCATATTCCGCTGCGCAATCACGTCCGACACAACGCTTGAAGAAGTCCTGTATAGTATTCAAGAGTATTATATCAGCAATGAAACCAAACGCGTAGCGTCGATAAAACCGCGCGGGCGGATAGGATTTGGCATAAACGGAAACTACCATGCCGGCGCAACCGACTATATGCGCGGTTCGGAAATATGGAAAACAGATTACGCCGAGCTTGAAAGATTATCGACAACCGTAAGTGAAACAGTGTCCATAGCCATTAGCTCTGACCAACTTTGCGCAGCGGACGCCCTGCCCTGTGTGGATAGAGTCGCGACTCGGGCTAGTATCGCCTTATTAGTTTCGGGCAAAGCCAAAGTTGAAAATCCCGGTCACTAAATAGCGCTTGCAAATTTTTTACTGCGTCTATATAATGCGCAGCATAATGGATCAGCGGGCGTAGTACAACGGCTAGTATGCAAGCCTTCCAAGCTCGAGATGGGGGTTCGATTCCCCCCGCCCGCACCAGGTATTACAAGCACCCTCAAAAAGGGCTTTTTTACTAGGATTTACAAGCCTTTGAGTGAGTTCGATTCTATTGGATTCAAAACTGGCATTTTTTTCAAAGCTATCGAACTCTACTG
>WQXN01000001.1 GCA_009784815.1 Alphaproteobacteria bacterium | reverse complement strand
ATTAATTTCCGAGTTCCAAGCTTCCGCAGCGAATCCACCAAATCATAGATTTGGGGATTCTATTCCGTGGTTTAAAACATGACACCCGTCATGTTTTATCGGAAATTAAAAATTAATTTCCGACCACCACTTCACACGAAAGATCATATCCAGTATCGACCGATACCAACCATTCGTCTCCGCGGTTCCAGATGATCAGCTGCCAGATGTAGGTCAGATCGCCCTGCTCGCCCCAGACGTTCTCGGCAAGGTACATAGCGCCGGAACCTGCGACCACGCGGTCCATCTTGACGCTGAATCTATCGTTCACCACCGCGGTGATCGCGTTCTCGCCCTTTTGGAATATTTTTATGTTATGATCGCCGCAGGCAAGGTTCGTCGGCTTGTCCATTCTGCAAGCGCCCAACGCGGTCGCCGCCATTATTACAATAAGACTTTTCTTTATCATTTAGTTCTCTCCTTTTTGTTTTCTACATATTCACGTCCACGACGAATTCACAAAATCAAAGATTTTGGATTTCTGCTCGGACGTGAGAAAACATGACGTCGGTCATGTTTTCTACATATTCACGTCCTCACACGAGGTTAACTCGCTTTCGTCCGTCTGTATGCCCTTACCCATGACGGCTCCGCCGATCATACCTCCGATCAAGCCCACTCCTCCGCCGATCGCGGCGCCAAGCGGCCCGAACATCGCACCGACACCCGCGCCCGCGGCAAGTCCGCCCGCACCTACTTTCATCGCGGTTTCGCCTTTGCTTTCTCCGCCGCGCGCAATTACGGTTTGGTTGCGGCATACGCGGCAGTTTCTTAAGTTAGGCTCGAAGGTAGCCGACACAACGGGCGAGCTGTCATTACGTCCGCGCTCGTACATGCTCTCGCAAGCGGCGCGCGCGGCGGCCACATCCTCGCGGCGGGTAAATTCCGCAATGCGCCTAAAGTTATTCCGGCTTGCGCGTTGTTCGGCCAATAATTGCGCGACCATTTTCGTCGAAGTGAACATAGCCGTGCCAAGATTGCCGCTGCACGAAGCCAAAGTCGGATCCTGTTCGAAGGTGACAAAGAATCTGTTCACCGCAGCTTCGACCGCGGGTCTGAAATCATAATTTTCCAATTCCGCTACGGTATTAAGATTGCGCGGCGCGCCCATGTTTTCATCCAAGCAAGTCATGTCCATTCCACAAAGCTGGTTCAGCCTTTCCGAGAACAGGTTCACGCATCCCTGCATAAGCGCGAAGTCGACGTTCATCATGACGCCGCCCTGTATCGCGGCAAAGTCCCTCATGCCGGCGCAGCTTGGGAACATTTGCTGCGGGCACATACCGCTTATTTCTTCGGCCGTTTTCCCGACGCAGGCCGGGTTATTGAAATTCACTCCGCAGCGATCACGGAAACATCCGGTCAGGTCGGTCTGGCAGAATCTTACGCGGACCGAAGCAAGACGCGCGTTAAACACGGCGGCTATGCCGGGCACCAGGCGGTCGCATTCGTCCATGACCGGGCATACTCCGCGCGCGATCCGAATGTCGGTCAGACATTGGTCGTTGACCGATGGCGCGCAGGATTCTTCCAAGCACGCGTCGATCCGCGCAAGGCAGGTTCCGCGGCGGTTTCTGTCGGCGTGTCTTGCGGCTTCGGCAAGTATAGATCTTTCTTCTTCGCGCCAGTCGCGCTCGACATCGCGGCGCACGGCCATGCACTGATCAAGAATGTTTTCGCAGGCCATAGTGCGGCGACGCAATAACGAGGCGTCCAAACAGTTTTCAAAATTCGCTCCGCATCCGCCCTTGGTGGCGACGCAGTCCCTCATCTGTATCAGACATTCTCCGCGATTGAATCTGTTTGTAACGTCAAGCATCTCGGTTCTTGCGCGACGCACTTCGCGTTCGGCGGCAAGCTTGTTGTTTTCGGCGGTGCGTTTTTGTTCATTAAGGAAACTGTTGAAAGCATTGCAATCGTTCCTAACCTGCTGCGCGTAAAGGCTGCGGGCCATCTCGGCATCGTTACCGTCGCAATTATCAAGCCTGCTTTTGCACAACTGCGCCGCATGTTCGAACAGCAGCGCTCCGCGTCTTGTGACGGCAGCAGAGTCTATTCCTACATCTTCAAAAAATTCATCGTCGTCGAACGACAGGTTCAGGACGCGGTTTCTTGGAGACACCTGGTTCGCACCAAAGACATGATTCGCGCGCGCGCCAAGCATCTCGCGTTCGACGCCTTCGTTCATAAGTTTCTCGGCGTCCGCCTGAATTTTGCGGATTGCATCCATGGTCTTGTCGAATTCAACTATGCGGGCCGAGCATACGCAACGCTCGGCATTAGTGTCATCCGTCATGCAGAACTGATCCATGCAGTCAAAATAACTTTTGCGACAGTCTTCGGCGGGGTTTCCGGAAGATACGGCGGCTGCATTAATCCCGGCGGACTGCGCGGCGATAATTCCCGCACCTGACCCCGGCGTGTTTGTTATCGTATCGGTTCCTCCGCGTGCGGCGGCCGGAGCGGTCCGGGCGCCCGGAGCCATACGCATGCTGACTCGCTCGGCGCTTGGCGCTTCGTCGACGAATTGAATCATTACTTCCTGGTTTGCGGATTCGGCGGGCTGCGTTGCCGAAGCCGGAGCTGCGCGACCGGCAGCGACGGTGCGGCCAGCGCGGCTTGGCGGATTTGGATTAGCGGAAACGTATTCCGCTGAAAACACGACCGCGATTAAAACTGCGGCCAAAATTTTGGCGTAATTTAAAACTGGCATCGGCATTCTCTTTCCATACTGTGTTCTATGGAATATTATACCATAAAAAATCATAAAATGAAAAAGAAATATCGCCGCAAACCGCGGCGATATTTACAATTAACTGTTTTAAATAATTAAGCGGCCTGCTGCTTACCATCTACTACAAAATTGACTATGTCATCCATCTGACCTTTGCTGGCAGCCTCAAAGGCGGCCGTCACATTCAAGGTTTTTATGCCAGCCCGCGCCCTAGCCATACCAGGGCCCCTGTTTTCATACTGAGGAACTGCATCGGCCTTCTTATGCTTGGCGTTTTTCAATAGCTCCTTGCCTCTGCGCAAGGTGGCCACCTTGGCAACTGCCTTGGTAGCGTCTGAAAAGTTTTTCTTGTTATTGGTCATATCGTCACCTATTCGCTTACTTTATACCATATTACAAAGTTTTGTCAAGCAAAAAAGCCTTCTGCCTTTTTCCTGCTTATTCTTCCAAATGTTCTATCCGAACCTCGGCATCGCCGTCCACCGTGACCCGTATGTTATTCGTGCCTTGGGCATGGGGAGCGATTTCAGTTCCCGGGGTTTCTTTTACCACGCGAACGCGGCGGTTTTGGGCATTTCTTACCTGGTCTCCGGTCGGGACTTTAAGATCGTTTTTACCACTGCTGGTCGCAACAATCTGATTGGCCGGTATGCCATAGCTGATCAATAAGTCACGAACTGCCTTGGCTCTGCGGCCGCCCAACGCAAAGTTAAAGTCCTGAGTTCCGACCGTATCCGTATGTCCCACTACCGAAATCTTGACGTTTTGATTAGCCTGGGCCGTCCGAGCAAGCTTGCGTATGACTTCCCTGTATTCCGGAGTTATATCGGACTTGTTGAAATCGAACCGGACTTCAAAGATTTCTTCCATTATGCTTTGCTGCGGGCTAAGCGGTATCTGTTGAATCTTAATCGCAAGCTCGACCTCGGCATCACCGTCTCCAAATCCGCCGCCTGCGTTATCCAGGCGGGAATTAATCTCGGCCAGCTCTTCTCTTAGGGCAAGCATTATGTTAATGAATTCATCGCGACTGACCATGCCGGGATCACGCGCGCGTCCGGGTTCAGGTCTAAATTCCAATTCTTCGTCGCTTTCCGAAATCTGTTCTCCGTTATGGAATATTTTTTGGTTGAACACAACCGGCTGGGACACCGGCACCGGCCTTATCAGATTTTCTGGGATGTTTATGTTGTTTATAACTATCACCCTGCCATCGTCTTCTTTACTGGAACTCGAGAAAGTAGTGTGTCCAGACCTGGTCGAGTGAGTCCGCGTCGGTCTTCCCTGATCGTCAAAGCCGTCCGTCACGGTATCGCCGCGGCTTATGAATTCATCCATATCCGTGCTACCGCGCACAGGCGCCGCGCCTTGTCTGCGCTGGGCTGCGATCTGCTGGATTCTGTTTCTGTCCATACCCTCCATGCCGTCGGCAAGCCGCGATATGCTACGATTAAATTTCGCATGGCAGTCGCGCGCCGCAGCGTTCATGCCAGTCGCGGCCCCGAAGATCCAGCAGTCGAACTGCACTTGCGCTTGGGCGCTAAGCTCGGGGTGAGCGATCGGGCCACCCGCGCGAAGCAAGTTCATTAAAAGATCATATCCCGCGTTCAGCTCGCGGTGTCCCATCATATTCCAAGTGACCGGGCTTTCTGGATGCGGCAAATCGCCGGAAAAAGCGGCCACGGCTTTTTGAGCGAACAGCTCTCCGCCTGCGGGATCTCCCACAGTCCTTGCGTTAAATATGGCGAACGAGCGATAGTTCAGCGCAAGGCGCGAAAGGAACGAGTCGTTATGCTCGGCCCGGCGCACGTCAAGCCCTTCGATATAATCGACGGTCGGAGTATTCATGGAATTTCCATTGCCGCCGCTGCCGAAATTCCCAGCGCAAGCGGACAACGCTACGACGACAGCCAACAATCCTATTTTCTTAAACATTTTCCCGTCCTTAGATACTTTGACTTATTGCTTAATTATATCGGAAATGGCGGCGCGGGTCAAGGGCTATTGAACCTTGTAATAAGACTTGGGATCGCCCGCAACCAAGGTTTTAAGCAAGCCGTCTATCCTGTCGCGCTCGGGATAAAACGCCTCCAGGTCCGACGGTTTCAAGTTATCGATCGCAGGAAGCTTCACGGTCATGGGATTGACGCGCACGCCGTTCTGTATGATCTCGTAATGAAGGTGCGGGCCGCTGGACACGCCGGTCGATCCGACAAAGCCCACGATCTGCCCCTGCCGCACATAAGTTCCGACGTTAACACCGGGCGCGAAGCGCGACATATGCGCGTACAAAGTTTCGAAACTTCCGCCGTGCCTTATCTGTATAAAGTTGCCATAGCCTGACGCGTCATATCCGCGGCGCACCACCCTGCCCGCGCCGGCCGCCGGGATCGGAGTGCCATGAGCGGCGCGAAAGTCGACTCCGCGATGGGCGCGATTGAACCCAAGCACAGGATGACGGCGGTTCATCGAAAAGGACGAGGTGACGCGCGCATTGTTTATCGGAGTGCGCTTTATGGACTTGATCGCGCCCTTGCCGTCCCAGTCATAGTATCCTGTGCGTCCGTCGGACGGTTTTCTGAACCGGTACATTTTGGTCTGGCCGCGAAGGGTGTCGAACTCGGCGAACACGATAGATCCATTGGTAACGAATTTTCCGTCCAGAAAAAATTCCTCGTATATGACTATGAACTGCTGGCCCGCGCGCACGTCGCGTTGAAAGTCTATTTCGAAACTGAACAAGTCATAAGCCTCGGTAATGATTCCGACCGGAATGTTCGCACGGTGCCCGGCAAGATAAAAACTGTCGCCGTCCCTTATCACGCCCTGCTTACGGACAAGGCGGATTTCCGGCTTCAGCTCTTTTAATTCTGCCCGCCAGCTGCCCGTGTCGGCATCGCGAGTTATATGCACGTGGCGCCATGGGCCTTGGTTTAATATTATACGTTCGACCGGTTCGTCGTCGCGCTTGAAGACGCGCAGAATGTCGCGGTTGGCCACAAGGTTTCTGATCTTGACATCGCGGCGCAGCGTGCGGTCAATCTCGGTAATCTGAACGGCGGACATATCGAAATTGCGAAGCAAAGAAGACAAAGTATCGCCGGATTTAACAGGGATTCGAAATTCCGGCACTATGTCCACCTGGGCCGCCGTATTCATAATCGACCGGGTCATAAAGGCTGCGGAAGCAATCACCAACACCGCAATCGCGGCAGATACAACCGCAATGCGGCGGCGCGACTGACGATGTAAAAAACCCTCGGTTTGGGCGCGAAAACTCTTCCAATATTTCTTTGTTTTACCAATTATATTATTCATGCGGGAAGACTAGCATTTTTTCTTCAAACGTGCAATAATAAAAGCAATGAACACAACCGCCGCTTTTGACCTGCTGAAATCTTCATCGAACGCACGGGACGCCAAAATAGTCCTGCGCCATATCATGCGTAGCCGTGACGCAATACTGCCCGACGTAAGATTATCCGCACTTCAATCATTCAAAGTATGGAACGCGGCGCGAAAGCTGCGGCTGAAAACTCCGGTCGCGAAAATAACGGGGCACAAGGAATTTTACGGATTGGCGTTCGAGACCGGCCGCGCAACGCTGGACCCGCGCCCCGAATCGGAAACTATCATCGAAGCGTTGCAAAAATATTTTCCGCTAGACGCGCGGATAAAAATCCTGGACTGCGGGACCGGCACCGGCTGCCTGATCGGAGCAAGCCTACGCGTATTTCCAAACGCGACGGGCGTCGGAATAGACCTATCGCATTCGGCGGTGCGCTGCGCTGCGCGCAATATGCTGAAACTGAAATTATTCGGCCGCGCGGAAATCAAGCGCAGAAATTTCGGCCGCGCGCTGCCGGGAAAATTCGACGCTATAATAAGCAATCCCCCATACGTCGCCGACAACGATCCGCGAGTTAACGACTGCGCCAGACACGATCCTTATGTCGCGCTGTACGCGGGCGCGGACGGGCTGGCCGCATACCGCGCGCTGGCCAAGTCAATACCGGAAATGTTGAACGCGGACGGCAAAGTTTTTCTTGAAATCGGCGAAGGACAGGAAAAGGAAGTGGAAAAAATATTTTCCGCCGCCGGATTAAAGCACGTCGATTCGTTCAGAGATTTATCAGGAATCATCAGGGTTTTGGTTTTGAATAAAAAATCCCCGGCATAACCGGGGATTTTGATTTGCCTTACGCTAATCTTTTACTTCAGCGCGGCCCTTATCTGGTCGTACGGAATCGCACCCGGGAACGCCTGACCATTGATGATCAAGAACGGCGTGCCGGTGATGTTGAACCTTTGGCTAAGTTCGCGAACCTGGTTCATTTCACGAGCAACCTCGGGGGCTTCGTTCATGTCCTTTTCAAGACGTTTGACATCAAGCCCTACTTCCTTGGCCAAGTTCAAAACGTTTTTAAGAACGATCGCTCCGGCTTTGGTCTGATCTCCGGCGCTGCGGGCGTCTTCATACCATTTGGTCGAAGACATCAACAGCTTGTCCAGCGCGACGGCCTTTTCATTGCTTTGAAGTTTCGCGGCGATGGTGGCTTTCGACGGTATGTCGGACAATATGCCGTGGACCGAGAAGTTCTTGATCACAAGCTTCACTTCCGAATCGTCCGCGATCACGCGGTTAAGTTCCGAAGCAACCCTGTGGCAGAACGGACAGGTGGCGGCGGTGAACAAGTATATGACTTTGGACCCGTCGACGTTTCCCGCGATCGGCGCGTTGATTTCAAGCATCGGAGCGTTGCGGGCGATATACCTTGTAAGCTCGCGGCTTGACTGCTTTGTCTGCTGATCGCGCATGCTTTCCACCATGTCCTGCAGAATCATAGGATTCTGGTTGACAAGATAGTTGCTGGTTCCAAGTCCGGTGCGGTTGACGCCCCAGATCACAAGGACAAGCGCGACAAGCCTGACGGCCCTTTTCGCGATCGCGTAAAGCGTCGCGTTGCTTTGTTTCTTGTTTCCGAGGAACAACATACCCGATAAAAGATACATAGTAACCGCGACGACAAGAATCAGTATTGTAAACAACATTGGGTTCTCCTTTTCTTTGCGTTTAACGGACCAAGTATAGGAGTTATTGCGGATCGGCGCAAGCGGAAAATTTATCTATGATCAGAATCTAAGCTCGGTGGTCATAAGCTCGGGCTCTTCGCATCTTGTGTCGTGCTTTCTCTTGCCGAACCAGCGCTTCGAGACCAGGAATCTCTCGCATCTTATGGTTTCGCGATGCAGCGTGCATACC
Source organism: Alphaproteobacteria bacterium (assembly GCA_009784815.1). Taxonomy (GTDB): domain Bacteria; phylum Pseudomonadota; class Alphaproteobacteria; order Rs-D84; family Rs-D84; genus WQXN01. The sequence goes on along the minus strand of WQXN01000001.1, from coordinate 229,815 downwards.
CTTTCGGTTTCGTTCCAAGTAGTCCAAGTCGTAACCGTCGTGTTGTTGGCAGGGTTTTGCACCATGCGTTCGGATACGGTCCTAAGATCTTCCGTTTTGATTCCCGACGCCGGAATGAATATCGCGATCGGAGATATGAATTCGTCGCCACCGCCGCTTGGTACGCCGCCGCCCTCGGCAAGCTGTATACATTTGAAGTTCGCTATTTCAGCCGAAGCGGCGGCGCTGGCCTTTCTCATCTCTTCCTGGAACGCCCTTTGGAAATTGTTCGAAGCGTTCGTGATGGCCGATCCCGTAATAATGGCGCTGGTCGACATCAAAAGATTCGGGAAGCGCGCCGTAGTCGCAGTCTGCGAACTCGTAACGTTACGCATATCCCTGCCGTGCACGCACATCGAAATTTGCGGATCGTTCACAAACAATTCCATGATCCTGTTTATCTGCCCTTGCATATTCAGAAGTTCGGACGTGATGGTTTCTATTATCTGAGCCGGAGTCATGCCGCCGACGCCAAAGTTGCGACTTGTCAGCTGTTCGTTTTGCAGATAGTTTATGTACTGGCACACGTCTATATTAAAGACCTCGGGGCCTGTGGCGGCGTTTGGATTTCTTCTTGTCGGAGTGCAGTCTATGCCTCCGGCCATATTGCCGTCCCCGTCGGTCACCGCTGTGACGCTGGCTCCGATCCTGTTTACTCCGCGCGGACCTATGGTCGTGGGCTCCATATTGATTCGTCCGAATTGTATCAAGCCGGACAACAGATAGTCGCCGTTGCTCATCTTTTGTCCCCTAAGCGATCCGGCGCCAAGCCTTTCGTCCGTGAAGACGTTGCAATCGGTCGTGCTTCCGCAGATTTCCATCATCTTGGAATCCACCAGATTTTGGCACTGATCAAGCATAGCGTTGTCCACGTTAAGGAATATACCCATAGTGATCTGCGCGATCGGATCCCAAGTCGTTATACTGCCGGCGCGCGTGCAAATCGGCAAAGCCGCCAGCGGACACACCGCCTGCAACGATTCCAAATCCAATCCCAAGCAGCCCGACAGATCTTTTCCGCATCTTAGCGAATTGCGGAAGCAGTCGTCGACTTCTTTAGTGCAGGCATCGACGCGCATCGCGCCAAGCTTTGTGGACACCCATTCCCAAATGCCTTCCTGCATTGTGCCGCACGTATCAAGCTGAACTTTGCACATATGCCTGACCATGTTCGGATTGGCAAGGCAGGCGTCCAAGTTGCCTTCGCCGGTAAGATCGCCGGCCTTGCAAGCTTCCAGCGCGCAGTTGGTGACACTGGCCATGCAGTTTGTCCTTAGGTTGCTTTCCGCGTTAAGCTCGGCCTGGCGCATGGTCGGCGCAATTTCGCGCAGGAAATCTCCCCACACGAACTGACGCACCGCGACGCATGAATCCAAAACGCGTTCGCAGATAAATCTTTTCGAATCCAAAACCTCCATGGTGGAAGCGGCGAAACGAATAGTGACGTCGCGATCGGGAATCGCGATAGTCATGTGCTGTTCGCGCGTTCCGCCAAGCGCCGCGCGCGCGGCCTCTCCGGCGCAGTTCGAGAAATCGGGACCGCATCCGCCGCGATCAGCGTCCGACATACAGCGGCGGAATTCCAACATGCACTCGCCGCGGTTGTAACGGTTCTGCTCGCCGAAAACTTCAAGCGCGGTTTCGCGCACCATCTTTTCCGCCTCGGCGACTTTCAATTCCATAGTCTTTTTTCGCGCTTCCAATTCTATGCGGTACGCGGCGCAGTCCGACCGAATCGTAGTCGAATAAAGCTGCAGCAGCATGCTTTCGTCTTTTACGCATTGCGGCGCTGTCCTTTTGATATTCTCGCGGCACATGGCAAGCGCATTGTTGAACAAAGCCCTTCCGGTTTTGGCGGCTATTTCGGTAGTGCCGGCGAATGCGTCAAAGGCGGCGAATTCATCCCACATGTCTTCCTCGTCATCGGGGAAAAGATTTGCGATAAGCTGAGCATGAGTCTGCCTTTGCGCGGCGATCTGCGCAAGCGGGTCGTTTACAACGTTTCCGCGGGCGTCATACTGCCTTGTGCCGTCGCCAAAGATTATATCGACATTAGCGCCAAGCGCCGCGCGTTCGACTCCGACGGTGGAAAGATAGCGCGCCAAAGCTTCAAGCCTTGCGACTTCGTCGGAAATTTTATCTATGTCCGCGCGGTCGTCGGAACAGGCGCAGCGCGCTCCGTCTTCATTGCCCAAGAAACAAAACTGATCAAGACATCCGAAGAACGCGACGCGGCATTCTTCCTGGAAAAGCCCGGTGGCCTGAACTGCGGCCTGAATCTGAACATTGCGGTTGATAGTAGTCTGCCTTTGCGCGGCGCGCGCGGCATTAGCGGGCGCGGTCGAAGCTGTAGCGGCAGGCGCGGCGGCGCGGGCCGTCGGAACGGCGGAACGCGCAGCGTTTACACTAGCGGGCGCAGGTTGCGGCGCGGCGGCTTGTCCCCGAGTAACGCCAGCGCGAGCCGCAACTGGCTGCGCGGCTTGCTGTTGAACTACGGCCTGTTGTCCGCGACCGGTCGCGGCGCGACCGACTTCTACATTACCTTGCTGTTGCTGAGGTTGCGGCGCGGCTTGCTGCCCGGCGCGTCCGCGCGGCTGCGGATTACCGTCGGCATTCAAAGTCAGCAATGAGGCGCAGCAAATAATTGCAAGCAATATTTTTTTCATATCACGATATTATATCATATAAGTGTATGCGCCGACAAGGTTAAAAAAGACCCCGATTTTCATCGGGGTGACGGTTTATTATCAAGGCTCGCAGACAAATGCGGCGGCGCGGCACCACTGCGGCGTGATATGCACTCCGCGCATAATCAAAGCGCTTGTGGTTTGGGCCGGATTCAGCGGGCGGCATCCTGTGCGCGGCGCCGTAAAGCGACCGGCGACATATCTGTCCACCTCGGCTTCGTAATTCGCTACCGCAGACTTCATGATTATCGGCGCGAACTGGGCCAGCAAGCTTGGGTTCGTAACTTGTTTCGGGCCGGCGGTCTGCGCTCCGGTAAGAGCATTCATATCCTTGCCTTGGAAACAGGCTTCCAGACTTTCGTTGGCCATTAGATCTAAGACTGCGTTAACGCGGTTCATTATATTCTGCGCGTCGGGCATGTGACCACCCCAACCGCCATTGCCAACGGCGTCACCCGTACCGCCGCATCCAGGCTGCGCGAAAGGACAATGCAGCGGAGCAAAACCGGAAGTGATCGCGCCGCCTTCACAATTCCTAAAGCAGGAATGACCGGTTGCATGATCCGAAGCCGTGCCGCTTGGACAAGCGTCAAGCGCACCAGCGGCATTTCTTGGCCGGGCGGTTTCATGCGGATTCCGCCTTTGATGCCGTTCATTCGAAGGCGAAGATATTCTAAATCTTTCATCTCCGCAATTTATGACGAACTGCGACATGGACAAGGACGCGGGATTACCTGCGGCCGCAAATTGCCTGCCAGCATTCGAACCTATTTTAGCATCATCCGCAAAAGCCTGCGGAGTCACAAAGCTTATGCGATTCTCAATAGCTCCCCTGCCCAAGTCTTCGAATAGATTGCATACTGAATAGGTACAGACTTCGGCGTTTGGATTAGTCGAGAACGAGCTGAAATTACCACCAACAACGATTACGTTCGCAATATTATTCCTTAAGGTTTCTGACATTCTTCTCGATTCGGTGCGCCTGGCGACGTTCCAACTATTGGCATGATGATTGGCCCAGTTTATCATGTCCGTGAAAGCGTCGTACGCAATCTTGTCTTTTGCCGGATCAAGAAGACTTCTAAGATTCGTCCAATCCGATATCCTGTGCTCTCTCCAATAACTTCCGCCTTCATGGTTCATTCTATCGATCATCCTTTGTAATCCGGTTTTTATTTGCTCGGCAATATCTTGCGAATTATCAAGTTTTCTGCAAGCCGGTTGGATGTTTATCACATATGGATGCGTAGGAACCAAGCCGGCGCTGACGCCTGCGCCGAATACTTTGTCGCAATTTTCAAGACTGCCGCAGACTTCCATCATTCTGGTTTGCGCCGCATTCGTGCAAGCCAACGTCAAAGCGGTATCCATACCAAGCAGCAAGCCCTGAATGATCGGTCTGATTTTCACGACCGACGGACCTACGTCGGAATAATCCGCCTGCTGCCCTGCCGCACGCTGCGCGGCGGTAAGGGTTTGCACCTCGCGGCAAGCCGTAAGGACACTATCCGTCTGTCCGCGCGCAGTATCATTACTGTCAAATCTGACTATCATGTTCAACACTTGATCGACGGACATACCCCCACAAAGGCTAAGAGTAGGTCCGCAAACGTTCGGGTTTTCCACCGCCGCGCGCACCGCTGTCGAGCATGCGTTAATTCTCATACTCGCAAGCTTGTCGTCTATATAAAACCATAATCCCTGGCCCAGTATGCCCTCGCACTTGTCGATGCCCAGTCCGCGCTGTCCGGTAGTTTTGTCCGCCATTCCAGACGCGCAGCTTTCACGCGCAAGATCTCTGTCGGTAAAGCATGCCTCCATGCTTGCCTCGTCGCTTCCGAACTTGACGTTGCAGGTAGTCATTATGCAATTGACGACATCGGGTATGCAGGCCGTACGCGCCAGCGCACCCGTCATAAGCTCTCCGCTGCGAAGTTCGGGCATGACTATGCCAAGGAATCTATCCCAAACCTGATCGCGCACATCCTGACAGGAATCAAGAACGCGGTCGCACATTATTCTTTTGCTTTCCATGCGCTCCATAGTTGCCGCCGTGACCGTTATGCCGCCGCGGGTAAAAGACGGAGCATTCTGCTGCCTAATACGTTCCCCGGTCTGGCTGGCTCCGGTAAGTTCATGCTGATCGAAAAGGTTTGTGGCGCATCTGATCCATCCGTCGCCGCAGACTTCCGGTCCGGTCATGCAACTACGGAATTCGCCGACGCACCCGCCCAGGTCAAGACGGTTTCTTTCACGGTACTGATCCACGATGGCTTCGCGCGCCGCGGCGTTGACCACTTCCAGATTCTGCACTGCGCGCTGACGGCGCTGCCTGATTTCGGTTTCATAAGCGCGGCAATCTGAAGTAATCATCTGGTTGTACATGGTCTGAATCATTTCCATCTCGCGGCTTGTGCAAGCCTGTCCAAGCCTGTCCCTTATCTGCACGCGGCATATATTGCTTGCGCGGCTGAACAGCGCGGCGCCCTGCAGTTTGGACAAATCTTCGCCTGCGCCGAATTCTTCGAATCCGACGGTGCCGTCAAGATTAAGATTGGCAAACGCGTCGACAAAATTAGTTCTTGGGCGCGGCCTAGCCTGGACCGAAGTCCGAGCAGCGGCCGGATTATCGGTTATATCCATATACGCGCCGACCTGACGCATGATTTCGTCTACATTAGCGCGCTCGGCCTCGGTCATGTTTATACGTTCTAACGCGGCCGCTCCATGACGTCTTATATTGTCGTTCATGGTTTCTATTTCGGCAAGTATCGTATCGAATCTTTTACGCTCGTCCGAGCAGGAACAACGCATTCCATGCTCGTTCCCCAATATGCAAAGGGTATCCATGCATCCGAACCACATGTTGCGACACTCTTCATTAACAAGTCCCGTAGCCTCGGCCGCGGCCTGCACTTGAACGCCCTGCGTCAATATTCCGGTAGGACGCTGCATAGTGCCCGAGCGCGCAACATTCGCGCCCGGCGCACCTTGAACCGGAGTTGTGCCGGAACGCGCCGTAACCGGAGCACCCGCCGCCGGGGCCGTAGCCGCACGCGCGCGCTGCGCCGTCGGCTGCTGCGCCGCTTGTCCTGTGCCAGCCCTTGCGCGTACCGCCGGAGCGCCGGCGGTCGCTTGCCCCGCACCCGCCGCCGGTTGTGCACCCGCGCCCGGACGCTGACGCGCACCGACCGCCGCCTGTCCCGCTGTAGCTGCCGTTGCCTGCTGCGCACCCGCTTGAGGCGTACCAGCACCGGGCCGACCGCGCGCGGTCTGCGGATTAGCATCCGCAACCAATGTCAATAAAGCCGAGCCGCAAATAATTGCAAGCAATATTTTCTTCATCGCACACATTGTATCACAAAAAGGCCTGCTGTAACAAGGTGAAAATTTGCCTGTTTCAATGCCTTGGCAACAAATCTGCTTGACAAAGTTCGTGACAACTTTTAGCATGTTGACAGTCAAGTTTCAATAAATAGGAGGCGCCTTATGGCTTTTGAAGAAATCTGTTTTGCTAATAACCTTCGCAAAATCCGTATGGAACGCGGCATAAAGATGACCGAGGTGGCCCGCAAGACCGGACTATCCCTTTCCGCAATGTCCAAAATCGAAAAAGGCTACCGCCGTATAAATCAAAAAGTCATGCTGAAACTCTGCGGCGTGCTGAACTGCAAGGTATCCGACTTATTCATCAAAGAAAACGACTCGGACGCGATCAAGCACTGGCAGACTGAAATTTCGCGCAGGTTCAAGGAAAACGAAAGCTCGGGCCTGAAGATATTCGGCGCCGGACTTCGCCATATCAGAAAGTCGATCGGAAAAACTATCGTACAAGCGGCCAAAGAAGCCAAGATGACTCTTTCAGTTTATCATCATATCGAAGTGGGCCAGCGCGACGTGTACGAGGACGAGATCAAAAACCTTGCCAACATGACAGGCCGCACGCCCGAAGCATTAGTCAAAGAAATCTACCAGCTTCACGAACAGGGCAAGTTGAAAAAAGCCACCGACGCCACCGAAACTGACGCTCCGAAATCAATCACCATGCCGGGCGGCAATTTGGGCATGGGCGGAATCAACATAGCCGGAGTTCTTTACGGGGCGAAGATGTACGAGCTGACAAGGAACCGCATGATTCCGATATTCGGCACTCCGTCCAACGACGGCATCGCATTCAAGAAATCGGACGAGAAAATGATCATCGCGCCGTCCTCGCTTGAAGGCCAGCAGGATATTTACGCCATAATCCCGAACTCGCGCCGTATGAACAACGTGCTGCCTCCGCGTTCGTACGCGCTGGTCAATCCGACATCGGCGGTCCAAGCCGGAGACCTTGCGATCCTGCTATCCAAAAACTTCGACGATATAAAGGAAAGCGACAAGGTGACCGGACAGATAGTCATAGTGCGCGAGGACCCCGACAGCGGAAAACTTTCGGGACATCTGTACAACCCGGACGAAAAGATCGCGATAGGCCCGAACCACAAGGGCAAACTTCACAAGGTCATACAGGTAATAATCGAATAACCGGGATCACGAGAGGGAGAAAGCATGAAAGACCAAAAGCCATACGTCACCGCGCAAAGGCTGCTAAACCTTTATCGGCAATACCACGCCATAAACGGAAAATGGGCGGCGTTGAATCCGGTGTTTCTGAAGGAAGGCGACACGCCGGAAGTCCAGGGCGAACTGGAATTGCTTCCGACAGGAAAAAATCTTGTAAAACACATCAAAAACCTTCAACACAATCTTACCGCAAAAGATTCCATAGACCCGGACCTGCTTCCCTACAACGGCGCGATGGAGTTCCACGCGAACGCCGAAAAAATATCGAACAGCGATATGGCCCAGCTTGCGGCGGCTTTAAAAGAATTCATGCCGGACGCGCAGCATTTGGAAAAGATAAAATCCCTGCCCTTTGTCGCGGACATGGGGGAAGGATGGCGCGACACGATCGGCGGCGCCATCGCAAAACATCCCGAACTTGCCGCCAAGTGGGAACTGGTGCTTAAGTTTGATTCAGCGACGCAGCTTTGGTTCAAGGCCGGGCGCATACTGGCGGAAATTCCATCCGATAGATCCAGGGCCGAAATTCAAGCGGACATGCTGGGCTATGAAAATTTTCTTCCACTGTTCGGCGCAAGCGGTATGGAACTTTTGAACAGATTAAAAGAAACCTTAAGCACGCAAGAATAAATTCCGTTGCCCGGGCGCAACGATATATGATAGAATTGTTCAAGAGGATAAAATCATGATCAAAAAAATTCTGCTTGCAATTATTTTGACCTGCGCGGCGACCGCTGCGGCAAACGCGTGGAAACTTGAAACGCAAAGAACGCTTGGAAACGGCGAGGGAAAAAATCAAAACGTCCTTGTCCGCTGCACTACCGCAACGGGGCAAGCTTCGCACCAGACCTGCAGCCTGCGCCGCTATGCGAAATGCACGCGCACTCAAAGCGGAGGACAGAACTGCACCGGTTGGCAGCCTTGGACGGACGTAAGAAATCCCGGCCGCACTTTCGGCACCTGGCAGGAAGCGGCGAACGCCTGCTGCCGCGCACACGGCCTAAGATAACTTATCTATCTTTATATTGTTTAGATTTCAAAACCCACTCATAAAGCTTGGGATCATTGGTTTTGTATTTTCCAGATAAGGCGATCTGTTTATAAAGTTCCGAATAAGGCATTAGCACTCCCGGTTTATTCAGCCACATATCCCTAATCTCGTGCCTATTCTGATGCCGGTTGGTCTGGATTTTTATATATCTTACAAGGTCCTCGGCCGATATGTCCGAAAGATCGACATTTACAAAAGCTTCGACCATGCGGGCGGCATTCTGCAGGAAATCTTCATCGCGGCGGTTTTCCACTTGTATAACTATGACGTTGCTTATTATCGGCCTGCCCCTGGCCTTGGCGGCAAGGTTCACGTTATGCACTTCGCGCGGCCTAAGATTATCCCAGCCGCTGACAAACATATCCGACCAGCCGGAAGTGGAAAATACTATGCCTAAATTATCATCGAACTCGCCAACACGCAAAGCCATAAGATCGCCGATCTTTTCATTAAAATTGGCGCGGTTGTATTCCTCGCCGTATTCGACCTGCGCGCCTATGTCCATTATGCGGAATCTTCGCGATATATCGGAATCCAAACAACTAATTACTTTCTTGGCCACTCCGGCTTCGCAATGCGCCGCGGCGAACCATAGGGTCGGCACCTCGGATTCCGGGACCGTTTCGGTGTAAGTTCGCACATGAACGACCGTCTCTCTGTAATTCGGCGTAATAATACCGGAATCATTACGGTCTTTTTGAAACAACATACTCGCTTCCCTTTTTAATATTAGGTTCAACGATCTGCTATTCCTCCCTCCCTAATTATAAAATCAGTCCTCTGGAATATGCAAAGATTCCACGACTTCGACGACATCTTCGTCAGCTGGTTGTTCGATGACTTGTACAGTTTTGGCCGGGGCTTCGTCCGCGACCAAGGACGCCGCAAGCTCGCGCCGGATTTCAGACATGGGACGCGTGTTGCCGGAATTAGACACGACCACCGCAAGCGCCGCGCAAAGTATAAAGAACAACGCCGCCAATATAGCGGTAAGCTTGGTCAGGAAGTTACCCGCCGCGGCCCCGGTCAACACTCCGGCGAACATACTTGCCGCGCTGGATCCCGACATTCCGGACCCTTCGGATTTTTGAAGAAGTATCACGGTGATCATAAGCAGCGCTACGATGATCAAAGCGGCAAGAAGTATCGAAAACATTTTTTATCCTTTTATTATTTCTTTTCCGGGACCGGAGTTTTCACAGCTTTTTCGCGGAATATTATGCGGCCGCGGTTCAAGTCGTACGGAGTCATCTCGACCTGCACCTTATCGCCTACGGCGACCCAGACATTGAACTTTCTCATCTTTCCGGATATGGTACCAAGGATTTCGTGTCCGTTGTCCAACTTGACGCGAAACATCGCGTTCGGAAGTTTTTCCGATATTTCGCCGTTCATAACTATTACGTCATCTTTTGCCATTTTCACCCTTATTTTCCGGAATTATAGCCTAAATTCGGCCCCGCGCAACAAAAATATTAATGTATTTGAATAGTTAGGGAGTGCCAGCAACCGCAGCACAGCAAACGGTACTAACCGCAGTGCCGGCGCCAGTCGACACCCAGCCCAACGGACTTGGAGTAGTCGGACAAGTCGCGCCATCAAGCCTTACCCCCTGACACTGGCGGCAGAATCCGCCGACAAGCTCGAAACCCTCCATGCAATAGCATTTTTGATCCGCGCCGTTAAATATCATGTTTGGCCCGCAAAGCAAGGAATTATAAAATAGGTTCGACAAGTTTTCGATACATTCCGGTTCGTCCAATCCCGTCTGACCGGCGGGCGGATTCGGATTGGTCACCGGACATAAATCGTCATTGTTCATAAAGATGCTTGCGGCGCAGGTTATGGCGACGGAACGGCAGGCTCCGATCATGACGTTTTTCACGCTTGCGGCGCTGACTGCGCTCCAGCCGGAAGTCCACGCCGACATATTTGTAACCTGAGTGTTATAGCAGGTTCCCACTTCCTGCAAACAGCGGCTTGCGAAGTCGGACACCACGCGGCTTGCGGATACATTCATCTGATTTATAGCGCGCGCCATGAACGCCTTGATGACTTCGTTATCCTCGCGGTAGGTTCCGCCGCTTGGCCCTGGGAAAGTTAGGCGACGGCAGCGCTTCATTACATCGGCGCACATTCCCGATTGTCCCGGAACTCCGACTTTGTTTTCTTTCAGGTTATTTATGATCGGTTGATTGCGCCATTCGTTCATGGGTATAATAGTACCTCCGGCGTCGACAGCTCCGATGAAGTTATTTCTTATCAACGGCAGATTGCTGCCAAATATAACCTTACCCGTTTCGTCCAAGAATCGGCGGCTTGGATCAAGGCACCTTATGTAATTGCGCCCGCAAGCGGTGTCTTCCAAGACGCAATGATCAAGCGCCTGAACGCAGCCTTTGAAGTCCAGCTCGTTCTGATCGTGAAGCACGGTAAGGCGCGCTCGCTGCAACATGGTCTGCGCGGCGCGTATGTTGTTCGCAACCGAATCGTTCATGCGACGCAGAGTCTGCTCGTACTCGATGCAATCCTTTTCCACGCGAAGGTCAAAGCTTGCAATGACCTGTTCGGATCTGACGTTCTGCCTTTGGCAATCGTCAAGTATGGGCTTGCATTTTTTCGCGGCCGCATCGCGAAGTTTCTGCCCGCGAAGATTGGCTATGTTCGTAGTGCCGAATCCACCGAACATTTCTGTAAGATCCATGTCGCTGTCGAAATCAAAAGTTATGTCGAAGACTCCGCCTTGGCCCCGCTGAACGTTGCCCGCAAGATTTGTCGTCGCCCCCATGATCATGTCTTCTATTTCCTGCAGCAGTGACCTATTGATCGTAGTGTCAGTGACGTTGCGCATTGCAAGCTCGGCCTCGGTCTCGGTGAACAGAGTGTGAATTTCTTCCGCGCTTAGCCCTATGTAACGAATGTTCTGAGCCACATTGTTCAGTTCCTGATTGGCGCGCTTAAGCTGTTCTTCAGCGGCCTGATAATTTTGAATATTCGCGGAACACGAGCATCGCTGCTGCCTATCGTCAATTATGTTGCAGAACTGATCCATGCATTCTTCGTAACGGGCGACGCACGCATTAAGCGGACTTGCCGCGGCGGCGGCTACTTCGACCTGCTGAATATCCTCGGCGGCGCGTCCGCGCGACACGCGGTTGCGGGTAGCGGCGCGGAAGTCCACATTGGTTCCGGTGTATTCTCCGGTGCGCGCTATGACGGCGCGGCCGCCGACTTCGGCAATGCTTTGACGCGCATTGGCGTCGCGTTCGCGACCGATCGCAGTGGCGCGACGCGCGGCGACATTATTATCGCGAACATTAACGTTGCGCGTTTCGGTAAAGTCGGTCGCAGCCGCACGCACCGCGCGCGATCCCTCGGCCCGGTTATCGGTCGCAGCCCCGGCTTGGCGACGCTGAACAGCGCGGGCGGATTCAACAGCCTGCGCAGGCACAGCGGTGCGAGATTGCGTTTGCGGCATAGTCCGCCCGGCAGCGGCGGGCGCAGTCCTTCCAACCGGCAGAGGCGCCACAACTTGCTGACGCGTCGCGGCCCTGCTTTCAATTTCATTATCATCTTGGGGGATGGAAACCGGGACCGGTTGAGGCAATACCACAACCTGCCCGCGGCTTGATGCGGCGCGCGCCGCATCAACGGAAGTGTCCGCTTCCAGAGTTACCGGAAGCGCGACACTTAAAGCAGCAAAGATAAGCCATCTTAACTTCATATTTCATTTTACGAACAGCTGGTCGCGCCCACCGAAGGAACAAGCGGCGGGGCGGCCATAGGCGTACACCTGATGTCCGTTACCATAGGCTCTAACACCATGCAACCTTCGACCGCGTGCTGCGGATTGCCAGGCGTTGCCCCCGTAACACCGCTAAGTATTTCCTGCAAGGTTACGACGTTCCTTATTACGCCCAGCGAAGCGTTATCGGCAACCCTTACGCCAGCGGTGCCCGCATCACGGTCGCAAACCATCTGCTGATAGCAGGCCGGTATCTGGGTCATAGTGCTGCAAGCCGTACGTATCGACTGCCTGGAATTCTTTCCATGGCATAAACCTTCCGGATTGCGTCCCCTATGGTCGCATTCGTTGCGCAGCTGGCACGACGTAATCTGATCAAGGCACGCGTGGAAATTGCTTCTTGCGGCGGTCAACGCGGCCGCATTGCTCTGCGCGCGTTCCTCTGCGTATTCAAGCCTGCGATGTTTCAAAGTTTCCTCGGCCGCGACCATCTGCAGATTCATGTTCTGCACCTGGCGTCTTAATTCTTCACCGAACACGTCGCAGTCGGCGTTCGCGTCAAAGTGATACTTTTGCCTGATGCTGAACCGGGCCTGAGTGATCGGAGAGCGCAGCGCAAAGAACTGATCCCTACCGCGATCGTACCTGTGCTGATTCAGATTGGGATTGACCGGAGTCTGCTGCCTGACGCCGCTTAGATTATGTCCCGTGGTAAGCCTGATCTGCTTGTCCCAGCAGTCCTGATCTATGCTTAACTGCGCGGGATCCGACGGCAGAACCAAGCCGCCCGTATGCGTGACCGTCGCGTTGGTCAAAGACCAGCCGCAGATGCCGTTGAAACAGTTATCAAGAACGCGCTTGCAAACACTGTAGTGTCCAAAGTTGAACAGCTGCTCGCCCCACAGGTCAAGCACGTCGGTCATAGGCTTGCAAGTGCTGGAACCCGTATCCCACTGCAGCATATTTCCGTTACAGTCATCTCTTTCTATCGACGAAGTATTATTAAACGTCGGGCCCCACAAAGCGTTATTGCCCCAAAGATTTGCGAACCATTGATTCGGATTTTCGCTGACAAGCCAGTTGGCCGTATTTATGGAATCCGAAAAATCCCTAAGCTGACCCACGATCGTGCTGTCCGCTCCGTCCAGCGCCGCCGCTCCGCGGGCGTCGCCCAGAACGCGCACGCAATACTGCGGACCCGTCGTGCCTTGGAACAGGTTCAAGCAGGCAGCCCTATCCAAAATACCTCCACTTGCCAGCGTCGCGCCGGAATTTCCGTCGTTGTGATTATCGCACCAGGCCTCTCTGGCGGTCGCGGTGTTCCTAAGCCTGGCCTCGCGGAATGCGACGCAATTCAAAGTCAGCTCGGCGTCGGTCAATATAAACGCCGCGCTTATGTCGCCGCCGCGCGTAGTTTCAAGCAGCTGCAGCTGGCTGGATAATCTAAGCAGATCCTCGCGGCGCGTCATCAGCTCTTGCTCTAAAGTGCTGTACATATTGACCCGGTTTGAACAGGCGCACCTGCGCATACCCGGAGAACGCGCCGCGCATATTTCATCCATGCACGAGAAATAGCTGGCCATACAGTTGTTGTATGCTTCCGCCGACAGTCCTCCGGTGCTTTCATCTATTATGTTCATTACGGTGTTGCCGATCATGTTGGTTCCGCTTCGCGCCACACCACTCTGCGCCGCAATGGGATTACCCTGCAACGAAGCCCTTGCGACAGTTCCGCTTCGCGCCTGAACGTTGCGGCCCTGCATAGCGCCGGGCACCATGGCCGAACGCGCGCTGGCATTGCGCGCCTGAACCGTGCGCGCCTGCGGCGTTCCCGCCGTTGGCACTGCCCTTGAAGGCTGCGCCTGACCGCGCGCCGCGGGCTGCCCCCTGGTTTGCGCCTGACCGCGCGCCGGCGTCGCCCTTGTCGGCATCTGTCCGTCCGCAATAGCTTGCTGCGCCACATTCACTTCCGTAGTGCGAACCGCAGTGCGCCCTTGCTGGGCGGTGCGCTGTCCGACGTTCACAGCCTGGCGGCCCCGCGCCGGATTGCCGCTTATCCTATCTTCGATTTCTTCGCGAATATTTCCGCCTTGGCGCGTGTCCATGCCGCGTCCCGACTGCTGCGCCTGACCGCGCGTAGCCTGCTGGCCCCGCGGGGCCGCCGCATCATACCAATAGTCATACACTATCGGATCAGCCGAAACTTGCGTTATGCTGAATATTCCGACGGCAACAAACGCCATAAGCCGTACTAATTTAATCATTAGTATCTCCTTCAATTATCACCTTATTATACCATATACCTTCACTTAAATGAAGCTATTTGTTGTTCCAACGACTGCAAATGCGCGCGAAGAATATTTTCATACCTTTGGCAGTCGCGGTTCATCTCGGACCGGTATAGATTAACAAGCTGGTTCGCCACAGTCGAACAAGCCCTAAGACGGGCCGAGCAAACCTGGCTTCCCATAATGAAAGCGTCCTGTCCGCGTATAGCGTTGGCGTTTCCGGCCCAGTCGAACTGTATGCTCATTCCGGCGGTCAAAGCGGCATCCGACAGGTCGGCGTTTTTGCCACTGATCGATACGGCTATCAAAGTTCGCTGAGCGCGTTCGATCTGCGGCTGGAATTCGGCTTCAAGCTGCGACAGGCGCGCGGAACAGAAACATCTTCCCCACTGAGTGTTTTGGCGCAGGCAATATGAATCCATGCAGGTCCGGTATTCAGACATGCACTGGGCCATTGATACGGTGGCAACCGGCTCGGCCGGAGCGGTGTTTACAGCGGCGCGCGCGGGGGTTTCTCTTGCCCTTCCGGTCTGATGCGTGGGCTGCATAACTCCGGACCTTGCTTGGTTCATAGCAACCGAAGCATTGTTTGTCGCCGCGCGCGCGGCGTTCAAATTCGGATTGTTTGGCCGGGCATTCACGCGGCGGTTTACAGTCTGCGGATGATTATTCGGCGCCACCGCCGCACTCCGCGCTATGTTGGGATTGCCAGGACGCTGAGATACGCGGCGCTGACCGGCCTGCCCCGCGGCCTGCGACGCCGCCCTGTTCGTAGGCGAAAGCTCGCGCGCCATGTTTGGCGTCATATACGGGCGCATATACTGGAAGTTGTTGATGGACACAAAGTCCGCGGTAGTCGCGGGCTGAGGCAGATACTGGGTGTATCCGGCCATAAAATTACCATAGTCCGCGCGCGCGGCCAGCGGCACAAAAACAGCGGCTAAGACTATTAAAACCTTCCTCATTTTCATATCATAATAAATTTATCGCTACTAGAACAAGAGAATAATGTCCGAAAATATGGTCGGGGATACTTTGAAATATGCGAGCCAATAATATCAAGCGCATGAAACGGAGATTCGAAATCAATCCGAAACATCGCAGAAGAAAACAATTTTCAAACCATTGGAAAAAAGAGCGTAGATAGCAGATTGAACGCGAACTTGAAAAATGCTTGGAAATCCAACCTCGAGTTCGATAATTATTAAAAAATAGTTCCACGCAAAAATCAAAACCCGCGGTGTATATAGCATTGCGGGCCGTTTTTTATTTGCACCGATTTTCCATGTCGTGAATATGTCTGTAAATTCGTTGTCCACTACAGTGGACAAACTATTTCTCGACAACCCAAAATGTAGTCGAGCAGCTTGAAAAATCTTTCACGATATCATTTTCATCAGCTATATCTGGACGTACTGCATATTCAATTATCTTAAAATTTGTCTTTGCAATGAATTCTTTTATCCCATCAATATTTGTAATGTGAACTATATTTTGTATTTCATCCGGTGTATCTTTTGGAAAATTTGTGTCACCAAATTTTTCTAGACGCGAATCTTGTGTGCCACTATCCCAGCGTTCTTTTTCCTCAATCCAAAACCGAGCGTATTTGTCACCATAGTCACGATTATGCGCAGTGAATATAAATTTTCCGCCTATTTTTAATACTCTATAAACCTCTGCTAAGACCATATCGCGATTTTTTTGTTCTGGAATACACATAAGCCCATTGAACGAGAAAATAACTTTATCAAAAGAATTGTCTTCAAATGGCAAGCGCCGTCCATCGCCTTGCATAAATTCAATGGCAAAATTATGCTTATGCGAATAATTTTTTGCGAATTCAATAAACTTTTCAGATAAATCAAACCCAAGTATGTTTGTATACCCAATGCGAAATAGGTTTATGGTTGTCCGCCCTGTGCCACAACCCAAATCAAGAATCCGGTCGGATTTGTCTATATGTTTTTCAAACATAATTTTTTCGGATTCCCACAGGCCGACTTTTTCAATTGCTTCACCATAGTGCGCTATATTTTTATCGGTTTCATAATATTTTTTTGTTGTTTCAATTGTTGCCGGCTTCATTTTTATTCCTTTCATTTGCTTAGAATTGTACTTATTAAAAATACGAAAATAAAGCTAAAAATAGACTTGTCTACTATAGGGGCGACATGATTGTACCTTCCGGCGGCTGGGGCCGCCGTCGGTTGACCTTGCGGTTTTCGCTTAAAGCGAACCGGCGTGCTGGCGCCCGCCTAACCGCTACGGTTGAACATGCTTCTTCGCATGTTCAAACATGAACTCTCAAACATTAAATAAAATCAGCCCTGCGGGCCAATTTTATTTAATGGTCGGGGTTACTTTGCAATCTGCGAACTAATCATTTCAAGGAACTTGTTGAACTTGCAAAGAAGATTGATACTTACAAATCTTTATGTTCCGAATCCCATTCTGATTTAAGTTTTGAATAGACAGGCGTGCTTCTTACACAGCCATCTGGCAAAATCGCATCTTCACGCATTATGCCATCTAAATGATATTTTAGTCGTTCAGGAACACCTTTAGATTTTATATTTCTTTCATCTGCACGAATTACAATCCGATTAAACCCAAATTCTTTGAAAAATAAGTTTTCTAGCATCTTGACTGATCGCGTCATTATGCCAACGCCTGAAAAGTCTTTTGCTATCCAATATCTTATTTCACCAATTTTATTTTTTTCATCAATCCAGTTAAAACCAGCTGCACCCGCCAGTTCACCTTTGAACAATATGGAATAATTACCATTTCCATAATAACTCCTTTTATTTTTTAGCATCATAATCTGATTGTTTTCTTAAAACAAGAACAAACAACCTAACTGGATTCGAACTTGAAAGGAGCTTAGATTTCCAAGGATTGGTTCGAATGTTAGTTAAAAGCCGCCTTTTTGGAGATGCTTACTCTCGAACTCGCAGAAAGATTGGAATTCCAAATAAAAACAGACGTTTTTGAACCGTCTGTCAAATATGGTCGGGATTGATTAGCGCCTATCGAACTAATAACTTAACCGACTTCATAAGTCTAGCGAAGAAGATTCAGACATTCAAGGATAATATGGAAGCGATTAGACAAGCCCACCCGGACAGTCCAGGGATAGCAGCCGGCTGATGTCCTATCGCATGCTTAATACTTTTCTCAACGGATATAAAATCATTGTAAACATCATAAGCACGATTGCCATAGTCCATTCTATACCCCACCCATCAAGAAGTGGCTTCATTAACATCATCATTCCAGCGGAAAAGAATCTTCCATACATTGCACTAACAGATAAAACAGTTGCTCTTTCTTGTGATTTGATTTTATGGTGCATAAGTGTATTAAACATTAACTGATTTAATTTTATACTTGCTGGGATTATTGCAAGGATAGCACAGCAGATATATACAATCCATAAATTCTCTGCGCCTGCTAAGAGTGCACCGAACACCATAGCAACTGCTAAAACAACAGCAAAGACACACATATAAATTACATTTTTTAATCCGAAAATGTCTTGAATCTTATGTGCATATTTTGCAAATAAAATTCTCATAAACATATTTATACCAACAAAGATTCCAAATAATGAAACAGGCACACCTGCTGTTTCCATTGTTGGTTGCAATATCCACATCATCACTAAGGTAAAAGCTCCGAACATTGCAGGAAAAAGCATAAGCCATTTTAATTCCGGGTGCTTGACTGCTGACTTAACCACATTTGCAAGGTCTTTAAGTGGGTTTGCATTTTTGAGTTTATTATGTACTTCTCGAAGTTCTGGTAAAAACAAAACACACAGAATTCCTAAGAATGCAACTACAGCACTCAATATTAGTATCCAATCCCCCATTCCAGCATAAAGCCAACCACCTAACAAAACAGCAAGAAAGGTTGAGAATGTTCCATATACAGTAATGCTTCCATATTCTTTTAGAAAGTGATCTTGTCGTTTCATTCGTTTTAACAAATCATAAGCATAAGATTCTTTTGTTCCATTAAACATAGCGGTAGATATACCCATTGTTGCTTCTGCTAAAAGAATTTGCCAAAATCCATAAGCAAAGAACAACCAAGTCAAAGCACAAAACCATAATATAGCACCGACAAGCATCACTTTTTTACGACTAAATATATCTGACATATAGCCAGAAGGAATTTGAAATAATAAATTCATTAGGCCAAAAAGCCCTTGAATTAAAAAGAAGTCTCCAAGTGTAATTCCTTTGTCTTGATACAATATTACAATAACAGGTAAAGCCAACAAAAAGAGAATGCAAAACTCACCCCACTTCAAAAGTGATAATGCTGTTTTGTCTGATACAGCAAACATTTTCATTTTTCCCATTCTGATTTTAATTTTGAAAAGATAAGTGTATTTCTAAATTTGCCACTCGTATCCGTATTATCCTGACGAATTTCCCCGTCCAAGTGATAGTTTAATCTCTTTGGAACATTTTGAGATGGAATATTACGAGTATCACATTTAATCTGAATCCTATTACCAAAAGACTCAAAGAAAGCATTTTCTATCAACTTTACGGCTTCTGTCATATATCCTTTTCCCATAGCGTCTTTAACCAACCAATAACCAATCTCACCAGACTTTCTTTTTTCTGATACATCAAAGATACTGATATTCCCAATATATTTATTATCAAGGAAAATTCCAAAACCATATTCAATATTATCTTTACGATTTCTCTGCATTTTAAGCAAAAAATCAAAAGAGTCTTCTGGCTTGCCTGTTATTTCTGTGCTAGCCCAAGGAAGCCATTGAAGCAAATAATCTCTATTTGCAACAACTACATCAAATATCATTTTTGCATTTTCAAAGGTTGGTTCAAGAGTCCTTAACTCAATACGAGCACCTTTTAAGATCAATGGAAATTCTGCCATTTTATATCCTTTATTCTGCACCATTATATATTACATATATCCAAAAATCCAGACCAATCTATAAATAGATGTCTGTGCTCCTATTTTCCAAATAGTAAAAAACTGGTTTTACATTTCACAAGTATCGCGACAATATGATTTTAGTTCAGGACAAGGCGTCTTGAATATAACTAAAACAAAAGAGTATATCAGTTATCAAAACTTATAAAATAACTGAGAGTTCAACAAGAGGTGAAAGAAAACGTTTTTATGAAATGCTGGACTTTGTAAAGAAGCAGAACAAGAAAACGGCAATCGTTGTTAATTGTGTTGATAGATTACAAAGAGGATATGCTGAATGTGTGGAAATTGATCATCTGAGAATAACAGACCGAATAGAAGTTCATTTTTATAAAGAAGGTTTTATATTACACAAGGATAGTCCAAGTACTGATATTATGAGGTGGGATATGGGGATTCTATCTGCAAAAATGTATGTTGGAAATCTTAGAGACAATGTTATAAGAAGTATGAATTTCAACTGGAATAAAGGAAAATGGCAGGGTCTAGCACCAATAGGCTATTTGAATAAAAGAGACGAAGACAATAAAGCGACTATTGAATTAGATCCAGTTCGTTATCCCCTTGTTAAAAGATTATTTGAAGAATATGCAACTGGACTTTACTCTTTGCAAGGTTTAGAAGATTTATCGAAAGAAATAGGTTTATATAATAAGAGAGTCAAAAAAGATAAACCACTTGGAAGAAATGATATATGGAATCTACTGCAAAACCCATTCTATTATGGAGTTATGAGAATCAAGGGAAACTTGATACAGCATATTTACGAACCTATTATAGATAAAACCTTGTTTGATATAGTCCAAGATGTATTAAAGGGGAGAAGTAGACCACCTCTCAAAAACTCTTATGGCACTATTCCTTTTGTATTTCGTGGACTTGTTAAATGTTCTTGTGGTTGTACTATTTCACCAGAACCTCATAAAAAGAAAAGCGGCAAGAAATATATGTATCTGAAATGCAGCCACCAGAAAGGGGATTGTAATCAAGGTTTAGTGAATGAAAATGTTATTTTAGATCAACTCGAACACGAAGTCTTTCATAAACTCAATGTTCCTGAATCAATGATAGATAGGATTAAATCAGATGTGAGGAATCTTATTAAAAATGAAGAGAATATCACAGCAACTACCAAAAGAGGAATCACGCTTAGAATAAATGGATTAAAAGATAAAGAAAATCGTTTGTTTGATATGTTCTTGGAAGGTGATATAGATAAAACCACCTATGAATCTAAGAAAGCACTTATTGAAAAGGAAAGGACAGAATTACAAGAGACAGAAGCAAAATATACTGAGGTTGGTGATGATATAGATAAGACACTTGAAAATATCGTTGAAATAGCTGGGAGTGCTAGAAATCTAATGGCGAGTTCGAATGTTAATCAAAAACGCGAATTGTTGGGACTGATACTTGCGAACCCGTGTCTGGAAGGAAAAAAGCTTAGATTTTCAATACTTCCGCCTTGGAATCAGCTATTAAAAACAACTGATTGCCTTAAATGGTCGGGGCGACATGATTTGAACATGCGACTTTCTGCTCCCAAAGCAGACACTCTACCAGACTGAGCTACGCCCCGAACGCGGTATTATAAACGACTAATCCGCCGACTTCAAGAAGATTAAAAAATCAAAGAACTAAACTATTGACAAAACTAATACCATCTTATAATATTAGGTATGTACCAAGGATATAAGATCAGCGTTTCAGTCCAAGAAAAAACCCATGGCAATCCGGGGGCGGTATTTTTCGGCGATATTTCCGACGCGGACATGGCGCTTCTTGCGCCGATAGTAAGATTCAAGGAGCGCGGTGACAACGTAGTGCCTTCGGTCGTGCTGTTGAAACCAAACAATATAAAGAACAATAGCTTTGACGCGAAATTTTACTGGCCGCTGGGCAAACAGGGACCTCTCTGCGGACAAGGCGTAAAAATGGCCGCACGCGCGATCAAGCATAAATACAATGTCCCGGACGGCTATATTATCACCCTACTTCCCGACCAAAGGTTCGGTCCGGGCGCGGCGCCGGAAAAATTCCATCTGCAAGTTTACGGCGACACGGTAATTTCTATGCTGGGCCGGGTCGGCATATCGAAAGTCGCAAAAAACGACAAAGCGGGAATCGCCCTGGCCTCCATGCTTCCAGATATAATTCCAGGCACGATATACCGATCCAGCTTGGGCGACTATATGTGCTTTTACGAAACTAATAATATCGATAAGCTGCGCGCTTCGACCGAAAAGTTTAACGACGTTTACGATCAGATACACGCCCAAGACCCGAACGCGTTCGGACTTCTTGTCATGGCTTTGACCAAGGACGGCAAGAGAGTCGAAACGACCTTGTCCTCGATGGGCGAACCCTGCATTACCTGTTCGAACATAGGTCTTCAAATCGGACAGATGATGAACGAATTCGGCATACTTCCCGAAGTGGATAAAAACGGTCACCATAATTTTGAAATCATACATCCGCACCGGGTTTCCGACACCGGCGAATTCGGCGCGACGCTTGCCACAAAATTCGATCCGCGCACAAATCAAGCGCAAGTCAGCGTCCGCGCCACCGTCGCGGGCCGAATCTATCTTTACAAGGACAAGGCCGGAGTGTTCCGCCAAGTCGATGATGTTTCCATTATGGAAAATAAACTGTTGGAGGCTAGGCTGCAATGTACACGCTAAGATCATATCACAACCCAAAGATCAAGATATGCAAAAGCGATGTCCAGGGCCTGGGCTCGTTCGCCATCGAACCCATATTAAAAGGCGAGATAGTCGCGATCAAAGCCGGATACATCTTAACGATTCAAGAAATCGAAAACCGCAACGACCCTATGCTAAACGGCGCGGTATGGCCGATCTCGGACGATCTTTTTTTGGGACCTATGGAAGACTCGCAGATTAAAGACATCCGGGTTCGCATCAACCATTCCTGCGATGCGAATACCGGAGTATCCGGACAAGTAGCCTTTATAGCAATGCGCGACATAGCGGCCGGCGAAGAAATAACACAAGACTACGCGACGATCGACAACAACACTCCCTATGCGATGGAATGCAAATGCGGCAGCACGAACTGCCGCGGCGTGATACGCGGAAGCGACTGGCATCTTCCAAGACTCCACCGCCAGTACGAAGGGTTTTTCGCGCTGTACCTGCAACAGAAAATCGACGCCGTAAAAGCGGAAAGCAAAAAGACGGGCCTGCCCGAGTGGCTGTTCTGGGCCCTTGAAAAAGGAGCCGGATATTATTCGTTCAAAGAAATAGAGAATTTGTCCCAGCACATACAAAAATATTATTACATAGGCGACGATAATTACGTCTATACGACGGCTTTCGGTCCAGCCGGCCGGCCGCTAAGAGTAGAGACTTTCGCCAAAGAAGAAATCGCCCGTTACAGATAGCAACCATTTGCCTAGAATTGAAATCTAAGCCGCATACCGATATCCAACGCGGATAAATTTCCGCTTTCCTTTCTACCCGGAAAATAAGAGCTAAGCGTGGATAACGGGCTTCCGTTATTAATTGGCTGCTCTCCGACCAGACCAACTCCGTTGGACGCATAAACATCATATACTACCAGTACGCCGTCGCTTTCCACGCGCCCCAAATATGTCCAGCGAATTAAAAAATCCAAAAAGAACCCTTTGATCAAATCCTGCGTAGCTCCGGCTTCAAGCGCATAAGCAAAATTGTTTTTATTAGTCTTTCCACTGTGATTAGTCCGAAGATAATTCCAAGCGACAATGGTCCCCGCCGGCTGATTTGTTCCCACCATTCCCGGAAGATAATAAAGATTCCAATCCGTAACCGTATAATCTGAAATCGTATTGTTTGCCAAACCGATTCCCGCGCCGACATAAGGACGCAACTTAAACCGACCGATAATGTCGTCCAAATTATAATAAACATTCAACATCATGGCGTTGCTTGAAACATTCGGGTCCCTGCCTTCAATACCGCCCATATACAAAAAATTCCTATCAGGATTGAATTTAACCGATATATTGGAACGGCTGGCGTATGAAAGATCAAAACGAAGATTTTCATTAACCGCCCCTCCGAACGACAATTGAAACACAGGTGCGTTATTGTCGTTAAACTTTGACCGATTAAAAGAACCCGGAGCGCGCCACGCGTCGGATTCGTTCGCGTAATCGGCCTTAATTCCGTCGCCGATCCATAAATTTTTTGCTATCGAAGCCCCGATATAAAATTTGAAAGGCCAGCCATCCGTATTTGCATCATTATTTTCATAGACATGATTATGCGAAGACGGATGACACCATATGGAATCCCGGTTGAAATTTCCACACCAGACCCAATCCTTTGGAACGATATTGTTAAGACACGGCTCGATATTGGCTCCGTGCCTTTGGCACCAATTGTTCGCATAGGAAGGAACAGCGGTCAGCAAAGACAAAAAAATGGACGCAGAAAACAACCCTTTCAACTTACGCATTCCGAAATTGTTTCCTGCTTTGTCCATTTTTATTACCATAGCCCAAACCTTAAGTTTATCTTGTTATGACCCAGAATGTTCCCACTCCGCCAGCTCCGCCCGGGCCGCCTATACCATTAACTCCCGCGCTTGGCGAACCCGAGGTACCACCTTTCGCACCGGAAGTCCATGCTCCGCCGCCACCTCCTCCATTACCGCCAAGCATACCCGTCTGAGCGGGCCTTATAGAAGGCGCCGTTCCGTTTCCGCCGCTGCCGCCATTTATTGCCGCCGCAACTTCTGCCAACGTGGTGTTATCGTCTACCACCAGGCCGTTTTCTTCCGCACCCTTGCCGCCGTCGCCGGCACCGCCAGGGTTGGTAACCGGATTGCCTCCGCCTCCCGCTGCGCCGTTTCCACCAGTTCTATGCTCTCCCGTTAGCACACCAAGAACCGCATCGGCCCCATTGCCGTAATCGCCGGCGCCGCCTTGGCTTGGCACATCAACAGGTCCACCGGTTCCTCTTGATCCACGGGTTCCGCCTGCACCGCCGCCACGAGAGCCTGAAACGGGCGCAACTCCGACAGAACTTCCGGGCACCGGAACCGAATCATCCACTCCGCCGACATTGGACCCTGATCCCGCCTTGTCCAGAGTTACATCTATCGGCACCATGCTGCTGAAAATTTTTGTTTCAGACGTATCAACTATTACCGCAAGAGCAATGGGAGATGCAAGATTAAATTCCTCGATCCAAACCTTTCCGGCTGCTCCGCCGCCACCACCCCTTGCGCCATTAATTACGCCCGATGTACTCTGATTGGTTCCATTAGGCAGGGAAGTCCCTCCCCTTGCGCCGTCTCCGCCCGGTCCAATTGCGATAAGTTTATACGAACCCGGCATAAGTATTAAAGTATGATTGCCCACATTATATTGCTGAACTGACATATTCCATATCCTTTGGTTGACATAATTACGATCAAGATATATTAAATCCCAATCTACCGAGTATTTTAAGAAATATACCTTTTAACTCTCATAGGACCGTCTTCCTATTGTATTGATAAGAATATAAACTTAATTTTCGCTTGCTCGGCATTTTCCGATGCTGTTAAATAAATCATGCCAAACATCGCGCTGGTCGCGCCATTTTTCTTTGCCATAGGAATAGCGATCTATTTCGGACTTTCGTCCGAACCGATAGTGGCGTATCCTGCAATCATATCAGCTTTGTTGGCGGCGAATTTATTCCGCATAAAGAATTACTACGCGCGAATAGTCCTGTTCGCCGTGCTTGGATTCTTTTATTCGATCGCATGGACGCAAGCGGTACATGTGGAAACCGCCACGCGTCCGTGGCGCGACATAATGGTCCAAGGAACCGTATCAAGAATAAGCTATGCCCACGACCGCACCCGCGTATTTATACCGAATGCCATAACGGACAAAGACACCAGGCCCATGACGGTCCGCATAACTCTCGCCAAGGGTGACGTCAAGCCGAACGTCGGCGATACAATAAACGTTCGCGCGACATTGTTAAGGCCCCAGCCTCCCGATTCGCCCGGAGCGTTCGATTTCGCGAAATGGTCGTACTTCAACCGGATCGGAGCGTCGGGATTCGCGCAGGAAAACCACCGCGTGTTGAAACAAGGAGGCAAAGCAGGCTTCTTTCAAAAACTCCGCAACGACATACATACGAACATAGCCGCGAACGCATCGCGCGAAGCGACCTGGCTTGCCGACTCGTTGGTGCTTGGCCATTCCCGCGCCATGAGCCGAGAAGAAGCGGAAAGAATCCGCGCCGCGGGATTGGCGCACGTATTCTCGATTTCCGGACTTCACATGACCGTGATCGGCGGATGGATATTCATCATATTCAATTTTCTTTTCAAGCTGGCAACTCCCCTAACGCGGCGCATACCGTCGGCAAAGTTCGCCGCTGTCGCAACATGGCTTTGTCTAATAGCATACTTGCTAATATCCGGAGCCGGAATCGCCACCACGCGCGCGTTCGCGATGGCAAGCCTTGGGTTCCTTGCGCTGATCGCGGGCCGGCGCGCGCTGTCGCTTCGCATACTATGCCTATGCATGTTCGGCCTTTTGCTGCTTAGGCCGCACTACGCTTTGGAAGCAGGATTTCAGATGTCGTTCGCCGCAGTGTTCGGATTGATATATTTCTTCGGCGGCCAGCGCGAATACATCAAACGCACGCGCATGCAGAAATTTGGCAGACTATTTTATCTTGCGTTTATGACGTCGCTTATATCGTCGATCTTCACTATGCCGTTCATAGCGCACCACTTCAGGGCGATCGCGATCTACGGAGAGATCGGCAACCTGCTCTGCCTTTCGATATTTTCGTTCCTGATACTTCCGCTGACGCTGTTTGGAACTATCGCGTCTTTGTTCGGATATTTCGGATTGCTGGAACTTGGAGCGCACGCATACAGATTCACCTACGAGATAATAACCTACATATCCGAAATGCCGAACTCGCTTGTTTATATACCAAGCATTCCTGGATGGACTCTGGCCGTCATGGCGCTGGGTGCGGCATTCATGCTGCTTGTAAAAGAACGCATAAGATGGATCGCGGCCGCGCCGATTATTCTTTCGATCATCTACATATTCGCAAAACCATATCCGATACTATACGCAAGCCGGGACAGACAAGTCGTCGCGCTTATGACCGACAGCGGAAACCTAAGATTCAACATGCCGCGCAGCCCGGACAACCCCTTCGCCATATCATCATGGTCAGGCCTAAACGCCGAGCCGTTTCCAAAACGCGAAATGCGCCGCGCGTTCGGCAAAGGATTCGGCGGAGAAAAATATTCGCTGCGTTGCATCAAGACCAGCGACACCTGCATCTATACCACTCCGAAATGGACGGCGGCGATAGTGCTTCGCTTCGTGGGCCTGGTGCATAATTTGGATTATCTGTGCGAGAATACGGATTATATAATCTCGCATCACATAATAGACTATCCCGAATGCAAGGCTAAAATCATAAACGAAATGAAACCGTTAGTTATCTATAAAAGCGGCCGCATCAAGTTTGCAAAAGCGAACCGTCACTGGCATAATCCGCCGCAACGAAATACAGTCCCGCGCTTGGGGCCGTCTGACCCGCAGCCGGACGAGAGATCGCCCCAAGAACAGAATTCATCTCAAGAGGCTTCCCAAGACCAATATCCACCAGAGTCCCAACCATATTTCTGACCTGATGATGAAGGAATGAACGGGCCGAGAAATAAAAACTGATCATGTCTCCGTTTTTTTCGATACGGATTTCATCTATGGACTTTACCGAAGACTTGGCCTGACACTCGGTCGATCGGAAAGAATTAAAATCATGCAGGCCGATTAATTTTTTCGATTCAGAAACCATTCGATCAATATCAAGCGGACGCGGCACCCACCAAACGCGGTCGGCAAAAATTTTCGGCGGCGCGCGACGGCCCAGCACGTCATAGCGATAGTGACGCATAGTCGCAGAAAAACGCGCATGGAAACCTTCGGGAACTTCGCGCGCTTCCAGCACAGCCACCGGAGAATGACGCAGATAAAAATTCAGCGCGGCGCGGATGCGCTCCGCATCCTGATTCTTTTCAATATCGAAATGCGCGGGCATACGCTCGGCATGAACTCCGGCGTCGGTGCGACCGCATCCGACCACGCTTACGCGCTCGCCGCAGAATTTAAATAAAGCCTCCTCGACCAATGACTGCACGGACGGCCCCTGCTCGTTTTTTTGAAAGCCTATAAGACCGGTTCCAAAATATTCCAAGATCACAAGAACTCGCATTTTCCCCTCTGCCCGTTCATGAAATCCGTCCAAGACATAATATTTTTTCCCGCCGGCCGCACAAGTTCGATTTCAAGTTTTCCATTAATAATTTTTGTTTTAATAATCCGAACGTCTATTCCGTTTATCTTAGTTTTTCCACCTATAGCACGAATAGAATCGTGTATCTGTTGCGGGGTTTTTTTCCAATCAATAATAATATTTTCACCTATTTCTTTCCTTGCGTAAGTGGGCTTGCCCAGCTGCGGCGCAAGAGGATACGCGGATGGATCGGCCAGCAACTTGACCAGCATACCGGCCGCAATACCGCTTGCCTTGATTCGAATTTCCTCGGTGGTTTCGTTTTCAAGAATCGGAAATTTTTCGCAACTATACAGATCGCCCTCGTCCAATCCCAAAGCCATTTTCTGCAAGCAGACGCCGCTTTCCTTATCTCCGTTCATAATGGCGGCGGCAACAGGATGCGCGCCGCGATAAGCCGGCAGCAGGCTGTAATGCACATTGATGCAAGTGGCAAAATCCAAAACGTTTTGCTTTAATATCACACCATAGGCCACTACGACTATGTAGTCCGGCCTGGGCAGTTTTTCTATTTCATTTATGTCGGTATAGACCGGAATATTTTTTTCCTCGGCCCAGATATGCACGGAAGATTTGGTAAGAACCTGCTTCCTGCCGACGGGTTTCGGAGCGCGAGTAAAAACGGCAATAATTTCATGAGCCTCGGCCAGCTTATCGAAAATCGGGCGGACAAAATCCGGGGTTCCCATAAGGATAAGTTTCATGACGCGGCGGCCTTTTTAACTTTCGACATGATCATGGCGCGTTTTAACGAGCTGACGCGATCTATGAACAGAACGCCCTCCAAGTGATCGAATTCGTGCTGAATCACGCGCGCCTTAAAGCCATCAAAAATTTCATCGTGCAGGATTCCGTTTTCGTCGGTCCATTTCACCCGCACGGATTCCGGCCGGGTCAGATGCGCGTATACCGGGCCATCAGGACCCAACACCGAAAGACATCCCTCCTCCATGGAAATTTTGTCGTCGGAAAATTCAGAGAGTTCGGGATTGATCATCTTCAAAACTTCGATACCGCGATCCGGCCGCATCACAATAACCCTTTGCGACACTCCGACCTGAGGAGCCGCCAAACCCGCGCCCTTGGCCGCGAACATGGCGTCCGCCATAGCGTCCAGCAGAGCGTAATCAACGATATCCACCCGGGCGGCCTTCTCTCGAAGCACCGGATCACCCACTTGCAAAATCGCAATGTTATTCTTCATATTCTATCGCTATCTTTTTGTTGCTTGGAATCCCGCTGTCCTTCCTTATCTTTTCGAATTTCGCGGACAAGTTGTCGCGGCCGTCGGCAAGCTGCCCCAAGGCCTCGCGATAATTTTTCTGCGCCGTATCCAGGTTCGCTCCGACGGTTCTAAAGGTCTCGGTAAAGACGGCGTATTTTTCCCAAAGTTTGTTGACTTTGTCCACCACAAGCTCGACGTTTTTGTCGCGCTTGTCTATCTTCAGCATAGTGTCGATCAACCTCATCATCGGGAAAAGCAGGCTAGGAGTAACAAGCGCAACGTTGTTCCTGAAGGAATACTGATAAAGGTCCGGAGCTTCTTCCAGCGCGGCAAGATAAGAATGTTCCAAAGGCATGAACATAAAGACATAATCCAACTGCGAATTTTTAAGCTTGCCCTGATAGTCCTTCTCGCCCAAAGCATCGATATGTTTTTTTGTTGCGGCGACAAATTCCCTAATGTGTTTTTTCTTTTCAACTTCGCATTCGGAATTCACAAAAGACATATAACTTTCCAACGACAGCTTCGAGTCGATTATCACGCGGCGATCATTCGGAAGATTCAATACGTAATCCGGACGGACGCCTTTTCCGTCTTCGCCGCGCGAAAATTCCTCTTTGGAATATTCGCGGCCTTCCGTAAAGTCCAGGATTTCGAAGATACGCTCGATCTGGAATTCGCCCCAGTTGCCCTGTTGTTTTTTATGCTTCAAAGCATTAGCCAAGTCGCTTGCCTCTTTCTGAAGCGCGCCGCTCTGCCTGATCATGTCGTCCATGTGCTTGGCAAAGCTGGTTTTATTTTCGACCGAGTCCTTCATAATGTCCTTGATCTGCTTGTCGAATTCGGCCTTCAAATCGACCATCTGCTTTTGGAAGGGATCCAAAACCACGCTCAGCTTTTCCTGCTGGGCAGCAGCCACGGATTTTTTCTGATGCTCGAGAAGATCAGCCGATATAAGTTTAAACTGGTCGGCCATCTTGGAATTCACCGCGCGGTTTTCGGCGTCCAGCGCGGCGCATTTCTGCAGCATAACCTCGTACCGCTTCTGCGCGTACATGCGCCCGATAAGAAATCCTACCACCAAAGAAACAATTCCGACCAGCACCAGTTCCATTTACAACCCCTGCGTTTTGGCTTCGATTTTGTTTTTCATATCTTTTATGAATTCATCCAGCTTGATACCATTAATCTGCTTGTTATCGCGGGTACGGATCGACACGGTCCCTTCGGCCATTTCCTTTTCGCCGACAACTATCATGTACGGAATCTGCTGCATCTGCGCATCGCGTATACGTTTCTGCATAGAATCCGACGAGTACATTTTTTCAATACGCACCCCTGAAAGCGAAGCTGCGATTTTATCCGCGTAATCGTGCATAGATTCCGAAATCGGAATAATCGCGATCTGCACCGGCGCGATCCACACCGGGAAACGCCCAGCAGTATGCTCGATCAAAACGCCAAGAAAACGTTCAAGACTTCCGAATATCGCGCGGTGCAGCATGATCGGACGTTTTTTCTCCCCGTCTTTGTCGACGTAATGAAGATCAAACCGTTCGGGCAGATTCATATCGAACTGCAAAGTTCCGCACTGCCAATCGCGACCTATGGCATCCTTCAAAACGAACTCCAACTTGGGTCCGTATATCGCGCCTTCACCCTCGAATATTTCATATTCGAAGCCGCCTTTTTTCAAAACGTTCTCAAGCGCGGCTTCGGACGCGTCCCAAACCTCGTCGCTTCCAAGACGCACTTCAGGCCTAGTGGAAAGTTTTACGCGCACTTGATTTGCGTCGAATCCAAAGTCCTTGTAAGTGTCCATTATGAAGTCCATGACTTTTATGCATTCGTCCTCGATCTGATCCTTCGTACAGAAAATATGCGCGTCGTCCTGAACGAATTCACGCACTCGCAAAATACCGTTCAGCGCGCCGGAAGACTCGTACCGGTCGACCTTTCCGAACTCGGCGATTTTCATAGGCAGATCGCGGTACGATTTAATACCCTGCTTGAATACAAGCATTCCACCCGGACAGTTGACTGGTTTCACCGCGAATTCTCCGTCTTCATCACGAACTTTGGCATAGTACATATGCTCGGCAAACATGCCCCAATGACCGGAAGTTTCAAACATCTTTCTGGTATTAACGGACGGAGTTCCAATTTCCACATAGCCCGCCTCTTCCTGCTTGGCGCGCATGTGTGAAATCATATTCTGAAACAGAGTCCAACCTTTGGGATGCCAGAACGGAGCACCGGGAGCATACTCGGGCTCGAAGTGAAAAAGATCCTGCGCCGCAGCGATTTTTTTATGATCGCGTTTTGCGGCCTCCTCCATCATCAACAGATGCGCGTCCAGTTCGGCCTTGGTTGCAAAAGCATCGACATAAATACGCTGAAGCATTTTATTTTTGGAATCGCCTTTCCAATAAGCGCCGGCCACGCTGCGAATTTTCCACGAGTCGCGCGGAAGCTCCTTTGATGAAGCAACGTGCGGCCCGCGGCAAAGATCGACGAAATCGCGGAATTTATAAACTCCGATTTCATCGCCCGGAATTTCGCTTATCCATTCAATCTTGTAGGGCTGATCCTTAAAAAGTTCCAGCGCTTCGGACTTCTTAATATTTTTTTGTTCGAACCGGCCGTCGGATTTCATCAGGTCCTTCATTTCCTTTTCTATTTTGGGAAAATCTTCCGGGACAAAGCGATGATCAAGATCAAAGTCGTAATAGAATCCGGCGTCGATCGCGGGACCGCCCGCGAATTTAGCGCCTGGATATAATTTCTGCACCGCTGCGGCAAGCACATGAGCCATCGAGTGGCGTATTATCTCTATATCATAAGACATTTTTTAGTTCCTTTTTTATTGTTTTAATTTTACTTTTGTTTTTATAGCTTTGCAATGAAAAATCGCCCGGATTGCTCCGGGCGATTTATATGCCTTTTTACAGGCAATCAGCTTCCCGAAGCGCGGCGACGTATAGTCGGCGTCTTAGTCGCACCCGTAGTCGTAGCTTTGACTCCGGAATCTTTGGCGACCTTAGCGGCAGCCTTTTTCGGCGCGACAGCCTTGGAATCTTTCGCTTCTTTCTTTTCTTCCTTTTTCTGACCTGCGGCCTTGGCGGCGACATCGCGGTCGACAAATTCAATTATCGCCATCGGAGCGGCATCTCCATAACGGAATCCGGCTTTCAACACCCGGGTATATCCTCCCGGACGCTTGGCATAACGCGGGGCCAAAACTTCGAATACTTTTTTAACCAAAGTCTCGTCTCGCAAAAACGCATTTAAGTTGCGGCGGTTGGCGACATTGTCGACACGCGCATTTGTGATTATTTTCTCGACGATCGAGCGAAGGTCTTTGGCTTTAGGCAAAGTAGTCTTGATCTGCTCGCGCTGGATCAAGGCTTTTGACAGTCCAAGAAACAAGGCCTTTCTGGCATTGTGATCGCGGCTGAATTTACGTCCTGACATTTTATGTCTCATATTCGCTCCTTTTGCGTTTCTGCCCCAC
The DNA here is from genome assembly GCA_009784815.1 of Alphaproteobacteria bacterium. Taxonomy (GTDB): domain Bacteria; phylum Pseudomonadota; class Alphaproteobacteria; order Rs-D84; family Rs-D84; genus WQXN01. The sequence continues at coordinate 197,381 of WQXN01000001.1, read as the reverse complement.
TTGGGGGATTATACATAGCCAAAGCCTGACTTTCAGCACCTTGGACATTATTAGTTCGCAAGGATTTTAACCCACCCCCGCCAAAAAGTCAACTATTCTTTGCTTTGATAAACACAGGCAACCGCCTTCCATTGTAATTTTTATATTGACAAAATGAATATTTACATTATCATGTAATCAAACAAGAGGAATGCAATGCCTACAAGAATAACGACCATCGACGGAATTAATTACTTGGAATACGTACACCCGACAGACATCAACCCCAACGGCGTGTATTTTATTCCCAAAGATGTAAACGTAATACGCGGTTACGCTTTCTGTGACTTTAAAGAAGATTCAGATTTTGTAATAGATTTTGAAGAAAAATCCAATCTGAGAGAAGTTGAATACGACGCTTTTCGCAGAACAGGAGTTACAAGCATATCACTTCCGTATAGCGCTCCGCTTACCATAACTTTGGTTAGTTATTGCAAAAAATTGAAATATATACGTCAGGCGGATTGCGATAAATTCAACGAAACGTTTTTCGAAGTAAAAAAACTATGCGGAAAGTTATTCATAACTGAAGACGAAAAAATTATCTGCGAAAACATAAAGCTACACAAAGCATTCCATATAGAAACTTCAAACGGACGACTTGAAAAAGGCAGAGAGGTAGCAATAGCACAAGATACAAATTCCGGAAAAACCTATCAAAACCCACACCCGGAAATAGCTAAGGCCGGACTTATTCACACGATGAATCCAAACGATCCGCAAGTGGAAGAAAAATTCAAAGGCATGGATTTTTTAACAGCGATGGATTTTCAAACCGCTTATAGCCTCTGCCATAAAGCCGTGTATATATCCAGCTTGAGCGAAGAAGAAAAAGAAATCGTAGACGATTTTTTCGAGGAAATGCTGGACAATAATATTTCAGTCGGAAATATGTCGTTCAAGGAACTAATATGCCTGTCCAACCTAACCTTATCGAAAATCTACGCAAATCTTATCTGCCTTGCGGAACTCAAATACGGAAAAGAAAGCAAAATGCTCAATACGGATTGTAGAATCTGCCATAATAACGACAAACATCGAAGCAATAAATGCCCCGCAGTAATCGCCGCCACAAAATGGAAAATAATCTAAAAATTAAAAACCAACCTGCCCTGGCAAACGCTACATAAATTTAACCGGCTCTATATTTATATCGTCAAAATTTCCGCAAGCGTTCGGAATATCTTTTATATATTCGGGCTTGCCCATCATGTCTTACAATATCAGCCGCTGCGATCTGTAATGCCCTTCTCGGTATTTTTTAGATTGACAAAACGTCTAGGGGGGGGGTAGTATCGACTTACTAAATGACCAAAGGAGCCTGGCTATGTCCTCACAAATAGAAAACAACACCCTTATACTTGCGGACCCGTCGGATATGATAAGCGGCACATACATTGTCCCAAGAGATGTAACGCACTTCGCTTACGACGCGTTCAAAGGATTCGGAACAAATCTCGAGTTTGCGTTAGACGCAAGCCAAAGCAACCTGCGCGATATGTCCCTTGCTTTGAACTATACGGGCGTCACCAGCATCACGCTTCCATCATCAACCCAAATATCGATCAAGGACATTTCAGATTGCAGAAAATTGGAACACATACACCATATCAGCGCAAATGCCTCGTACGAGCAGACATTCAATACAAAATACATAAACGGATCGCTTCTTATTGTCATAGAACAAACAAAAGTCGCAGACACGGAAAACATGACGGCCTATTCCGTACACGATATGAACGACAAATACGGACGTATAATCAAAGAAGGATCCATGGCATATCTTCTTATAGAAGATTCGAAATACGGAAGATATGAAAGAAAGAACCATGACAAAGCTTCGGATACAATGATAGCCGAACTGAAATATCTCCGCATTTTGGACTCCGAGCGAACCATGGAAAATTTTATAGAAAACGGAACATGGAGTTTCGAAGTAGTTTACAACATATGCCGCGCCGCTTCCGGCGATTATGAAGCAACCGCGCGCTTTTTCAAAGAACTCGATTACAACGACGTTTCCATATACGACCTGAATTTAAAAGGGCTTTTCTGCATGACAAATCTTATACGTTCGCCTTTTTATGACATACTTGCAAAATTTTACGGAGACTACGCCAAGGATTCCGGAAATCTTGCGCATCTGGACTGCAAGAAATGCGAGGATAAATACAAGCAGCTTGATACCAAACAAATGAAAATTTGCCCAATAATTAAGCATGCCGCAGAATGGAATTTCAGATAAAAACCCGGTTTAATAAAAGTCAAATTTTTATAAAGAAAAAGACCGCCCTTTCGGGCGGTTATTTTTATTTATACGGATTCTCGAACTTGCGAGAGAGTTCCGCGATATTCTCGGGCGGCCAGCCAGGAACTTCCATGCCAAAAGTCAAACCCATGGCTTCCAGCTGCGCCTTGATTTCGTTCAAGGACTTGCGGCCAAAGTTCGGAGTCTTCAACATATCGTTCTCGGTCTTCTGAACCAGCTCGCCGATATAGTTGATCTTGTCGTTCTTCAAGCAGTTATTCGCGCGAACGGACAGTTCCAATTCATCGACGTGCTTCAGCAGCTTAGGATTGAACGGCAAGCTTGCGATCAGGCTGTCCTTTTCATCCTTTACTTCTTCTACGGTCGTGTCTTCGAAATTGATGAAGGGATTCATCTGATCGCTGACTATGCGCGCGGCGAACGCCACGGCGTCTTCCGGCGACACCGTTCCATTGGTCTTGACATTCATAACCAACTGGTCGAAGTCAACCCTTTGCCCTACGCGCGTTTCGGACACTTCGATCGCGACGTTAAGAACCGGAGAGTAAATGGAATCAACGGCGATGAATCCGATCGGATCGCCTTCGGCGGCGTTCTGCTCGGCGGGAACATATCCCTTGCCCAATCCCAGGTTGATCTCCATATTCAAGGACGATCCTTCGGACATATGGCAGATCACGGCGTCTTTGTTCACGACTTCCAAACCGCTGGAACATTCGATCATTCCGCTGGTTACAACCATCGGGCCCTTCGCCTTCAAAGTCGCTTTAAGATTCGTGTCGGTCTCGGCCTTGAAATAAACGCCCTTAAGATTCAAGATTATATCAGGCACGTCTTCGCGAACTCCGCTTATCGAAGAGAACTCGTGCTGAACGCCGTCGATGCGGATCGAACGCGGAGCGCAACCCTGAAGGCTGGACAGCAGCACGCGGCGAAGCGCGGTGCCTATGGTGTTTCCAAAACCCTTCTCCAAAGGTTTCGCGGTTATAGTCGCAAGGTTCGGATTGTCGACATTAACTTTTATTTCCAGTTTTTTCGGCTTGCTTAAAGTAGTCCAGTTTTTTTCGATCATTCCAAATCCTTTTGTTAATTAATAAAACAATTGTCATCCCGGGCAAGCGCCAAGCGCGCGACCGGCAATATCCGGCCGCCTAAACGCGGCGCACTTTCTTCGCGCGGCATCCGTTGTGCGGAACGCGCGTCGTATCCGTTATAGAATTCACAGTGATTCCGGCGTTGCCAAGTCCGCGCACGGCGGCCTCGCGTCCGTTACCGGGGCCGCGCATAAGAACATCGACGGTTTTGACACCCATGTCGGCGGCCTTCTTGGCAAGACTCTCGGCGACGATGGTGGCCGCGTACGGAGTCGATTTCTTGGCGGATTTGAATCCCGCCGCGCCCGAAGTTCCCCAGCACAAAACCTGTCCCGACATATCGGTCAAAGTTATGCGGGTGTTGTTAAAGGTGGCAAGCACATGCGCTATCGCATGCCCCACCTTTGTGCGCACTATTTTTTTCTTTGTTGCTTTCGCTGCTTTTACTGCCATCTATTTAGCTCCTAATTATTTACCCTTTGAAGACGCGCCGGCGACAGCCACGCGCTTGCCCTTTCTTGTGCGCGCGTTGGTGCGCGTGCGCTGCCCGCGAACCGGCAAGCGGTTCCTGTGGCGAATTCCGCGGTATGCCTTAAGGTCCTGAAGACGCTTGATGTTCATTGCGGTTTCTTTTCTTACGTCGCCTTCGACTTTCAGGTTCTTTTCTATATAATTGCGGATATTGATTATGTCCGCGTCGGTAAGATCCTTGGTCCTCAGTTCCGTCTTGAATTTCAAGGCCTTGCAGATCTGTTTCGCTCGGACGGGGCCTATGCCATAAATATAAGTAAGGCTTGTCTCGATTCTTTTTTCTGTCGGGATATTAACACCAGCTATACGTGCCAATTTACGCTCCTTTTTATTAGTTCGGCTATTGTAACCGAAATATGGGGAAAGTCAATAGGATATTGGTTTTTTATACCCTAAAGCGCCCTCTCCTGTTTGCTTTCTTGATCACGGAAGCATACTGCTTGGCGATCAAATGAGATTGTATCTGCGTCATAGTGTCAAGCGCGACACCGGCGACGATTAAAACCGAGGTTCCGCCGATCATAATCGGCACTCCGAACTGTGCGTTAAGCACGATCGGCACCACGCAGACCGCGACCAAGTACAATACGCCTATTACGGTTGTGCGGGATACAAGATTGTCCAGAAAATGCTGGGTCTGTTCGCCCGGGCGGATTCCCGGAATATATCCGCCGTTGTTTTTCAGCTGGTTTGCGGTGTCTTCGGAATTGAATATAACGGCGGTCTGGAAGAACGCGAAGAACGCGACAAGCAATGTGAACAAACCTATATAGGACCAAGTGCCATAAGTAAAGAAAGCAAGCAGCTGCTGAACATAAACGTTGTCGCTGGTGGCGAATTTTCCGACGAACGCGGGAAGCATCATAATGGACGACGCGAATACAGGACCCATGACTCCGGACATATTGACCTTAAGCGGCAAATACGAACTGCTGGCCTGCGCAGCGGCCCCGCCCATGGCGGCCGTCTGACGCGGATATAGGATTTGAATGCGCCGCTGAGCCTGCTCGAAGAACGCGATCAAAGCGATAATTCCTATGACGAAAGCGATAATCAATATCATCATGAAAGGAGAAATCTGCCCTACTCCGCCCAGCTCAAGCAAGCGGATAAGCCCGCCCGGAACTTCGGCAATTATACCCGCCATAATAAGCAGGGACGCGCCCTGACCTATGCCGCGGGCGGTGATCTGTTCGGCCAGCCACATGACGAAAGCGGTGCCTCCGACCAGAGCAATGACGGTGGAAATCTTAAACCCAAGACCAGGATTTATAACCGCGAATTGACCGTTTACCGGAGCCATAGCCTCGAGACCCGAAGCCACCGCCCAAGCCTGAACGGCGCAAAGCACCACGGCAAGATAGCGGGTGTACTGGTTGATTTTTATGCGGCCGGATTCGCCTTCTTTGCGAAGTTCGGCCAGACCTTTGGACGTAGCGGTAAGAAGCTGTATTACGATGCTTGCCGAAATGTAGGGGAATATATTCAAAGCCATAATGCTCATACGCGACAAGCTTCCACCCGAAAAAGCGTCGAACATACCCATCAACCCGAAGTCGCCCTGGAACAAGTGCATAACGGCGGACGCGTTGACGCCCGGCAAAGGTATAAATGAACCTATGCGATAGATCAGCAAGGCAAGAAGCGTGAACACTATCCGCTTTTGCAGATCCGACATCTTAGAAAAGACTCCGTTAAACAGACTCATTACTTCTTAACCGCTTTTTTCTTCACAACCTTTTTCGCAGCGGGCTTTTCGGCCTTGGCTTTTGGTTCTTTCTTGGCCGGAGCCGCGATGGATCCGCCAGCTTTTTTAATAGCTTCCTCGGCGGATTTGGTCCACTTGACGGCTTCGATTTTCAAAGCCTTGGTAAGTTTACCCTCGCCAAGGACTTTCAATCCGCCTTCGGCGCGATTAATAAGCCTTGCGGTCTGCAAAGCGGCGACGTCAATAACCTTGTCCGCGACAAGCTTTTTTTCTTCAATCGCTTTTTCGATTTTTCCGATATTGATTTCGGCGAAATTCTTGCGGAAGATGTTAAAGAATCCGATCTTGTTCAAGCGGCGATAAATCGGCGTCTGACCACCTTCGAAGGTGCGCACGCCGGAAGTTCCTGAACGGGCTTTCTGCCCCTTGTGTCCGCGGCCGGCGGTCTTGCCCTTGCCGGAACCCATTCCGCGCCCGACGCGCTTTTTGCCGGGACGTGAACCCAAGTTATCGCACAATGCGTTAAGTTTAGCCATTTACTTTCTCCTTTTATTCCCTATTAAGCAACTTTAACATAGCTTTTATTAAAGTGACTTACCCGTTTATCCAAATTCAGCCGAACCGCGTTAACGCCGTGCGCATAAGTATTCTGCGCGAACAGAGCGGGCTGTCTACCAGCGGATTTATTGGAACCCTGCACAACCGTAGGCTTCTGCGCGCAAGCAATATGCGTCTGCCTGTTCACAAAGCCCTGCGAAGATTCCTCTATTCCGATTTGGATATTTTCATTGGAAGTATAATTGAAATCACAAGTCGCTTCAGCAAGCTTTGCAACTTTGGGTTTTCCATTTTCGATTCTTGATACCCTCCTCTTGGAAGCTTTGGCAGCATTGGCCAAACGCACGCGAGTAATATCCGCTATGATCGTCGCGGCCTCGGCCGACAACCCTACAAGAAGCTCGGCATTATCAAGCATGACTTCCTTGGCTTTTCTGGCATTGGCCCTTGCAATCTTTACGACTTTTTTACTGTCCGCCAACACTTCGGCTATAGCCTCCTTGCGCGGCGCGGCCTTTTGAATGAAGGCTACCAAAAATAAAATTTTGTGACAGTTCAACAAATTGATCGACTTATGATTTTTCAAATCATTAATCATCTTGACTGCATTCCTGATGGCTTTCGACAGCCTTTCGAATTCTTCGCTCAGCTTCGCGACTTCGTTTTCCATGTACGGATTTACGAAAATCTTTTTCTTGTCTTTGCGACGAAGTTTTTTGCGCGTTTCCCTTGCCGTGCCCTTGATATTATAAACCGCCTCTTCTTCATCTATAACATCGTCAGTTTCCATGTCATAGAATTTTTTAATTTTCAGCGGCTTTTCATCAGCGCCTTCATACCTTTCGTTATATTCCTGCAACTGGACATAAGCCTCGACCGCATACCCATCTTCGTATGCGCGTTCGTTTTTATATTGTTCAACTTCATTGTATGAAGATTCTTCATGACAGCTCCAGCCGGAGTTTACTATATCACCGCTTTTGTGATCAAAGTCGCCGCGCATAACGCCAATCTGTTCATCAGCATTAACGGCTATTTCGATTTTTTCTTTGCCTGCCTGCTGTGTTTCATTCCATATATCAGCCAATATAACTTCGACTTCATTATAAACATTCGACTTAAACATTTTACTTTTCCTGTTTTGTACTACATTCTCTATCTTTTTACGATTTTTTATTATTCCTCTACCTTTATAAGGTGCGCGACTTTTTTAACCATTCCAAGAACCGACTCGGTCGCGGGCAGTTCCTTGGATTTCGCGATGCGTCCAAGACACAAAGCGGCCAGAACTTTCTTCTGCTTTTCCGGAACACCGATGCTGCTTTTAACCTGAGTAACTTTAATCTTCTTCATTTTTTCCTCTCTTATTCAGCGGTGACTTCCGTCGCGGATTTTCCATCGCGCGCGGCGATTATATCAACCACCGGCTTGCCGCGGCGAGCCGCCACGGTTTTGGGCGAATTCATTTTCGCAAAAGCTGCGAACACTGCGCGCACAACGTTGTACGGATTGTTGGTACCCTTGGACTTGGACACGACGTCCGTCACGCCCAAACATTCGAACACGGCTCTCAGCGCTCCGCCCGCGATGACTCCGGTTCCCTGAGAGGCCGAGCGGATGACAACCTGTCCCGCTCCGAATTTCGCGGACATATCGTGGTGCAAAGTGCGACCTTCCTTCAAAGGCACATAGATCATGGCGCGCTTGGCCGCCTTGGTGGCCTTCTGAACGGCGGCCTGAATTTCCAAAGCCTTGCCCAAGCCGAATCCTATCTTTCCGGCCTTATCTCCTACTACGACCAAAGCCGAGAAAGAAAAGTTTTTTCCACCCTTAACTGTTTTCGACACGCGGTTGATATGAACCAGCTTGTCGGTCAGATTGTCGCCCTGCATATTGTTTTGCATTCTTGCCATTTTCATTTACCCTTTGTTAAAACTTAATTCCACCTTCACGGCACGCGTCGGCCAAAGCCTTGACTCGTCCGTGATACTTGTAGGCTCCGCGATCGAAATACACATCGCCCAATTTCATTTTCTTGGCGCGTTCAGCGAAAGCCGATCCGACAGCCTTTGCTCCATCGACCGTCCAGCCCTTGCCCTTGAATCCCTTCTCGCAGCTGGAAGCCGAACATAAAGTGCGGCCCTTGACGTCATCGACGGCCTGAACATATATGTGGCGTCCCGTGCGGTGGATCGAAATACGAACCTTGCCGTGGTTGTTGCTTTTCGCCGCAAAGCGGTTTCTTTTCAGGCGGCGAGTAAAGGTGTCTAACTTAAGCTTCATTTTATTGTCCTCGTATTATTTCTTCTTGCCTTCTTTGCGGCGCAGAGTTTCGTTCTTATAGAATATGCCCTTGCCCTTGTATGGTTCGGGTTTTCTGACGCGGCGCACAGTATCGGCGAACTGTCCGACTTTCTGCTTGTCGATTCCGACTATATTGAACTCGGTCGGAGCGACGATTTCGACAGTAATTCCGGCAGGCAGCGGCATAACTACGTCATGCGAATATCCCGCGACAAGAACCAAGTCCTTGCCCTTGACCTGCGCTTTGTATCCGACGCCCTTCATGGCCATTTCTTTTTTAAATCCAACCGAAGCGCCTTCAACGGCGATCTTGATGTTCCTAGTCATGGCGCCCCACATTGCGCGCGAGGCCTTGTCTTCGGCGTCTTTCGGAGTAACGATCACTTGATTGTCTTTTATTTCTACGTTAACCAAGTCGGAACTTTTGTGCGTCAAAGGCACTTCGTTTGTTCCCTTCGGCCCTTTCACTACGATCGCCGCATCGGTCTTGGAAACGGTGGTTCCGCTTGGTATGTTGACCGGGTATTTTCCTGCTCTTGACATTTTGATCTACCTTCTTTTCTTTTTATATCACCTGGCACAATACTTCGCCGCCAAGGTTTTCCTTGCGCGCCTTGTAATCGGCCATGATCCCCTTCGGAGTGGACACGATAACGACGCCCAAACCGTTCAAGACTTTTGGCAGTTTGGTTGATTTGGAATAGACGCGGCGTCCGGGTTTGGACACTATGCGTATTTCCTGTATGGCGCCAACGCCCTGAACGTATTTAAGATCGACGATCAGTTCGGATTTCGCGTCGGTTATTTTTTTCAGCTTAAAGCCTTCTATAAAACCCTCGTCCTTTAAGACGCCAAGTACGTTCTGACGCAAGCTGCTGGCGGGCATGCCCACCTGCTCCTTTCCTGCGTTCTGGGCGTTGCGGATACGTGCTATCATGTCGCCGATTGGATGTGTGAATGACATATTTTTGCCTCTTTATTTAATCTTTTGTTTATTACCAGCTGGACTTGCGTACGCCCGGCAGCTTTCCTTCCGACGCCAAAGTCCTTACCTGCTGGCGGCACAGTCCGAACTGACGCGAGAACCCGCGCGAACGACCGGTGATCGCGCAGCGGTTACGAACGCGCGAAGCGGCCGAGTTGCGCGGAAGCTTTGCCAGCTTTTTCATAGCCTCGATGCGCTCCTCCGGGGTCGATTTCAGCGACATCTTGGCCTTCAACGTCTTGCGCGTCTTTGCCTTCGCCTCGACCATCTTCTTTATCTTTTTTTGTTTTTCCATCAAGGATGTTTTAGCCATTTCTTTTCCTTATGTTTATTTAAGCACAAGCGGCAGGTTGAATTTCGTCAGCAGCAGCAAGGCTTCCGCATCTGTCTTCGCGGTGGTGCCGATCACTATGTCCATTCCGCGGATAGAATCCATTTTATCAAAATCGATTTCGGGAAATATCAAATGCTCTTTTATTCCGAAAGCATAATTTCCGCGACCGTCGAATTTGGATTTGGACAATCCCTGGAAGTCCTTGATGCGCGGAAGCGCAACCGTGACAAGTCTGTCCAAGAAATCGTACATGCGCGCGCCGCGCAAAGTAACTTTTGTACCGATGGGCTGACCCTGCCTAAGGCGGTAAGTCGCGATGGATTTTTTCGCGACGGTAGTCACGGGCTTCTGCCCCGAAATAGCGGTCAGATCCATGATCGCGGCGTCCAACTTTTTCTTGTCCGCGGCGGCCGCGCCCACACCCATGTTAAGAACGATCTTGGTCAGGCGCGGAACGGCCATATCATTCTCGTATCCAAACTCTTTTTTCAATTCCGGAACGATCTTATCCAGATAAATTTTTTTCAATCGACTTACTTCTTTTGGCATTTCTTAGCTCCGTTAATTATATTTCCGAACCGGATTTTTTTGCGACGCGGACTTTTTTACCATCCTTGACCTTGTACCCCACCTTTGTCGGCTTGCCGCCCTTGGGGTCGATCAGCGCAACGTTGGACACATGGATAGAACGTTCGACCTCCTCGATGCGGCCGGGTTTTTGTTCGGTCGGTTTGATGTGCTTTTTGACTTTGTTCACGCCGGACACTACAACGCGGGACTCTTTGGGCATAGCCGTTATGACCTTGCCCTTGACGCCCTTGTACTTTCCCGATATGACGATTACTTCGTCGTTCTTTTTGATCTTCATTTTTTACGCCTCTTATATGACTTCCGGTGCCAAAGACATGATCTTCTGCACATCGTGCTTGTTTCTTGTTTCGCGCGCTACCGGCCCGAAGATACGGGTTCCGATCGGCTCCAAATTTCCCTTATTGACCAACACGACCGCATTGTCGTCAAATCGTATAACCGATCCGTCGGCCCGTTTGACGTCGTATTTGACACGAACTATTAGGGCGCGCTGGACTGTACCTTTTTGAACTTTACCGCGCGGTATGGCATCCTTGATCGCGACGACTATTACGTCGCCGATCGAGGCATAACGGCGGTGCGATCCGCCCAAGACTTTGATGCACTGTGCCTTTCTGGCGCCGCTGTTGTCCGCAACATTCAAAATTGTTTCATTCTGTATCATATTTTATGTTCCTTATTATTCGGCGGCTTCCGCTGCAGTCGTAACCGTGGTGTCCTTGGCGCGTCCGACAAGCCCTTTGACGACCCAGGTTTTCGTTTTCGAAATCGGACGGTTTTCCTGAATTTCGACTATATCTCCGACTTTGTACTGGTTCGTCTCGTCATGAGCCTTGTACTTTTTGCTTTGCTTCACGAATTTTTTGTAAAGCGGGTGGCGGAACCTAAGGTCGACGTTCACTACGACAGTCTTGTCGTTTTTGGTCGAAATGACGTTTCCGGTCAGTATTCTTTTCGGCATCTTATGCTCCCTTTTTTGCCGCTGAAATCTTTGTAGCGGTGCGCGCGATTTCACGGCGTGTTTTCCGAACAAGATGCGTCTGCTGCAACTGACCCGCGGTCTTCCGGAAGCGCAGATTCATCTGTTCCTTTTTCAGATCGACCAAGCGGCTTTTCAAAGCCTCGCCTGTCAAATTTTCTGTCTTTTCTTTTTTTGCTGGCATCTTATCCTCGATTAGTTTGCGTGGCGAGCCACGATTTTGGTCCTGACCGGCAGCTTGGCGGCGGCCAGAGTCAAAGCCTCGTTCGCAATCGCTTCGGACACTCCGTCGATTTCGAACATGATGCGTCCGGGCTTGACGCGGCAGCACCAGTATTCTATAGCCCCCTTTCCTTTACCCATGCGGACTTCGGCTGGTTTTTTGGAAACGGGAACGTCCGGGAATATGCGTATCCAAACTCGGCCGGCTCGCTTCATGTGGCGCGATATGGCGCGGCGCGCGGATTCGATCTGGCGCGCGGTCACGCGCTCCGGGCTCTGAGCTTTTAATCCGAACGATCCGAAGGCAAGCTCGGACCCGCCTTTGGTGTTTCCGTGAATGCGCCCCTTGTGCTGCTTGCGGAATTTTGTCTTGATCGGCATCAACATTATCTGACCTCTTTATTCTTCGGGCCGCGCGCTCCGGCGGTGGCGGCGAATTCCTTCGGCGCGGACATTTCTCGGGCAAGCTTTTCCTCGTTCTTGACATCGCCGGTATAGATCCAAACTTTGACGCCTATGACTCCGTAAGTGGTCTTGGCCTGAACGGAAGCGTAATCTATATCGGCGCGCAGAGTGTGAAGCGGAATGCGGCCTTCGCGCATGGATTCGTCTCGGGCTATTTCTGCTCCGTTAAGGCGGCCGGACACGGTGATTTTGATTCCGCCCGCGCCTGATTTTTCGGCGTTCTGCATAGCCTTTTTCATTGCGCGCTTGAAGGACACGCGGCCTTCGATTTGCTGGGCGATGGATTTGGCGACCAAAGTTGCGTTAAGATCGGCCTTACGAACTTCGACTATGTTCACTATGATGGAATCGTTTTTCACCAGCCTTCTGATTTCATTGCGAAGCGCTTCGATGTCCGCGCCGTTCTTTCCGATTATGACGCCAGGCCGCGAGCTGTGAATAGTGATGACGACCTTCTTGGCCAAACGTTCGATCACTACTTTGGCAAGACCGGCCTTCTCAAGCTTCTTTTCCAGGAACGCACGAATTTTATAATCTTCCAAAAGCCATACGGCGTAATCCTTCTTGGACGCGGTCCACCGCGAGTCCGACGTCTTGTTAATCATAAGGCGGTTCGCTATCGGCGATACTTTCTGACCCATTATTTACCCTCTTTCTTTGCAACTTTTTTTGCGGCGGTTTTTTCTTTTTTCACCGGCTTTTCTGCGGCGGCCTTTTTAGGTTCCGCGGATTCCAACACAATCGTCAAGCTTGAAAACTTTTTAAGTATCGGATGAGCCTGCCCCTGTTTCTTCGGAACGATTCTCTTCATTGTTATTGCCTTTCCGACCCAAACCTCTTTGACCACCAGGCTGTCGGCGGACATTTTGTGATTCGCCTCGGCGTTTGCGACTCCGGACATCAGAGATTTTTTGACGTCCGCGCTGGCGCGTTTTTTGGACATAGTCATAACTTCGATCGCCTTTCCGGCGCCAAGTCCGCGTATCTGCGCCGCAATGAGATTCAACTTTTGCGCGCTTGTGCGGATAAGGCGGTTAAACACCCTGACCTGATTGTCGCTAAGACCGTATTTTTTAGCCATTTCTTTTTACCTTTATTATTTCTTCGCGGCGCTTGCCGTTTTGTTAGCCGCGTGGCCCTTGAAGACGCGCGTCGGCGCGAATTCACCAAGCTTGTGTCCGATCATATCCTCGACGATCATAACGGGAATGAATTTCTGCCCGTTGTGAACGTTGAAAGTCAGACCCACCATCTGCGGAATAATAGTCGAGCCGCGAGACCAAGTCTGTATCGGTTTGCGGTCGTTCGCCTCGTTCGCCTTTTGAACTTTTTTCAAAAGCGAGGGATGAACATAAGGACCTTTCCAAATTGAACGTGCCATTTTTCGCTCCTATTATTTCTTTTTCGCAACATGGCGCGAACGAATGATCATGCGCTGCGTGCGTTTATTTTTGCGTGTGCGATATCCCTTCGCGATAACTCCGGTTCTGGACACCGGAACGTGACCCTTGGACTTTCCGTTTCCTCCGCCCATCGGGTGATCGACAGGGTTCATAGCGACGCCGCGGGTGCTGGGACGTATGCCAAGCCAGCGCGCGCGTCCGGCCTTGCCAAGAACTATGTTGCGCTGATCGGGATTCGATACGACTCCGACCGTGGCCAAGCATTCGGATAGAACTTTGCGAAGTTCGCCGGAATTCATCTTGATCTGAGCATAGATGCCGTCCTTGCCCATAAGCTGAACATAGCATCCGGCGGAACGCGCCAAGGAAGCACCGGCGCCCGGATTCACTTCGACATTGTGAACTACTGTGCCGATCGGCATATTCTTCAAAGGCATGGCGTTGCCCGGCTTGATGTCGGCGGAATCGGACGAAATCACAGTATCGCCGACGGCCAGTTTCTGCGGCGCAATTATATAAGCCTTCTCGCCGTCCTTGTATTCTATAAGAGCGATAAAAGCAGTGCGGTTCGGATCATATTCCAATCGCAGAACCTTCGCCTCGACATTCTTTTTCGTGCGCTTGAAATCTATCAAGCGGTATTTGCGTTTGTGTCCGCCGCCCTGATGAGGCACGGTGACATGACCGTAATTGTTGCGGCCGCCCTTGGATACAAGCCCCTTGGTCAAAGACTTTTCCGGCGCGCCTTTGTGCAGTTCCGACTTGTCGACAAGAACCAATCCGCGGGTACCCGGCGTGTTCGGTTTATAATGTTTTAATGCCATTTTCTTCTACCCTTATATTTTGGCCATGACGTCAATTTTTTGATTATCGGCCAAAGTTACGTACGCCTTTTTGACGGCGTTCCTAACACCCGTGCGCCCCTTGAAGGTTTTAACCTTTCCTTTGGTGTTCACGATGTTGACTTTTCTCACCTTGACTTTATAGAGAGTCTCTATAGCCAAAGCTATCTCCTGCTTGGTGGCGTCGGACGCCACTTCGAAAGCGATCGCATTCGTATCGGCAAGCTTAGCCGCCTTTTCCGATATGACGGGCCTTAACAAAAGGTCAAAGCTACGAGGCGTCGCCACCAATTTATTTTCAATTTTTTTCTTTTCGACTTTCGCCATATTACGCCCCCAGCCTTTTTTCTATTCCCGCCACCGCGTCTTTTGTCAGAACCACGGTATTGTGGTTAAGTATGTCGCGAACGTTCAGACCTATGGTCGGCAGAACGTCGATGCTGCTAATGTTCGCCGCGGACTTTTTGAAGTTCGCGTCAATCGCCGCACCGCCGACAAACAAAGCCTTTGAAAGTTTCAAATTTTTCAACGACTTAGCCAAAGCGGCCGATTTTACGGCGGGCATGACTTCGGAATCTATAACGATCAGACTTCCTGATTTCGCCTTGCTTGACAACGCCATTTTCAAACCCAGCGCGCGGATCTTTTTCGGAAGGTCGATCGCGTGGGAATGAGTCTTGGGCGCAGTCATAGAAGCGGCTCCTCCGCGCTGGTGCGGATTTCTAAGCGAGCCCTGACGGGCGCGGCCGCCCTTCTTCTGATTGAAAGGTTTTTTCTTGGTGCCGGAAACGTCCGATATAGTTTTCGTCGCATGATTACCCGAACGCGCGTTGGCTTCCTGCCAAACCACCACGCGATGCAGAATATCCGCGCGCGGCTCAACGGCGTAGATCGCGTCGCTAAGCTCGATCTGTCCAACGGCTTTTCCGTCAAAATTTAAAATATCAAGTTTCATTACTCGCCTGCCTTTTCTTCTGCCGCCGGCGCGTCCGACGCAGCCACGGCCTCTTCAATTTTTTCCGCCGCCGGAACTTCTTCCACAACCGGCGCAGCTTCCTCGGCCGCCGCAGGGGCAACCGGAACCTCGGCCATCACGGTCGGAACCGGAAGATCTTTCGGCAAATCTTTTTTCATGGCGTCGGTCAGAATTATGAAGGACCCGTTCGCGCCCGGCACCGCGCCTTCGACGAATATCAGATTGTCATCCATATCATGCCCGAACACTTTCAAGTTCTGAACCGTGACGGTTTCCGCACCCATATGTCCGGCCATCTTCTTGCCTTTGAAAACACGACCCGGCCATTCGCGCATTCCGGTACCACCGATCGAACGGTGAGCTTTCAAAACACCGTGCGAAGCTTCAAGTCCCGCAAAGTTATGGCGCTTCATGGCACCCTGGAATCCTTTTCCCTTGGAAGTTCCCTGCGCGTCGATAAACTGTCCCTTAACAAAATGCTCGGCGGACATTTTCGTTCCGACCGGTATCAGACAGTCTTCTGTGACGCGGAATTCGGACATCTTGCGGAAGACTTTCACACCCTGCTTTTTTGCGGCTTCAATCTGAGGCTTCGCGGCATGTTTGTCTTTCGCCTCGCGGATACCCACCTGCACGGCGACATAGCCGTGCTTGTCATTGGTGCGCTGCCCGACGACGGTGCAGTCCCTTACGGCCAAGACCGTGACCGGAGTGGACGAGCCGTTGTCATCAAACAACCGCGTCATTCCCACTTTTTCTGTTATAAGCCCAGATCGTTTCATAATTTATGCCTTCTTATAGTTTTATCTTCACGTCAACTCCGGACGCCAAATCCAACTTCATCAAGGCATCGACGGTCTGAGGGGTTGGATTAACAATGTAGATAACGCGCTTGTGGTTGCGTATCTCGAATTGCTCACGCGATTTTTTATCGATGTGAGGCGAACGGTTGACAGTAAACTTTTTGATTTTCGTAGGCAGGGAAACAGGTCCGGCCAACTCCGCGCCCGTCCTTTTCGCAGTCTTTACGATCTCGTCTACTGACGACACCAAAATCCTGTGATCGAAGGCGTTCAGCGTAATGCGGATTTTCGAAGATAACATGACCTATTTCCCTTGGCTTACGTTTTATTTAAGTATTTTAGTTACAACACCGGCACCGACCGTGCGTCCGCCTTCGCGGATAGCAAAGCGGCTTCCTTCGGTCATGGCGATCGGCTGAATCAGCGTCACGGTGAACTTCAGGTTGTCGCCCGGCAGAACCATTTCCTTGCCTTCCGGCAGCTTGATGGTGCCCGTAACGTCGGTGGTGCTGAAGAAGAACTGCGGACGATAGTTCGAGAAGAACGCCGTGTGGCGACCGCCCTCTTCCTTCGTCAGAATATAGCATTCCGCTTCGAACTCGGTGTGCGGAGTGATCGATCCCGGCTTGCAGATAACCTGTCCGCGCTCGATATCTTCCTTTTTGGTGCCGCGAAGCAGCAATCCGACGTTATCGCCGGCATGGCCTTCGTCAAGCAGCTTGCGGAACATTTCGACGCCGGTGATGACAGTCTTCTGAGTCGGACGGATTCCAACGATTTCGACTTCCTCGCCGACTTTTACTATACCGGTTTCGATACGGCCCGTAGCGACGGTGCCGCGTCCCGAGATCGAGAACACGTCTTCGATCGGCATCGAGAACGGCTTGTCGACCTGGCGTTCCGGAATCGGAATATAAGTATCAAGGGCGTTCAGCAAATTGTCCAAAGCTTCCTTTCCAAGACCGTCGGATTTTCCTTCCAAAGCGGACAAAGCGGAACCGCGGATAACCGGAGCGTTCTCGCCGTCGAACTTGTTGGCGGTCAGCAGTTCGCGAACTTCCATTTCGACCAAGTCCAAAAGTTCCGGATCGTTGACCATATCGCACTTGTTAAGGAACACGACGATTTTCGGAATACCGACCTGGCGGGCAAGCAGAACGTGTTCGCGCGTTTGGGGCATCGGGCCGTCCGTTGCGGCGACGACCAATATCGCTCCGTCCATCTGGGCGGCGCCGGTGATCATGTTTTTAACATAGTCGGCGTGTCCCGGGCAGTCGACGTGAGCGTAGTGGCGCGTAGCACTGTTATACTCGACGTGAGCCGCCGAGATTGTAACGCCGCGTTCTTTCGCTTCGACTCCGTTTTCGATGTCTTTCACCGATTTGCCGGCCGGACCATAATTGGTAACCAACGCGGCGGTCAGAGTTGTTTTTCCGTGGTCAATGTGACCGATAGTACCCACGTTAACGTGAGGCAGTGTTCTTATATACTTTTCTTTTGCCATCTTGGTTTCTCCTTTGGCTGGTTAGTTTTTAGTTTATAATTACTTTTTGTGCTTTTTTACGACTTCTTCGACGACATTGGCCGGGACCTCCGCATAGTGCGAAAGCTCCATGTACGGGTTCGCCCTTCCCTGGCTAAGCGAGCGCAGAGTCTTGACATACCCGAACAGGGAAGCCATTGGAACATATGACTTTATTTCCTGTTCGCCGAACTGGGTTTCCATACCGTTAATTTGCCCGCGGCGCGAATTCAAGTCGCCGATAATATCGCCGACATATTCTTCCGGGGTAGTCACGGTAAGCGCCATGATCGGCTCCAAAAGCTTTGGCGAAGCTTCGGACATGGCCTCGCGGAACGCAGCGCGCGCCGCAATTTCAAAGCACAGAACGTTCGAGTCGACTTCGTGGTATTTTCCATCGACCAATGTTGCTTTGAAATCTATTGTCGGATAGCCGATTATGGGACCAGTGGCCTTGGCCATCTTGATACCCTTTTCGACACCGGGAATGAATTCTTTCGGAATCGC
Organism: Alphaproteobacteria bacterium; assembly: GCA_009784815.1. Lineage (GTDB taxonomy): Bacteria > Pseudomonadota > Alphaproteobacteria > Rs-D84 > Rs-D84 > WQXN01. Next base: position 179,249 of record WQXN01000001.1, on the reverse strand, counting down.
GCCGCCGACGACCTTGTTTTCAAACTCCTCGCCCTTTCCGGCTTCCAAAGGTTCGAATATAATTTTTACCTGAGCATACTGACCCGATCCGCCGGACTGCTTCTTATGAGTGTATTCTTTCGTGATAGTCTTGCGAATGGTTTCGCGGTAAGCAATCTGCGGCTCGCCGACATTGGCCTCGACCTTGAATTCGCGCATAAGACGATCGACGATAATTTCAAGATGCAATTCGCCGACGCCCGACAGAATGGTCTGGCCTGACTCTTGATCGGTCGAAACGCGGAACGACGGATCTTCCTTGGCCAAAGCCTGCAGTCCCAAAGCCATCTTCTCGATGTCGGCCTTGGTCTTGGGTTCGATCGCCAAATCCATGACGGTAGGCGGAATGTGAATTTTTTCCAATATGATCGGCTTGTCTTCGCTGCAAAGAGTATCGCCGGTCAAAGTATCCTTAAGACCGACCAGAACCACGATGTCGCCGGCTTCGGCCTCTTTGATTTCTTCGCGGGTGTTCGCGTGCATCAGCAACATGCGACCTATGCGCTCGCGCTTGTCGCGGGTCGAGTTATATACATAAGAACCCGACTGCAGCTTTCCGGAATATACGCGCACGAACATCAATGAACCGACAAAAGGATCGTTAGCGATCTTAAAGGCCATGGCCGAAAACGGTTCGGACGGATCGGGCTTGCGCTCGTCGGCGGTTTCGCCATCCATCTTAACGCCCCTGACCGCGGCAATATCCGTCGGAGAAGGCAGATAATCGACAACCGCATCAAGCAACGGTTGAACTCCCTTGTTTTTGAAAGAAGACCCGTTAAGAACAGGAACAAACGACTGCGAGATGGTCGCCTTGCGGATAAGCTTTTTAAGAGTCTGCGTATCGGGCTCTTTCCCTTCCATATAAGCCTCCATCGCGGCGTCGTCCTGCTCGACCGCGGCTTCGATCAGCTTAGCGCGAAGTTCGTCAGCCTTTGCTTTAAGCTCGGCGGGGATTTCGATCACGGTCGGAGCGGCGCCAATGTCGCCCTCCCAAATCAAACCCTTCATTTCCACCAGATCCACCACGCCCTTGTACTGGTCTTCGGCTCCGATCGGGAAATTTAAAACGACCGGGTTTGCACCAAGTCGTTCTCTGATCATGTCAACGCAACGGAAGAAGTCACCGCCTACGCGGTCCATTTTATTGATAAAACAGATACGCGGAACATTATAACGGTTGGCTTGGCGCCATACGGTGATAGTCTGGGACTGAACGCCGGAAACAGATTCGAACACCGCGACCGCGCCGTCAAGAACGCGGAGCGAACGCTCGACCTCCATGGTGAAATCGACGTGGCCCGGAGTGTCTATGAGATTGATGCGATGGTCGCGCCAGAAACAAGTCGTAGCGGCCGAAGTGATGGTGATGCCGCGCTCTTTTTCCTGCTCCATCCAGTCCATCGTGGCTCCGCCGTCGTGAACTTCGCCGACCTTGTACGTCTTTCCGGTAAAGAACAGAATGCGCTCGCTGGTCGTAGTTTTTCCGGCGTCGATGTGCGCCATGATGCCGATGTTGCGGCACATATTAAGAGGAACGTATTTACCGACGGCCATTTTCTTATCCTTTTATTACCAACGAAAATGGGCAAAAGCCTTGTTAGCCTCCGCCATTTTATGAGTATCGATTTTCTTTTTCAGCGACGCGCTGTTGCCATTAAGTATGTCGCGAAGCTCTCCGAACAAGCGCTCGGTCATGGAACGCTCGCCGCGTTTTTTCGCCGCGGCGACAATCCAACGCAAAGCCAAAGTCTGCTGGCGCAGGCCCGACACTTCAACCGGAACCTGATAGGTGGCGCCACCGACGCGGCGACCTTTGACTTCGACGGACGGTTTCACGGCATCAATCGCGTCAAGCAAAGCCCTCAGCTCGTCTTTATGAATCTTTTTCAACCTTTCCAAAGCGCCGTAAACGATTTTCTCGGCGACTTCCTTCTTGCCGTCCTCCATTATGGCGTTCATAAGTTTCGACACGACCTTGTTGCCGTAAACCGCATCTTCCAAAACTTCACGATGAATAGCTGCTTTGCGTCTTGACATGTCTTATCCTTGCTTTTTCTTTTTCGAACCGTACAGCGACCTGGCCTGTTTCCTGGCGGCGACGCCCTGAGTATCCAGCACTCCTCGAATTACGTGATAGCGCACACCGGCCAAGTCCGGAACACGCCCACCGCGAATTGCTACTACCGAGTGCTCTTGCAAATTATGTCCTTCTCCCGGGATATAAGCCGTAACTTCCAAACCGTTCGCCAATTTAACGCGGGCAACTTTTCTAAGCGCCGAGTTAGGTTTTTTCGGAGTCGTAGTATAAACCCTTGTGCAAACTCCACGCTTTTGCGGACAAGACTGCATAGCGGGCGTCTTTTTTCGATTCGTTTTATTAGTACGACCTTTGCGAATCAGTTGGTTGACGGTTGGCATCAATAACCCTTTGTTTTAATTTCGTTTTTACTTAACGACAAGACACCCGGACAGATTTATTCCAAGCCCAATCGCCTGGTTTATAAATCTGCTGAAAACTCTGAATTTTTCGCAGTTTTCTTGCAGTTTTCTTGTGTTTTTCACTATTGATCATTTTCGATCAAAGTGTATTAATTATAATCATGCTTCCCAAAAAGTCAAGCTATTTTCAAATATTTTCCTTAAATTTCCCATGTTTGGGACCAGAGTCCCCATATCTGCAAGCGTTTATGCTGCGCAGATATGGAGCTCTGAATTCCTAGGGATAGAGGCTTATTGAAAGCGACAGCGGAATTTTCTGTAATGGAAACAGGATTAGAAATGGAGCATTTGGAAATGATTTTCTTCGAGGTAGAGCGTTTGATAGACCTGATGCGGCTTTCGCCATACCAAGCGCATATAATCAGGAATTTTTACTACAAATACGATCTTTCCGGCTTGAAGAAAACCGGACCCGTTGTGCTTGCTCCGTACCGAAGCGAAACCTGCTCGGGCCTTCGCGACAGCATAGGGCGACTGGTCATGGGTCGTCGCGCGGACCTTATCGGATCGGACAGAATTTTGGCGCAGAACCAACGCGGCATCAAAGTCTATCCGGGCGGATTTTTCAAAGCTAGTATGTCGGGCCGCCGCTGCTACGCCGATCCTCACGGCAACGTGATTTCAGGAAAAATCTAAAGCTTTCCAAAAACTTGACCCGAAAACAAACCTATGATACAATGCGCCCAGCGTGGGCGAGTTGCCCGCGCCGAGGTGTAAGAACCTGACCACATAGCGTATCCAACCCAGGTTGGAGGGCGGCGAATATATAGAATAAGCCGCACTATGCTATGTGTAGTTCTTAACCTCCAACCACTTAGAATCTTCTGGGTGGTTTTTCATTAACCAACCGGAGGAAACTATGACGCACGAAGAAACCTGGAGAATAATGGAAATCATAGCGGAAAGAAACGGCAAGACTTTAAGCGGACTTGCAAGAATGTCCGGACTTGACGCGACCGCCATGAATCCAAGCAAAAGGCTTTCAAAATTCGGCCAAGCCCGGTGGCCCACCGTAAGAACAGTATGCAAGGTTCTTGAAGCAACTGATACCGACTTGGAAGAATTTATAGAAATTTGGCGCGCCGCCCGAAGGGAATTTAATAAAAATAAACAAAACACGGACAGTTTGACATTGCTTTAATTCCCGACAGACAGTATCATGGCATTATGAAAATACTATCCCCCGCACAAGCCTTCGACGCGCAGTTCATGCATGACCTCCTATCCCGCGACTTTGAAATCAAATCGCTTGCCCCGCCCTGCAAAAATGCAGAAAACACCTACGCCTTCGAAATAAACGGCGACACGATAGCCAAATTCCCAAGGAAAGAAAGCAAAATACAAAAGCTGGTTTTAGAAAGAGATCTTTTGAACCTGCTGCAAGGCGAAACAAACCTAAAAATCCCCGAACCAAAACTTAGCGACCAAGAATATTTTTACAGCTTTTATAGAAAGATACCCGGCGATAACATAGATCAAAACCAGCTGTCAAAACTACCCGCCGCGGCGCAACAAAAATTTTGCGAAAACATAGCCTCCTTCGTTTTTAAACTCCATTCCTTAACCGACAAGGTCACGGAAAAAATACAGCTGCCCGAATGGGACAGGTTTTTCAGAAAATATCTTAAACCGAACGAAGTATTGGAAATGACGCTAAATGATAATAATTTTTCTGCGCCAGAAAAAGAATTCCTAAAATCCTTCTATGAAAATTTTTCCCTGACCCACGACCGCGCGATCATAAAATTTTCTCACTTCGACATAATGCCGAAAAACATAGCGTTCGATTTCGACGGACAGGAAATCGCGGGCATATACGATTTCGGAGACAGCGGCATAGGCGACATACATTTCGACTTCAGCCAAATGGGACTGCATTACAATCTTGAAACATTATCGCGAATAGTCGATTATTACGAACAGCTCTCCGGCATAGAATTGGATATAAATAAAATATGGGACTATTCGTTCTGTTCTCACGCGCATTTTTACACCTACGCGCCCGACGAAGACCGCGCATCTCTGCAAGAACAAATAAAAATGCGCACATGATTAAAAAAGTCGGAAATTTAATTTTACAACACCTTGGATTTAACCAGCAGCTTGCGCATTTCATCATTAACCTTTGTAGACCACCCGCGTCCAAAGTGAGATTTCAGCCCATTGATCACGTCGGGATCAAACCTCATATCGACGCGTTGTTTAGTGACGGATTTTTTCGGGCGTCCTCGGGCCGATTTCACAGCGCGCAACCTAGCGGCGGCCTTCTTTACCCGCGCAAGCCGTTTCAATGCCGTTAATTTTTTTTCGATCGTCGTGATCGTCTTGTAGGTTTCATGCAAAGACCTGATTTTTATCCCTATTTTCTTCGGGCGCGACAAAATTTTTTTCACTATTGCCAATTTATTCTCCCCTGTTATCCGCGGAATAATTTATTGTACACACAATAAATTAAAAAATCAAGGTTGATTTTTAATATTTTATTACATATAATCAGCAGGTCCTGCACAGATTTGCGCACGGGCGTTAAAAAAAGGAATAAAAAATGAATATGTATGAATTATTGGAAAATACCGCAAAGCGTTTTCCGAACAACGTGTTTCTAACCCGCGAAAAAATCACTTACCCGCAATTTGTGGACAGGGTGCGCGCGCGGGCGACGTCGCTTTCGGCCGCGGGCGTTAAAAACGGCGATACGGTCGGGCTACTGGCTTACAACACTATGGAATGGCCTTTGACGTTGTTCGCAATATGGTATCTTGGCGGGCGCGTATTGCTGCTGGACACGAACCTTACCTCGTTCGAATATGACAATATGGCAAGAACTACCAAATGCAAAATCATAATAGCGAACAAGGATTTCTTTTACGATTCCAAAGAATTTAAATTTTACGACATCGCGACCAAAGACGGCAAAGCCGATCCAAAATTAAAACCGTTCGACAGCAAGCCGGAAGACATAGCCACCCTGTCTTTCACGTCAGGATCGACCGGAGTGCCGAAAATCGTGCCGCTTGACCATTACAACCTGGTCGGAACCGTCGAGTCTCTGGAATCGTTCAGTTATGCGTTCAATGATTCGGACATAGTGTACGGGTTCCTACCACTGTATCACGTGTTCGGATTTGCGGCCGCGATATTCCTGACTTTGAAATTCGGCGCGCAGGTACTGCTGCAACCGACGGTGGACCCAAAACTTATAATAGCGGATTTCAAAGAATTCAAGCCGCAAATCATACCGGCCGTCCCCCGAGTATTCGAGTTGTTCCGCGGGAAAATATTGGACGAATTAAAACGTCAGAAAAAACTTGGATTGGTAAGTTTCGTTTTAAAGCACAATAAATTTTTGACCAAGATCGGCTTGGGATTCCTGGTGCGTAAAATCCAAGGCAAGATCCTGGAAGTATTCGGAGGCCGCGCGCGGCTGCTTGTCGCCGGCGGCGCCGCAACCAAGCCCGAGGTCGAGGATTTCTACGCCAATTTGGGACTGCTGTTCACCCAGGGATACGGCCTTACCGAAACGGTCGGCCCGATCTGCGGCTCGCACCCGGTTCCGGGACGCATGCCTTATTCATTCGGAAAACCGTTAAAGGGCAATGAAGCGCAAATGCGCAGCGTTAACTCCGAAGGCATAGGAACGTTATGGCTGCGCGGAGCAAACGTGTTCAAAGGGTATTTGAACAATCCCGAAGCGAACAAGGAAGTATTCGACAAGGACGGCTGGTTCAACACCGGAGATTTGGTGTCCATAGACAAGAACGGCGAATACCGTTTTCGCGGGCGAAAAAAGCAAGTCATAGTGCTTGATAGCGGCAAAAACCTCTACCCGGACGAGTTGGAAGGAATGTACATAACCCTGCCCGGCGTCAAGAATGTCGCGGTATTCGAACATACGGTAAAAGACAAAACCGTGGCCTACGCCGTGTTTTCCGTCGAAGAAGGTGTGAACTTGGCGTCGCTTGGCGCGCATATAGCGGACGCAAATAAAAAAGTCGCCAGCTATAAATGGGTAACGCACTACGCGATAACAACGGACGAACTTCCGCTAACATCGACAAAGAAAGTGCGCCACCACGTAGTGCGCGAAAAACTGATCGCGGGCGATTATCCAATCAAGAAAGAGTAAGAAAGGATTAAAAACAAGAGGGAAAAACATGAAAGTAAGAAAAAAGGTTGAAGTTTTTGGAGACTCTATACTAAAAGGCATACAGCTTGATTCCGGCATGCGCTATCATATCAACAACAACATAGACATTTCGTCGATAGAAAGCACGTATTTTTTGGATATAAAGAACTTTTCAAAATTCGGCTGCACGATAACCAAGGGATTTTCGTTAATAGATAAACGTCTAAGCGGCGACGAACCTATCTGCGACGCTGTGGTGATGGACTTTGGCGGCAACGATTGCGATTACAAATGGCACGAAATAGCCGAGCGTCCAAACGAAGAACATCTTCCAAGCACACCGCTGGATATTTTCATAGACACTTACCGCAAAGCCATCAATTTATTAAAAGAGAAAGGCATACGTCCTATTTTGACCACCCTGCCGCCCTTGGACGCGCAAAAGTTTTTCAATTGGTTCTGCAAGGGGCTGAATAAAGAAAACGTGATGAAATGGCTGGAAGACGTACAGCTTATATATCGTCATCAAGAGCGCTACTCAAGGGCCGTGGAAAAAATAGCCGCCGAAACAGGTACTCTTTTGATAGATCTTCGCGGCGCGTTTTTGAAACACCGCAGACCGGACCTGCTTTTGTGCGAAGACGGCACGCACCCGAACACAAACGGACAAAAAGTAATTACGCAAGCCTTTTTGGACTTTATAGACAACGCCAAATCAAAAGGCGATATTCGGATCAATATGGCCTAGCGAACCGCCCGACGCTTCGCGGCTTGGCCCGTCGGTTCGACCCTGCGCTCCATTACAAAAATAAAACGCCCTTCGGGGCGTTTGATTTTTGGTGAGCCAGTATTCTTTTGCTAATTTTGCCATACTTCAATTCATAAGGCAAGAAATTTATAGTCTGGCACACATGGTATGAACTTGTAACTCTTTTGCCTAAAATAAGCTTAAATCGCCGCGCTTGAATTCTGGAAATTGCTTGTATTCATTTCCATCTAAAACCGGTGGTGGCATTGCGCCATAACAACCATGCCCGCTATATTGTTTGAACCAAAATGCCTTGCCTTGCGACAATGTCCAATCGCGGATTTTGCGCGCCCAATCCGCATCCATAGGTCGTGCGTTCGAACCGGATTCACCGCCAACTATAACCCAATCTATGTCGGTTAAATCCAGCCGCGGAATCGACGATAGCAATGGCTCTAACGACAGATATCGCATTTGTGCGGGCACGGCTTTCAGGTCGTCAAGTCGGTCAATATATTTGTCGCTTTCAATCGTTATGCCTGCAACAATATGCGGCAACCATTCCAAGTGCTTAGACAGCTCACGCATACGACGCGAGCGTTTGGTTAATATTGTATATATATGCCAATCGGCACGTTTCATAATTGCAAAAACTTTCTGTATATATTCCAAGGGCACATCGTCATGAAATAGGTCGCACATGGAATCTACGAACACCAGGCGCGACTTTTTCCAATGCAAGGGCATTTCCAACCGCTCTGGTCGCAAAGTTAATTTGAATCCATTTTCATACCCGGCTATACCTTGTTCGCGCAGACGTTCCGCAATTGGCATGGCATAACAATTTTTGCACCCGTCACTGTATTTTGAACATCCGACGAGCGGATTCCATGTCGCATCAGTCCATTCAAGATTAGAATTCATAGCCATGACACGATCCTATCAATTTTATTTTGATAATTCCAGCAACATATTTTTATCAGCATGTTTTGGAGAATAACATAAAACATCGTCCGCATAATTGGCGAATTGCTCCAGTTTTGCCTGTGCAACCTTGAATCTCTTTTTATCGCGGATTATGAAAATCACATAATGGCTTGTCTTTAATGAATTTTCCATTTTGAACTTGAACGGCAGGCAATGACAATTGTCGCAAGTGCTAGTAATCATTTTAATAAATTTATTCAACACGAAATTCTCTTTATTGGCTTTTGGATTATTTGCACAAAAATCTCTTATTTCTTTTAATGTTTTAGCGTCAAATAAATCGTCAAAAATCCCTTTAATTTTATCAAAATTCATAAATCGATTAAATTGGTTAAAACTGAACATTAGTGCCATTTCGCAATTTTTATTTTGCAATGCCGTATTGATGTAATTTCTATGCATGCCTTTCCAGCCCCAAGGATCAAGAAACATAAAACAATGCTCGCTATTTAGCACTTGCGGTTTTTCCCCGGTATTGGCAACCGAAGTTGCCAAAGTTTTTAGAAATTTAGCATTCCTGATATTCGCAATCGCACGTCGAAGCTTTGCGATGATTCCTGCCTTATGGTCATTTAGAACTACATTAAATTTTTGCGCCATGGCCTTGGTCGCACATATTTCCTGCAAAATACATACTGGTGTCGATAATGTTCCATCGTCGTAAAGTCCGGGCCCAGAAAACAAATCAATATATGATAAATCTTTTTTGGTTTTATTATTTTTCAGCCATAAACTGAACATTGTCAAAACAATCTGCGTCTTTATTTCAGAATTGCGAGACTGCTCAACAAAAAAGTTGTTGTTTTGTTTCATATTCTCTCCTCAAAAAAATTGGATAAAAAAAAGCCCCACAAAAAACGGGGTTAAATAGATTGTGGCAGATAAATTGCCACTATTTACTTGCTTGTAAGCATACCACAAAACGTCTTAAAAATCAAGATAATTTTATTAACTCGGCGAAATAGGCCATTGTATAGAAAGGGGGATAGTTAAGGCGTACCTTTTGGGTATACCATAGTCAATGGCATGAAAAATCCCGCAGAACTGCAGGATAATTTAGATAATTGCAGAGATTCTATACACTCCGCAGAGTAATGGTGGAGCCAATCGGGGTCGAACCGACGACCTCTTGCATGCCATGCAAGCGCTCTACCAACTGAGCTATAGCCCCACGTAACCGGGACTATAACCGCATCGCGCCATATTTGCAACTAAAATATTAATCGTTTATATTAAACAGCCGGTTAAACATTCTGGTATTGGTCTTGACCGGATACTGACGCGCCAAAAAGTTCGTGTAATCATCCATGATCATCCTGGACATCAGCGCATCAGCCTCGGTCCTTATCGCGGCCATTCTCTCGGCATCCATCTTAGGAGCCGCAACGCTACGAATAGAAGACACATAGAACGCGCGGCGCCCCGGAATTAATATATGAGTTCCGCGCTTGGCGGCGAAAGACTGGTTCAAAACCTCCTCGGGGAACACCGAAGTCATAGCGCGAGTAATGTTCGCGTTCAGCTGAAAGCTGCGCACTCCGGCCTTGTTGGCCGCGGCGCGAAATCCGGCGGCAGGATTCTCGTTCAATTCTTTCAGCAAGGCGTTCGCGCGCACATAGGCCTGTTTTTCCTTCTCGCGCTCGACCCATATCTCCTCCAATTCCTTTTTCATATCGTCAAACGGAACCGCGCGCGCGAATTCGACCTTCATGACGCGCACGATCGCAAATCCGTCCTTCAACTCTATTATGGCGGTGTCGCTGCCCTCATCAAGCCCGAACAGCTCGGCCGTCAGACTTTCGGTAAGAATATCCATATTTACGTCGCGACCGGCGGCGGTCTTTCTTTGGATCGTTATGGGGGCTACCTCGGTGACCTTAGCACCGGCGATCTCGGCGGCTTCTTTCAAATTCGCTCCGCCGATCAACGCGTCCTCAAGCTTTTGAATTTTCGCATAAGCCGCGTCGAATTCGTCCGGGTTATCCATTTCCTTGGCGCCTACCTTGGCTATGGCGAAAGTGCGGAATTCCGGCACCATCCGCTTGGCCTGAGCGTGAATAAGACGCAGATCGTCTTCAGTCGGTCGGCCCTGAGCCGAGTAATCGTCAAACCGTATCGCGGCGTAATCTATGCGTCGGTTTTCAAAGCGCGTATTGAACAGGATCGTGTTAACAAAGTCGGGCGACCTAAGGCCTTCGGCGATTCCGGTCAGCAGCATCTCGCGCAGCATATTGCGGCGAAGTATGTCGACGAAAGCGGCCTCGGACAAATGATTGGCGGACAGGATCGCGTCGAACTTATCGGCATTGAAGAATCCGTTGGACTGGAATTCCGGGGCGTTCTTGATCATGGCGGCGACGCTTGCGCTTGAAACGTCAAGCCCTATGTCGTGCGCGCGGCGCTCAAGAAGCATACGGCTTGCCAGGTTGGACAAGATCTGCTGCGAGAAATAGAACCTAACGACTTTGTCCGAATAAATCGACCGGCGCATCGCCCGCTCCATCTGAGCAAGCTGCCTGTTCTGCTCGGCCTCGAAGTCTGCTATGCGAACGCGATCTCCCCCTATGCTTATGATCGAATCGTCGGTCGCGGTATCTCCGAAAATCCAACTTGCCGCCCCCCATCCCACGAACGAGAATATAAGTACAGCCATAAGTATCTTTGCCCATACTGTGTCGTTAGCGCTTCTGAATTTTTGCAACATGTCCTATTCCTTTTTCTTGCTTTATCCCCCGATTTATAGCAGAATCCGCCGGACGAATGCAACAAAAAAGGTGACGCATGAAAATCATAGCTGGAAATTGGAAAATGAACGGAGACGCCGCAAAGGCAAAAGCCATGGCCCGGGCTCTGTCCAAGATCAAAACGAAAAACCAAGTGGTAATCTGCCCGCCCTTCACATTGCTGGACAAATTCGGCAAAACGCCGGTCGGAGGACAAGACTGTTCGGCCCATTTGACCGGCGCCTATACCGGCGAAATATCCGCCGGAATGCTGGCGGAATCCGGCGCTAAATGCGTGATACTGGGTCATTCCGAACGTAGGCAATACCATAACGAATCAAGCGAAACCGTTCGCGCCAAAGCCCAGCAAGCGCTTAGCTTCGACATAACGCCAATAATATGCGTCGGCGAAACTTTGGCGGACAAGAAGGCGAAAAGAACGAACGAAGTACTTACCGACCAGCTTAAAAAATCCCTCCCCGCCGAGGGCAAAGTAATAATAGCGTATGAACCGGTATGGGCGATAGGCACGGGTAAATCCGCCACTTCCAAGGAAATCGCTTCAGCGCACGCCCATATCCAAAAAACCATGGAAAACATGAAGCGATACCTGAATCCGATCTTATACGGCGGCAGCGTCAAAGCCGCAAACGCCGCGGAAATCATGTCCATCCCGTTCGTGGACGGAGTACTGGTAGGCGCCGCCAGTTTAACGCCCGAAGACTTCATACCCATAATAACATCGGTTTAGGACTTGAAACTATACGGCTTGTCCATATATAAAGGTAAAAGTAAAAAGGTAAAAGGTAAAATGGAAGATATTAAAAAAGAAGAAGCCATAGAAGAAACGAATCCGCTTCAAGCCGAACTCGACGCGCTTCAGGACAAATACCTTCGAAGCGTCGCGGAAACCGAAAATATCAAGCGCCGCTCGAAAATAGATTCCGAGAACGCCGCGCGCATAAAAATGATCAATCTGGCGGAAAATATTCTTCCCGTAGTGGACGCGTCCCTTTCCGCGCTGAAACATAATCCGAACGACGAAGGCATCAAGATGATCCTTAACGCCGCTATAGCGGCTTTGGAAAAATCCGGCATAAGGCAGATCAAATCAGTCGGCGAGAAATTGAATCCAATACTTCACCAAGCGATAAGCACCGCGCAATCCGATACGGACAGCGGCATCATAATAGAAGAGATCCAAACAGGCTTCGAACTTGACGGCCAGCCGCTTCGCCACGCGATGGTCATAGTATCAGCTTAATCCATACGACTCCACTTCGCTTTGCGGGAACCCGGCTTGCTAGTCATAGGGGATTATTCGCGTCCGGGCTTTAATGGCTGTTGCGCAGCGATAAATTTTTTCACAATGATTTTAGGAATCTATCCCGATTGTAATTCTTTTTAAAGCATTGTAGGTTGCGCGCATGACAAAGCTTGCCTTACTTCACGGCTGGGATAACGCCAATTATACTTCGCAATGCCCAGGCATGACCGATCCTTGGCGCAATAGGCGAAAATTTGTTGACGCGCTTGAGAAGGAATATGAAGTAAAAGTTATAACTTTTCCGGGATTTTGCGGCGCGGAAGAACCAAAAAATCCTTGGACTTTGGACGACTTTGCGTCATTTGTCAGGGATAATCTTGAAAGCTTTAAACCGGACTTTATGCTAGGATATTCCTTTGGTGCCGCCGTCGCATTGAATTATAAGTTAAAATTCGATTTGAACCAAAAATTGATTTTAATCTCGCCGGCCATATGCCGTCGGTATAGGGAACAGACTAAAAAGCAGAAAATAATTTCTTCGGTTTCCGGCGCTGTTCCAAAGTTCGCAAAAGACTTGCTGCGTGATTTTTATCTGTCGCGAGTTATTGGAAATCCCTTTTACGCACAAGGAACAAAGTTTCTTAAGAAATCGTACTTGGGCATAGTCGGGATAGATTTATCCGATAATCTATCGGACGCGAACTTGAACGACCTCTGCTTTATTTTCGGAGAAAAAGACACGGCGACTCCGCCTGAGCTTTTGATTGAAAAAAAACCGTCGGCGAAAGGTTGTATTCATGTATTGAAAGGCGGAACCCATGACATAGCCAATACCAACACCGACGATATTTTGGCTATTATACGGGATTTTGTAAAAACTAAAGAAAGACAGTGAAGTTTTACGCGGGCCTATTGAAACAAATTATTAAAGGAAAGAGTTTTAATTTGCAGGATGACTATAGGTTTAGTTTCCTGGACATTGCCAAGCCCACGGGCGAGTTAGCCTTAAGCATTGATTATTCCAAACCTCTTTACTTCGCGCTTTTCGAGAAGAATGACAACGGCTGGTACAATTCGGATATAGATAAAAAATCGAAAGTCAATCTGTTCGTTGAAAATAATCCCAACGGAGCAATTTTGACCGAGGACGCGGATATATGTTTAAAATACAGTTCGCATTTTAGAACCATATACGTGGATAATATCTCTGAATCTATTATTGATCTATTTAATTTTGCGCTTAAATTTTCAAACCCCAAAATTATTTCATTAACCGGAAGCGTCGGGAAAACCACGGCCATAGCATTGATCGAGGATATTATAGCGACCGAAAAACAAGTTTTGCGGTTATATAGCAAAAGGATCACTCCTCTGAATTTGTATTCGATGGTCATAAATTTTCTTGAAGAATACCATGAATATATAGCTTTCGAGGCGTCACTGAACAGATTTTCCCATGTCGGCGAACTGGCGTCAATACTGCTACCCGATTTCGCATCGATTTTAAATATAGGGGATGCTCATTTAGGTATGGAAGACATACGAACTCATCAGGATATTTTTAATTCCAAGGTTAGGCTTTTTCAGAAAAATACCCTTCCGTTCGTAAATCTTGATGACAATGTCACTCGTAGAAATCTGGCGTCGATAAACCGGCCTTATATAACGTTTGGAATTGATAAAGCAAACGACCCGGTCTATTCCGTGGATTTCAGGGAAAACAATGTTTCGATATTGAAAGATGGGGCTTCAATACTGTCCTGCGCTCCTTTCCTGCTGACTAGGCTCTCGGTTTCTCAGATACTGGCATGCTCTGCGATAGCTTCACACATAGGAATCCGCGGAGAAAATATCGAACGGGCCGTAAGTTCGTTTGTTCCAAAGGAAAATAGAATCAAAGCGTTCGATTATATGAACAAGAAAATTATTTTTGACGGAGACGTGACCCTGTCGTCGCGACTGAAAGAATTGTCGAACAACTATTATTTTGATCCCGCGCTGGTCATATCGAATATTTTTACAAGCAGCGACTCGGCGGACGCCATAAACTTTCAAAAGGGACAGATAGAATCCGAAGTGTTTCCTAAATTCAAAAAAGTGTTTGTCGCCGACAATTGCGATCACCATGGAATTTTGAAAGGTATAAATTATAATTGTCAGTATTTTTCTCCCGAAAATTTTTCAAAAATAATTAATTCTTGGACCGGCGATATGATTTTGCATCATGCGGTGTTTTTTAGAGACGACTCTCCGTTTCAGAAAATGGGAGCTTACTGCGAAATATCGATTTTTTTAAGATCGCTTGAAGGCTTGCGCTAAAAAATCCACTTCGCTTTGCGGGAACCCGGCTTGCTAGTCATAGGGGATTATTCGCGTCCCCGCCCCCTTATAGGAGACGGGGTGTAATCGGGATCTTCCTTTTCCCATTTACCTTTTACCTTTTTTATGATATAATCCCTATTATAGAGAATAGAGGGATAATCATGCTTAATTCGCATTTCGTGAAAATCGCGTTGTTTTTCGCCGCAATAGCGCTTCCGCTTGCATCCTATGCGCGCACCACGTTCGAACAGGCCAGCGCACTGCTCCAAGCCGCGCGCGCCGGCGATGAAAACACGGTCCGCACAATGGTCCAGTCAGGCGTCAACGTCAACTACCGCGATCCAAGCGGCATGAGTCTGGTCTGCACAGCGATTATGAACAACGACGTCAGAACGGCGCAAATGCTGCAAAGATACGGAGCCGACGCGTCACGCTGCGACGAAGAAATCCGAGCGTTCCGCCGCAACAACGAACAAGGCGGAGACGTGGGATTATTCTCGGGACTAACCACAACGCAAAGCACATTGCTTGTCGCGGGCGGAGCCGCTCTAGGAGTCGGGGCGCTTGCGTACCTGGCCGGTCTTTACACATCCGACAATAATAATCCCTCGACCGGAGGCGGCGGCAGACCCGGAGGCGGCGGAGATACTGAAACTCCCCCTACATCGGAACTTGTGCTGGCACCCGCGGCCCAGCAGCCAAATCTTGAAATCGGCAGCTATACTGGCGAAACCAATATGTTGTCCGGAGCGCCGTCGCTATTGGGCGAAGCCTCGCTTTACATCACGCGCGACATGAACGTTCCGCTTGGATTCGACTTCCAGCCTCGCAACCGCACCAACTACCTGTTTTTGAACAGCGCATATAACGCCTATTCGCGCGGATACCTAGGCCAGTCGACTCTGCGCAATGCCAACGGCTCGACCATAGATCCCGCCGACGCGGGCAGCATAGGCGGAGTGCCAGCAACAGGCGGCCGCCCGATCAACGTCGCGCTCGTCACAGGGCTTGGGGTTACACGCGCCGGCAACATAACTGACAGCGCGACAAGAAACGACGGCACGACGGACGTAGTCTGGGCGGAATGCCAAGGCAACTGCGCGTTGAACAATCTAGGCTTCGCAAGCACTCCTTCGCTGGTCGCGATGCCCGCGAATAAATTCGCGAACATCCCAACCCATCTGAACAGCGGCGCAGTTATGTTTGATCCGGAAGATATGCGCTGGGTCCTCGACGGCTCAAACTCGGCTTTCAACACCACCCTCAGCCGCTCGGCGTTTAACGTGTTCAGCGCCTCGTCGTGGGGAGACCTGCAATTCGCCAAATATAATTTTTTCCTAGGGACGAATCCTCTGGCGGCGCAGTCGCTCTTCACGAACGCATACGCCGGAGTTGTTGCGCCGAACACCACCGCAAGATTCGAATACCTAAAATTCACAAGACAAGCGACATGGGAAACCTTTTTGACCTACTACGCGCAGACGGGTTCCACTATGGCAAGCCTTGGCGCTCCCGACACCGCGATCACCAACTGCGACATATCGTTCACGGGTCTGAACTCGGCTTGCAACATAGGCAGCCTGTTCATAGCCAACAACGACCGCACGCTTGCCGAAGCCGAGTGGCGCCGCTATCAGGGCACGGCGAATTTGAATGACTTCGCATCCATATACTCGTCGTCCAATTCTCTGACGGACCTTGGAACAGGCCTTATCCTAAGCTCGGCACCGTCCTTCACCCCAAGCCAGCTAAGCCAGCTGACAGGCATACTGTTCCGCACTTATAAAGGCACGGCCAGCTTTGCCGACTTCGTGATCTATTACAACGCTATGGAAGGCGGCACATGGGGCAACTTCGACAACTGCACGCCGGCGGGCGGAACTGGATGCGAATTAGTGGCTCCGGCGGGATTGGTGCGCGCACAAAACGCGTGGAACCAATACAGGCTGGTCCAAGACAACAACTACCTGGACGATTCGTTTCTTGCAAAAATCATCGCCGGAGACATGATTATAGGAGACTTTCCGGGATATATGCCTAACGGCCAGCTGACTATCGCGCGAACAGGAAACGGCCGCGACTCGAACGGCAGACCGATAGACCACATGAATTTCCGCGCGATGCGCATAGCTCGCGAAAACGCGACGAATTTGGGTATACATATAATCGCGAACGCCAATTCTCCGGAATTCACCCGCAGCGCGTCCATGGCGACCGCCGACTTTTTCGCCTCGCTGCCCGCCAACAGCACGGGCCAAGACAGATACCGCGACATAATCAACAGCTATTACCGCGTAAAACTGGAAGACTTTACAAGCACAGGCTTGACTCAGACTGATTTTGCGAATTACATAGCCAGCAATCCGACCTCTCCCGGAGTCGACGCGGTGAACCTGTTCGGAAGTTATCAAGGCGACGCCAGACTGCCGATGCTGATATTCGGCGCAGGGGATTATTACGCGCATGAAAGCATGTCCACGACGCTTACAGCCACGGTCGAAAATTTGGCGCCAAAACTTTGGACCGGACTTAACAATATGTTTATGACTTCGGTCGCGGTCATGGCCCAGAACGGAACTATCGCCGGCAATATCACGGGCAACCTTGGACTGTCTTCAACCAATAAAATAGTCCTGTCGCAATACGGCGATCCCGACGGCCACGTGCTGCGCGCCCGCGCCTGCGGCGCCGTCACAGGACGCGGCTTTAACAACCTAGACCCGTGGTGCTTCGCCTCTCCGGGAATAACAAGCGACCAGAGTGTAGCTTCCTTGGCCGGATCAGTCGGAGTGGTCATGGGCGCGTTCAGCTATATGACCACGCGCGAAATATTCACGCTGCTTGCGATTACTGCGGATAGATTCCAACTGACGGAAGCGCAGCTGCGCGACCGTTACGACCTGCCGGCTGATTACGCGGCGCGCGTCGCGGCGGGCGAAGACTACCGCACGGTGTTCAGTGAAGTCTTCGGCTACGGTCTAGTGAACCTAAACCGCGCCACCACCCCGGGCAGGCTTGCTGTATTCCGCAACGCGACAACCGGTCAACTGATTTCGTCTCAGAACCGCGGGGCGGCGCTTAGCGACGGCTCGGCTATACTGGTCGGCGAAAGGTTTTTGAACAATACCGCGCTTGTTCCAAGCTCGGCCTTCGGATCGAAACTTAACGGCATATCGGTGTCGATGTTCGACGCGGTGGAATCAGCTGACCAAGACCTTTCCATGTTCCGCATATTCAACCAGTCGGCGGACTTCCAAAGCGTGCGCGGCAACCTTGACCTTGTGGACCAGTTCCGCCAGTTCGGATCGAACGGCCCAGTCACCGCGCTGGACATGAACGGGGTAAAACTGTCGCTCCAAAACAGCCAGGACGCGCGCGACAACAACTATATGCGCGAACTAAGCTTCAGCATGAACGGCGACAGAACCTTCGTGAACACGCAGTATAAGGCGCGGGCGATAGACTCGTTCGGCCTGATGGGCCTTGCGTCGGACAATATTTCGACAAGCGCGGGCATCAAGCGCGGCAAGTTCAAACTTGGGATGGACGGCTTTATGGGAACTATCAAAGCCAGCGATAATCTTGTCTACGACATAGACGCGCGCGATCCTAAACTTGGCAGAATGTACGGATTCGGAGCAACAGCCGGGTTCGATAACCTAAGCCTGACGGTCGGACAAGTTTATGAAACCGACACGATCTTGGGCGCGTACGGATCGGGTCTGATGGACATGGGCGGAAGCGGCACGACCTTCGCCCGCGGTAACTTCGGCTTGAATTTTTCGGACGATATAAAGTTCAGCGCAACAGCGGAAATGGCAAGAACTACGCCGGATAGAACAAGCAATCTGGTCATGTCGGAAATATCGCCGTTTACTTCTACGGCAGTATCGGCGAAACTGGACCTTGGCAATTTCTCGTTCGGAGCGGCCCTGCCCCTTGCAGTCACAAGCGGCCACGTAAGTTACCTGGACGTCCGCATGCAGAATGTAGAAGCGGATCATGGTTTTGACCTGATGGTAGACGCGCAGAACAGAACGATCAATATGGCGAATAATAACCGCGAGCTGCGCCTAGACGCGTCCTACCAAGCAAACCTGGGCGATTGGACTACGGCGAATATGGGCATGATCTATCGGTTTAACCCGGACAACTCGGCCCAATTCGGAAACGAGTCTATCCTAATGTTCAAACTAAGACATCGCCTGGGAATATAAAACTTGAATCCCCGCTTTCGCGGGGATTTTCTTTAAGCTTTCTTCCTAATTTGAATATGGGCTTCGCGCAGCTGCTGCTCGGACACTTCGCGCGGCGCCCCAAGCATCAAATCCTGACCCTTTTGATTGGTCACGAACGCGTGGCATTCGCGAAGATTCGGCTCGCCCAAAATCAGGCAGATTATGCGGTCCACTCCGAAAGCGCATCCTCCGTGCGGCGGCGCGCCATACTGGAACGCATTCCACATTCCACCGAATTTTTCTTTGACATCCTCTTGTGAATATCCCGCAATCGCAAAAGCCTTGACCATAGTTTCGGGATTATAATTGCGCAACCCTCCCGAACATATCTCCCAACCGTTTAAAACCAAATCGAACTGGTTCGCAAGAATCTCCAGCGGATCGCCGTCCAAACCGCTTTTGGGCAACGAAAACGGATTATGACCGAAATCGATTTTACCCGTCTCTTCATTTATATTGTACATCGGAAAATCTTCGACCCAGCACAGACGGAATTCGCGCGCGTCGATCAATCCCAAATCATTGCCCAGTTTTTCTCGAAGCTTACCTGCGGCCTTTGCCGCGACATTCTTTTCCTCGCACACGAAAAATACGGCGTCGCCTTCCTTGGCACCGGAAGCCACTTTGATCGCCTCGACCTGTTCCGGCGTCAATTTTTTCGCAACCGGACCTTTGGCTTCGCCAGGCGCGAAAACTATATAACCCAATCCGCCAAGCTTCAATTCCGCTATTGCGAACTCGCCCAATTTATCAAAGAACGAACGCGGTTTGTCGGATACGGTTGGCGCCGGAACCGCGCGCACTACGCTGCCCTTTTTGACGCTATCGGCAAATACCGCAAAATCGGAATTCGCAAAAATTTCCGATACGTCGGCGATCTCGATCGGATTGCGAAGATCGGGTTTGTCGCTGCCATACTTCAGCATGGCGTCTGCATAAGATATATGAGGAATTTCGTCGCTTAATTTAGCATCCGGCACGAATTCTTTTATAACCGCCGGAATAAGTCTGTCGCCGACGGCCTGAATGTCCTTTAACTCGACGAACGACATCTCAAGATCCAGCTGATAGAATTCCATGGTGCGATCCGCGCGCAGATCCTCGTCCCTGAAACACGGAGCGATCTGAAAGTACCGATCGAACCCGCCGATCATAAGCAGCTGCTTGAACTGCTGCGGCGCCTGGGGCAAAGCGTAAAACTGCCCGTGATGCAATCTCGAAGGCACCAGATAATCGCGCGCCCCTTCGGGCGAAGACGAAGTAAGAATCGGCGTCTGGAATTCCGAAAAACCGAATTCCCACATTTGATCGCGTATAAATTTTATAATGCGGTTGCGTCCAAGAATATTCGCGTGAAGCCGTTCGCGCCGCTGGGCAAGATAGCGGTACTTCAAACGCAATTCCTCGTTTGTCTCCTCCTCTCCGAAGACTTGGAACGGCAGCGGAAGGGATTCGGTCAGCATCTCGAAAGATGCGGCCTTTACCTCGATCTTTCCGGTCGGAATCTTGTCGTTGACCTGCGAAGCGTCCCTAGCAACAACATCTCCGCGCACGGTGATCACGCTTTCGGGATGAATTTTTTCAATTCCCGCCAAACCCGCGGCGGACAAATCGAACACGCACTGCGTGATGCCGTAATTATCGCGAAGATCGACGAACAACAACCCGCCGTGATCCCGCTTGCGGTGAATCCATCCGGACAGCACCACGGATTCTCCGACGTTTTTATGCGACAGATTGCCACAGGTATAAGTTCTGTAAACGCTGTTAAGATTCATGGGATATTCCTTGTATTACCGTTGGATATTATACGCTTGCAATCAAAATTTGCAAGCGTATAATAAAAGCCATGCTGACACTCGATTACATAATGCTTCTCGCGGCGATACAAGGATTTACGGAATTCCTGCCGGTAAGCTCGTCCGCGCACCTGGCGCTTTTGCCTTCGGTCCTAAACGTAGAGGACCAAGGAATGTTTATAGACGTAGCAGCTCATGTGGGCGCCCTGCTTGCGGTCATGTGGCATTACCGCGCGCGGGTGGCCCAGATTTTGACGTTCAAGGATTGGTCTCTGACGGCAAAACTCGCCGTATCTGTTGTGCCCGTACTGGCGCTTGGACTTCTGATAAACCCACCGCGCGGAATTACGATCATAGCGATAAATTCAATAGTATTCGGAATCCTCTTATATGCGGCAGATCGGTTCGGCAAAAGCGAACGCGAGGTATCAATGCGCACAGCCTTCATAGCGGGTTGCGCGCAAGTGCTTGCGCTTATACCCGGAGTATCGCGCAGCGGAATAACGGTCACGGCGATGCGTGCGCGTGGCGTTTCTCGGAAAGACGCCTTGGACTTCGCGTTTTTAATGTCGATGCCGGCGATCGGCGCGGCCGGCTGTTACGAACTTATCAAGGCCGTAACCAGCGACGAAGCCATAAACTGGGCGGCTACCGCCTGGACGGTGGGACTTTCTGCCATATTCTCATTGTTAGCGATAAGATTCATGCTTAGATTCGTCCGCCATTTCTCATTCGCGGCGTTTGCGGCCTACCGGGTAGTCCTTGGAATAATATTGTTGATTTTCTTCATATAAAGGTTATAATCTGCGGGATCGCCCGCATAGTATAGTGGTAGAACGGGTCCTTGGTAAGAATACGAGTCACTAGCCCAATCCCCACTCGGTTGCACAAAAGATTCAACAATTTTCAACTAGATAAAGATATTGATGTTTTTTGATGACCCGCATACTGCGTCGTGTTTCAAGTTTCTATCAAGTTTTTGAAATTAAAAATGCGTAAAAAATCAGAAAATTTGCAAAAAAATAAATGGCGTCATGTTCCGTTTTATATCTCTATTATATAAAATAATAGAGATAGGATTACTTTTAAGAAAGTAAAACTTTTTGTTCGTTGATTTGATGAAGCCTGTCTAGATAGGATAAAAATTCTTTTAACTCATCGAGTGTTTTTCCTATATGATATAGAGTTTTATATTCTGTTTTTGGGGTTTTTTCTCTCCATTCTTCATATTCTTTGACTTTGTTTTTTAGCGTATAATAATACTGCATACTTTCTCTCTTTTTCTTTTGTTATACATACCATTTATTGATATGTTTAATAAGCACTATAACATAAGAAAAAATAATTTCAATTTTCCGCCAAAAACCAGAAATAAGCTAATATCAAAGAGTTATACAATTTTAATAATTGTAGCTATCGACCTGATTTCCCTCGAAATCGTAAACATAGACCACATTGCCCCTTTTTATTGATACCGTATTTTTCGTGTGGTTTTGCAAGTCGCCATTGTAAGACCCAAGCAGCCTTTTATGCCTGCCATAAACATATACAACCGACCCTCGCTGAAACGCATTGATAATCATACTATTATTTATCCGAAGACTTTAAGCCTCTGTAATAGTTCCATTCTTTATATGGTAATCAATCTTACGCTTTTTGCAGAATTCTATGACTTTCCTAGCTTGCTCATTATAAAAGGCTTTATGTTGTTTGTATGCTGAAACTTCGGAATTGTAATTCGTTCTGCCAAATATGATTTTATCCGTGAATGCTAAAATTTCTAGAATTTCGTCTAAATCCTGTTCCACTAAATTCGGAGTTGGATAAGGCTCAATACTAACCCATGTTTTGAATCCTGCGTCATGCAAGGCTTTTAATGCGGCAATTCTGCTTTTATATGGCGCAGACCCAGGCTCTATATCTTTACGATACTTATCATTTAAGGAAACAAGCGTTATCCCATATTCATTTTTCTTTGAAAGCTTTGATAGGTCTTTCGGTAAAATGCCCTTGGTTAAAACAGTGCACTTTATGCCAGCTTCATTTAGTTTCTTTATAGCCGCTAAACTCATCTTCTTTATTTCTTCATAGCCATACATGAAAGGGTCTGTTGTAAAGCACAAATGCACAGACTTTATATTGTCTTTCATTTTTGGAATTTCCTTATCCAATAATTCAAGTGTGTTCGTTACGAGAATAGGCTTTATCCATTCTTCATAATTGGCCGCTTTGCCGAACCTGCGAGCCATTAAAAAAGCATAACACGGATATTTGCAACCATGCGAACAACCAATCGCATGATTCATTGTGTAGTCGCCATACTCTACGCCTGTCTTGTAAAGCATTGACTTCCGTTCAATATATCCATTCACTTTCGGCATTATACTTTTCCTAATACTTTTCCTATCATAACTTGATTTTTTCCATGTTCCGAAAAGAAAGTCGTTTTCGCACCTTTATCCGTTTTGTCTGGAATTCTTGAAACTTTTATTTCGTTCACTTTTTCCATTTCTTCCATAACATCCTTCACATCTTTGACATTACATATTACACCATAATCGCTAAAAAATGTTGCCAGGACTTCGTTCAAATGAGTATCGGTTGTAAATTTATCCAATACCTTTTTTATTCCGTCTTTTATTTCATCTATTGTTATAATGTCTGAATCAGCACTCATATCAAACAGACTCCGCTGTCCTTTGCGTCTTATGCCAAACACAAGCTCTTTCGCTTTTGAACTAATATTTTCTGCCATAAGAACACAAGCGTCAGGGTGATTGCTAGCATGAACCATGCGATACTTCGGCAATTGTTCGCTTTTTAAGCGCAATGGCATATCAACAACATACTTATATTTTTCACGCAATTTTTCTTTGTATTGGAACGAAAATATTTTCTCCGCACGATACATATCTATCTTATTGTCATTATAATCACGGATAATTTGTTGCCAATAATCACCACCAGCTATACTATTCAATAACTTGGTTGACTCGTCATCAGCTTTAACTTCGGTCGGTTCATATTCAACTAGTTCGCTACTAAAATCTTCCATTTCCTTGACTTTTAGCACCCTGCAACCATCACGCAAAAATCCAAAAGAATTTAGATTGATAAGAAGCTCAATGCTATTGAAATCAGAATTAGCAAATTTCGTTAGCATATTATAGTCTAATGCCTTGATACCATAAGGGTCTATGTATAAAAATACATTTGCCTTACCCTTGTTTTTAAGAGCGTTTTCGATATGTTCCTCGTATTTACCATCTATAACTGGTAGCTTTGTATTGTCAGGAAAATAAGACACAATGTTCGCTTTTAGGTCGTCTGCATGATTAGCGTCAATAAAGCCAGTCGTAATTTGTGGATTTGTTGCCGTTGTGCGTTCCAATGTCTGCTTTTTTATTTTCAATGCAATCAATGGAGAGCCGTCTGCACCATCTTCAAATTTTCCTTTACCAGCAAAACAATCTATATAAAGTATCGGCTTGTTTGTCTGTAATACCTTGGCAAAATATGGCGCAAGATACCACCCTAGCAACTCGTCTTTGATTATAGACCAGTCGTGCTTTTTCTTGAAAAAGTCTGTATTCTTATTTGCCATTGGCTAGTATTATTCCCTTCAATGGCTAGGCTACAAAAATATAGGCAACAATTCCAGTATTTTTTAAGGAACCGCCTTTAACTTTAACAAAACATTATATTTGGCTTGATTATTTGCAAGCACTCTTTTTTCTTTGCTGTCCGAAGAACATTCTTTTCAATGCGTTGCTGTCTTTTGTGTTCTTGCCCCAGCCTGTTTTCCATAATCCAGGAATTTCGACATTCTTCCAATAAGCCGTCTTTGATGAGTTCTCAACTTTCGGATTTCGCTCTAACGCATAACTTATAAGCAAGTCTTCAACCCAATTTATTACCTTATCGTGATTAGCTTTTGAAAACTCGTTCTTGCCTGTCATAGCGGATACGAGAATCAAGACTGGCGTTCCTTTATTATTGTTTATACATTTATCGTATATGCGCATTTGATGAAGACCAAATACTTCTTGCTTAAATGTCTTCTTCGCTTGTCCGACATAATAAGGCATTAACCCACCGGCGCACGATAAACCGAATATATAACAACCTTTCGCTTCTGATATTCCTTGAAAGCCTTGCTTTGTTTCAGCCTGTTTCCAAAATACAGACTTATCTATTTCACGAGTTTTCCTATTCCATTTCAAGGGTATAGAATCAAAGAAGAAAGTATCAAATTTCATTTTTAACTCCTTATCAATATAGGGAACGCTTGAAGGCTGGAATTGTCCTGCTGCCATATTGGTATAAACCAACATATTCGTAATAATAATTACCATCATCAAATGTTTTTCCGTCGAAATAAGTATCTTTCGTATAAACAAAAATATTATTACCTGGCGATAATGTTCCGAATATACCACCAGTTAAAATGCCTGCTTCCAAAGCAGCGTTTGATGTTCTTAGCAGAACTCCGTCTTTATGGACTGATGATACTTGCATTGAGGGAATATTAAACAAACAACCTTTTATATAGTTTTCATTACATAGCTTTTTTTCACGATTTTCTCTATATTTAGCTACATTTTCGTTTGCTTTGTCCGAGTCAATAGCAATCATGGAGTTTATCCGACTCAATTCTTTTTCCGTAGCTTCAGCACAAGCCTTTAACTCGAAAATACGCTTATATCGAGAACAATATTTAGACTGATTCGCCGACTTGGAACGATAGAATCCGTCGCTATGTGAATAAGAGTCAACACCCCACCAATCGCATTGTTCTTCTGCTTTGCTTTTGGTCCAGAATGTTGTTCCCGGTATTTCGTTGCCCCACAGACTAATACATTCCTTAGCGTCTTCTACTGATTTTTTAACTTTGATGCATTTGTCTAAAATTCTACCATTAGACCTAAACTCATTCGATTCCTTATCGGTAAAATTTGCCTTTTGAGCTAAATCATTAAATCTTGGATATGCCGTATTACATTTTGCAATATCGGAATCTGAAAAGTCGCCTATAACTGCTTTTCGTGTCCAATTTGCTATTTCTTTGCTGTTTCTAATATCGTCTTGATGTTGCAATTCTTCCGGTGTTAAAGACACACAACCACATAGTCCAACAACGACCGATAAGACAATAAACTTTTTCATTCCTAACTCCCTTTTGTTTCGTTAAAGAAAAACCACCTGTGAAAACAGGTGGTCAGGAAGTTCATAAATCACATTTACAGATGATTCCGTGGTTTTCCGATTGCTCGTATTATATAGCCACGACTTCCCGACCATAGTCAGGAATAACGGTGCAATCACACCATTATTGGATAACAATGCTTTCGCACCGTGTAAATGTGGAGTTATGACACTCCTGAACACAAGTTCCCACTTGGTTCCCTAGGATTTTAATAGGAAATAGCCAATTTATCAAGTTCCAAATACAAACCAGCAAATAATACTGCAAAAACACTCGATTTTATCGCCCCACAATGCGCTTTCGCTAAAATCATATATCCAATGCAATGAAAATTAAAAACGATGATAATTTAACTATTCCAGCGATAAATTGACTTGTCCTGCCCAAAAGTTATATGCTTATTGTGCCATGACTGATACAGCCAACCAATTAAAACATGAACTCGCCGCTTGGATACGAAGCCTTGTCTTATCCGAATCCGACAAGCCTCAAAACCTAATATTTTTGACGCTTCATTTCTGCCACCCCAAAAGAGACATTGAAACCGCCAAAGAAACATTGCGCCCAATTCTTGCCGGACTATTATCGAAATTGCAAAATAAAAAATGGTATAAGCACCCATATAAAAGCCTTACCATTATCGAACATGGCAAACTTCATATATTACACGCCCATACCATTTTGAATATTGAACATAAAACTATCGAAGACCTAGAAAAATCACTTATAAAGACAATGAACAATCAAAAAGCTAAATTCACATTTGATATTGATTTATCCAAATCACCATCGGCCAAAAACAAATGCTATACACCTAAACAAAACCATTTGCTGATTAAACCTGTATATGACTTACAAAAATTGTCCCAATATATTATCAAAGAATATAAGCTAAACAAACCATATATTGATACAAGCAACCTATTCACTTCCAATATGCTATTCCAAACATACATTGACTAACGCAATCCACCTTCCTACTATCAAATTTCACTAAATCAATCATTCTGAAAATATATTATTTTAACAATAGAATTTTAACATAGCCAAAAATCGCTATTAAAAATTTCAGACACAAATTTTAATATAAAGACTCACAATCAGTGCAATAATTAAAATCCGATATATAAGTTATTTATATGGGAATGGGCAGCAAATTTGACACATACGCAAAATATTCTTATGCGTTTAATAACTCATTGATTATTGCTTAAATTGAAAATTTTATCAGTGGCTTTCTGCATACTTTCACGAACTGGATTCAAGTCCAGTTTGGCATAAATGGTCGTAGCTTGAATGGATTTATGACCTAATGATTTACCGATAATGTTTAATGACGAGCCGATTATGGCTTGATAACTTGCCATAGTCCGGCGCAGGTCATGCATACGCAAATTTGTTATTTCGGCTTTTTGCAATAGCTCACGCCAATAAGGATTTGGATTATTCATATATCCATTTTTGCTTTGAGTATTCCGACACGGAAATATAAAGTCGCTATTGTCTGTGCGCTTGTCTTTGATTTGGTTTAATAAACCGATAGCTTGTTCGGTCAATGGTATCCGTTGCGATTCTCCGTTTTTAGTCTGCTCCAAATATAATGAATTATTATGGAAATCAATGTCCGACCATTTAAGCGATTTTACATTGCAACCTCGTTGACCAGTTAAAAGCAATAAAAGGGTGTAGTTCTTCATTTGCTCGTTTTCGCTTTCCAACAATGCTTTCATAAACCGAGGCATTTCATCAGGCTGGATAAATCGTTCGCGTGATTTTTCTTTGAACAGCTTTATTTTCGTAGCAGGATTGCTAATGGCGAATTCGGTATCAATAGCCCGATTATATATGCGCTTGATTAAACATATAGCGGCATTGGCAGCATATATTCCATTATTCTGACCCAATGATTTATGCATGGTGTCCAATTCTTCTTTCGTTATAGAGCCGAGTAGCTTATGGCTAATATGCTTAAAGCACCGATTGAAATAGCTTGTCATTCTTCCGCAGCGTTTTTCGCCGACTTTGAATTTTAGGTGTTTTGGAATATACTCATTATTAAAGAAGTCCGCGAGTGTGATAGCGGTCTTGCGTTTTTGACTTTTGGTATCCATTGGCGTAATACCTTGTTGCAAGTCTTGCAACATCTCAAATATTTTAGCTCGTGCTTGCTCGACGCTCATATACGGGAAGTCGCCGATTTTATAGGTCATGGTGCGATTGTTTAGCGTCTTGCAAAAGTAGAATGCTTTTGTTCCACCATAGGTAATGATAAGAGCCAAGCCCGGTTGGCAAGAATCGTAATAGGTGTATTTGGTTATTGGAAGCAAGGGAAATGGCAGTTTATTTAATGTTGGCTTATCGAAGACGAATTTATTGTATCTCACTTTTTTCTTGGTTTTATCTAGTTCTTATCTAATTATATAATCGTTTGTGCAATGGTTCAACTGGGGACTGAATATCTGCTGAATTTTACATTGATTTCGCAAAATCTGCTGTTATAATATGCGGGCAGTGCCCGTATAGTATAGTGGTAGAACAGCCCCTTGGTAAGGGGCAGGCGCAAGTCCGATTCTTGCTACGGGCACCATCAGATTACAATAAACCGTGCCCCAAGCGGGAAGCGTATAAAGCGTATCTGGTTCTTATCTGCGGTCTGTCGCCCGGTCAGTCATTGGGTAAATGCAGGTCATACTTGGTAAGGACCAGGCGCAAGTCCGATTCTTGCTGCGGGCACCACCCTTCGCTGCTGCGCAGCTTTGGGCGGCGGGCCGCCTTCTGGAGAGAGAAGAACCAAAAGGAACCAACCATGCAATCTTTAAAACGACCTAATAATTTTGTTTCAAAATTTCCTACCAAAGAAAAAATTCCAACCGCGGATAAAAACGCTGAGATCGCCCCCGATGTAATAGAACAGCAAATATTCGACTACCTAACCAATAATTACCCTCTTGCTCCGGGAAAGAAAGTCATGGTCGCGGTATCCGGCGGGATAGACTCCACAACATTGCTGGCCGCTCTCAGAAAATTTTACGGCCATGACAAAGTAATTCCGGTATTCGTTAACACCGGCCTCTTGCGCCGCGATTATCCTCTAAGTTCCGAAGACGATTTCGGATATGAAACGGACCGACTTCTCAAACTTCTCCAAGAACAGTTCGGCGACATCATATATCTCGACGAAAGGGTCCGTTACATAAAAGAACTCGCCAAAGCCACAGGCTTCGACGATGCAGAAACGGATCTTGGTCGCCGTCAGATCATAGGGAACCTGTTCGCCGACATATTCGGAGACTATGCGGATATGCGCGGCGACATACAGTATTTTTTCCAAGGATCCAACGCGGCGGACAAGTCGGAATCCGGCAAGGGCAAAACCGGCGTTTTTACCAAAACGCATCATAACGAAGTGCCCTGGCTGGCAGAACGCTTGGAAAACTCGAACATAGAAGTGGTCGAGCCCTTGGAATGGATTTGGAAGCATCAGGTTATTTCTCTGGGCGAGCATCTTGGACTAAGCATGGAATTATATAATCAACCGGCCTTCCCCGGCCCTGGTTTAGGAGTGCGCGTAGACGGAACCCTTGATAATGGATCCTTAGACTTTACCGGAATATGCGACGCAATAGTCAGATATAGAATCGAACAAGCCATAGCCAGCGGAAAAATAAAAAAACTAGACCCGACATGGAAGACACGCCAGTATTTCGCCGCGCTTTTGAACACCGCCGATAACAACGGCCACGGATCGCGCGGAATAGACGGAGTAATAAACGACAGGTTCAAAGAAATGCGAAGCGCGGCCGGAGAAATATTAGGGCGATGGATCGCCAACTATAGTGATCTGGACAAGCTGTCCCAGCATTATGTGACTCTCTGCAACACGATCTCCACAACCGGCGTGACACTTGACGGCAAACGCGTGGACGGATACCAAGTCGAAGTACGCATGTTCTACCCCAACGGTTCGCCCGCGGAAATTGATTACGCCGAACGCGAGCAGCTTGCGAACAATCTGATGAAAATAAAGGACGTTTCGCGGGTGTCGTACGCGCTGACCCAAGTTAAGGAAAACCACGAGCACCGAGGCCCGGACGGGAAACTATTAAAGATCGAAATAAATTCCGTAGACACGCTCAACTTCAGCACGTTCGTATCGACCGATATTCCGATGTCCGTATACGACGATATAGCAAAGGACATACAGGGAAGATTTGGAAACAACGTCCTGATAACCGCAGCTTTCGGGGGTAAACCCGGCCGCACCACCGAACGGCATTAAATCACCAGTCTATAGGCTCGCCGCCTTTGCTCGCCAGATACTCGTTCGCCTTGGAAAAATGATGATTTCCGAAGAATCCGCGGTGCGCGCTAAGCGGCGAGGGATGCACGGACTCTAATAAAAGATTCGCGAACGGATCGACGGATTCCGCCTTGCGCTTGGCGTAACTTCCCCAAAGCAAATACACGATCCCGCTCCGCGCGGTCAATGATTTAATAACGGCGCTGGTAAACTGCTCCCAGCCTTTGCCCGCGTGCGAAGCCGCGGCATGAGCGCGCACGGTCAAAGTCGAATTTAACAACAGAACGCCCTGCTCGGCCCACTTGGTCAGATCGCCGCTGGTCGCGGAATCGCGTCCAAGATCGGACTTAATCTCTTTGTAAATATTTTGCAAACTGGGCGGCAGATCCACGCCCTCCCTAACGGAAAAACAAAGCCCATGAGCCTGCCCCGGCCCGTGATAAGGATCCTGACCTATGATCACGACCTTGACTTTATCAAAGGGACACAAGTTGAAAGCGTTGAAAATATCGGACGCTTTCGGATAAATATATTTTCCCGATTTATATTCCGCGCGGACGAAATCCGTCAGCTCTTTGAAATAAGGCTTTGCGAATTCATCAGCCAATACCTGTTTCCAAGATTCCTCGATCTTTACATCAATCATTAATCAACCCCTGCTGCATAGCCTTCCATAACACCACGTCGATATACCCGCGCGGCAAACCAGTTTCCTTAACAAGATGCGCGAACATTTTGTCCGCCCCGCCCGGGAACCTTGATCCAAGCCGCATTATCCAAACGTCATACTTCACTATATCCTCGCCCAGATTACGCGCCAAATGATTCGCTGTGATCTTTCCTATATGCGGCAGCTTGGCCAAATAATCAAGCTTGGCGTCCAAGCCCACGCATTTGTAATAACCGTCGCGACAAGCGCTCCGATCATTCCAAATTTTTTGAATCGCGCGGGTCTTGTTTTTATTCCTAAAAATATTTTCCAGCGGCGCACCCTTCTTCAAAGCGTCCATAATTTCCACATGCTTGGCCTTGGCGGTTTTTTGAGAAAACCCGCCCGCCAAGATTACATAAGCCGCTTGGCGCGCGAATTCGTCGGCATCGAATTTTTCACCGCTTGATAGACGCTTTTTTATGACGTCAAAACTATCCAAGTCCGAGCCAAGACCGGCCCTAACCAAGCGTTTTTCCAAATTAAAAAACCATTTTGCATCGAACATAAGCTTATGCTAAACTAAGAACAGATAGGAGTCAATGTCATGAAATTCAAAGATCTAGGCCTTTCAAACACCGCCGAAATGCTTAAAAAAGCGGAATCCGAAAAATACGCGGTTCCAGGATACAACTTCAACAACCTTGAACAGCTACAAGCAATCATAAAAGCCTGCGCCGATACCCGGTCGCCCGTGATACTTCAAGTAAGCCGCGGCGCGCGTAATTACGTAGGCGCCACGCTGCTTTCCGCAATGGCGGGCGGCGCGACGAAATACGCGAATGATTTGGGCATGAAGGCTCCGATCGCGCTGCATCTGGACCACGGCGAAAATTTTCTTATATGCAAGGAATGCATAGACTCAGGATTTTCAAGCGTGATGATCGACGGCTCGGCCCTGCCGCTTGAAGAAAATATCAAACTTACGAAACAAGTAGTCGACTATGCGAAAAAATTCGACGTATCGGTGGAAGGAGAACTGGGCGCGCTGAAAGGAATCGAGGACGATCTGAATATAGCAAAATCAGTATATACGAATCCAGACGACGTAATAAAATTCGTTACGGCCACCGGTGTTGACAGCCTTGCGATCTCGATCGGCACCTCGCACGGGGCATATAAATTCAAATCGGAATCCGATATGCTGCGCTTCGACATACTGGATGAAATCGCTGCGCGCCTACCCGGCTTTCCGTTGGTGCTGCACGGCGCGTCAAGCGTCCCGCAAAACCTGGTCGAACAAATAAACAAGTTCGGAGGAAAGATTTCAGGAGCGATCGGCATACCGGAAGACCAATTGATAAAGGCCGTGGAAAAGAACGTATGCAAAATAAACGTGGACAGCGACTCGCGCCTGGCGTTTACCGCCGCGGTGCGCAAGTTCCTGATAGAATCTCCCGACGCGTTCGATCCGCGCGGATACCTTGGCGCCGCCCGGGACGAGATGATAGAACTTTATAAGCACAAAAACACCAAAGTCCTAAAATCCTCCAACCGCTATTAAAACTTATCGCCGCGAGAGCGGCGATAAGTTTTTGGACTTAAATTATACGATACCCATTCTGCATGGCGAACTTTTTGATAGAATTCAACGTATCGCAAGGATAAAGATCTATCACCTTCTTGCGCCTTGATCCGTCCCTATCGTTAAAAGTCACATTCATAAATATTTTGGACTTCGGGAACTGCGCCTTCACCCAATCTGTAACTATATGCGGAAGATTGCAACCCTTGTCCTGCACAGTGGCACGCGTAGAATCCAAAACATGATTTCCAAGAGAATTCTGTTCCGCGGCGCATTTTTGAAGATTCGCACAATCCCAACAATCCATCACGCACTTAAATTTACTATCCGCGTCTTCTTTGGTTATAGTGGGCGAAATCACATTGATTTCTATGATTGAATAATTAAGCTTGGCGGTCAACCCGCCCTTATTCTCAATCGAATAATTTGACGGGTCAAGATCTTCAAATGATTTACCGGGGTTGTACTTCACGAAATTTTTCTGCACACACATTTTAAACTCCCTAAGTTGTTTTATTGCATTAACTTAGGTAATTCTACCTCCCCCCCCCCGTATTTTGTCAAGAGAAATCCTGTCACACAAATGCGCTGAATAAAACTGCGAAAACCCGGCCTTTTCTAACCGAACGTTATCATCACAATGTTGTTGCCGTCACGGCCCGAACAATCCAGTGGTTCGGAACTCGCGCCGCTTTGCCGACCGTCGGAACGCAAGTAACCGATAGAATCCTTCCAGCCCATCATGCGGAAATACTTGCAGTCGTCGCCGGACAGTCCGGTGATCACGATGATAAACTGTCGCGGATTCTGCGGATCGGCAAGGATTTCATAAGTCCCGCCATAAGGATTTTTCTGAGACATTCCGATCGCGCCGAATATAAGATTTCCGTCGATATTGCTAAAATCCTCGTACTCGGACATAAGCATGCGAACGTTCTGCACCATCATGGAAATCTCCTCGCGCACCTGAAGCTTTTTTTGGTTCCTAAGCAAGTTCGGCACCATTGTAAAAGCCGCGATAGTGATTATAGTCATAACAGCCAGCACGCCCATCATTTCTATCATGGACCTACCCGATTCGTTTTTATACATTGCAACCTCCGGCATTTGTTTTATTATTAAGGCAATGATACCACAAAAGGCGAATAAATGCAATTTTCCGATTTGATAAAAGGCGCGCCAGAACGTTGCGGAGTCTATATGTTTTACGACTCGAACGACGTGCTGCTTTACGTCGGGAAAGCCAAGAATCTAGCGGCGCGCCTTAAACAATACTCGGACCAGAACCGGCTGGACGCCCGGCTTGCAGGAATGGTTTCCCAGGTGTCGAAAATAGATATAAAGACTACGCCCACCGAATCGGAAGCGCTGATTCTGGAACAGGACCTGATAAAAAGTGAAAAACCGAAATACAATATCCTGATGCGGGACGACAAAATGTATCCGATGCTTACCCTTACGAAATCGGATTATCCAAGGCTGCTGAAATTCCGCGCCAAAATAACCGGATCCAAAGACGTGTTCGGCCCCTATCCGTCCGGCGCCGAACTTAACGACGCGATCAAAACCCTTCAGCAAACGACCATGCTTAGAACCTGCTCCGACGCGCAGCTGAAGAACCGCGCGCGACCCTGCATACTTTATCAAATCAAAAGATGCAGCGCTCCATGCTGCGGGAAAATATCGAAAGAAAATTATAACCAAGACGTGAAACTTGCACGCAAAACCCTGTCGGGAAATTCCGCGGACATAAGCATAGACTTAAAACAACGCATGCAGGCGGCAGGCGACGCGCAGGATTTCGAAACCGCAGCCAGTATGCGCGACAGACTAAAGGCTCTCGCAACCACGGCGCAGATGGGGAAAATTTCCGACCGCGCAGTTCCAACGGAAGGGAAATTTTTCGCATACAAACTAAAAAAATGGGACGAACCAATAAAAGAACTCAAGGAATGGCTTGGGATAGATCTGCGCCGCGCCGACGTGTTCGACAACTCGCACCTGTTCGGAAAAAATCCGGTCGGCGCGATGATAGTGTTTACGCATGAAGGCTTCGTTCAATCCGAATACAGACACTACAAACTGGAAGACAAATCGCAGGCCGGCAATGACATAGGCATGATGGAAGAATTTTTGCGCCGCAGATTTTCCCGCGCGAAAATAGACGGCTCGACACCCTCGCTGATAATAGTGGACGGAGGGCGCGCTCAATGGAACGCAGCGCAAAAAGTCTTGCGCGAATTGGACATATCCGCGCCGGTGCTGGGCGTCACAAAGGGCGAAGTGCGCAGCGGGGACGAGCATTTCATAATGCCGGACGGGATTGATGCAAAAATCGAAAAAGACACCAAGCTGTTTTTACTTCTGCGCGCGGTGCGCGACGAAGCGCACAGATTCGCGGTGACGTTTCACAGGCGGCTGCGCGCAAAATCCGCGACATCGTCGATATTGTCGGAAATCGAAGGCGTCGGGCCGAAACGCAGGCGCGCCCTGCTGGCGCATTTCGGAAGCCTGGACCTTATAAAGGACGCTCCGGCCAAAGCTCTCGCGGCGGCAAAGGGCATCTCGCCCGACATGGCAGAAAAGATTTTTCTATTCTTCCATCCGGATATGATAGAATAGCTTGCGACAAAACAGAGAAAAATAAAAAAGGGAAACTTTAATGAAAACATTTATAAACGGAATCTCGATATTCAGAATTCTATCGGCATTCGCGCTGCTGCCGCTTGTGTTTTTTCAGCTTTGGGGCGCTGCGCTGATACTGTTTCTTCTTGCCGCGGCAAGCGACTACCTAGACGGCGTTCTGGCGCGCCGATTTCACGCTACCAGCAAACTGGGCGGAGTACTGGACCATATGGGCGACAAGATGCTGATGACTATCGCCATGATAATCACGATGCTTGCCGTGCAGACTCCGCTTGTCATAGTCATGGTATCGATCGCGATCTGCCGCGACCTTTACGTTTCGGGTCTTCGCGAATTCATGGGCTCGCAAAAGATGGATCTTCCGGTGGACAAAGGCGGCAAAATCAAAACTGTCGCGCAGATGATTTCCCTTATGATATTCTTCTTGTTTTTCTACCTCTATATGAACGACCTGCTGATCGACTGGCATGGAATAATCCTGGACTCGGCTTTGGCAACGCTTGCGATCGCGACCTTGATGACCGCCTGGTCCGCGGCGCGTTACACTTTGTCAGCAATGAAAAAAATAAAGAAGTAAAATATGCGCTACGCCATACTGATTATCTTCGCGGCATTATCTCTCCCTGCAAACGCAAAAATAGATTGCAGCCCGGCGCAGTTCTGGGACGGAAGACGCTGCCGGTTCTGTCCCAAGGAAGGCCGTGTACAGCTTATCCCTAACGCAACCCAAACAGGATGCGTCCGCCGCGAAGACTACATAGACGAAAGCGTCACCTGCTCTCCGAACGAATTTCAAACCATGACCAAGGAATGCATACCCTGCGACTCGACTCAAATATCATTGGGCAACCGGTGCGAATTCTGTCCCTGGGACGATGTCCGAAAAGTCCAGTTGATACCGAACGAAACTCAAACAAAATGTATTCTGCCCATAATGGAAAACGAATAGAGGCGCGTTAACCCTTGCACGCGGCGCGAAGCATCTCGATTTCGGCCGTCATCGTCAGATCGCAAGATTTTTGTTTTTCAATGCTGGCAATGCCGTAAATAACCGTGGCGTGATCCTTTCCTCCAAGCACGCGCCCTATCTCGGCCAGGGACAGATTCGTGTCAATTTTCAAAACCGCCATCATCATCTGACGGGCGCGGACTACGCGGGCGTGGCGGCGCGCGGACAAAATATCGTCCATAGGAACCGCCAGCGCATCGCACATCTTTTTCACAAAATCTTCCGGCGCGTTTTTCGCGCGCAAAGAATCGGACAGCGCGCGCGAAGCTTCCTGCATAGTCATGTCGTTGCCAAATGCTTCCTTCCAAACGGATAATTTTTTAGCAATACCGGAAATCACATGGCCGTTGTCATCGGAATTGTCCGCGATGAATCCCGCGACATCGTCCGCCGCTCCGGCGACTTTCAGAATTGCGATTTTGGCTTCGCGTTCGGGCAAGGACAAATCCGCAACGATACCGGAAGACAACAAGGACTGCAACCTACGCGGAAAATCCACCAACGCTCCAGGAGCCAATTCCGAAGTCAGCAAGACGTTGCCGCCATTCTCCACCACGCCAGCCAGCAGGCTTTCGAATTCGGCCGTGCATGCGCGCTTTCCGGCCAGGGCGTGAATCCCGTCTATAATAAGAACATCCGCGGACAATATCTTATCCTTGAACGCAAATGCGGATCCGTTTTTCAAAGAGCGCAAGAAATCGGAAACAAACCGGTCGGCGGAAAGCATGACGACATCGCGCCCGCCTTTTTCGATTATTCCGTTACGCACCGCGCGCATAAGATGAGTTTTACCGCTTCCGCTGGCTCCGTGCAAAAACAGCGGAGAAAATTTAACGGCGCCGGCGGATATTTTTTTGCACGCCGCCACGGCGAATTCATTACCGGGGCTTGTGATGAAATTATCGAACGAACAGCCGTCTATCTCCTCCCGCACGGAACTTGCCGCGGAAACTATGGGCCTGTTGTCGTTTATATAAGCCTCGCCCGCGGACGCAACCCTGTCCGACAACTCAAGACCCATCTGCATTTCGGCGGCTAGTGAAACAAGGGTATCCGAATATTTGCTTTTGATGCATCCAAGCGCGAATCTGTTCGGAGCATTCAAAATAATTTTTCCATCCTCAGCACATCCGGTGACTTTTGAAAACCAAGTATTGAATTCCTGCGCGTTCACGGCATCGCAAACCGAATCCATAAATTTATGGAAAACCGTTTTCGACGCTGCTTCGTCTTTTTTAAGTTTAGACGAAGCGGCGTCGCTTGCAACCTTAAATACGTTTACTTCACCCAGCGGCATTCAAATTTCCTTTCCAACAAGGACAATCTAAGCCAAGCCTCTAATTTTTCCACAATTTTTTTATTACAATTCCGGTTCTTTTAACTTGATCGGATTTCTGCCGTTTTTATTCAAAATCTTAAAATCATAGGATTTCCGCCGCATACGTACCATTATCAACCCTTCCTTACAAAGCCTCCATCCACTTTATCCACCAATCCCCTAACCTCCATCACCACCAATTCCCTTTTGATTACAGATACATTTTTACCCAACCCTACCGCTATATCCGATTCGTTCACAGGTACTGTGCCAAGCAGATCCAAAATCTGTGATTCAATGCCCGTTTTAGCCCTAAAATCCGCCATTTTTGTATTGACAACACAGGCACTTAATTCTAATTTTGTAAAGAAATCATCAGGGCCCATGCACAAGGTTGCAATATTTTCCCGAATCAGTCTGTTAGGCCCATAAGACCTGGGATCGGAAGGGTGCGAAGGTATGGCATATATGCGTCGCCCAAATTCTTTTGCAAAGCCTGCGGTTATAAGACTTCCCGATCCTTCGTTCGATTCGCCCAATATAAGCTTTTCTCCCAAAGCCGCCAATATTTTATCACGGCGGGCGAAGTGCCTTTGCGTCGGCTGTTGTCCAACTGGTATTTCCGACACCACGCATCCTCGCCGAATTATCTCGTCATAAAGCTTTTGATTTTCCAACGGCCAAACATAATCCACGCCTCCGGCCAGAACCGCGATCGTATTTGAATCTCCGTCCACGGCAAGCGCACCTTCGTGCGCCGCGGTGTCGGTGCCGATTGCCATTCCGCTTACCACCGCGCAATCATTCTCGGCTATGCGTTTGGTTATAACACGCATCAAGCTCATCCCCGCGTTAGTAGCGTGCCTTGTACCGACCGCTGAAAAAGCCCTCTTGGCCAAAGTCTTTCTGTTGCCTATCGCGCTAAGTATCGGAGTCGTCCCATGAGCATGCCTCAAGTTTTGTGGAAAATCATCATCCAAGTCCGAAATATAAAATCCCCCGATTTTATCAAGCAAATCCATCTCGCGCTTAACGCCGTCAATAAAATCATCGGACAGATTTAAACTATCCGCGGCATCCTCGGCCGAACCGCGATGATTTTTCATAATCTCGGCATATTTTGCCGGACCTATTCCGTTAGACCTATATATGCAAAGCCTATGAAAAATATCGCTCATGATTTTTTGCGGCGAAGATTTATTTTATCCTCGGTGCCGCCGACAAGGCGCTTGATGTTTTCCTTATGAGTGTAAACTCCCAACAGGGCAAGGACAGCCACAGCAAAAACCACTTCATCCTGCAAACCAATAAGGAACGCCGCAGCCGGGGCTATCGTAAGCATAACAAGCGCCGACAAAGAAGACAGCCTGGTCAGCAAAGCGCAGCTAAGCCAAGCGGCGGCGCATACGACGAAAAGCCACGGGGAAGCGGCAATCATGAACCCGAAAGTCGCCGCCACGCCCTTGCCTCCCCTGCCCTTCAGCCATACGGGAAAATCATGCCCGATCACAGCGGCGAATCCGGCCAAGAATCCCGACCCGGGAATCATATTATCCACTATAAGATATACGGCCGCCACTTTGGCCATGTCGATAAGAACGCTTGCCGCCGCCAAAGTCCTGCCTCCGGCATTTCGGTATAATTTGGACAATATGATTCCGAAAGGTACGGATCCCGCCAAATATCCGATTATCGCCGCGTAAATCCACATTTCAAACTCCTTGATTTGGGCACCCGATAAGATTATAATAAGTAATCAAATAAAACAAAGGAAAATTTATCATGGCCAACCACAAATCCGCAAAGAAAAGAATCCTGGTGACGGCGACCAAGAACGCCTGCAACACCCGCAAAAAAACCGCGACTAAAACCGCAATCAAAAAAGCCGAAAAGGCTTTGGCCGGAACCGACAAGGCCGCCGCGGTGACAGCGGTCCGCGCTGCCGAATCCAAAATTATGAAGAACAAGACCATGCCGAAGAAACGCGCCGCGCGCAAAATATCGCGCATGACTAAAAAGCTCTCCAAGTAATAATAAATAAAAAAACCGTGCCGCTGATCAGCGGCACGGTTTTTTTATTTGGTGGACGAGCGGAGGATCGAACTCCGGACCCACTGATTAAGAGTCAGTTGCTCTACCGGCTGAGCTACTCGTCCATAGGTCAGCATTCTATCCTAAAAATTCCGATACGCAAGTGTTTTTTACGCCCTAAAAACTCACCGAAGCCCAAAGATACAGCGACAGAAGCACTAGATACAGCGCGCCCCTGAAACGCGTCAGCTTTTTCCAATAAAGCAGATCAAAGCACAGCATCGCGGTGGCGAACAGCATCACGATAATATCCAACCGCGCGACGTGTTTCGACACGGGCAAATCCACTATTAACGCCCCCGCCGCTATAACCAACACTATGTTCATAAAGTTGGATCCAATGATGTTTCCAACCGCGATCTCGGGGCGTCGCTTGAAAGCCGCGATCACAGTTACAAGGAATTCCGGAGTGGCAGTGGCAGGCGCGACTATCAAAATTCCGGCCATAGTCTGATCAAGACTGTTCATGGCGGCAACCTTTTGAACCGAATCTATGAAAATATCGCTTCCAAAATAAAGGGCAAGAATACCTATAACTATAAGAATTAT
Source organism: Alphaproteobacteria bacterium (assembly GCA_009784815.1). Lineage (GTDB taxonomy): Bacteria > Pseudomonadota > Alphaproteobacteria > Rs-D84 > Rs-D84 > WQXN01. The sequence continues at coordinate 139,145 of WQXN01000001.1, read as the reverse complement.
AATTTTCCAAACCAAAATATTATCAGCGGAACGTTCCATAAGCGGCGCGCCGTCGATACGTGGTCTGACCCTGGCATACCACAGATACCCGAACAGAATGGCGAACAAAGCGACGCCTTCAAGCCGCCCTACTCCGCCCGTCCAAACGAATACGGCAAGCACAATGCTTGCCGCGGACATAAAGACTAATTCGGCCAAGTGCTTGCGCACGGACATGATCAATATCGGCGATATAAGCGCGCCGACGCCCAACACTCCCCAAATGTTTATCACGTTGGAAGCTATGTTTGTGCTAAGAATCAACCCGCCCAAATCCCGCGCGCCTCCGAACAGCGACACAAAAAGTTCAGGCAATGAAGTTCCCATTCCTATTATTATCACCGACACGACGAATTCCGAAAAACCGAATCGGCGCGACAGCCGCACGCATCCGTCGACCAGCCACTTTGCGCCAAGCAGCATCCCAGCCAGTCCGACGGCAAGATATATCCATTGCATCATTCGTCACAATAACATATAATCGGTGCGATTATTATAGGAGAACAATCGTGAAAAAATTTCTAAACATAGGAACGTTGGGGTTGGTAGGCATCCATTCGATATGCTGCGGACTTCCTATCCTGGCAGCAATATTCGGAGCGGCGTCACCGTTCGCAGGCCTAATTTCGCATACGCTAAAGGACATACTGCTGATAGTGGCAAGCGTTGCGGTCGCGGCGTCGTGGATAATCTATTTCAAATACAAGGACAGCTGCAACAAAACCGTCCTGATACTGTCTACGGTCCTGCTTGGAGTCATGCTGGCTATGAAGATTTTCGGCGGCGGCTGCGACGGCCACTAGCCTTTTTTCGATGCCTGCCGTCTATCATATCTCGGTAATATTCGAATACGGTATGGATTGACCGAAAGAATCCCCTGCGATGCGCGGCCCAAATCGCGGCCACTGCAAAGACCGATATTATTATGGTTAAAAAATCCGCGATAAGCTGTATATGTCCGTGAATATTCATGTTGAAATTCTACATACGCCGATATATAGTTTCCATAGGATAAAATACAAGGAACAGAATGCCGACAATACTATCTGAAATCACCCTTGCCGAACTAGCAAGAAAACACAGCGACCTAGGCATAGAAGACTCCTTTGAAAAAGTGGTGTCGTTTGATAATTTTTTGGAACAGCATGAAGCGGAATTCGATAAAGATATGGCCGAAATGAGAGCGGAAATGCGCAAAATATGCGAAGAACGCGGCCGCCTGACAAAAATGGAACACCTGTTGGAGCCCATGATAAAGAAATACAAGCATATACGTTCCACCGCGGGGATCAAGCTTGAAGCCCAAATAATTTTTCATCAAAACGATATGTTCTATATGATCGAGGAAACGGGCGGCCGCGGCGGGCGAGGCCCGGCGAAAAATCCCGAAGACGTCGCGATAAACGCCGCCAAGAAAAAACTACGTTAATTTTCCCGGCGGGTCTCCATCATGCCCTCGCCTACCTACTTCACAATAATGGGCTTCCAATTCGATACGTCTGTATTCCCAAGCTCGGCTGGCAGGCGATTCGGCAGAATAGCGTCCCAAACTTGAGTGCGTCCAAAAGGTCCAAGTTTGCCGCGCACGCGCAGCTGATTGAAATCGTAGTCTTCCTTGGTCTGCCAAATAACGGCCGAGTAAACCGAACCCGACTGCGGGTCCATGATCTTGCCGCCGACGAACTCCTTGCCGTCCCATCTCATATCCCAAATGATGTCCAGCCCCGCGATATGCGGCTTTCCCTTCACTTTCTCGGCGACCTTTACGGGCGCGGCATAAGTCTCGGAAATATTTTCTCCATCGAACAAAGCAACGATCCTTCCGCACAACCTATCGCCGCATTCGTACAAGCGCACGATGGATTTGGGCATACCTGTCTTGTCGTCAAGCGTTCTCCAAAATCCCGCAATCGGGGCTTTTACCGGCGCAGGCTCGGCGGTAGCGAAAACCGCCGCCATAGGCGCGGCGGCCATAATAGTTGAAATTAAAATTTTCTTAAACATGATGCGCACTCCTTCTATTTATGCAAGGAATGCTGTCACAACGATTTATTCCGCGCAAGAATTATTTTTCCCTTCCCTCGACGAAAGGCTTTACTATCCTATCCCGCAAAGGCTGGAATCTTATGAAATCAATCATAGCCCTTTCAAGTCCTTTCATATCCGGCACATTTCCGAATCCGCTTTTTAAAATTTCTTTGGAAACCTGAACGCAGAACCAAGGAGAAAGTATATTGATCCACGGATTATTCATATCCTCTAAACGGAATATCATGTCCAATCCTCCGTTTGAATCGAACTTGGGTATATAATGGTCCGGATAATAAACCCAGCGCCTGAAACCTTCAGGAGCCTCGGTGGCGCGGAAATAAACGCCATTTAACGCAATCTTGTAATCCCTTTTGAAAATATCATACAGCTTTTTGAAATAATCGGCCCTCATAACGTCATGATGCACCGGACAGCCAAGGTATTTTTGATCGCCAAGAATATACTCGATAGTTTCGCCTTTATAAATGCTTGCATTAAGATCCTGCTCCAACGGATGCTGAATGCCGCTTAAACTAAAATTTGTGAATAGTCCCTTCGGCCCATCATATTCAGGCCCAGGCTTTTTCATGGCAAAATTATTTAAAATTTCATTCTGTTCGGAAATATAAGACGATATTTCACTTTCCTGCACCTGAATCATATCCTTCCACGCGCTCTTCTCCCTTTCCTTTTCCGCGCGCTCGGCCTCCAACTTTTGGTTTACAAAGAAATCATTCCTTGTCAGATGATTGCAGTAATCATTTACGTAATGCTTGTAAAGCCCAAGCAAAGTATCTTCTATCCCAGGCGCATCTTTGAACTGCGGCGACAAGCATCTTTTAATGGTATAGTGCCACGGCATCAGCACGCCGTTTATCTCGGCAATAAAAGCGACGTAGTTGCCGGCCATTTTGGGAAGATACCAACCGGGCAAAGCGCCCCAACCGGATTCGGAATTAGGCAAAACCCCGTCCCGTTTTAACAATTCGGGATCCACGCAGCGGAACCAGATATTTTGAAGATCAAGCCACCAAGCCTGACTATAATTGATTTTGTCCTTAACACGATCAAATATATCTTCGGATCCGTATCTAACCTCGCAACCGCGATACGACTGTCCCTTCGCGCCATAATCGTACTTGAAAGTCTCCCCGGCGGCGACGCTTTTTTCCAAATCGCCGCGCAGGCGTTTTTGAATTGGATCATTAGTGAAATCAAGATTCATAAGGTGACGCACCTGGCTTTGCATAGCGTTACGCTGACTGGCGGCCTTCTTGCGATCGGCATTTATTTTGCCCGCGTTCCGCATCATGCCGGCAAGTCTTTTTTCTATGCTCATCCTATTCTCTCCATTTAAGAAGCGGCTCCGTAACCTTGCTAAGAAAAACCTGGTCCGCGGCGAATCTGTTCATAACGACATTATGTCCTACGACAGGCTCGCACCAATCGTCTCCTTCGCTGGTCCAGAAATCCACGTCGGTTATAAACCATGGGCTCAAGATGCTTTTCGATCCGCCGAAATCAAAGTCGATTATGAAAGCCGTCTTGTATCCGTTCTCGATATTCGGAAAACAGTCGCACGGTATATACTTATTTTCAGTCGTTGAATTAACGGCCATAAAATACAAATATTTGATTTCTATACCCTCGTCGCTAAAAGCCCTTCTCGCGGGGCTCCATAAGTTTTCATTCGGGTTGCGGCTTGGATAATGAATTTCAAAACCTTCATAAAGCTGATTGGTCAGGAATTGCTGAAATCCGAAAGCCGGACATTTGTTCAAAGAATTTTTAAGAAAATGCTGAGCCCTGCTCGAGACCAAATCATTGGGATTGCTGGAATATCTGAACCTCCGGCTGTTCCTCTGCCAACGCGGAGCACTCGCAGCGATCCTAACCGCATCATCGCCTATCCTGTCCCGCGTATCGCGATCACCCAACTGCCTTAATCTTTTTGCGTAATCGTCCATAACCTACTCCTTATTTGTTCATTCCCCGGAACACAGCCATAACCCTATGCCCCAATTCGAAAGTCGTATAAATCGCTGTCAAAGCCTCGCTTATGCCCTGAATATGCCCATGCTGAATATTCTGAGTATAACCCGTATAAAGCCAAGGACTGTTTGTGGAATCTCCCATAGAACCAAACTTGAACAGCAGCGCGACTTTTCCATAGTTATCGAATTTTGGAAAATAATCATTCGGCAAATAAGTCCAATCCTCGACCTTGCAATCCAACTTTATCAGCCGCACCCAAATGCTTTCCAGCCACACTCCGTGGTCGTCCTTGAACTGCCGGGCCAGTTTTCTGAACAGATCCATCTGCCCGTCGTAAAATATCGGAAACCCGTTGTAAGCGCAGGCATAAGTCGCACAATCAAACTTAACGGTTTCGTCCCTGTGATAGCTTTTCAGCAAATCGTCGCTAAGGCTCACCTGAACGGAATATTCTTTAAGAGCGTCGAACGGCGTGGTGTTTCCATAAGCGTCCAAAATTTTCCCGGAACGGTTCTTGGCGTACCATTCGTCCATGCTCGCGTTTATGCGATCCTCATGCCCTTTCATCTCCATTCTTACAAGCTCGCGGTCTTTTTCTTTTTTGCGTTTTTCAGCGCGCTCCTGTTGAATTTTCGCATCGTTGTCCCTGCGCCATTTCGCGGAATTTTTTCTGCGCTCGGCCGAAATTTTATCCGCGCCAGCCATCAACCCTTTAAGCCTTTTGTTAATATCGCCACTCATGACTAACCTCTTATGATCTGCAGGAACGGAGCCATGAATTTGTCGCGGCACGATCGGTCACAGCACAAGCGGCTCATAGTGTGATCAATTCCATCAACAACGGCGAAGTCTTTTGACCATACCCGCTCGCCGGTGAAAAACCAAGGGCTCAGCATGCCGCTGAACACCGCCGTTAAAGCCATCTTTCCCCCGCGAAACCTGGCGGCGGGAAGATAATCGTTCGGCAAATAAACCCACCGATCCGATGATTCCGAGACAGCCTTGTAACACTGAAATGAATTGGGATCTATGCAGCGAAAGAAAACTCCCTGCAATCCGATTTCGTCCTCAATTCCATGCTCTTTAAAATAATTTTGAAAATCCGCACCGTTTTCGTCCACGATCAATTCGTTAAGCTTTTCCAAAAGATCATTATCACCGTATATAACTTCGCGTTTATCATATAATTGTATTCCCTTCGCGCTGAAATCATACATGACGGTCCCGCCGACGCTTAAACTCTGCTCTAAATTTTTTCTAAGGCGGCTCTGAACACAGTCCGAATACAATCTCGAGGCGCTAGCCGGCAGATTTGATTTTTTCCTATCGCGCTTGGCCGCAACCTGGCCGCTTCTGATCTGCCTGTTTCTGTTACCGTCCTTAACAAGGAGACTCGTTGCAACCCTATCGATATTATTCATAACCCAACTCCTTTGAATAAAAAATGCGGCATATCTCTATATGCCGCAGTCTACCCCCCCCCATCAAGTTTTGTCAAGCTATTTATCCGATTACATTTCCAATATCTTCGCCCGTAACCTCAAGATATATTCCTTTATTGAATTGACCGACTTACACTGCCTGCAGCCGGCCGGACCCGTGCGGTAATTGGTTATAAACTTTTTTATCTGATCGGCCTGAGTCTCCAATTCAGCCAACACGCCGCGTTCTTCCCTGGACTGTCTTGGGCCGCCCTTTGGCATACTCGGCATCTTGACTTCGATCAAGCTCAGCCTTCGCCTAGCCCAATCCGCCCATTCTCCAAAAGTCTTGGCCTCAAGATTTTCTACCCCCCCCCATACGAAAAACGTTCCGAATCCCGAAGGATCTTTCGCGACCTTCCTTTTGCCCTCCACGTCGTTTTTGATTTCGTCCAATGCAGTTTCGATCTCTCTCACCCGCTCGGATACGTGCGCGGATTTTTCAAGCAGCACAACAACGCTCTGATCCGACCTATAAGAATCAAGAAAAGCCGAGGCCCGTAAGAACCGCTCGTTCTTACTTTTGATTTCCGACCAAATCCTAAGCATTACATTATAAGACAATATACCATTACCAAGCTTCGCTTCGAATCTATCCAAGCCCGAAGTTATATCCAACTGCCAGTTTTCATACCTTTTCATAGTGTCCGCATTCAGTTTAACCATATTTAATATCCTTAGATTGTTACTTGGCAAGTATATAGCCTTATTCGCGATAATAATATACGAAACTATATCATTGTCAATAGAATTTTGATTATATCTAAAAATAATAAACAAAAACAAGAACTTAGTTTGTATACACAATTGTATTGATATTTATATTGACATCTGTATATATTGATGTATATAGATGTCATGGCAAATATGATGCAGCAATTGTTTATAATGAACGCGGACGATATACTGAAAGAGTACGCAGTCTACCGGGCCTTTAATCGAAGCGACTCGGTAATCAATATGCGCATTCCCGGAGCGGTCGCGGAAAAATTAAAAGCTCTGGCCGCATCCAAAGGCGTCCCCTACCAGACCCTGATCACGGCGACTCTATTTTCATTGGTCAACGACGGCTCGGACCCGGTTAAAAAATAATTGCAATTTTTGGTGACCCCACCGGGAATACTCCTACGCTTCGCTTCGTTTTCACTCGTTCGCGCTTAAACTTCGCAAGCTCGTTTTCGCTTACTCGTACGCGAACCCTGCGGGTTCAATTCGGGCGGGATTACACCAAAACCAAAAAACCCTTGCGGGTTTTTATTTTTGGTGACCCCACCGGGAATCGAACCCGGGTTTTAAGAATGAGAATCTTACGTCCTAACCGCTAGACGATGGGGCCGGTAAAAATAAATGGTGCGGATAAAGGGACTTGAACCCCCATGACATTGCTGTCACTAGTACCTGAAACTAGCGCGTCTACCAATTCCGCCATATCCGCAGGTTCAGCGATTATAACCACAACAGCAAAAATTGCAAGAATAAATACATCTTGGAAATTTATACCCAATCGGACATAATGCCTTGAACAAGGAGAGAGACAAATGAAGACCATGCCTTCCGCGCCTCCGGCGCCCATGCTGAAATACATATTGATTTTTGTCATAGTAGCCGCCGCTTTCTGGGCCGGTTCTATGATGGATACATTGAAAGGTAGCGGCGGATTCACAGACAAAGCCTGCAAATCGGTCAAAGAACGAATCGAAACAAAAACCACCAACTTAAACAACGAAAGCGACATAGGCCAGCTGCGCGACCTGAACCGCATATTCACGCGGAACTGCCGCCACCGCGACATAAAGATTTCGACCGAAGCGCGCAAGAACAAAAAAGTATTAAGCGAGCGCACCTGCGAAGCTATCGAAGACCTTATATTACAGCGCCGCGAATTCGACGACGAGTGGAGCATGGACCCCTGGATCCGCGTCTACGTCGCCAAATCCTACGCGGATCTAAGCTTCCACGGCTGCCCCGAAAATCGCGAAAAGTTCCGCCAATTGGCCCTGCGCGAGGTGGAAATAGCGGAAGTGCTTTTTAAGGTCGAAAATATGGAAGCCCTCGGCGACCAGCAGGTACAACAGCTTTACCGTTACTTGGGTCCGCAATAATACCCCCCCCATCCCGGCTTATCATAATTGTCGCCCCGCGGCTTGACCGCGGGGTTTAGGCTTCCTCGTCACCCAAGCGACTTGACCGCCGTAACCTCGATCTCGATCGTCGCTCCCTGGCGGGCGAAAGCCGAAACCTGCATCATAGTGCTGACCGGCCTTGCCTTGGCAAAGTATCGGCCACGGATCGGCGACACGCTTGCGAAATCATTTATGTCTGTTAAAAAAATCTGCGCTTTGACCACGTCGTCCATACCTGCGCCCGCCTCGATCAAAATTTTTCTATTACGCCGATTATTTAGGCTTTACCGCAGGGTTTTTTCTTCGCGCCCGTTTGTTATTATTTTGATACACCCGTCTTTGTTTGGTTATTTCATATAAAACAATTCCCGTGGATACGGCCAAGTTCAAGCTTTCAATAATTCCATACATTTCGATGCTGACGCAAGCCTCGCTTCTTTCAACCGCCAAATCGCTTATTCCTCTTGATTCATTTCCAAACCAAACGGCCAATTTTGCCTGTGTAAAATCACCATGCTGCAATACTACATTGGTTTTTCCTTTAATATGCGGAGAAGTTACGATCGACATATATCTATTTTTCTCAAGATGCGCAAGACATTCTTCGGTCGTATTGAATTTTTTAACGAAAGTCCATTTAACCGCCGACACGGAAGTCGCAAGCAAATCTTTCTTTGTCCGCATTTTTTCCCAGTCGTTCGGAACAAGATTTTTACCATCGACTATGTATAGCTTTTCGACACCAAGCGCGTTTATGTTCCTTATAACCGTGCCTATATTTTTAAGGTCTTTCGGCTCTTCAAGGACCGCTATTAAATTCTTGCATCTTCCGACTTTGATTCTGTCAGCCCTTTGCCTAAGACCAGTTTTCATTTCAAATCCATTTTTCCATTATTTATCTAAATTATAAAGCAACGGAACCCAAAAACCAAGTGATTTTTGTATTGACAAATTTGCAATCATCTAATACAGTGCGGCTATAAATTAAGAAAAGAGTCCTGGAAATGAGCATAGATTTTAAGATAGAAACATCCGGCGAAGAGTATTGCACACGCCAAATATTCGATAAAATCAAGGTTCCTACCGGCATCTATCACATATCAGGACGACATAAAGACATCAAGCCATTCCACATATACCGTGGAAAATTCGTCTACCACAATGACAAAGAAGAATCCGATCTGATCATCGCAGAAATCAGAAATTTGGTAGTCGGCAAGGCCGTAAAATCAATAATAGGTCACGGACAAGACGAGGACAAAGCATGGCAAAAGATAAAAGGCACGATTTATCTTAACCTTGGCATAGACTATAATTTTGATTCCTTTGGACGTCCTTTCATCATCACGGAAAAAGGCAAGCCGGAAATAAAGCAACTTTCCGACGACATCGCCACAGCCTATACGGAAACGATACATAAAGTCATCCGCCACCCCGGCCCGTTCTCGTTCGAACATAGCGAAGAGTTATACCTATCGATAATTTCATGCAATGGAAAAGACCTTAGAACAGTCGAAGACAGCACAGACAAGGTTATGATTAAAAATATTGCAAATATAAAAGACGCCCTACAACATTAATCTTTACACGGCCTTACGGCTGCTATAACCGCGCCGCGTACGCCTTATTTTTTAAACTCTTAACATTCCGCCGTTGACGTGAATGGTCTGTCCGGTTACATAGGCCGCCTCAGAGCTTGCAAGGAATACGGCGGCGGCGGCTATGTCCGCGGGTTCGCCGAAGCGTCCGGCCGGAATCTGCTTAAGAACCGCATCCTTTATATCATCCGACAGAACATCGGTCATGGCAGTTTTGATAAAACCCGGAGCGATGCAGTTGGCGGTAATACCGCGGCTTGCGACTTCGACGGCCATAGACTTGGTCATAGCGGTGATCGCGCCCTTGGACGCGGCGTAATTAGCCTGCCCCGGATTTCCCATAGTTCCGATGACCGAAGTAATGTTTATAATGCGGCCGAATCTATTTTTCATCATAGGCATAACAGCGGCACGGCTAAGGCGAAACGCGGACATAAGATTTATATTTATGATGGACATAAAATCCTGATCGTTCATGCGCATGAACAGACCGTCCTTGGTCTGACCTGCGTTGTTCACAAGTATGTCCAAGCGCCCGGCTGCGGCAACAGCGTCGCCTACAAGCTTCTCGGCGGCAGCCTCGTCCGAGAGATCGGCGGAAATGGCAAAAGCGCGATCCTTAAACTCGGCCTTAAGCGTTTCAAGTTTTTCAAGATTGCGTCCGGTTAGGATTACGGTCGCTCCGGCCAAGTGCATGGCGCGGGCGATGCCTTCTCCTATCCCTCCGGTAGCTCCGGTTATTAACGCTACTTTTCCGGATAAATCAAACATGATAATCTCCTATGAATTTTTTTATTTCTTCGGGAGTACCGACGGACACGGCGGCCAGATTCGCCGATATGCGTCCCGTCAGGCCCGACAAGACTTTTCCCGGACCAAATTCAACTACTTCGTCGACGCCTAATGATTCTGCGGCAAGAATAGATTCCCTCCAGCGAACGCCGCGGGTCATCTGCTCGATAAGAAGGTTTTTGATTTCTTCGGAAGCCTGAACGGGCGCTGCGGTGCGGTTGGAAATAATGGGAATAACCGGCTGAACCAAAGTCATATCCCGCAACGCGATCTCGATCTCGGCCCTGGCCGGACCCATCAAAGAAGAATGCGGAGCGGTAGATACGGGCAACATCATCGCGCGCTTTGCGCCGGCGGCGACGGCCAGCTCGGCGGCTTTTTCGATCGCGGCCTTGACTCCCGATATAACTATCTGACCAGGGGCATTATCATTGGCCAATTCGCAAACTCCGACAGCGGACGCTTCGCCGCAGACTTTATTTACGGCATCTATATCCAAACCTAAAATTACGGCCATCGCGCCTTCGCCTACCGGCACCGCGCGCTGCATGGCGTCGCCGCGAACGCGAAGAAGCTTTGCGGTGTCATGCAGCGAGAGAGACCCTGCGGCGCAAAGCGCGGAATATTCTCCCAACGAATGTCCGGCAATATAAGTGAAAGCATCTTTGACGGTCAGTCCTGATAAATCCTGCCAAACGCGCAAAGCGGCGATAGACACAGCCATGATCGCGGGCTGGGAATTTGTGGTAAGGTTCAGCTCTTCGGCGGGCCCTTCGAACATGATTTTTGAAAGGTTTTGGGAAAGCGCATGGTCCAGTTCCGCGAATATATTTTTTGCTATATCAAAATTTTCGGCCAAATCTTTTCCCATTCCGACGAATTGAGAACCCTGCCCCGGCAACACCAACATCTTAGACATTTATTTATTCCTTTTTGTGCCTTGAGATTTTAGCATAAAAAAACTTAAATTCAATAAGGAACTTTATCTTATTTACAAAACACCTGAATTTTAATATAATAGAAAGATACGGACGCTTCACGTGAAACGTTAAATAAGTATCTGAATATAGTTAATTATGCCCATGTAAAGTTTACGAAGTGCAGGGTATTATTTTATAGTATTGACAAATATATAGTGTGCGGGCGCCCCCAAAAGGGGCGCCGCTTTTTTTACCTGGGTCGTCAGGTCAAGCCTGACAATGACATTGGATATATTAATTAACCGGAGTCGGGGTCGGCATCGGAACCGGTTGAACCGGAGTCATCATTGGAGGGTTCCTTTGTATATGCTCGCGGAAGGTCGGCAGGCGATAAGTCTTGCCAAGGTCTACGGTCTGGAATCCACCGACGTCGCACTTGGTGCGGCTGCCTTCATAGAACCAGTAAGCGATACCGATTGCAGCTCCGGCGCCCGCGCCTATTATGGCTCCGCGCGCAACCCTATTTCCCCAAACCCTTGACATCCATCCCTTCTTTTCTTCCGCCGTCACTCCCGGAATTGTTTCCATTTCCGTGACAGTTTCAATTTCCTGTTCAAGCCTTAGAATTCTGGAAAGCAATTCGTTTCTTTCTTGCACGGAAATCTCCGCGTTACTTAGACTATCATTGATCTCATTCGCAAGTTGCGATAGTTTCGTAACCCTAGAATCCAAGCGCGACATATGAGTGGCGGCAAATATTCCGCCTCCTTGGGGAATTCCAAACTTGTTAAGGTCTGCCATAAACCTGTTTTTAGCCGCCTCGCCCTGAGGAACACTCGTCCTAGTCTCTCCGAAGTACGTCCACTGACCGTTGATATTGTAACTAATCGTAATCATGGGGCCAGTTATGCTGCCGCATGTACCATTAGCCACATAGTTAAATCTGACATTATTATTTACAAAATTTCCAAACTCTGCCGCCTTACGACATTCTTCAACGTCATTAAGCTTGTTAAAATTCTGCAATAACATCCTAGCATTATTCACACTGTTCGACAATGATGTCAAAAAGACTTGAGGCGAAGCGCCGTCAGCCCTATAAATCGAAGCAAATTCGCTCTGAGCCAAACAATTCCATGTCTTGCTTGAAGTAAATATGCTACCTATTTCGTGCCTTAAATTCCGCGGAGCGGCGTCGCACCAAAATTGTATATCTTCCTTTTTAAACCGTTCGTCCAACTCGTCCAGCTCCTTTTGAAACTCTGTAAATTTTTCGCCGGACGTACCGGACCTTGGTGCCGAAACAGAAGTCGCAGAGGCGGCATTCTGATTAGCCAAACGCTGCAGGTCTTCGGCGCGCGTCGGTCTAAGATCAGTTACGGTTCCGCCTTTGGATTCTTTCATAACGGCTATTCTTTCGGTTTGATGATTAATGCAAATATTTTGATCCGGGACCGGCACATAATTTTCCGGACATTGCACGCAACGATTATTCGCGCTTACAAATCCTTCCGGACAATTTCCACGCGGCCAGAAATGCCCGACCGCAGCGCCGACACCCGCGCCGCCGACTATCAAGGCCGGGATCACATATTGCGAAGTGCGCCTCATGACGCGGATGCTGTCAAATGTGTTGGCGTTGCACTGCACGACCGAACCGAACGGATAGAACGCGACCGCATCTCCGTCACCGCTGGATATGACTTTTCCGTTCTGACCCAAGGCTACGATCGGCACCATGCATTCGAAAGTCAATTCGTTGAACTCGCCCTCGAAGCCATGAGCGTTGACATTGGTACAAACTTCGCGCGCTTCGCGGACCGTCACGTTAAGATGCGGAATCATGCGGTCGTCTTCATCTATATAAGCCACCAAAGCTCCGTCAACCATCACAAATTTTTCGTTGGTCATAGGGTCTGTATAAAGAGTGGTGCCGTCCGGTAAAAAGCTTTCCAACATGACGTTTCCGGTATTGGGATTCACAACCTGAACCATAGCATCCATCGTCGCGACGTCGACCGCAGACCTTGCGGCGTCGGGCGTACCAGCCGCGCGCACAATATTCACCAAGCCCGGCTGATTAGCCCTTCCCGCGACCATGGCCTGTCCGCGCAACACGGCGGCGTCGCTTGATGTTACGGCTATGACAAGTCCGAAAACTCCTAATATAATTTTCCTCATAAGACACTCCCTATCCTACTAGATTTAATGAATTATATCATAAAAATCAGTTTCCGGCAAGCCGCTTGTTCGCCTCGTCCCTGATCTCCTGCATTGCGTCGGCCAACGGGATTCTCATAAAGCGCGGATCGTTTCGCTTGACCGGGGCGCTGGAGGCGTCGAAAGCCGTGCGGCATGGATTGTTGTCGGCCAGCCAGCTTGAAATCAAATTGCCCCCGATCCAGCCGCCGGCCGCTCCGATAGCAAGGCTTGCCCCGCCGGTGAAAGGCGCAAGCGCAAGGCCCGCCACCGCTCCGACCCCCATGTGAGCGGTCTTTTTCAACACGCCGGAACTGTTAAGAGTAATCGAAGGCTCGGCCAGGTTGCCGGAAAATTCCATTAGGCTGATCAAGTCTCCGGTAACGCTAAGGCGCAGGCCCGAGACGGGGCGCGAAGTCATATTCACGCGCAAGGTCTCGCGGCCAAGATCTATGTCGCCCGCGACGTTTATGTTGAATACGCTGGTTTCGACCGCTATGCCGTGGCGGGTTTCGGCTAGGCCGTTACGAACTTTCAGGTTGACGGCGGCGCAGTCGATTTTGACTTGATCCTCGTCTCGGTTGGACCGGAACAAATCGCGCACGTCGCCGCCAAGACTGGTTAAAAAGTCCTTGCCGTATATATGGGACACCAGATCCTTGTGGGCGAATCCCCTGCCCGAAGACCTGGCTTGCAAACGGCCGGTCGCGGTGCTCATAAGACCGGTAAGGTCGCCGCCTTCGGCGCGAGCCACGAATTGGAAATTCGCCGGAAGCCGCGAGATCAGATCGGGATTCCTAAGCTCGGCAAGCAGCTGAGCCACCTGAACTCGTTCCCCGCGCCCCTCGGCCGCGGCATAGATTTTTCCGTCCTCTATAATGCCGTGCAAACTTGTTTCGGATTTTCCGCCCCAAGTCGTAGTCGATCCCAGCACGGCGAATTCGTGGTTTTTCAGAAGGCCCTCGGCTTTGATGCCCGATATGTTCAGCTCGCGGTATACGACCAAGGATTTGACATCCAACTTGAACCAACCGTCCCAAGCCTGCAATATTCCGACCGGCATAGGCGAATCCTTGAATACGTTAAGCGGACGATCCGTGGGCCTTTGCCATGGAACGGGCTTGTTATACAGAGTTGGAAAAATTTCACCCAGAACAAGTCTATCGGATTTCAAATCCAGCTTGGCGTAAGGCCGCGCGCGACCCCAGTTCAGTTCTCCGACGGCGGTTAAACCGCTGCCTCCGCGCGGCAGGGCCGACTTGATTTCAAGGCGCCGGAAAGTGACGTCGTGATGCCCGAACCCTCCGTTCGCTATGATATTCACCGGCATGATTTTGGGAATTTCCAATCCAAGTTTTCCAAGAATATTCGAAGTGTCCACGACCGTGCCGCGCAATTTGAAGTCGATCGGCACAAGGCTTGTCCGTTCAAGCGCAAGATCGGCGGTAAGGTCAAGACCGCGGCCCAAAGCGGTGGCGCGAATCGGATAGACCCGACGCTCGGCGTTAAGCGGAGCGACGGTGGCGCGAATATCGTAAACATCGCCGCCGGATATTATCCTAAGTTGCAAACTGTCCGAGCTGGACTTGCGATCTATCACCAATCGCAGCAGCTGGGGGGCGTAAGTTTCGCCGCCGAATTTTATGACGGGGTTGCGCAAAATCAATTCGCGCGCAGGGATATTTTGTATAAGCCTTTCGCCGCCGCCCTCTATGACGGGCCCGCGCGACCCGGGCTTCATGTCTTCGGAAATTTCAAGCTTAAGATTATTTATCGCTATTTGCTCGATGGACACGCGCTCGCGTAAGAGCGATATAAGGTTTATGCGGACCGACATTCTTTTAAGCGACGCGGCATTGCCTTCGAAGGATACGTAAACATCCTCGAACGATATTACGGGACGCGGAGAAATATCCCAGGACACGTGGCCCCATTTGTCGACGGACACTCCGGAAGACTTATGAATTTCCGAAATGATTCGGTCCTTGTATAGGTTCGGATCGGTGGTGTAAATATAGATGCCAAGACTTGCGACCGCGGCCATAAGCGTCAGGATCAGCAGCCTAAAGCTTATCGCAAAACGGCGGAATATTCTAAAAAATATATTGGGTTTGTTTTTCCTCATAACTCCAGCGCTTTAACCGATTCTATCATAAATTCGGGCAATGTTGCGGAAAATTCCATGACTTCATTCGTAGCGGGATGCTTTAGGGATAATTTCTTCGCCAATAAATGAAGCCCGCCGATCTTTCCGAATTTATACTTGGCCAAGTCGCCCTTAAAGCCGTAAAGATCGTCGCCGAATATGGCGGCTTTCAATTCTTTCGCCGCGTGCTGTCTAAGCTGATGAGTGCGCCCGGTCAAAGGTCTGAATTCCACCAAAGTCATTTTGCCTGGAATATTTCCCAAGACTTTATACTCGGTCACCGCCGGCTTTTCATAGTCGGTCTCGATCACGCCATTTTTCGGTTTGACGTCGCCGGCCAGAACCGCAATATAAACTTTCGACGCGGATCTTTCCTGAAGCTGCTGGGACAGGTTTTGCGCGGCCGAAAGATTTTTGGCGAAGACTATAAGCCCGCTTGTCTCGCGGTCCAAGCGATGCACGGGCATAACCGTGTCGTGCGGAAACAAAGCGGTCACCATTTTGTCCATGGATTTTTTGATCCCGGTGCCGCCTTGGCAAGCCAGTCCCGCAGGCTTGTTGAACAAGACCATGTCCTTATCGTTATATACGATCGCGCGCCGCAACTCTTCAAGATCGGACATGGAAAATCCCGATCCGTCCTCGGACTTTTGTATTTTCACGAATTCGTTCATCATAGGAGGCACGCGAACCAAATCGCCCGCCGCAAGGCGTTCGCTGCCGTTTGCCCTTTTGGAATTTACGCGCAGCTCGCCCGAGCGGCAGATTTTATGAAACACGGCGCGCGGCATAGCCGGAAAGTTCCTTAAAAGGAACCGATCCAGTTTCACTCCGTCCATGGTGGCGGGAACTTTAAGCGGCACAATCTTTCCAGACATATCGCTCTATTATAATCGTTTGCTTTTTTATTGTCAAAGTATTAAAATGCCCGAATGATAAAGAAAATATTCTGTTTTGCTTTGTTTATGGCTATTTTTTACACGGCACACGCTCAGTTGGTGGTAGATATAGTGGCGGGCAACGCGCCGCAAATACCCATCGCCATAGTCCCGTTCGAGCCGGACAACAAGGCCTTATCAGAAAACGCCAAGTATTTGAACGAAGTCTTGCGCAAAAATCTGGAATCGACAGGTTTGTTCCGTATGCTGGATCCCGAAAGCTTTCCGGAAAAGTTAAAATTCGGAGAATTGCCAAGCTTTGACGACTGGCTGCTGATACGAACCCAGGCTCTTATTCAGACGAAAATCAGCCGCGCCGGAACAGGCAGGCTTAGACTTCAGTTCTTCATTTGGGACATAGACAGCCAAGAGCAGATAGAGGCGCAAAGCCTGGTGGCGACCGACAAATCAAAGAGGCGTCTGTCGCACATAATGGGCGACGAAGTATATAAAAGACTTACCGGAGAAGGCGGCTATTTCGACACGCAGATAGCATTCATAGCGGAAGAAGGCCCGCAGACGAACCGCAGGCGACGGCTTGCGCTTATGGACCACGACGGACATAATCAAAGATACCTTTCCGGTTCGGACGTTATGGTAGGCTCGCCCTATTTCTCGCCCAATATGCACACGCTGATATTCCTGTCCTATAGAAATGACGAGCCTTCGGTCTGGACGCTTGATTTAACAACGGGCGAGCAAAGACGCCTAGGCAATTTCGGCGGCATGAATTTCGCGCCGCGGTTTTCGCCCTGCGGAAATAAAATCGCGCTAAGCCTTGTGAACGACATGAGCGTCAATCTTTACGAATACGATATTAAAGAAAAATCCCTGCGCCAGCTGACATTCGGCGAGATCATAGACACTTCTCCTTCATACTCGCCCTGCGGAAAATTTTTGGCTTTTAATTCTGACAGATCGGGCGCGCAACAGATACATATTATGAATCTAAAAGACTTGTCCGAAAAGCGCATATCTTTCGGCACGGGCAGATACGCGACTCCCGCTTGGTCACCGCGCGGAGATTTCATAGCCTTTACAAGAATGCATCGCGACGTGTTCTCGATCGGGATCATGACGCCTCAGGGAAGGAGCGAGCGAACGCTGGCCAGCGGCTGGTTTATGGAAGCTCCGAACTGGGCGCCGAACGGCAGGCGGCTTGTGTTCACGACCACAGACCGCGACGATAATAGAACAAGCCGTATAATGTCGGTCGATATAATGGGAAGGAATATGTATCAGATACCGACCCCAGGCAATGCGGTCGCGCCGTCCTGGTCGCCCCTGCTACCTTAAGGCCGCGCCATGCCGAAAGTCACATCCTATTGCCCGCAACAAGTGCAGTGGAATCTGGACCACTGGAACCGCGATTACAAATCGGACCGAAAAAACACGGCGGAAATACTTAACAACGGAATAATCGAGCCGGTAGTAAAACCAAAAGACAGACCGGATTTTCCAAGACAGGACGCGGGAATTTTCCGCGAAGACGGCAGTTACGTCATGGGATCCAATATGTGGGAACCGCATATGGAAATGACAAGCCAGCTTCCCGAAAATCCGCCTTTCGCCGACACCGCGCTTGTCTGGGGCGGAGAGCTGATAAACCACTACGGCCATTTTTTATCGCAAAGCACCGCGCGCATTTACTATTACCTGCAGAACGCGGATAAATTCGACGGCATAATATTCGTATGGCTTTGGAAGTTTCCGATCCCGGACTATATGCTGGATTTTTTGGAACTATGCGGCATACCGATAGAAAAGATAAAGATCACGAACCAGGTTTTGAAAGTGCGAAAGCTTGCCGTACCAAGCCTGTCAAGTCTGCCAAACACCGATTTTACGGAAGATTTTCTTGTCCCGTTCAAAGCCGCCGCCGCGAATGTGACGCCCGGGGCGCATAAAAAGATCTATATGTCGCGAAAAAAACTTACCAAGAAAAAAGCCGAAACCTTGGGCGAGGATGACGTCGAAAAAATATTCAATAAAAACGGATTCATAACATATTGCCCGGAAACGCTGCCTATGCGCGAACAGATAGCCATAACGATCGGAGCCGAGGAAATAGCGGGCATAAACGGATCGGCGCTTCACAACATAGTGTTCGGAGCGGGGCTAAAACCAAAAAAAATCATAATGCTGAACCGCACCGAAGCCTTTAACATACAGTTCATGCTGAACCAGGCGGCGGGCGCGGAATGCGCGGTTATAAAAGCGTACCATAATTTCCTTGCCGTATCGCATCCGAACGGCCCGTTCATAGTCGGCATGACGGAATATTTCCGGAAGTTTTTGAAGGACAATAATATGCGGGATCTCGGCATGAAGTTCCGGCCCCAAAAATACGCAAGGAAGTTTCTGAAAAAATATATGGATATGTATTCGCACGCTCCGTGGTATCAGGACCTGCGCGATCAAAAAAACAATCACATAGTCGAGGCGGCGGATTTCATAAACCTTATCCAGCTGGCGAATTTTCCGCGGACAAGGAAATTCCTATGGAAAATTTACAGCCGCATCGCGCCAAGCCGCGCCGCGCGCGCTTCGGCGAAATACCAATATGACAAACTTGAAAGAATTTATCTTGGGACCCAATCGCAGACGACATAAGCGTGAATTACGCCTTCCGAAGATATGCGGTGGGCGGACTTTTTATCCTTATAAGCCGTTTCGATATTCAACTCCTTAACATCGAATGAAATTTCGCGCTTGAAGTTCAGCGAAATGCCGCGCAGCCTGTGTTTTCCGCGGAATTCCACGCCAAGAGCTTCGGTGGCCCAGACCGCGTAGACGGCGTTGTTGACGTGCTGGTTCAAGTCATAGTCGTCATAACGCCGAGCGACAATCTGCGAGGAATTCGGATCAAAATCGGGAAATTTTTCAAAAGGCAAATCAAGCGCGCGCTCGTTAATCTCGACCAGGTTTGGAATCCTTTCAGCGAAAGCCACCGGCCTGCGCGTCATCATGTCTATCATCACCCACTGGCTTGTGGCGCGAACCAAGACTTCGCCCGTTTGTGCGTCCGTGATCAAAAAATCGCGGATTGCGCGAAGCCCCCCCTCGCGAGAACTGGGCCAGGTTTCGATCACTATGTCGTTCGAGGCGTTCGGCATTTTCGGAATATCCACATGGAAGAATAAAGCGACCCAGGCAAGGCTGTTTTCGCGGCAAAATGACACGCCTAAGCCTATTTCCTCGGCATGAATATCTGCCGCGGCCTGCAGCTCGTTCATAAGCATCAAGGGACGCAGGCTTCCGGTCGGATCCATCTGATAAGCGGATAATCTTTTTTGAATTCTAAATTTCTTCATTGTGCAATAATACACCACGGGCGCATCGCGCGCAAGATATTTTGCCATTGACCAGCTATGCCGATTTAAGGTACAATTATGGCATGAAGGGGAATAAAATCGGCATCTTTGCGATAGTTGCGGCGCTTGCTTCGTTCCAAGCCGTGGCCGCCGCGCGTCTGCCGTCGGTGTCACTTGAACGCGGTCCGGTTTCGGCAAAAGAACTGTTCGGCGTAAAAACCATTATGTCCAAAGAAACTCCGGCGACTGCATCGGCCCGATCGGTGACAAGCCGCCCCGCCCCGCGCCCGATTCAACAGCCGCAGAATAATCAATCCGCCGACGTGCTGCTGCCGCGCCGCCCCAATTCGGAATTGTGGGTCAGCGGTCAAAGGCAGCAAGGCGACTTTGAATCCAGACCGCCGCAACAGCTTCCTCCAACCAGACCCGCCGCGGCGCCGACCGCTATACGCATGCCGCAAGCTCACGAATTCGTGCGGCTTCACGACGATTTCGAACTGCCGGAAGAAAGCTTGCTTGGCACCCCCGCCCCGCGCATAGCGCGCGCTGCGACTATGCCCGAAGTTCTCCCGCCCGATCCGCTTCCGGTTCCTATAATAAGACAAGCGCAGGTTCAGCAGCCTACGCGCGTAGCGCAAAGGCCGGCCGTGCGGCCCGCGCATAACCGCCAGGCCCAGTTGGACAACGCTATAGCCAAAATGATCGAGAATAAAAATAACGAGCGCGCAGCCGCGCGAGTTGCGGCACCGCGACCGCAGCCTGTGCGCGAACAAGTAATATCGGCCGCCCCCACCCCAAATGTCGGCGCGACTTTGACGGCCAGAACCGCGGAACCTTCGCAAGACCAGCGCCAGCGCGTATTGGAAACAAAACCCGTGGTGCGCGTAGCTCCGCGCGAAGAATTCGCACTGAAAAATCCCGAACCGCAGAATATAAACCAGCTTAGCCCGCGCGCGTTAAAGCAGGCGTTCCAAAAGGCTTATATATCGGAAAACCGACATTTGTCGACTTTCTCGCCGATGGATGACTTCGATATGGCGTCGGATAATTGGGAAGTTACGGTCAGGGAAGGATTCGTCGGCAACCAATCAATCAACGCAAGCGCTGCGCAGCCCCGCACGCTTGAAATCAGGATGAGCTTTGCCAACAACGACAGCGCGCTGACTCAGGACAACTTCAATATCTTAAGCGAATACGCGGCTATGGTTGCCAACAACCCCAAGCGCGCGATACAGATTTCCGTGTCGGAAGACGCAGTGCGAAACACCGACGCGAAACGGCTTGCCGCGCGGCGACTTGCCATAATCAACCAAGTATTGATTGACAGCGGAGTGCACGAGAGTCGGATTATACCAGTATTGTCCGAGCGGACCGACGGCACCTTCGTCTTAAGAATAATATCGACCGACCAGTTTCAAATTTTAAGACAGACGGAACGGGATCAGTTCGGTGATCGCCGTTCTCAAACCACCACCCGTTCAATGACTTGGTGACAGGACAGATTTTGATACCGCATTTTTGATACTCTGAACCACGCCGGGTTTTTTAATATCCCTCATATTGGCAAACAATAGGCAGTCCACACGGCGGCTCGCTTGACGGAAGAAGCTTACAATTTCATGTATCTTGTCGTCTTCTTCGTATGATTCGAACGGAACCAATTCTCCGCGGTCGTCCGTCATGATATCCGACAAGTCTATATTAAACATCTCAAGAACCTTCCGGAATGTTTTCATAGTCATCATATCGGGATAAGTTTTGGTGGGCGTCGCTATGAGACCTATGACGGCCGACACTTCAAATAGCCAGTTTTTTAAGTCTTCCTTTGTTTCTATATTTTTTTGGCGATCGAACACGTCATGGCCGTATTTATCGTTTTTATCACAGGTGTTTTCGCCTTGGTCGCACATGGATCTAACTTTTTGATCGATCAGTTCATCGTTGTCGCTTGCGATCTCTCTATCCCTAAGCCTTTTTCTTGCTTCCGAATCCTCGCGCGCATTATCCACTTTTCCGCCATATATAACTATCAAGTCGTTCATATACTGCATTTTTCCATATTTTGGATAATATCCGAATTCTTGGAATTTTTCTTTGAACAGTTTTATAACTTTTACACCCTCGGCCCTTTCGTTCTTATCGATATCCGAAACAGACCTATTATGCGTGGAAAGCCCCTGTCCCCCGCGCGAAAACCATCCCCAGCCACAGCTGAAATATCTGTGATCCAAATATCTCAAATAATAATGAATTACATTCGCGTTGGTTTCTTCTTTAAGATTATCAAAAATGATTTTCAGATCATGCAGGCCCAGCGAGCAAAAATGACTACCAGGAAAATGTTTGGCTATCATCCACCTGTGCTCGGGCTGATATTCGGCAAGCAACTCTGCTTTCAAATCGTCGTTAGGCGCATGATCAATATGGATCCCATTGTGATAAACGCGCCCATGCTTCTTTTCAAACTGCTCTTTGGTCATTAACTTCATTTTCGCCTCCTATTTTTTGCGATTCGTTTAATCTAACGCCGTATTCTACCCCCCCCCGTATTTTGTCAAGCTAATTATTAGATCCTATAAATCGGCAATTATTCATTGAATTTATTCCTGATTTTTGAAATAATCCCAGTATGATAAATCTTTTAATCCTTGCCAAAACATCTTTCAAATACGCAAATAAATGGCGCGTGGCTTTGTTTACGGCGGGCTTTATGATTTCGACGGGGCTTGCGCTTGCCGGGCCAATGCTTTTTGGCCGCGCCATATCCAGCCTCGATCTTTCCACCCCCCCCCCTACACCTTCAATTTAAGACTTTCGTAATATTCATGCTTGCCATGTGCGCGACGCATACGGGGCATGTTCTTGTGCGCCAGGCAAGCCGAATAGCAAGGGATCGCGAATTATTCCGCGTTAAAAAACGCTTTACGCTAAGCGCTTACAAGCATATGCGAAAGCTGGGCCAATCATGGCACAACAGCAACCATTCGGGAAAATCGATCCATATAATAAACGCCGCCAAAGGCGCCATATCGACATTCATATCGAAAATCGACGCATACATAAACATAGTATTTAGTCTGACTTTCGCAATAGTGTATTTATATTTACTGAACTGGAAAATGGCCGCGGTCTATTCGATATGGCTTATGATCCTGGTGGCGTTCGTGCATTTCATGAACGGCAAACTTTCAGTCCTGTGGGCGAACCTTCATGTGAAAAGCCAAAAGCTTAGCAGCGTGTTCCAAGACTACGTATCAAACATGAGAACGATCCTAAGCCTAAGGCTTGGACTAAAAACCCAAGCGAATATAGAAGCGACCAACGAAGCTATATACCCAGATTTTAATAAAAGCACTATGGTAAACCAGCGCAAGTGGTCGTTTATGGTGATCAGCATAATAGTGCTGGGGTATGCAATGATCCTTTGGCACGCGTACGACTCGTACCGGTCCGGAAACGTCATAAATATCGGAGTGCTGGTGGCGCTTAAACTTTATCTAAGCCGCGCCGCCGACAATTTTTTCGATTTCGCCGAAACATACGACGAAATGGTTGAAAATGGAATAACAATAAGACAGGCGGACGTTATATTCAAGGAACCGCACCAGGACATATCATCCAAAAAATCCCGCGGCGCGCCGAACTCGTTTAACATCAGGAGCCTAAGCTTCAGATACGGTGACGCGAAATCTCCCGCAGTTGAAATAAACGATTTTGAATTCACCGCCAAACGCGGCAAGAAAATCGCATTGGTGGGCGCAAGCGGCTCGGGTAAATCCACTTTTATGATGCTTATACGCGGAATCCTAAGACCCAACGTCGGCGCGAAACATATATCGCACTTGGACGGCCATTCGATCTATATACCGCAAGACCCGGAATTTTTCGAAAACACGATCGAATATAACATATCGGTAGGCGCAAAATATTCCCATAAAGACGTAGAAGAAGCGGTAAAAATTTCCAAATTCGATTCGGTCATGGAACGTCTGCCTAAAGGGCTTGCCACCCACCTGTTCGAAAAGGGAGTGAATTTATCCGGCGGAGAAAAGCAGCGCCTTGCGCTTGCACGCGGATTGCTTGCCGGAAAAGACAGCGGGATAATGTTGTTCGACGAATGCACCAGCTCGGTCGATGGTTTGACCGAACGGACGATTATGGATCAAATATCAAAAAAATTTAAAGACAAGATTTTGATCTTCTCGGTTCATAAACTGAATCTTCTGGATTCTTTCGACGAAATATACGTGTTCAACAAAGGAAAAATAGTGCAACGCGGAACTTTTTCCGAATTGCAAAAATCCAACGGCCATTTTAAGAATATTTGGGCAAAGTTTTCAAAAAGATAATTACAGTCCCGCAAACACCTTCTGAACATCGTCCAAGTCTTCCAAAGCTGCGATCAGTTTTTCGACTTTGACCATATCCTCTTCGGAAGGCTCGGCCGGAGCGGTCGGAATCCACGTAAGCTCGGCGCTTGAAGCTTCGCCGAATATTGCCTGCAACGCGCCCAGGACCTGCATAAAATTATCCGTGGCCGCGGTCACTATGTACAGACCCTCGTCGGATGTATCCAAATCCTCGCCTCCCGCGTTGATCACGGCTTCGAACATGGCATCTTCGGACGCGACCGATTTCGGATAAACTATCATACCGATACGGTTGAACATAAACGCGACGCTGCCGGATTCTCCCATATTGCCGCCGTTTTTAGTGAAGACGCTTCGAACTTCGGGAACAGTGCGGCGCGGATTGTCCGTCATAGCCTCGACTATGATCGGGACCGATCCCGGGCCGTATCCCTCGTATCTTACCTGCTCGTAATTTTCTCCGCCCGCGGCGGTGGCCTTGTCCATCGCGCGTTTTATATTGTCATTCGGCATATTGAGTTTCCGCGCCTGATAAATGGCAAGACGCAAGCGAGGATTGTTGTCAGGATTCGCGTCCCCCAACTTTGTCGCCATGGTGATTTCGCGCGCAAGTTTTGTGAACTGCCCTGCGCGCGCCTTGTCCTGGGCTCCCTTGCGATGCTGTATGTTAGCCCATTTAGAATGTCCCGCCACTTTACTACCCCGTCGTTTTAAGTTATAATAACCCTAAGAGGATAATAAAATGATTGGAAAAATTCAAGGAATTATTGATACGGTTCAAGACAACCAAGCGATAATAATGGTAGGCGGCGTCGGATATTTGGTATGGACTCCGGCAAGGCTGTCCCCTGGCAACCCGGCAACGCTATGGATAGAAACCCATGTGCGCGAGGATGAAATCCGCCTGTTCGGATTTTTGAGCAACGACGATAAAGGGATATTCAACCTGCTGACCTCGGTGCAGGGAGTCGGCCCAAAGGCCGCGCTTTCGATAATGACGACTCTTTCCACATCAAACATAATCAAAGCTTTGGCCGCACAGGACAAGACCAGTTTCACGGCCGCCCCCGGAGTCGGTCCAAAAGTGGCCGAGCGGATAGTGACCGAACTGAAATCAAAGATAAAGAACTTGGCGGCTGGCGCGACCCCCGAGATCGAGTCAAATATTATGACGGACGCGGTGGCGGCTTTGGAAGGGCTTGGGTACAAGCGCATAGCGATCGTCCCGGCGGTGCGCGAAATACTTGATAAGAATCCCGACGCGCCGCTTG
The DNA here is from genome assembly GCA_009784815.1 of Alphaproteobacteria bacterium. Taxonomy (GTDB): domain Bacteria; phylum Pseudomonadota; class Alphaproteobacteria; order Rs-D84; family Rs-D84; genus WQXN01. The sequence continues at coordinate 113,928 of WQXN01000001.1, read as the reverse complement.
ATCAGATCATAACCCAATCCTTAAAAGTTCTATAACGTATGCGCCGCTTCGCTTTTTAGGTTAGCTTCGCGGCGCATTTTGTGATATAATATACTGTGTAATGTAGAGGGTGTTTATATGAAATTAACAAAATTTTTAATGCTTGCCGCAATAGGCTTGGCGCCACTTGGTGCGAACGCGAACTGGACGGCCCTAACGGACCGCGACGACGGCGGAAGATTCTATATAGCCGCCCGCGGAGGCTTGGCCATGAATTTCGGCGGCAGGCTTAACAACTCGCTTGGCGGCATGACGTCAATTCCATTTTACGCTGAATTTGATCCATCAACCGGACTTTCGACCGGATATGTAGTAAACGAAGAATTATGGATACAGATGGGCTCGCCCACGCCTACCGAAGGTTGGGCGCCCATAGGCGTTATAAATTTCGGAGACTTAAAGCCGCAAAAGGATTTAGAGATCAGAACCTGGACAACGAATTTTGCGATAGGCGGCGTGCTGCCTAACGCAAACAACATAAGGATCGAGGCGTCATGGGACAGGATATCCGAAAGCTCGTACAATTCGACTCCGCTTTTGGGCGGGGACGTAGTGACGGTCGGGGCGCCCGCTTCGATGCTGCTTCCGGACCTGGATGTTATATCGATGTCCAGCAAGCTTTCCACCGATATATATATGGCCATGATTTATTTTGATTTTTTTGAAGGCGCGCGCGGACCCGGACAGCTGATGCCCTATATCGGCCTTGGCATCGGATACGCATCGACCGATGCGATCGTATCGGCGTTCGATTATTCCGGTGTATTGGACGGCACCGTCCTGGGTCTTGCTTTCGAAGACACCGCCACCGGCGCGTTTTTCTTATCGGAAACCCAGTCCAACGGATTCGCGGCGGCCGCTGCGGCGGGATTCTCTTACGGGCTTAACCGATTCGCATTTCTCGAGCTTGGCGCGAAAGTAACCTTGGCCCCAAAGACGCAATTCAAGCTTAGCAACCCGCTTGGGATGGAGCAGGCGCTTGTCGAAACGCGCGGAGCCTACTCGCTCTACGGATCGATCCTTGCCGGCCTAAGATTCGAGTTTTAACGAATTCATACCTATATAACGGCGCAAATATATTTTCTATAATGCTTCCGACAAAAAGGAGATAGAATGAGAAAATATCTATTGCTTGCCGCGCTGACGACTATCGCTGCTACCGCCGCCGCGCGCGCGAACGACTATGTATGCCCGGAAACCATGTACTCGCTGAAAGACACCTGCATACTGGAAGCACAGGCTTTGGCCATGGCCGGTTTGGAGTGCGAATTGGAAGCGGACATAACCGCTCCGGAAGTCGTGAAATTCGGAATATATTCTGTGAACGACTATGCAGTCGAATGCGTCGAAACGATACAGCCTATCTGACCGTTTCGCCGTAAGATATTCTGACCGCCTTGTTGTTTACGCACTTGTACGCATCGGTGTCGAAAGCCGGGATCGATGCTGCGGCCGAAATAAAATCTATTTCGTTTTTAACCGCCAGGTCGAATTCATGGGAATCGCGATAAGGCTTTCTTAACAAGTCCGTTTTTTCCGTCGTATGATTCGAATTATACACCAGTTCTTTGTAAGTCGCGCCCATATCCTTTACAAATTTCACCGCTCGTTCATACCCTTCCATTATCGGACCGAATTCCGGAAAATTCTCTCCATACATATAACGAACCCTGTCGCATACATTGACTTCTACCGGCTCTCCGACCCGAAGCCATCCGCCTGGCCTAAGGCACAGCATTGACCTTAGGACGAACAATTTCGACGCCTCGGGCGACATGGCGTACAGAGGAAGGGAATATAAAGCCCAAACTTCGTCGAACATATTGGGAACAAAATTATCATAGGTGGTAAAATCGGCCTGAATGCTTTTAATCTGCGCAAATTTCTGATGCATCATAGGATCGATATGAAGGTCTATATTGGTAAACTTCAACCCTTCAAAGTAGATTAAAAAACTATTTTGGTAACAGCCAACTCCTCCGCCGACAAGAAGTATGTCTTTTCCGAACGACGAAAATTCATGAACGAACAGCCGCTTGTTGTAAATGTCCGCGTCGCGCTTCCTGTACTGGGACAACACATTGTTCACTATTATCTTGTTAGCCGAGGGCATGACTATCTGCTCTCCCCGCCATAGGACAAAGTCACCAGATTTCCGAATTTATCCTTAAACTCGACTTCGTAGGATGGCACAAGCGACCTATCTATAATGTAATCTATCCTATCCTTGAACCGCCGGTTTAAAAAATCCGTATTCCGGTCGGATTTGGTTATCACATCAAGCCTTGTTTCAAGACGGTGGTGACTATTGCAACCGCAGCCCACCAGGTAATGTTCGGACGCCATACCGCAAGACATAACGTAGTTTATCATTTCCTCGTATTTCGACCATATACGGCTGAATGCCGGGAAATTTCTACCAAATTTGGGATTCTGTCGTATATTGCAATTACTTCTGAAACTATTCGGTCCGCTGACGCGCAGCTTGCCGCCCGGCCTTAGACACAGCATGGATTTTAAAATAAAAAGTTCTACCTGAGCGCAATGCACCGCATAGACGGGAAGTGAAAATACGGCCTCTATCTCGTCGAATTGCCCAAGCCCGAAACCGTCGTAATCAGTAAAATCCGCCTGAATGCTTGTTATGGACGGATTACGCGCCGCTAAAATTTCGTCGATATGCAGATCTATATTGGTAATATTAAGCGGAGCCATAACCTCGTGATCGCGAAAAAATGAAGAATAACATCCTTTGCCGCCACCCACAAACAGAACGTCATTTCCTGCCAAAGGGAACTTATCAAGCAAAAGCCACTTGACGCAAGTATCGGCGTCGCGGCTTCTATTCTGCCAATCAATAATGTTAACTATACGCGGCTCGGTATACATGATTGTCACCTCGATGCCGTTAATATGCATCAATTAATAATTTTGTCAAGAACAAATTCTAGGTACCCCGTATGGAAAATCCGTCCCCATGCTTTGGGTTATAGGCGAAAATATCGCGCAGCCCCCAATCCAGATCAAGCAGGATGCGCGTTTTTAAAAAGGCAAAGCAGTCCAAAGCCAGCCCCAAGCGGTTCTTGTCCCGCAACCCGTCTTCCAAGACCCGTTTCAGATCATGCAGGTGAAGCACGTCCTGCGCGGCGTATTCCTGCTGGTCTTTATTCAGGTCAAGACTCCAATCCGAAAGGCATTCCTGCTTCTCCATTTGGATTTTAAAAATTTCCTTCAAGACATTGTGAAGCGCATGGCCCTTATTCGGACGATCCAGTAAAGTCGCAATCTTGGTGCAGAATACGGGCATGGCCCAAACGCCAAGGTATTTGTAAATCATAAGAACGTCCATGCGGGCATAGTGGAATATCTTGACCGATTTGGGATTTTGCAAAACACGTTTAAGGTTCGGATACTGCAGTTCGTCGCGGATCTGAACAAGAAATATTTCCGGTCCGGCGCCCTTGATCTGCACCAGCCACAGGCGGTCTTTTTCGACGTCGATTCCGCTAAGCTCGGTATCTACGGCAAGCACGGGTTCGCTCATTAATTTTTCCGCCTCGTCGTTATTCAAGTCGCGTCTTAGATAAATTATGTTATTGCTCATTTTTTAATCTCCCTAAAAATTCCTCCAACATAACAAGCGCGGCCACTGAATCCAGCCTGCCCTTCTGATTTTTTGAATTGATTCCCGCATCATGCAGACGACCTTCGGCGGCGCTGCTTGTCAAAGCCTCGTTATACATAAGTATCGGAATATCCGTCCTGGCCGTCAATCCTTCAGCAAATTCCATTATTCTATCCGCAGTTTTTCCGGGTGCCGGCAGACCTATCAAAATGCCCATGAAATCGTCTTCGACCGCAATATCTCCCGGCAGTACCGCCGGGCGCGGAAAAACAAATTCGCGACCGGAATCCGTGACTGCGACGCCGGTGCGCTTGCTTCCCCAGTCGATAGCCATAATGCGGCCCGTCAGGGGCAAAATATCGATAAATTTCTTGAAATCCAAAAATATCAATGTTATATTTCCTTTATTATTTACAAGGATAAATCATGTCATTTTCAAAAGCAAGTCTGAAAAAATTCGCGGAACTGTCGCGCATAGCCCTAACCGAAGAAGAATTAGAGAAGCTAAATATGGACGACTTAGAAGCGATAGCAAAAAGCATTAACAAAATAGATACCGCGAATGTCAAGCCCATGATATCGCCGGCAGTCATTCCTCAACGTTTTCGCGAAGATACAGTTACCGAAGGCGACTGCTTGGAAGCTCTTATGTCGAATGCCCCGGACGTAGGAAACAACGCATATTTTGCAGTACCAAAAATGATCGAGGAAGAATAAATGAACATAAGCGACCTTAACCTATTCATAAGCGACCTGTTCTGCACAAAGGGAATAAAAACCACAGCCGGCAGCAGAATGCTTGAAAATTTTATACCGCCGTACGAATCTACCGTCAACGAAAAGCTTTCGGCAGCCGGGGCGAAATTTGAAAAAATTACTCCGTTCAAGGAATTTTGCGGGCCGCTCGTATCTTCCGCAACACTTGATGAAATTACAAACAGAACTTGCGTAGAACATAAGCCCACCTACGGATTGGTGTCAAGATTCGGGGTTATATCGCGAAACAGCTCGATGGACGGCACTTGCATAGCATCTAAAAATATCAATGAAGCAAAACTAATTCTAAATACTATCGCCGGATTTGACCCAAAAGACGCCACCAGCGCAGATACAAAATTGATTGATGCGCCGCTTGATACTACCGGCCTTAAAATCGGCCTTATAGGAATTGACAAACTTGATTCTTTAAGCGGCGCCAAAATATCAAAAGACGAGTTAAACGAACCGGATATAATTCAAAGAGGCTGCATTCACCGGGCCATACAGGCGGTAGAAGCCTTCTCGAACCTGGCAAAATACGACGGAGTAAGATACGGATTCCGCGCGGAAGGAACAAAAGACGCGGTGGATATGTTTTATAAGACCCGCGCCCAAGGGTTCACAAAAGAAACAAAAGAACTAATAATTAAAGGCGCGGCGATAATGTCGGACCAAGCTCTTCTTGATCAGGCATTGAAAGCGCGCCAATTACTTACGAACAAGCTAGATTCCTTGCTTTTAAAATATGATTTTATAATAACCGAGCGCCTAGGATCAGTCTTGCCCGATTTGATCGGCCATCCCGTAACTTCAATCGGAAACATACATATAGCGGGAAAAAGATTTGACGACTTAAGATGCCTATCGCTGGCGGGCAAAATATTGGAGAATAAATAATGTACGAAATAAACGGCTGGGAAGTGGTGATCGGGATCGAAACCCATATGGAAGTATTATCACAATCGAAATTATTTTCGGGGGCGTCGGCGGACTATAAACCCGGCACGCGTCCGAACTCGCAAGTATCGTTTTTCGACGCGGCGTTGCCGGGCACATTACCCACTCCGAACTGGTTCTGCGTCCAGCAAGCAATAAGGATGGGCCTTGGGATAAACGCCAAAATAAACAATGAATCCATATTCGCGCGAAAGCTTTATTTTTACCCGGACAACCCTTCGGGATACCAGATATCACAAACTATTCCCCTAGTAGGCGAAGGTTATTTGGACATACATGACGACCATGGCAATATGAAACGCGTTGGCATACAGCAGATACATATCGAACAGGACGCCGGCAAACTTCTTCACGACAAGAACCCGATCAAGTCATTCGTAGACCTGAACCGGCTTGGGGTCGAATTGATGGAAATAGTGTCCAAGCCCGACATAAGGTCTCCGGCCGAGGCCGCAAATTATCTACGCGAACTTCAGGCGATAGCCCGGACGGTCGGGGCTTCGAACGGCAATATGGAAGAAGGAAGCATGCGCGCCGACATAAACGTGTCGGTGCGGAAAATCGGATCTTCCAGCTTTGGCACCCGGTGCGAGATCAAGAACATGACAAGCTTTAAATTCATCCAAGCCGCAATAGAATATGAAGCCCGGCGCCAGATCAAAGCGTACGAATCCGGCGAGGAGGTTATACAGGAAACCCGCCGTTATTCATCCGCCACCGGAGAGACATCATCCCTTCGCCCCAAAGAATCCGCGCCGCTATTTCCGGACCCGGACTTGTTGCCTTTGATAGTGACCGACGAACAGATCCAAGCGATCCGCGCCAGCCTGCCCGAACTGCCCTCGGCCCGTAAAGCCAGGTTTATAAAAGAATACGGTCTTAGGGAATCCGACTCGGCATTATTGATCGAAAAGCCGGAAATATCGAACTGGTTCGAAGAGGCCGTAGCTGGAAAATCCAGCCGCACGAAACCTGTCGCTAATTGGATGATTTCAGAATTATTCGCGCATCCCGATCATAATATCAAGCCAGCCGATCTTGGCGAATTGGTCGATATGATCGCGGACAATACGATAAACGGAAAGATCGCAAAGGATGTGTTCGCAAGAATGCTTGCAGGCGAAGGAACCCCCTTGGAAATAGTCGAAAAGCATAACCTTAAACAAACTACCGATATGGGCGCGATCGAAGCGATAATAGACGAAGTCATAGCCGCAAACCCGGATCAAGTAGCCCAGTACAAGGCCGGCAAGACCGGAGTGATCGGATGGCTGGTAGGCCAGGTGATGAAACAGTCAGGCGGACGCACCAACCCCGGAATAGTCAATCAGACTATGGCGAAAAAACTTGCATGAAGTTTTACATAAAGACTTTAGGCTGCCAAATGAATGTCTATGACGGACAGCGAATCGCAAGTCTTTTGTTAAAAACCGGATGGATACAAACCGACGATATCCCGGACAGCGACCTGATAATTCTAAACACCTGCGCAGTACGTGAAAAGGCGTCGGAAAAAATTTTCTCGATGCTGGGGCGTATTTCCAAGGCGAAAAAACCGGACGCGCTGCTTGGCATAGTCGGATGCGTGGCCCGCGAAGAGGGAGCCAACGCATTCAAACGATGCCGGGACTTAAACTTCGTGCTGGGCCCGCAGTCTTACCATAAACTTCCCGAAGTATTGGAACAGTCCAAATATATGAACATAGACCTATCCGGGCTTGAAAAGTTCGACGCCCTGCCCGCCAATACAAGACACACCGCGACCGCATATGTACCGGTGCAGGAAGGCTGCGACCATGTCTGCACTTATTGCATAGTGCCGCATACCCGCGGCCGCGAAGTGTCGCGCGCACCGGAATCAGTCATGGCGGAAGTTACGGCCGCAGCTTCTAACGGCGCGGTCGAAATATGTTTTCTAGGACAGAATGTCAACGGCTATAGACCCAGCCTAGCCGATATTATAAAGGCAACCGCAAAAATAGAAGCGGTTAAACGCATAAGATACATGTCCAGTTATCCCACCGAAATGACCGACGATATAATCGCGCTTCACGGTATGGAACCCAAACTTCTTCCGGTAATCAATATGCCGCTTCAGTCCGGATCGCCAGAAATTTTGCGCCGCATGAACCGCCCTTACGACCTGGATCAGTATATAAGCATAATAGAAAAGTTTCGATCCGTCCGCCCCGACATACAGATCCTAAGCGATTTTATAGTAGGATTTCCAGGCGAGACCGACCGCGATTTCGAACAGACTTTGGATATAGCGCAGAGGATAGGTTTTGTAAATTCCTATACTTACAAATATTCGCCGCGCCCTTATACAGCGGCCGCCAAAATGCCAAACCAAATTCCCGAGAACGTAAAACGGCAGCGCCTGCGAGAACTGGACGACTTGCTTAACGAGAACACCCGCGCATTCAACCTGAACGCAATCGGGAAGACCCTTGCATGCCTGATAGACGAGGCCGGAAAAAAACAAGGCCAGGCCATAGCGCGCACTCCGTATATGCAGCAAGTAGTACTGGACGACGCGGAGCACCTTATGGGAAAAATAGTTGATATAGAAATCACAAGCGGCAACAAAAGTTCGCTCAGAGGAGTCATAAAATGAAGGTTCTGATAACAATCCAAGATGACCGTTGGAAGAAGATAAAACTGAATTACAAAAAGATAATAACCGCCGCGCTGGGCGACAAGGACGCGGAAGTATCGGTTCTTCTGACCAACGACGCCGGTATGCAAAAGTTGAACAAACAATGGCGCGGCAAAGACAAACCTACGAATGTCCTGTCATTTGAAACCGGGGATCCTGAAATAATGGGCGACATAGTTTTATCTTACGACACTATCCTGGCCGAGTCTTCGTCCCGAACATTCAAAACACACGCCGCCCGTATGCTGATTCACGGAGCGCTACACCTTGCAGGAATGGACCATATCAAAGACGCGGACGCAAAAAAAATGGAAGCGACCGAAGCCAAGATCCTGTTAAAAATTAGACGGGAAAAATGGCGTGGATTGATGTTCTTTGCCTTGGGCGCGGCGGCAAGTTTCGGCTTCGCTCCCTATTATCTATGGCCGGCAACTATCGCCGCCCTGGGCCTGGCATACAGATTCGCACGCGGCTATAAGGACGGCTTTTGGTTCGGAGCCGGCTATGCGATACTTGGCCTGTCATGGATGGTGAACTCGTTTTTTGTGGACCCTACGGCGGCGCAAACTTTCGGATACCTGGCACCGTTCGCATTGATCGGAATCGCCGCAGGCGGAGGATTATTGTTCGGCCTGCCCTTTTGGCTTACCGGTTTGACCCGGGACAATACCTGGAGAAGGCCGTTCTATTTCGCGGCCGCATGGGCCTTTGTTTTATGGCTGCGCGGTTGGTTTTTGACCGGTTTTCCATGGAACCCTTTGGCCGGCATTTTCATCGAAACGCCGGTAATTTCGAATATGGCAGGCGTCATAGGAATTATAACGACAAGCTTTTTAATCGCCGGGATTTGTGCCGCCATATTATCGAAAAAGCTAATCCCCATACTATTCTTTTCGGCGGCGCTTATCGCGACAGGAGTCGCTTCTACATGGCGGGTCGCCAATTACCACAATAATCTGGATTTGAACCCGACCGTCCGCATAGTTCAACCCGCCATACCGCAGGCATATAAATCCGACCGCAGGCAGGCCCAAAACAATTTTGAAATAGTTATGGAACTGTCGAACAGGCCCGGCGAATTCGATTTTATAGTATGGCCGGAAAGCGCGTATCCGTATTTGGTCACGCCGGATTTTTCGATCGATCTGCCCGCGCCTTTGGTCTTCGGAGGACTGCGCCGTGAAGCCGGCATATTCTTCAACAGCATGTTCGTATTCCAAGGCGGAGAAATCACCCAACTTTATGACAAACGACATCTGGTTCCGTTCGGCGAATTCAGTCCTTTTGGAAAGCTTGTGCCCGTCCCGGGCGAATTCGGATTCGGGCGGCGCGACCAAGGCGCGATGAAAATCGCGGGGGTTAAATTCGCCCCGTCGATATGCTATGAAATCATATTCCCGGACACCGCCGGCGCGGCATCAGCGCAATTCATAATCAACATAACGAACGACGGCTGGTTCGGAGATTCGATCGGCCCTCACCAGCATTTGATGATGGCGCGGCTACGCGCGATCGAGTCGGGCCTGCCAGTAATCCGCGCAAGCTATTCGGGAATATCAGCGATCATAGATCCGCTTGGACGCGTCACGCACAAGCTTGACCTGGGCGTACGAGGAATTATAGATACAAAGATACCGTTCAAGATGGCGACCGGAGTACCAACGCCCAACAGAGCAATTATAAATATTCTGATTATTGCGCTTGCGCTTCGTTTAATAAGAATACGCGCAAGGCCGAAGAAAGATTAGAAGCCCCCCTCGCCTCGTCTATTCGCCCGATCAAGGCCGGGACGGAAATTTTACGTCGCGACGCGGCGACCTTCAAGGCTTCCCAAAATTCGGGCTCCAAGGCCAGGGAAGTAGGATGTCCTTTTATGGAAACGGAACGCTTGATCATAAGGCCCCTACAAGAAGACAATCCCTTACCGCAAGATTAACGTCGTCGTAAGCCTTGGCGGGGCGCATCGTGTAAAGATCAAGAAGATGGAATTTAAAGTCGTCGCCCACGACAAGCCAAAAAAGCTGATTCCTTCCGAACACGGTTTTGCCGCCGATCGGCGTGGATGCCGACATATCGCCGTTGACTTCGATTATGGTGCGAGTCCTCATCTTGCCTATAGCCGCCGGCATGGGGGCGAATATTTCGGCGTCCCCAAGAACCACAGCGCCGAAGTTTTGAAAAAATTCTACAAGACCGGCCGGCATCATAAGTTTCCCCATACCCTGCAAAGCGGCCTGAGTTCGCACCAATTCATCGGGGGCCGGGCGGGCGGCCTTGGCGCCGTATTTTACAAGTTCGGATTTTAATTCATCGAAATTCATATCAGGCCCTCCCTCCGCCGATCAAGCCCATCACATCGGTTGCCAAAACATCCGACATGCGGTCGGAAGTCGAATTTCCTCCGGGCGAATTCATGGATTTCATGGAAGTGACATAAACGCTTTTAGACGGATTTGGCGCGAAAAAGTTTTCCGCCCCTGCCTGCCCTGCTATAAATATATCTATCGCCCGGCCTTCGGAAGCCGCGCGGCAGATAAACATATTTTCGGCGGAAATATCGCCGCCGTAAATTGGGGGCACGCGGAACTTTACGGAAACTCCTGCGGGAATTTTCTTGCCGCCCAGCATTGCGACTATGTCGTCAATCGGAAGCCCCATCATCATAAGCTCTTCCTTGTCTTTTCTTACCAGCTCGGTCAAAAGCCGTCGGCGCTCGCGTCTGAATTCTTCGAACCAGCCCTTGGGCAAAGGCCTTACAGCCGCCGCAACCTCGACCAGCGGCAGATCGTCAAGGCCAAGATCGCCCTGTCTCCGTTCGGCGTCTTTCAATAATAGGATCATGACGCACCTTCCTCGGCATCAACCGCATAGTACGACACAATAGCGTCCATGTATTCGATAAATGATTCATTCTTGGGCAGCATCTCGATTTTTCTTGCCCAAGCTTCGAATTCGGGAACGCCATGGCCGAATACGCTGACTCCGAAGGCTTCGAATATCCCGGACAGCTTGTCATAGTTTTCTATATTGCCGTCCGCCATAACCACAAAGGCGGTGACTTTTACTATGGTCCCTTCGTCAAGGGTTTCCGAAATAAGCTTGCGAATTGATTCGGCCGCGGAATAGATTCCGGAAACGGGAGATTTGAATTCTCCGTCTATATCGGAAGACCATACTGACGATCCGCCTTCTTTGGCCGTGATCCTGCCATGAGCTCCGCAAACCAGGCCTATATATAATTCATCTCCGTTGGTCGCCCAGACATCCAAAGCCACGTCATTTATCAAAGGAGCGTTTTTTGCGACCCCGAATCCGGCGGATTCCATAATCCTTAAGACATCGGGCTTTGAAGAAGATTCGATTTCGACTTCCTTTTGCTTGGGCGCTTTCGGTGCGGGCGCCACAGTAGAAGGCGCCACCTGCGGAACCGAAACAGAAGGCACGGGCGCTGATATTGCGGGCGGTTCGGTATAAACCGGATAGGCCGGCGTAGTTTCAACGGGCCGCGCGACGGAATTAAAACTTGGCGACATTCTTTTTGGACGCGTCAATCCCAAGGGCACGAGGCCGACCGTTTCTTCGGCGGACGATCCTCCCGGCCCGGACGGCGGGATCAAAGCGACTTTGTTATTTCTAAATATCCTGCGGCGGGGCCGCACCAGAACAAACCATACGACAAGAACGGAATATAAGACAAAACACAAAATCGCCGCGTAAAAGGCCGTTGATATTTTTCCCCCGTCCAGCTGCATATCGGCAAAAAATTTCCAATGTGAAATCGAGAAGACATTAAACCCGAAGGCCAAATTGACATAGGCGGAAAATCCCATGACCCCTACAGTCTGCAGAAACGCGAACTCTAAAAATTTCTGAAAAGTCTTTTTCATCAACGATATTATAGCATATTAGAAAACTATTTGCTATAATATATGAATGAAACAAATGGACTTCTCGCAAACTTTGACCGATCTTAGGGCGCATCTGGATCTTTGCTGCTGGAACCCCGAGGACGCGTCAGAACTGATTCAAGCCGCGGCCTTGGCGGCGCAGTTCAAAATTCCGCGAATTTCCGTGGCGGCCTCGTCGGTGCCAGCGGTCTGGAGCTGGCTTGAAAAATCGGACGTTTCCGTATCGGCGCTGCTTGCGTGGAATTCCGATAAATCAAGCTTCCAGGACTTGGTACGGGATATGGCGGCGCCATTAAAACGCGGAGCGAACGAAGTCCAGCTATACGTTAAATTTCAAGACCTTGAAGCTTTGTCCAATAATTTGTCGGCCATAAAGGACGAAATATTTTTCGGAAAAAAACTCTCGGTCGCGCTTGGCATGGACGGCGTACCCTACAACGGCTGGACGGACGCGTTCAACCACTTGAACGAAGTGCGCGCGGACAATATCATGCTGATCGCAAAGAATATCAAAACGCTGGACCAGAATTACTATAACTTTTTGGACAGCCTTCAAAATTACCAGGTATGGGGGAATTGGGGGATCGAGGTCTGCGCGGCCGCGGGCGCCATCAAGCCGCTTGAAGACATATTAAGACTAACGCAGAAAATGATGCCGGAACGAATGAAAAGCCTAAGACTGATAGTGCGCCCGGAATTTATGAAAAACTATAAGGCCGAGATTCATGAGGATATATAGCCTGTCGCTTTGCATGATCGCGGGAATCCAAGCCGCCGCGCCCAAACTTTGCGGGGTAGCCGAACAGGGCGGAATTCTGTTCGGGGAATCGGACACGCACAACGTTTACTTCAACAATAAACGAGTATCGAACAACGGGGTGTTCACCATAGGCTTGGCCATGGACGCGCCTGAAAAGGTATCGATAAAATTCTGCAAAAAAGGAATATTCGGAGCGTGTCAAACCTTTGAATACTCGGTGGGCCTAAGAAAATACCCGGAACAGCACGTAACAGTACCGGAAAGATTCGTAACCTGGCCCGACGATATAGCGAAACGAATAGCCCAGGAAAACGACGCGATACGCGCGGCGCGGGACGTGCTTAGCGACGGAGTGTTTTTCATGGAAGCGCGGCCGCCCTTACCGCTGGAAGCTCATAGAATTACAAGCGTATACGGAGCAAGGCGCGTATTCAACGGCCAGCCAAGACGACCTCATAACGGCATTGATTTCGCGGGCGAAATCGGCACTAAATTCACCACCATAGCACCCGGCACGGTGGTGCTGGTCGGGGATTTTTATCTGACTGGAAAAACCGTTTTCGTAGACCATGGAAATCGCATAATTTCGGCCTATTTCCATATGGATGAGATTAAAGTTGAAGTTGGGAATGAAGTCTTATACAACACGGTTTTGGGCACGGTAGGGAATACTGGACGCTCATCCGGACCGCATCTGCACCTTGGCATCTACTGGCATCAGATCGCCCTTGACCCGGCCTTTTTTATAAAGTAGCCATTCGTTGCTCTATGGCCGCTATTTTTTGATCGATAGAAAGCGACCAGGCAGCCCATTGCTCTTCGCGACGATCCAACTGCGAATTCAGCGCCGCCGCATCAGCGACAAGATCTTCCAAACTATTAAGAATATTGGCCAAAGGCGCCAATATTTGGATGAAGTAATCAGCTGTCATCTGCATAATTTATCCTTTTGTCCGCACACTATTCTAAATACAACAGATCTTCTTGTAAAGATTTTATTCTGTCGCGTATTTCCCCGGCGCGCTCGAACTCCAAATCCTCGGCCAGTTTTTTCATCTGCTTATTAAGCGCGGCAATCTCTTTCCTTATGTCGGCCGAGCTAAGCGCGCCCTTCTTAGTATAGATGTACGCAGTCTTCTTCTTGTCCTTAATATCATCGCCGATCTTGTCGAAGATGTTTTTCGATATGGTTTTCGGTTTGATGTTATGCTCTTTATTATAAGCCTCCTGCTTTGCGCGGCGACGCGAGGTTTCGCTTAACGCCTCGTCCATGCTTTTCGTCACCTTGTCGGCATAAAGTATCACCCGGCCCTTGGCGTTTCGCGCGGCGCGTCCTATGGTCTGTATAAGAGATCTGGCCGATCTTAAAAATCCTTCCTTGTCGGCGTCCATTATCGCGACCAGTTCGCATTCGGGAATATCCAATCCCTCGCGAAGCAAGTTGATTCCGACCAGCACATCATACTCTCCGGCGCGAAGCTGCCTGATCAATTCGATACGCTCTAAAGTTTCGACGTCCGAATGAAGGTAGCGCGCGCGGATGCCATTTTCGGAAAGATATTCGGTAAGCTGTTCGGCCATTTTTTTGGTAAGGGTCGTGACCAGCACCCTGCCCTTGATTTTTTTGATCTCGCCCAAAAGATCGTCCACCTGGGAAGCGGTCGGACGAACTTCGCATTCGGGATCAAGAAGCCCGGTAGGACGGATCACCTGCTCGGCCACGACTCCGTTCGACAGGCCTATCTCATAGTCGTTCGGGGTCGCGGACACGTAAATAGTATCGGGCCGGATGACGTCCCATTCTTCGAATTTAAGCGGACGGTTATCCATCGCGCTTGGCAGGCGGAATCCGTAATCGACCAGGGTCTGTTTACGGGACCTGTCACCCTTGTACATCGCTCCGATCTGAGGGACGGTCACGTGGGATTCGTCTATAAACAACAGGGCGTCTTTCGGCAGATATTCGAACAGGGTCGGAGGCGGTTCCCCCGGAGCGCGGCCGGACAGATACCGCGAATAGTTTTCGATCCCCTTGCAGGTTCCGGTCGCCGACATCATCTCAAGATCGAAGGTGGTGCGCTCTCTCAATCTCTGCTCTTCCAGCAGTTTTTTATTATCCGCAAACCAAGCCAGGCGGTCGGCCAGTTCCAGCCTTATGCCTTTTATGGCGTTGGTAATGATCGAAGTTTCAGTCGCGTAATGGCTGTTGGGATAAAGGGATATGTGTCCGGCTTTTTGAATTATTTTGCCGGTTAAACTGTCGATCTCGGATATTGATTCTATCTCATCCCCGAAGAAGGATAGCCTGATTACCCTATCCTCGGAATGGGGCGGGAAAATTTGTATACTGTCGCCCGAAACTTGAAAGTCCCCGCGCGAAAATCCTATATCGTTGCGCTTGTAATGCAGAGCCACAAGTTCCAGCAGCATGGTCATCATGGGGATATTTTGACCCACCCTGAACGTGCGGCACATGGCCTTATATTCAGCCGGGTCCCCAAGGCCGTAAATAGAAGACACCGAAGACACGACTATCGTATCCCGGTATTCAAGAAGGGACCTGGTGGCCGAATGGCGCATACGCTCCAGCTGGTCGTTTATGGCGGCGTCCTTGTCTATGTAAGTGTCGGTTGTCGGCACATAAGCCTCGGGCTGGTAATAGTCGTAATAGGACACAAAATACTCGACGTGGTTTTTTGGGAAGAACGACTTCATCTCGGTAAAAAGCTGGGCGGCCAAAATCTTGTTCGGAGCCATGATAAGGGTCGGCCTGCCCGTGTTAGCGATCACATTCGCCATAGTGAAGGTTTTGCCCGATCCCGTGACTCCAAGAAGGGTCTGGTCGCGCCTGCCGCGCGCAAGGCCTTCGTTAAGTTCCCTGATAGCAGCGGGCTGATCCCCCATGGGCTTGAAATTAGATTCCAGTTTAAACATAGTTATTCCTTTTTCCTACATATAGTAATGTGTTATAATGATTAATCAAGTGAGAGAGAGGAAAACTCCCCATACCTGCACTGCGCTACGCTTGCTCGGCATGGGGGCCCCAAATAGAAAAGAAAGAAAATGAAACGTAAATTTAAGGCCCGAATCATCTGGTTTACGACGCTGGTCGCCGCAATAGCCGCCGTCGGGATAATTATTTTCCCGGCATTAACGGATTTTTCGTACCTAAAGCCGGGGATCGAGGCAAGAATAGGAAACAATGCTAAAATCTCGGGTCCGGTTAAAATAATCCTGGCGCCAAGGCCGGTTCTTCGCGCGCACGACTTGGAAATCAGATCCGACATGATCAAGGCGAAAGCGGACAGCGTACAATTCCCCATAAGGCTAAGGTACCTGTTTCAGCCCAACATGATCTCGGTTCCAGACGCAGTATCAGTACGAGAAGGAACAGCCAGCATACGCGGACAAACCTTTGCTTCAATCAACGGCCGAGCAAGTCTTAACGGCAAAGCATTCCGAGGCAGCTTCCAGCATCAAGGGCGAAGATACATTGCAAATATAAAAGACGGCATCGCCATAATCGAAGCTCCCAGCCTTTCGCTAAAAACCAAAGCGGAATATAGGATCATAGGAAATTCTATCGAGGCTAAGGGCCAATTCAACGGATCGTTTCCGAACCTAGAAGAATGGATAAACGGTTTCGGTTTCAGTTTTGGGGAAAGCGCGGCGCGGCCCTGGGCAATATCTACGGATTTCGTATGTGGTATGGCCGGACTGGAATTTAATTCGATGTCGTTATTCGCAAGCGACGCCATTTTAACCGGCAGTATGTCGGTCCCTCATCACGGAGCGGACAAGATTAACATCATGGTCACAGAAGGCAATCTTGACGAACTTTACAGCACCGATCTGGCAAAAAAAATACTGCGGGTCGAGGGAGAAGGCAAATTTAAGTTCCGCGGACGGGATGTAAGGCGGGTACTTATTGAAACCAATCAAGACGAAATAACCCGCGCCGAATTTATAGGCGACGGGTTCCAGCTGCGCGCCCGCGGACATATAATAGACGGCGTGCCGCACGGACTTTTAATATCCCTTCATAAGGTAAACGCGCAAGACATAATCGGGATAGCCGAACCCGCGTCGTTCCGCTGCACCCTTACCGGCAAGTTCCGTTCGGATAACTGGAAATGCGACGATCTGTCGATAACGACCCAGGCTTGGCGAATATCGGGCAACGCCGTGTTTTTGGGCGGGCGGGACCACAGCCCGGACGACCTTTTGATTTCGATAAAAGATTATTCCGGATCGGATAAATCCGGGATAATAAAATCGCTTGGCGGAAACGCCAATATAAAGCCGGGCACCCGATTGTTCATAATATTCCCCGGTGAAAATCCGACAATATTCGAACGCACGGGCGATCAAAAAAGATTCAGTTCCGAGAACGCAAGGATACGCGACATTCCGTTTTCTATGCCGATCATAGACAAGATCCCCTCCGCGCTGCGCGAACGACTTCGCGGCCACACCTTAGCCTTTATTTCCGAACCGGTATATTCTGAAGGCAAAGTCGCGGAAGTCATTCCGGAAAAACTTCAAATAGGCAGAAAAGACGAAGGCCTTTATCTGCAATTGGCCACCGAACATTTCCATTTTCAAGGCAGAAATCTAGCCAGAGCCATTCCTTTGATATGGGGCGGATTCGATTCAGGCTTCATAATGCAGGACTTGCCCTTCGCGGCGACACGTATCAGGAACAGCATCAATATGCAATTCGATATAGGAGATCAAACAATAACCGGCCCGGCGAACGATCTTCGCACTGCGAACCTTGATCTGGACAAGATTATAAGCCCGGCATGGCGGACGGATTATGAACGACTGCAGTTTCTTCACAACGATCCCATAGCCGCGCTTTTCAGAATAGATAAGGACTTTTCCATAACGGCAGACCGGGTGACATTCAAAGGCCGCGAGTATGGAAACATGATCTATTCCAAAACCGGCAATGTACAGAGAATATCCGTAACAGACGGATCAAACGGTCAATTGCTGATCGAAATACAACGCCGCGGAGGAGCGGATTACACGATTTCGGTCAAAGCATCGCGCTTCCAAATACCCGGCTTTTTGAATAGATTTGCCGGAATAGATATAGGAAATACACAGCTTTCTGGAGAGGCCTTGATTACCACATTTGGGCTGATCGCGCATGATATATGGAACAATATGGAGGGTACGGCGGACCTTAATTTCGAAGGCGGAACAGTCCGCGGCATAGACACGCGCGCAATATTCAATCCGTCCATATCGCGTGGAAATCTAGTCGATTTTGTGAACGCCGCATTCGCGCCTAACGCCCAAATGCCGATCAGGATCATGAATATTCCGGTAAGGATTAACGGTTCCGAAATTACTTCCGCCGCCCCGTTTCAGCTAAGATCGGACAATGCGTCCATAAGCGGGTGGATCGGGACGGAGGACACTTCGATTTCGGTTTTATTCCGAAACGCGACCGTAAATCCGGCGCCGCTGGATGTTATACTGACAAAGACCGGACCAACCTTTGATCTGGATTCGGCCTCTCGTTCAATCAATCCCGACTATATCCGCGCGATGCTAAACCGATGACGAAAATGAAGCGCCGCTTGGCCGCTCCCGATATTCGAAAATTGCGCGCGGACAAAACGATCGACCTGCACGGAAAAACTTCTATGGACGCATTCAATACGGTGATCGCTTTAATAAAATCCTCATCATCCGACGGCTGCGGCGCAATCAAGTTCATCACCGGAGTCGGCGACCCGAAACGCGGCACCGGAGTAATCCGCAGAGAATTTCCCCTATGGCTTGAGCATCCATCGATCGCGCATTTAATAAAATCCTTTACCTATTCCTCGGGAGTCTATTTATTAAAAATCAGGAAATAGCGGCGGCCACCTGGTCCTGCATTTCGAAAGTTCCGAATACGACCCAGGCTATCACGACCGAGATCAGCAGTATGCCGACCGAGTTTAGAACGCTTGCGGCCGACTCGATCCGCGTTACCGATCCGTCCATATATTCGGTCGCGACATTCATAAGGTTTTTGTCGAACTCGTCCATTTCGGCATAGATTTTAAGATCTCCGATAATCTCGTCGTTCGGGAAATGCAGGCCCGCCACGTCCAGCGCATCGCCCAGATTTTGCCCCGCTATCACGCCTTCAAGCGCGCGGTCCGACACGTCAGCCAAGTATTTGTTGGAATTTCCAGACATCATTTTAAGCGCTTCGGGCAAACTTGCGCCCGCCTTGATCAGGGACGCAAGACTTACCAACCATCCGGCGCTTGCGGACACTTTGTAAAGCGACCAAGGCGGAACATTGTCGAACAAAGCGCGAATCCGCCCGCGGAACAAAGGCATGGAATAACCGATAATAACCGAAGCAAAAACGAATGCCGCAAGCATTATGATCCAATTATCACCAAAGAACCGCGATGTTGCCACCAAGCTTCGCGCGGTGCCGCGCCATACGACGTCGCGACCCGCGGCCTCGAGCATAGGCGGAAGCAAATAGACTCCGACCATTATTATGATCGCGAAAGTAGCGGCAAGCAGGAACATGGGATAAGTAATAGCGGACACCAAAGCGTTTCGGATTTTTCTGCTTCCCTCCACTATGCGGACGGTGTTGTCCAGAGCGATCCAAAGCTTGGATATATCGGAAGACGAAAGCATTAAAATTTCCACCTCGCTTGCCCAGCCGGATATGGCTTCGGAAAAAGTATATCCTCGCTCAAGTTTGGCCTGCCATTCGCGGAACGCTATAGCAAAAGGCTCGTTCGGTTTTTTTCCGTCCCGGCTTTCTATAGCTTCCAGCCGGATCAAAGCTTCGGTCAAAGTGAAGTCGTTCCGCAGCAGGCTGGATAATTTTCTATAGGACCCAAGCCTTTTGTCGGTGTCCAGCTTGAACATGAATTTTGAATAAATAATATCCAGTTTAGTCGCCACAATTCACCTCTAATAAACGGTCGGCTGGTCGATCAGGCCGACCCATCGTTCCAGTTCGTCGGCCCCGACGCGCCCCCTTAACATCAATTCGGACGCGGCTTCCTTCAAAGTGCGCCCGCCCTGCTTTTCAAGCCAATACGCGAACGCGGCCGCCTTGTCGCCATTCGTCATCATCTCAAGAAGTTTGGCGTCGGTCAGCACTATCTCGCCGGCTTTGACCCGGCCTACGGTGCCTTTTCCGCCGCACTGCTCGCAGCCCCGGCCTTTGATAAAGATCTGCGCCAAGCCGATCTCGCCGAAATAGTCCAAAACGCGCGAATAGATCTTTGTGTCCGGATGGCGCGCAATCGGCTCGCGACAGTGGGGGCAAAGCGTCTTGAAAAGCCTCATGGACATCAGCCCCCTCATCATAGTTTCGTCTTTCAATTTAAAGGCCTCGATGCCCATATCGATAAGACGGGTCAGCGAACCAAGCGCGGAATTGGCGTGCAATGTAGTCCAAACCAAATGACCGGACAGCGCGCCCTTAAGCGTCAGAGCCGCGACCGACAGGGTCCTGATTTCTCCGACCATAAGAACGTCCGGATCGGAACGAAGGGCCGAAGCCAAAGCTTCGGTAAATTTTTCGTCGCGCGCCTCTTCGGTACCGGCGTTCACAACCGGCATCTGGCGGGCGCCGAAGATTTTGCGTTCGGCCGGATCTTCGACGGTTATCAGGTTTATTTCGTAATCCCGCTCGCGTAGCATCAATGTCATGTTCTGAAAAAGCGTGGTGGATTTTCCGCTGCTGGTAGGTCCCGCCACAACCACAAGGCCCGTCGGGAAAGACCTTAGGCGCGCCAGGATTCTTTGTTCGTATTCTGTGAACTCCTGTTCGATTCTGATTCCATCGGTAGGGTTTTCGTACAACAGGCGCATGACGACATAGCGCGATCCGAAGGCGATCGGACTGAACTGCATACGGATACCAAGAACGCCCGCGGGAAGGTAAAGGTCTTTCGTGCCGCGAAGCGGAGTGCGGCCGTCCTTCTGCGCGGACTGATATTCGTTTTTGGCGTAGTTGCTGCTTGAAATATCGGCGGAAGCGAAGGCGGCACGGATAAAACTCTCTCCCCATGCGGCGCTGTATTCAAGGACGGTTTGCATTCCTCCGTCACGGCGGAAATAAATCGTGGTGTGGTTCGCAACTTCGATATGTATGTCAGAAACTTTAATGGCAGACGCACGCGCGACTATGTCGACGAAATCCTTCTGCATCTGGTTGTCGTAATCAAGGCGGGATTTCGCCACCTCTGTGCCAAGTTTTTCATCGCCATACTTGTAAATCGCAGACAACAATCCAAGATCGCTGTAGAAAGGCTCTTTAAGCGGAAGATTTTCGCGCTGAATAAGGGAAACGAAAGCCAGCACCCGGCCGTCGAACTTGTGGGTGCGGGATATAACCAATTCTCCGCCCAGGAAATACGCGACCAGATTCTGAGTGTCTTTGGGAAGTTCCAGCCGTCCTTTGAATCCGGTCAAAAGCTGGTTGTTTTCTGCGAACAGGAAATCCACTATTTTTTTGGAATCCATGTTTCCAACGTTACCCGGAACGGAATTTTGCGAATCTTTTGAAAAATTTCCGATGTTCTGCGCCATTTATCTTTCCTGTCTGGCGGCAGGTCCGGTTGCGGCGGGCGCCGCGGCGGCAGTTGGCGCGGGCCTTGACACGGCGGGGGCAGCCAAAACGGGCCTAGCGTTTTGTATCAGCCCAAGAGGAAACTGCTCGCCGTCCAGTTCGAACACCACCCCGTCGTCGGCCGATACGGAAACTATTTTAAACCCATCTATCGACCGTCCGGCGCCCAATCTGCGGCGCTGTCCGGTGGTAATGTTTTCAATATTTGCGGTAAGGTTTCCATCGCTGCCGGTAATGCTTATTATGCGAAACAGATCAGATATATCCAGCTCGTCTTCTTCGACGGGCGCGGGCTGGGCGGCAGTTCTAGCCTGAACGCGCTCGGGCGCGGCTTCGGCTTTTCTCATATCCTCCATCTGCTTTCTGATCTTGTCCATCTCGGCCGCAAGCTTTTTACGCTCGGCTTCGATTCCGGCCGCGACCTGTTCTGCGACAGAACCGGCCGAGGCGGTTTGGACGGTGCCCGCGATGCGTTGCCTTTCCACCTCGATTCGCTTAAGGTCCAGTTCAAGCTGGGCGCGCTCTTTTTCAAGCCTCATCAGGACTTTTTCCTGTTCAAGCTCGGTTATGCGAAGGAACACAGACCCATCGGTATCGAACGCGTCCAGATCTATTTCGGTCGGGTAAGCGGGCGTGGCAAAGCCCAGCAATGCGGCGAATATAATAAGTTTTTTATTTTGCATATATCTTCTCCTCGTAACTCCAAATGTTTCGGACATTGTCCCATCTTATCGACACAAGCTCGACGGACGGAATTCCTTCCAAGAATTTAGCGAATTCTACCGGCATGATTTTTGAATCCGCGCGAAGGCGCACGAACTCGGCGGTTTTCCGCACCGACCCGTCTTCGCTTGAAACTATCTCGCGGCCGCGGGAAATATCGACCTGCATATTGACCTGCTGGAAGACCGATCGGACGCGCCGCTCGATCTCGGACAGGGACCATTCCGGCGCGGCGGATTCTCCCGGCGTTTTTGCGAAAACTCCGGTAAGTTCGGCGTCGGACCCGGCGGTTCCGGTTATGCGTATACCGATTCCCGGCATAATGGTGTTGACCACGGCATAAAGGTCTTCGACCGTGCCGTAGTCGCGGCGCATAAGCGCGCGGATTGATCCGTTCTGGCATTCGGCGGACACGACGTTCCAGCCGTACACGGGCTGCATGACGAAGGCTATCGCGCGCACGCATCGGGCGGACACTTCCGAATGGTCCGGGATGTCATCCCAAGGCATAACTAACGCTTCGGGCTTTGGCGCTGGCGCCTCGGGCCGAATATTCCGCGCGGCCATTTCCTCGTGGAAGCGGCGGGCCGATTCTTCGGTCATGGCCGACGCGGCTGGGCGGCGCGCAATCATGTGATTTATGTCGGCACTAAAGAAATACAGAACTCCCAATATCGCGGCAAGAACAAGCGCGATATTGAATACCGAACCGAATGTAGTATGTATCGGACGCAGCGCGCTTTTGACACGGCCGGTCACCAAGTCTTCCAAAGTTCGCGCCTCGGCGCCTTGGATTCCCCATGATTCCGGAGCGACGCGAAGAGACCAATCCGGCAGTTCCAGCAACGAAGCATAAGCGGCGCGCGCAGCATTCTCATCATTAAAAAGGCGGTCCGAATCAGATAGTATAACGCCGTTCCTTACGGCCAAAGTATAATAGCCCGACCCCACTTTGAAGGCGGCGGCGAACGACGTAGAATCTCCGAAACTCTCGGCGACTTCGGCAGCCAAAGGAGTCATTCCGGCGGCATGCTTCAGCGCGAAGGATCCAAGCCCAACCTGATTGCGATATTCCGCGTAATATCTGAATTTCGCCTTGGGACTAGATTCTGATATTTTAACGGCGACATCCTTGGCCGAGCGAGCGGATCCGACCGGCTGCCAAAAAAGCCCGGTCGCGTATTTTTTCCGACCAATAGATATTACCTGCCCTGCCATCTCTCTCCAAAATTTTCCCCGCGACAATTCTTAATTAAGCGGCGCACCGAATTCACGCATAGCGGCGCGTTCGCTATCCATGGGGGATATGTGAACCTGCGGCGTCAAGATTACGACCAGAACGTCGCGCGCGCTTGAAGTCTCGCGCGATCCGCCCAGCGCCATAAAGTCCGCCTCTCCGATACCGAATCTTGAATCGTCGTTCGTCTGCCTCTCGAATCCCGATATGACCAAAGTCTGCCCCGATTCCAAAATTACCTCTTGCATAAACGCGCGCTCTTCGACGTCAGGCATCTGTATTGTGATGCCCGGACTTCCGCCACCTCCGCCAATTTGAGCGGTATTCATGCGGATCAATTCGCGCAATGACATCTTGAACAGCAACAATACGCGGCCGTTCTCGATAATGTTCGGCAGCAACTGCATCGAAAATCCGGTTTCGACCGTGTCCTGCTCGACGCTCGAGGATTCGACGGTCGTGAAAGTTCGGGATTCTATGCGGCGGATATATCCGGTGTTACGAACGTTGCTGACCGGGGCCACGCGGTTGTTGCGCGTCGTGACCGAAGCGTTGGTCATTAAGGATACCTTGCCCTGGCTGGCCAAAGCCTGAACCAAAGCGGTAGTGCCCGCCGCCGAGCCCAAAGTCGTGGCGTTGTCCAGCACGGCGACCGACAAGCCCGATATAGCGCCTATAGTGTCGGCCGAAAGATTGTTGGACGGGTTCGAGGCAAGACGCAAACCGCCCACCGACTGAATGGCGGCGGTAAGGTTCAGGCCCACGGCGTTCGCATTCTGAATGGACACCTGCAAGACTTTGACATCGATTGAAATCTGCTGGGACAAACGGCGGTTTTGACGCGCGATATAATCTCCGACGCGCTTCATTGCGGACGGGGAAGCGGTGACGGTTATAGTACCAAGCGACCTTGACACGGTAAAGCGCGCGCTTGACGCGCCGTCCAAGATTCCTGTGATCGAACGCTCGATCTCATCCCACTCGCGCAGGTTGGACTCCAAGGACACCTGATTTGAATCGTCGGTCTGAATGCGGGACGAAAAGCTTATGTCGGTGCCAAGCGCGAATAGGTTAAAGGTTCTGGTCTCGGTCTCGAAGAAGACTATGCTCTCCTTGTCGTAATACCACATGACATCCGCCTCGTTTGCGACGCGGGTCAAAAGATCGGACAGCTTTCCGCTGTGCGAAATTTGAAAAGTCCGGGCCAGTTTTTCGGATGAAATCTGCCCGTCGATCGTTACGTGAATTCCGGTTACTTCGTGAATGGTACCGGCCAAACTGTTAAGCGTCGCAGGCTCGTCCAGAACTATGGTCACTCCGTTTTCTCCCTCGAATCTGCGCGGCAGATCGTTCCTGTGCCGGATGGTGGTGGAACGCGCCCCAAGCCATACGCCCTCGCTTGCGGACACGCTGTCGACCGTCATGCGGTTTTGCGGCATACGGGACTGCTCCATAGCGCGGAACGCGTTTATGAAGCCGTCGTCGACTTCGCCTGCCACCTGCGTCGAATGCTTTTTGTTGCAAGCCGCCAAAGCGACCGCCGCCAAAGCTATGACAAAATATTTTTTAATAAGCATTGCTGTCTCCATCTTCCAAAGTGCTTATGACAAGCACTTTGTTCCCCTTATAAAATCTTGCGTGCGGAACCGGCGTCGCGCGCGCAAAGTTACGCACCAAAGCCGACGACACGTCCATGAACCGACCTTCGAAAACGGCGCTTGCGGAAATCGGATATTCGCGGGACGTATTCCATACAAGATCCCAACCGGCGTTCTCGGCCCATTCGCCCAAAACTTCGCGCAGGGTTTTGCCCGACATCACTACCCAGCTTTTAACAACGTCCGCGCCGGAACCGGCGTCGGCCGCAGCGTCAAAATCCTCGGCCATATCGTCGGCGCTCATAACGCGGGTTCCGCCGTCAACGACGGCGTCAGACACCATAACATCGCGGTTTGCGGCCGGCGCGCGGCGGTCGCTCTGGGTCACGGCAAGCGCCGCTCCGCCGTCATCCTCGACCATGCCTTGAGTCAAAAGCGGCATAGCGGCCTGCGAATTATCGTTGAATCCAGCCGGAGCGTTGTTGCCGTGCATAAGGTCCGGCCCGCCCGAGAAAGAATACTGATCGCCGAAATTATTGGTTATAATCTGATTGCTGACGCGAAGACCAGACGCCCGAAAATTCGATTCCTGCGGAGCAAAAGGTCTTGCCTGCCTGGACGGCCGAGCGGCCGCCGCCGGCGCCGACGATGCAGACGCCGCAGTATTCTCGGGCGATACATCTTCGGGACCTTCCCAAACCAGTTGGCTTCGATCCGACCAGGAATGCGCGGCCATAGGCGCGAAGGCCAATAACGCGAAGATTCCCGCTATAATTCTTTGAAACATGTCTATTTCCTTTCCTTCCCCTGACTATTATCGTAATTATAGCAAATCGAACGAATCGGCACAAGAACAAAAAAGAATTGTAGAGGCGCGGTTTTTATATTAAAATAGCCTTATGATCAAGATTCAAAAAGCATCCATTTTTAACGTAGCCAAGCTTGCAAAAATGATAGGCCGGCAATGGGATTTAGGAAAGAAAGCCACCGGCAAATCCGGAACGTGCGACTATCTATACGCGTTCGAAATCATCATGCGCACAAATGAATTCATAAAAATCAGAGAAAACGGAAAAACCGTCGGATTCGCCGGAGTAGAAATCTACGGATCGCGCCGCGCACCCATACAAAGATTCATATCAAAAATAATGTTTAACATAATAGTTGCGATCCAGCCGCGAAAAATTCGGAAATTAATCAAACGGTACTATGCCGCGTACGACTATCTTCCCAAAAAATTCGAAGGGCAATTCGACTCGGACGAAACAATAATTATAATAAGCCAAGGCGCGCGCCGCAAGGGATTCGGGAACGCGCTATTCAATAAATTGTGCGACATATCAAAGAAACACAACGCCCGTAATCTGCGTATAGACACGGACGATTCATGCGGAGTGGATTTTTATATCAAGAACGGATGCCGGGAAATATTCCGCAAAAAATCCACAAACAAAACTTGCGATCCGACGAAAAATTTTTATACTTTTCTGAAAGAACTGTAATTTTTCAAATACAATATCAAGCCCATGACGGCGGATAACAGGAATACGCCCTCCAACACCGTGCCCACAAAAGAATCCAGAACCACGTTATAGATAATCCAAAAGACCGCGGCAAGAACGCCAAGAATACGATATATCGCCTGATTTTTCTGCCATATGGCGACGGTAAAAGACATCATGCCGAAATAGGCGAACAGGCTTGGCAACCCGTGATAAGCGAACAGCGAGAGAGCGGACGCCAAAGTCGCCCATAAAGCCAAAAGCCACCAATCCGATTTCGTAATCTTGCTTCTGTCTTCTGGTTTCCTTGCGCCGTTAAGATAATAACTTGTAACATCGCGGCATACAGCGACGCCAAGCACAGCGGCGCCCATGCCCCCCCCTAGCAATAAAAACCCCGCGCCCATAAACACGCTTGCGATAATAACGGCCGCAAGTTGCAATTTTCTGCTTATTATAAAAAAGGTGAACATCAGAAGCAGATACGCCAAGCCTTGCAAAATCTGACTGGTCACATAAACAGCGGAACCCCAATCGCCCATTGTTAATCCTTTTTTGGAATTATAAATTAAAAAACCCGCCAAGGCAATAGCCGGCGGGTTTAAAACTCACAAGTCTCAAATTATTTCCAGCGCACCGAGGCTTCCTCGTCGCCGATGGTTATATTAATGCCGTTCGGACAAAGGGTCCTGGTCTGGCTTGAGGCGTGTATCGCCACCTTGCCGTTCCAGAAAGTATCATCCAATTTAAATGAAGCTATTCCGTTCATTTCGACATTGCGTCCGTCGTTCGCGCGAACATAGACAAGCTTGAGTCCGCAGCGCGATAGGATCGAATCGAAACGCACCATCTGGTTGCGCGCGGCAGGACGCACGTCTTCGGAAAATACGAAGGGCGCGGTATGGGCTTTTTCCCAACTAAGAGCGCGAAAGAATTTCAACTGGTTCGCGCTTGCGGAAACCGCGGCCAATATTGCAACAGAAGCGAATAGTATTTTGTTATTCATAATGCCTTTCCTTTTTGACTGATTAGTTGACATATATGAATATTATCTCATATTTTTAGTCAATTTGCAAGCATAATTAGAAGAATCCTTTGGCCGATTTTTCCTTAGCGAACTTCTCCAGCAACTCTTTCTGCTTGGCGGACAATTTGGTTGGAATTTCGGTTTTTATATTAAGGTATAGATCACCGCGAATATTGGCGCGCCCAATTTCGGGCATACCCTTGCCCTTAAGGCGAAGCTTAGAGCCGACCTGTGTACCGCTTGGAATTTTGACATCCAAATCTTCCCCGTCTATGCCTTTGACCGAAACGGACCCGCCCAGAGCAAGAGTCGCAAAAGACACGGAAAGATTTACAAGCAAATCGTTTCCATCGCGCGAGAAATGCGGATCGCGGTCGACTATCACGTCGACGTAAAGATCGCCCGAAGCGCCGCCTACGCTTCCGGCCTCGCCCTGGCCTGCGACGCGCAGGCGCGCTCCGGTCGAAACGCCGGCCGGAATTTTAACTTGGATAGTGCGGCTGCCGCGCTTGGTGCCATCGCCCTGGCAATCGGTACATTTTTTATCAATCTTTTTGCCCATGCCGCTGCAATCTGGACATTCGGATTCGAACGCGAAGAACCCGTTGGACTTGCGCACAGACCCCGATCCATGGCAAGAAGGACATTCGTCCGCCGCCTTGGAATTCGCGGTTCCGTGTCCGGCGCATTTTTCGCATTTTACGTTGGTATTGAATTTAACCTCGACAGTCTTGCCGCGAAAAGCATCCTTTAAGCTTACGCGGACTTCGTGAAGAAGATCGCGGCCGCTTGTGTTGGCCTGACGCGCGCGGCGGCCGCCCTGACCCGCGCCTCGGCCTCCGAATCCCATGTTCGCCATAATATCCTCGAACATATCTCCAAAGCCCGCGCCGCCGAAATCAAAACCTTCGAAACCGGCGCCGCCGCCGAATCCCTGTCCGAAAGGATTGCCACCCGCGCCGCCGGCCTTGAAAGCCTTATCGCCGAACTGATCATAAGCCGCGCGCTTTTGCTTATCGCGAAGGATATCGTAAGCGTTGCTGATTTCCTTGAATTTTGTTTCGCTAGTTTTGTCGCCGGGATTTTTATCCGGGTGATGCTTCATGACAAGCTTGTGATAGGCCTTTTTTATGTCCGCATCGCTTGCGCCTTTCGCCACGCCTAAAATTTCATACAGATCGCGATCCGCCATGACTATTCCTTTTTAATAGCAATATAATGGTATGATTAAAAAATTCAACCCGCCTCGCTTTTTATTTTAGCTTAGCGGGTTGGTTTAAAATAACAGGGTTTCTCAGACCTTCTGCGGCATAAGTATAAAGAAGCAGTCGTTTTCTTTCTCTTTGCCCTGCAATATGGTCGGGGAAAGAGAATCCATCATGGAAATCTGCATTTTGTCCGCATCTATCTGGGTCGCTATATCAAGCAGGAAGCGCACGTTGAACACGATCTGGAACTGCTCGTCGTTATTGTATTCGACATCCATTTCCTCGACCGCGGCTCCGGCTTCGGGGGTGGAAGTGTTGGCCACCAGCTTGCCTGCCGAGAAATTAAGCACAACCGATTTCGTGCGTTCGGTCGAAGCGACGGACACGCGGTCTATCATCTCGACGAACTGAGCCTTGGGAAACACCGCAAGCTTGTCGTTGGATTTCGGAATCGCAATAGTATAGTTCGGGAACTGAGCGTCGATAAGCTTGGTAGTCAAAACCGCGTCGCCTATCGTAAAGCGCGCCTTAGTTTCGGACAATTCCACCATGACGTCGTCAACATCAGCGTCCGCCAAAAGCTTGGACAATTCGCCGATGCTGCGGCGCGGAAGAATAACCGACGGCATATTAGAAGAGCCCGCAGGAGCCGGGGCCGAGCATACGGCCATACGCAAAGAATCGGTCGCGACAGCGGTCAGGGTTTTCCCCTCGGCCGTAAGGTGCAGATAAATTCCGGCCAGGTTATAGCGCGTGTCGTCGCCCGGGATCGCGAATTTCGTCTTGTCGATCATGTGCGCCAAACCGCCGGTGGTCATAGAAAATTTGGCGGACATATTGGCGGCGGACATAGTCGGAAAACTGTCGGCGGAAAGGGTAAGCAGGGTAAACTTGGCCTTGCCCGAAGATACGATCAGCTGCTGTTCGTTGGCCTGTCTTATCTTGATCTCTGCCTCTTCGGGAAGCTTGCGGAGGATATCGTAAAGAAGATGCACCGGCACCGTGATCTTGCCCGGCAAAGTAATATCCGCCTTAACGCGCTCGACAAGTTCAAGGTCCACGTTCGCGGCGGTTATAATCAAGTCGTCCTTGGCTTCGATTTTGACGTTCATCATGATAGGCAGGGGCGCGCGGCGCTCCACGATCGACTGCATGTGCGCGATAGACTTTACCAAAACCTGGCGAAATACTGAAAATTCCATGATAATATGCTCCGTTAATATAAGTTTTCCTATACTTTACAAAAAAATACCCCTTGCGCGCAAGAGGAAAAAACATTATTATCCCGGACATGGCGAACGACAAAATCAAATCTTACAATGCGGCCGACATTCAGGTCTTAGAAGGGCTTGAACCGGTCAGGCTGCGCCCGGGAATGTATATAGGCGGCAAGGACGAAAAGGCCCTGCACCACCTGCCGACGGAAATTTTGGACAATTCGATAGACGAGGCAATAGCCGGATTCGCCACAAAGATAGAATTCAACCTAATAGATTCCAAAACTATAGAAATTAAGGACAACGGCCGAGGAATACCGGTCGACCGTCACCCGAAATACCCAGACCAGTCCGCGCTTGAAATCATATTCACCACCCTTCACTCGGGCGGCAAGTTCGACAACAGCAACTATAAAACTTCCGGCGGCCTGCACGGAGTCGGCGCCGCGATAGTAAACGCGCTTTCATCCGAAACGGTGATACAAGTCGCGCGCGACGGTTATTTCTGGAAACTGAAACTGTCCCGCGGCAAAGTGGCGGCGCCGCTTGAAAGAGGCGAGGCTACGACGGCGCACGGCACATCGGTCAGATTCACGATCGACACGCAGATATTTGGGGACGCCGCGGCATTCAAACCCGTATGGCTGTACCGCCGCGCGCGCGCCAAGGCGTTCCTGTCGAAAGGCGTGCGTCTTAGCTGGAAATGCAATCCAGAACTTATCACCGAAGACATGGGCATTCCGGCCAGTGAGGATTTTTATTTTCCTAACGGCATATCGGATTTTCTTGAACAGACCGTAAAAGACAAAGTTAAACTAACCCCGAAAATATTTTCGGGATCGGTGCCGTTTCCGGACGAAACTGGCAAAGTCGAATTCGCCATCACATGGCTTACGGATGAAAACGGGGCGGCAAGCGACGACGGATTTTTGAATTCATACTGCAACACCATCGCCACGACGGACGGAGGCACCCACGAAAGCGGCTTCAAGTCGGCGATCACCAAGGGGCTTAAAAATTACGCGGAACGGATCGGCGACAAATCGGCCGCAAACATAACCGCCGAAGACGTGTTCGACAGCGCCTGCGGCATAGTGTCGCTATTCTATAAAGCGCCGCAGTTTTTAGGCCAGACCAAAGAAAGGCTATCGAATCCGGAAATAGTAAAATATATAGAAAACGCGGCGCGCGACCCGTTCGACCTGTTCCTTGGATCGGACCCAAAGACTGCGAACGCATTATTGGAATTCGCCAAAACTTTGGCCGAAGCGCGGATAAAAGTGAAGAAGGCGAAGGACATAGCGCGCAAAACCCCGTCCAGAAAACTACGCCTGCCATCGAAACTTGCGGACTGCTCCAAGCATCACATCAAAGGGACCGAGCTGTTCATAGTCGAAGGCGAATCCGCCGGCGGCACGGCGAAACAGGCCAGATCGCGCGAGACCCAGGCGATACTTCCGCTAAAAGGAAAGATATTGAACGTGGTCGCCGGATCGGACGAAAAGTTCGAAGGCAATAAGGAACTGAACGACCTGATAGAAACTTTGGGCTGCGGAACCCGAGGCAATTATGACGAAGAAAAACTGCGTTATGAAAAGATAATAATCATGACGGACGCAGACGTTGACGGATCGCACATAGCAAGCCTGCTGATGACGTTTTTTTACCAGTTCATGCCTCAAATGATTGAAGGCGGACATCTTTATCTTTCATGCCCCCCGCTTTACAAGCTGTCGGTCGGAGTAGACACGATCTATGTGGCCAACGATGACGAACTGGACGAGCTGAAGAACGGAAAATTCAAAGGCAAAAAGATCGAAATTTCGCGTTTTAAGGGTCTTGGAGAAATGATGGCGCACCAGCTGAAAGACACCACAATGAATCCGAAAACGCGCAGACTTATACGGGTCGAACTTCCCCCGAAAACCGAGGAGGGCCACGAAGACGCGGAAAAAACAAAAGTCTTGGTCGCCAATCTTATGGGCAAAAAGCCCGAGTTCCGGTTTAAGTTCATCACTGAAAACGCCAAATTTGTGAAAGACCTATTCGTATAGCCCCATGGCTGCCCAGCATCCCTTTCCCAGCGATCTTGGTTTGGCCTAGCCAACCCAGCCGCAGGCATCGGTCGCTTGCCCCGAACTTATTTTATTTTTGCCATCTGTCTGTATATCCCGACTAATATTTGACAAATTATTTACTTGACAAATTTACCCCCCCCCTTAAAATAGGTCTGCATACCTATAGGAGGGTTAAAATGCCAGACAAATCATATTCGGAAATCCGCGAACTACTGGCAAGCGCGACTGTCGACTACACGACAAAGTTTTCAATAACCCGGTCGTGCAATCTTGCATGCGCGCACTGCGGCGAGAATTCGGGGCCAGGCGTAAAAAACAAACTTATACCCAAAGAAGACGTAATATTCTACATGGACGAGCTGCGCCATAACCCCCGCTTCAAATGCGGAGGGTTTCTGATAAGCGGCGGCGAAGCCACACTTGCCTACGACATAGACCCTAATTACCTAAGTGATATATGCCTTGCCGGGATCAAGCGCAATTCTTTAATGATCCTTAAAACCAACGGCTGGATAGCCAAAGCCGGCGCAAAATATTACGACCGCTTCATAGCTGACCTAGAGCTGCTGGCAACCAAATCATCCGATCTTTTCAAGCTTCATCTTTCGATGGATCAATGGCACGACAATTTTTCCGAGAATATTCAGATCATGACCGAGCTTTACACAAATCCGAAGCTTAGAAACATAAGCTCGGAAGTTATGATTCAAACAGCCTGGTTTAACGAAAATATGGATCGGATTCTTGCCACAGGCCTGCCTTACGAAAAGAAACTGAAAATTTCGGAATATGTGGGCCGGACGCGCTTGGACAGATGGAGCGGACATTTGATCAACATAGGACGCGCCAAAAAACTGGATTGGCCGCACAAGCACGACTTGGACTGGAAGGACGAACTGGATCACATAGAAGAAAAAGGCGAGTCGCGCTTTCTTGGATACAACTTCACAAGCAACGGCAAGCTTGCCCTCACCTTAGGCATGGACAACAGCATAGCGGTAAATTATAGGAATAAGAAAGGCCGGTTCATCCCGGCAGGCCAGCTTCGCGACGAACTTCTTGACCTTGCCGCACAAAAAATATCAGAAAAGATGCGATAAAAACAAAGGGCCGGAAGGCCCTTTGTTTTTTACATTTACGAACAGCTCTGCTGGCGGCCTCGAAGCTTCATATAAGCCGCAAGCTCCATGTTGCGCTGCTTTAGATAGTCATCCAGCTTTGTCCTGTCGTCCTGATTCAAAACGTTCGAATTATATCGCGGCATGGCGGCCAAAATTTCGTCCGCGATAAGATCTATCGCCTTGGCCGGATCCTCGTGCCCCGTAATCGGGCGGCCTATGACCAGCATGGTGGCTCCGTTAGCAATCGCGTCCGCCGGAGTGGTAATGCGTTTCTGTTCGTTGGCCTCGGACCATCTGGGACGTATGCCCGGAGTCACCAAAGTAGCGTCGTCACCCAGAATATAACGCATGATCGGCAGCTCTTTCGGAGAGCAGACCACGCCGTCCATTCCGGCATGCTTGGCCAAGTTCGCAAGGCGCGCGGCGTATTCGGCCGGAGTCTCGTTTACTCCGATCAATTTCAGATCATGCTCGTCCATATCGGTAAGACAAGTGACGGCTATAACTCTCGGTTCTCTGAACGGCTCCTTGGAGGCGACTTCCGTCACGCCTTCTTTCGCCGCCTTCATTTTTTCAAATCCGGCGCTTGCATGCATATTGAACAGGTCCACACCAAGATTCGCGGCGGCTTTCGCAGCACCCTTAACAGTGTTCGATATATCGTTGTATTTCAAGTCAAGAAAGACATATCCGCCAAGATCTATGATCTTGGACACGATGTCGGGCCCCGCGTTGGTGAACAGCTCTTTGCCTATTTTGAATTTTACCGGACGGCCGTCGCATTTGCGCACAAGTTCAAGCGCGGCGCCTTCGTTCGGATAATCCAAAGCAACTATTATCTTATCATTAGCCATTATAAACTCCTTTTACGATACGATGGTTTTCGCCAAATAAGCCTCGATGATCGGCTTCATGGCTTTATGATGATCGGTTTTCGGCTCCCAGTATTTTATCGCTTCGGCCTGAGTGAAGACGGAAAGCAATTCGATACCCTTGGAAGCAAGGTAGGCCGCGCCGTTCTGAGTCGGATCTTCGCCCGCGCCCTTCTGCTGGCGATCAAGCCCGACTATGGCGCTTGTCACTTCAAGCTGGCCGCTGGTACCCTGTATAAGCTTGTCGGACGCGTCGCGATCCACGGAACCGCCGCTTGTTATAACGTCTTCAACCGCAAGCACCTTGTCGCCTTCCTTGTAATCTCCGATCAACAAGCCTCCCTGGCCGTGATCTTTCGGTTCTTTACGCATATAAATAATGCTTTCGTCGCGATAGAAACCCAGCGCCGCCGCAAGGCATTTTCCGCCTTCGGGCACGCCCATGATATGGTCGTATCGGATTCCGGCCTCGTTGATTTTTTCGGACATAAGAATAATCATAAGCTCGAATAATCTCGGATAAGAATGAAGGGTCTGAATGCTCCAAAACAAAGGCGAGAGGGATTTATTTTTTAATCTGAACCAGCCGGGGCCGTTTTCCGGCGCAAGCTCTTCTTCGGCGGCTGCAATTCTCAGGATATTTTTATCCATAAAACCTTGTACAAGCTCGGCCTTCATGCCGGTCACTTGATCGGGCGTAAAGTCAGACATAACATTTCCTTTAGGTTATAGTTTCGTTGCCTCTCTCGCCCTCTGATCCGAATGCTACCCCCCCCCCGCGGCCAAATGTCAAGCATGATTTCCTCTTGACCAATTGCAGATACTCCTATATAATCGGCAATACGAACCCGGTCAAAACAGAGAGATTTTACCATGTCGCTTCGCTTTCCCTTCACTTCCGCCGTCCTGGACAGCCTGATACCGCCGAAAACCGGCTTTGAAGTGGTGCGTGATTCGTATCATCCCGACCTTCAGCTTTATATTACGGCAAACGGAGCGAAAACATTTTTCGTCAGAAAACGAGCTCGCGGAAAAGACACCCGCAAGATACTGGGCAACTATCCCGACATAGACATAGACGACGCGCGCGAGCTGGCCGGTACAGCGATAATTAAAATGAAAACTCCGCTGCCGATCAGGACCGGCAAAATGACTTTGGGCAAAATGACGGAATTGTTTTTGAAACACAGAGTCCGGCGTGAAGCGGCATCCAAGAAAAAACTGGAACGCAACATAGGGCGTCTTTGGACCGAAGTCCTGCCCCTGAAGCTTTCCGACATAACGCCGGCGCAGTTGTCGCTACTGCATTCAAAAATCGCCCAGGAAAACGGCCAGTCCACCGCTAACCGTATGCGGGAAACCATGTCGGCTATATTCAACGCCGCGATTGAAGAAGGATACGCATCGGACAATCCTACAAAAGATCTTGAAAAATTTTTCGAACGAAAAGGATCGCGCCATATCAGCGCGGGGGAATTTTCGCTGATCGGCCGCGCGATAGATATGGAAAAAAACCCTAACATGAGGGCGGCCCTTAAAATGCTGGCCTACGGCTTTGCGAACAAAAGCAAAGTTTTAGCAATGCGCTGGGACGATTTGGACCTGAATCTTAACACTTGGAACGGAAAACCCCTTGCGGACCAAGCGGTAGTGCTGCTTGAATCCCTCCCGCAGAAATCTAAATTCGTATTTCCAAGCACAGGAGCGGGAGCGGGGCATCTTGTGGACCCCAAGCGCGCCTGGCAAAGGGTATTGGATCGCGCCGGGATAAACGACTTAAAAATCACCGATATACATAAAACTCTCCGCAGCCAGTTAAAAAGACAAGACGGCAATATCCGCGGCCAAATGAACCGTATATTGGATCGGATAGATATATAAATAAGCTAAACAGATTTTCTTGGGCCTTTTTGATTATCCCCTAAAATCGGTTTTTCATTTTTCATAAACAGCAAACTTCCTTCAAACAGAAATATCAGCGGAAAAGCCAAGGCTACCGCGGAAACCACATCGGGTGGAGTCAACACGGACGCAAGCACGAACATCCCAACCCAGACATAGCGGCGCGATTTTACAGCCCAGCTGCGAGATAAAACCCCAAGCCGGTTCAGAACCACAAGGATAATCGGAAACTGAAACGCCAAACCGAAAGTCTTCATAAGGCTTACGCATAAAGCTATATAGCCCGACATATCAGGAAGCAGGATCGAAGCAAAAGACCCCTCATCGGCAAAACTTACGAAAAATTGGAACATCAGAGGCATAAGCGCGAAGTACACGAAGGCCGCGCCAAGAACGAAGAATGCCGGGGAAGCCAGCATAACGCCCAGCATGATCCCTGCCTCGCCCTTTTTTAAAGCCGGCCGCGCAAAGCGAAAGGTTTGAAACACGAAGAACGGCATAGACAGCGCCAACGCGATCATAAGCGACAAATTCAGCCGAATCATAAGCGGCGCAGTCAGGGAATTATACATCAATACCCCGCCCGACCAAGCCTCGGCCAGCGGAGCGGTAAGAGCGTCCAGCGCATCGGGGGCCGACTGCCATCCTATGACAAAGGCCGCCGCAAAGAACAGAGCGCACCAGAAAATCCGGCGGCGCAGCTCGGCTATATGCTCGACCAGTCTCATTTTCAAGCCGCTCATTTCGCCGACCTTTTTTCTTTTACCTTTTTCCTTTTACCTTTGACCGGACTTGCGAAAGTCGCCATCATGTCCTCCATGGTTTTTTTGGACAAGGCTTCGGTCGGATCGTATTTCGAAACCTCTTCGGAAATTTCGTCTATCTTGTCTCTCACGCGCCAAGTCATGTCGCGAACAAAGTTGAACAGTTTTGCGGCCGCCCTAAAAACTTCGGGCCAACGTCTTGCCGGAATCACCAGCAAAGCGACTATACCGATCAATAAAAATTCAGCCGCGCTAATGCCAAACACTTAACATCCTTTTATTCATAGAACGCGTCCCCGGTCCGAACGCCTTCGGTTCTGCGGCGCTGAACGTTGAAGAAGCCGCGAGGAAAATCCGTACGCGTTTTAAGCGACTTTAAATCTACCACGGTCGCACTGCCGGTCGCGTCAATCAATTCCCAGCCGGAAAGACGCGCCGGTTCATCGGCGAATATTACCCTCATCTGCCCCAAGCCGGGATTATCCTTCAGGATCAACTTAAGCGAAAAGCCCTTTGAATATTGATTCGTTTCCACGACTAAAATGTCGGCCCTGACAAGATCGATTTTATCACGCGTCAAGATGCTTGCCGGGGTGGCGGAAGCCGGTATGGTCGTAATCTGATCCAAAGATTTGTCGTAAAAGAACAAGTTGCTTCCGTCGGATATCAGTTGGACCGGCATTTTGTCGTAATCCAGGCGCAAGCGACCGGGGCGCAGCATATAGAATTTGCCGGATTCGGGTCGTCCGCGGTTTACAGTCTGCGAAAAATCACCTTCCAGCCCGGTTAGGGCATTAAGATAATTCTCGGCCTTTTTGATCAGATTGCCGTCTATTTGACCAAAGGCCAAGCCGGGCGCCAGCATAATAGCCAAAGCCGCAATAAAGGTCTTAAACATGAACATCCTCCAGAACAAGCTGCACGCTTGTGTTTCCATTGTAAGTGTTTTCTTTCAGTTTTCCAAACAGTTTAACGGGTCGGCCGCGGTTGACGTCATTCATAAAGAACTCTCCTATCCGGGTTCTAAGCAATCCGAACCCTATCGCGGACAGCCTGCCGACCGGGGTTAAAAAAGCAAGCTTAAGGTGTCCGTTCCCGACCGGTTCGGCCCAGTCGAGAATACCACCGGTTATTATAAAGGAAGGCTCGGGGTTGTTTTGGCCGAACGGAGCGAAATTTTGAAACTCGCGAACCAGGTCCAAAGTCGCCGAGGCCGAGTCAAGAATCAGATCGGCTTTTATTACGGGCAGGAATTCGCGGCCGTTCATTTGTTCGGCTACACATCGATCAAGATGTTCGCGGAAGGCGGGGATATTTTCAGCCTTTAAACTGAATCCCGCCGCGACGGCGTGACCTCCGCCCGATATTAAAATTTCCTTCGCCTTCGCGGATTCGATTATTCCGCCCAAATCGATTTCGGGAACGGACCGGCCCGATCCCGAAGCCACGCCATCCTCGCGGATGGTCGCGACGCATACGGGCCGGTAATATTTTTCCTTTAGGCGTCCCGCGATTATCCCCATGACTCCGCCGTGCCAGTTTTCACCGCAGACAAGAACGCAGTTTTTATTCGCATCCAAATTCGACTCTATCATCTCGTCCGCAAGCATCAATATGCCCTGCTCTATGTTTTTGCGTTTTTCATTCAGCTCGTCCAGTCTTTGGGAATAGGCAAGCGCGTCATTAAAGTTGTCCGTCAGCAAAAGACGCAAGCTGTCGTCGGCCGAGGCAAGACGCCCCGAAGCATTAAGCCTAGGACCAAGCATGAAGCCCGCGGAATAAACGTCGATAGTCTTGCAGCCAGCGACGCCAGCCAAAACTTTCAGGCCCAGGTTTTGCCAATTGTTCGCGATTCGAAGACCCGCCGCTACTATGCCGCGGTTCAATCCCACCAAAGGCATAGTGTCGCAAACTGTGCCTATGGCCACAAGGTCCAAAAAGCTTTTCATGTCGGGTTCGGGGCGCGCGTCGCCGAAATATCCGACCTGTCTAAGGCGGCGGTTAAGCGCTATCAAAAACATGAACACTACGCCCACTCCCGCCAACATATCCAGTCCCGAATTATCTTCCGCGCGTTTAGGATTGACGACCGCGGCCGCCACCGGCACAGTATCGCCATCCTGGTTGTGGTGATCGGTAATGACAAGCTTGATTCCCTTTGATGCCGCATATTCGGCTTCCCTATGGGCCGAGATTCCGCAGTCGACGGTTATGACAAGCTTCGCGCCGGCCTTGTCAAATTCATCGATCGAAGCGTTGTTAAGCCCGTACCCTTCGGCATCGCGGCTTGGCAGATGCCATATTATGTTCTCGCCATAATCGACGGCCCTGAAATATTTGATAATGACTGCGGCGGAAGTTATGCCATCCACGTCATAGTCTCCGAATATCGCGATTTTTTCACCGGCAAGCACGGAAGCGGCGACTACCTCGACGGCCTTATCCATATCTTTTATTACAAAAGGATCCGGCATGGAGGCGGCCAGGCTTGGCTTTAAGAAAACTTCGACATCCGTAACACCGCGCGCGACCAGCAGGGACGCCGCGTCAAGCGACAGGCCATGGCGCCGCGAAATCGCCTCGGCCTCGGCGCGGTCTATATGCGCGCAGGACCAAACCTTGCCAAGCAATGATTTTTCTTCCACGTCCGACTTCTTTTTTTATCAGGATTATTTTAGCTTCTTTCAAACATCGCGTCAAGCTCGGCAATAGAAATTTCTTTATAAACGGGGCGCCCGTGATTGCAGACGCCGCCGCGATCGGTATTTTCTATGTCGCGAAGCAGCGCGTCCATTTCCATAAGGCTTAGTTTCCGCCCCGCGCGGACCGACCTGTGACAGGCGAAATTGGCAAGCTTGGAATGAAGCCGCTCGTTCAGAGCGATTGACGATCCCTTATCCCGAACCTCGGTCGCTATGACCTTTAACAGATTTTCAACTTCGGCGTCCATGCAGACAGGAACCTCGCGCACGACAAGGGACCCGTTTCCGAAGTCTTCCAGGACTAACCCGGATTCGGCCAAATCATTGGCTGCCTCCAGAACGGCCGCGGCTTCGCTTGGCCTCATGCTTATGACTTTGGGAACCAAAAGTGGTTGAGCCGGCATTTTGCGACTACGCAGCTTTTCGTAAGCAATCCTTTCATGCGCCGCGTGCTGGTCGACAAGAACCAGGCCTTTGCTATTTTCGGCCAGAATGTATTTGTTAAAAATCTGACCTATAGCCCTACCCAAAGGCATAGTCGTAAAATCCTTGGATTCCTCTGAAAATAATGAAGGAATCGGCCCGTTATCATCCGGCATTTTTACGCAATTTTTATCCAAAAAGCCGGGAAAAGAGTTTCCCAAAAACTGCGCGGCGCAAACGCCTGCAGTCTTGGAAACCCCGGGGATTTTGTTCAGCGGATCGGCTATGGCCTTTCGCACGGCGCGGACCATCAAACTGCGGATACGGGACGGCTCCAGAAAATGCACTTCAGTCTTGGCGGGATGAACATTGACGTCGACGTCGCGGTTGGGCAGATTAATGTAAAGAACAGCCACAGGAAATTCGCGCGCATGCATGACGTCGAAAAACGCCGCGCGCAGAGCGCCCACCAAAAGCTTGTCCTTGACGGGCCGGCCGTTCACGAATAAAAACTGATCCGCGGCGGATGCGCGCCGCAAGCCCGGATCGGAAACGAAACCATTAATCCCAACTTCGCCGTCGTGCATATCAACCTCACGGAGGCGCCCTTCGCAGTCGCTTCCCGTTACGCTTAACACACGCTCTAAGATATCCTGACCTTTTGGAAAACGATCATTCTGGTTGAATAAAAATCCGACATCAGGGCGCGCCAGGGCAAGCCTATGCAAGACTTCGCGCGCCGCTGCCAGTTCAAACCGGTCGGACCTTAAAAATTTCAACCTGGCGGGGGTTTTCATAAAAAGATTATCGACGCGAACGATCGTTCCGGCAGTAACCGAATTTGGAGTCACGGCAAGCGTCGAACAGTCAAGCTTCAGACCTTCGCCTTCATAAAAACTCGACACGGTCATGTCGGATACGGATGCGATGCTCGGCATAGCCTCGCCTCGGAATCCCATAGTAGAGATGTTAAGAAGATCATCGTCGGCAAGTTTGCTGGTGGCGTGCCGCATGACGCATTTAACAAGATCCTTGCGGGGCATACCGCGCCCGTTGTCCATAACGGAAATAGTAGTTCTTCCGCCGTCAATCACATCGACGATTATATGGTCCGCGCCTGCGTCCAGCGCATTTTCTATCAATTCTTTAACCACCGAAGCGGGCCGTTCTACCACCTCGCCCGCCGCTATCTGGTTTATCAAAGAATCGGCCAGTATTCTTATAGCCATCAGACAAACCTTACGGATAGGACCTCGAATTCCTTTACACCGCCTGGCGCCCTGATAGACACGAAATCGCCCTTTTTCTTTCCTTTCAGGGCGCTTCCTATGGGGCTGGTGATGGAAATTTTGCCTTTTTCGATATCGCTTTCTGTATCGCCAAGCAGCTGGTATGTCGCGGTTTTTCCTTCCTCGTCCTCTAATTCGACCGTCGCGCCAAAAGTTATGACATCGCCCGAAAGGTCGGATATGTGAATTACCTGGGATTCCTTTATAATATGCTCTAGGCCCCTAATTCTGTGGTCTATAAGCCTCTGCTTCTCGCGGGCCATCTGATATTCCGAGTTTTCCTTAAGATCGCCAAGCTCGCGCGCGGCCTGGACTGCCAGCATAAGCGGAGGGCGATCATAGTCCCTTAATTTAACAAGCTCGGAAAGCAGGGTATCCATACCCTCTTTCGATATAGGCTTTAACATGGGTCTAATCCTTGAATTTTCAGAATTAATATAATAGAATGAGGTTTGTAAGTCAATGCAAAGGAAAATTAATGCAAAATTCTACCATAATATCAATAACCCAGCAGACGCCGGATATAAGAATATTCCGCATAAAGACCGACCAGCCGTTCGAATTCATCGCGGGTCAGTTCGCGGTATTCGAAATGGGCGGGGTAAAAAGGGCTTATACGATAGCAAGCGCCCCTAACCCGGATTATCTGGAATTCATCATAGTATTGGTGCCCGGCGGCGCTCTGACAACCCAGCTTTGGAAGCTTGGCGTCGGCGACAGGCTTGCCGTCACGCCCAAGGCATTCGGCCATATAACTATTGAAAAGATTCCAAAGGATTCGCCTATTTTGATGCTTGCAACCGGCACCGGTATAGCCATGATGCGGTCCATGATACAGGCCGGTGCGCACAGGGACCGCAAAGTCGTGCTGGTCAGCGGGGCAAGATTCGCCGCAGATTTGGGATACCGCGACGAATTCGACAATATAAATAACGAAAATTTCACGGCGATACAACTGGCCTCGCGCGAAGAATACAAAGGCAAGCAGGGCCGGATAACACTGGCGTTCGAAGATCCAGACCTATCTAAACTTCTGCCTGCGTTGGACCCGTCTACGGGTTTGAACATAGTTATGTGCGGCGGCCCGGATATGATAGACGCGCTGGTGGATAAATTCACGGCGCTTGGCTTTACAACGAACGAAAACCTTCACTTCGAGAAATACTGATGAGCTTGATGCGCCGCACAATAATTTCAAGATTCCTATCGCGCAAATTTTTAAAAAGCCTTGCGCTGGTGCTGTTTTTGGTATGCAGCGTCATATTTTCGATCACCTTTGTAGAAGAGCTGGCCCGGGTAGAAGTAAATGACGCACTTGCGTCGTCCTTATCAAAGCTTTTGGAATGGATACCGCTGTTTTTACCATTGACCGTCTTTATGGCGGTGCTGCTTATGACATATCAGCTGATAAGATCGTCCGAGATGATAATCCTGCAAAGCGCGGGATTATCGCCGCTTAGGATCCTTCGGCCCATCGCGCTATCGGCCATGGTCATCGGCATACTTGCGACCGCGGTTTTAAACCCGCTTTCGATAAATTTCAACCGGCACATACACGGGATAGCCGGACGCACGAACATGGTTGACGGCCGCATATGGCTGGTCGAGAATGCGGAAGATTCCAAAACCATAATCCGCAGCGACCGCATGGATATAAACAATGAAGCGGCTTATTTCGCAAACGCGACGGTTCTTGTACAAAGCATGGACGGGCGCGAACTGCTAAGGGTAGAAACCCCTGTTTTGACTCTTAGGGAAGGCGGACTATCCGCAACGCGCGCCACGCTTTTTAACAAGGACGGAGTGCCAAAGGAGACCCGCAACTGGAATATTCCCTCGAAAGTCACCATTAGGAACCTCGAAGAAAGATACTTGAAAGCGTCAGAAATATCGTTCTGGGATTTACCCGAATTTATCCAAAGCCTGGACCGTATGGGCATGAACAATCGACCCCACATAGTGCAGCTGCTTGGCCTGGTGTTTATGCCTTTGACCCTGATGTCCATGGTGGCGCTTGGCATGGCCTTTTCTCAGACGAAATCCCGGCGCTTTCATTCGTTCGGCCTAAAAATCAGCATGGGAGTTCTGGCAAGCTTCATCCTATACTTCACCCTGAATCTTTTCGCGAATATAGGCAGCGCCGGCCTGATCCCGGCATGGGTCGCGGTGGCTATGCCTCCGCTTGCGATCGCGTTTTTATCCCTTACATTCATAGTATCGTTCAACCGCAATTAAAAGGATATACAAAATGCCACTAAAAAAGAAAAACGCCTGGAGGCGCCACATAATCATCGCAGCAGTAATCGCCGTGCTTGTCATGCTTATGATTATCAGCTTTTCGGCACCAGAACATATCACTGAAATAGTCCTTTTTCCATAATGGCTGATCACGTCGAGCTTTTTTTAGAAATGCTTTGTGCCGAAAAAGGCCGGGCGCGGAACACCATAAGCTCGTACCAGCAAGATCTGACCGACGCCCAAGCCAGATGCGGAGACCTGGCGCAACTTGCCGGCGGCGCGCTTCAGGATTATTTCGCCAACCTATCCCGCGAGGGGATCCGCCCAAGCAGCATGGCGCGCAAAGCATCCGCGCTTAGGCAGTTTTATAAATTCATGAATATGGAAAAGGTAATAACAACAAATCCCATGACCGAAGTCGAGCTTCCAAAACGAAATAAAACCCTGCCAAAATATTTATCGGAAGACGATATCGAAGCGTTGATCAGCTCGTCGGACGACGTGCGCCATGCGAAAAGGCTCCGCGCCATGATCGAAATATTATACGCATCGGGGCTTCGAGTTTCCGAGCTTGTGGCACTGCCTATGTCGGCCGTGCTACGCGACCGCCTTTTGGTCCACGGCAAAGGATCGAAAGAGCGCATGGTGCCAATACACCAGGACGCGCTGGACGCTATCGCGGAATATATGGAAGTGCGCCCGGCCTTTATACCAAAAAACCGAAAAGCTTCGCCATTCCTGTTTCCCGGAAGCGGCAAAGCCGGACATCTGACACGGTTCGGATTTTTTAAGATACTTAAAAAATGCGCGGTATTGGCCGGCATTTCCCCAAGCTTGGTCAGCCCGCACGTGCTGCGCCATTCGTTCGCATCTCATCTTTTGGCCGGCGGCGCGAATTTGCGCGCCATACAGACCATGCTTGGACATGAAGACATATCGACGACGCAGATATACACCCATGTCCTGCCCGAAAAATTAAAGTCGGCGGTGGCGAAACACCATCCTTTGGCCAAAAGGAAATCGGTATGACCAAAATCTGCGAAGCCAAGAACTGCAAGGAAGCGGCAACCCATAAAGCACCAAAAAGCCGCACGCTGAAAAGCTATTGGAATTTTTGCAAAAAGCACGCGGCCGAATATAATCAGAACTGGAATTTTTACGAAGGCATGACGGCGGCGGAAATAGAAAAAGACTGGCAACAGCGCACCTTCGGCTGCGAGCTTGAGGAAGGAGCCAAGCGCAACTATAAAGATATAATAAACGACATACTATCTGGCAAGACGGTAGATTACCGGCCCAATCCTAATTTTCCCAAAGATATATGCAAGGCTTTTGAAACGCTTGGCATAGCCCCTGCGCGCGATGAAAAACTTATTAAAAAGGCTTATCTAATACTCGCCAAAAAACACCACCCGGATTCCGCCGAATCGAAAGACACCGAAAAATTCAAACAGATATCCGAAGCCTTTGCAAACATACAAAAATTCCTCAAGGCGTAATTCGCGCTATCTTATGCGGCGCTTGTTGTTCGCGTCGGGCGGAGTTATGATGCCGTCCTTCTCCATGCGCTCGATAAATATGGCGGCTTTGTTATAGCCCACCCTCAAAGCCCGCTGGACATAACTGACGGTCGGTTTTTTGTC
This sequence comes from Alphaproteobacteria bacterium, assembly GCA_009784815.1. Taxonomy (GTDB): domain Bacteria; phylum Pseudomonadota; class Alphaproteobacteria; order Rs-D84; family Rs-D84; genus WQXN01. The sequence goes on along the minus strand of WQXN01000001.1, from coordinate 69,060 downwards.
GCGAATAACCACCTCGACCGCCTGCCTATAAAGTTCGTCGTCCTTGTCGTCCTTGGACGGTTTTAATCCCGGAATAAGCGCGGACAGATTCTGCGCGCCTCCATCCTCGTCCTCGCCGACGCCTTCTATATAGTCCGGCTCGGCCTCTGCTCGCAAGTGTTTGGCTACCGCATGGGCCTCGGGCCCGCTGATATAGGCGGCGTGAATACGGACGGGCGCGCGACCTCCCTCAAGGTAAAGCATGTCTCCGCGGGGCAGCAGCTGCTCGGCTCCCTTGGCGGCAAGTATCGTTATACTGTCGACGGCGGACAAAGTCTGAAATGAAATACGGGTCGGGAAGTTGGCCTTGATAACTCCGGTGATAGTCTCGACCGATGGTCGCTGCGTAGCAATAACGACGTGAATACCGGCGGCGCGGGCCTTTTGGGCAAGACGCTGCAGGCAGGCTTCGACCTCTTTACCGCCCGTCATCATAAGGTCGGCCATTTCGTCTATGATCAGGACAAGGTACGGCATATCGGTCAGATCCATCGGCCGGGTTTCGTATATAATGCTTCCGGTTTCAGGGTCCGTGCCGGTCGCGACAGCCTCGGTCAGCACAGCGTTGGAATCCCGCAATTCGGACATTTTTTCGTTATAACCTTCAAGGTTTTGGACACCGTGCTTTTTAAGGCGCGCATAGCGTTTTTCCATTTCTGCCACGGTCCATTTAAGGGTTTTCACCGACTTCATGGGATCGGTCACGACCGGAGTAAGCAGATGCGGTATGCCGTCCCACAGAGTGAAATCCACGCCCTTTGGATCGATCAATATCAACTTGCATTCATCCGGCCGGAACTTGTAAAGAATGGATAGGATTATGGACTGGATAAAGACGGATTTTCCGGTACCGGTGCGTCCCGCGATCATAAGGTGAGGCATGCGGGCAAGATCGACGTAGCGCGCCTCGCCTCCGATATTAACGCCCAAAGCGATCGGAATACCCATCTCGGAATTTTGGAACACAGGGTTCGCCATCAGTCCCTGAAAACGCACGTCCTGACGGGACAAGTTCGGCAATTCGATCCCGATCACATTGGTTCCCGGGATATGGGCCATGCGGATATTTTCGGACGCCATAACGCGGGTTATGTCTTTCACGGTCTCGATGATTTTGGAAGTTTTGACTCCGCGTCCGGGCTCGAATTCATAAAGTGTCACGACCGGACCCGGCTTGATCCCGACCACGTCTCCCTCGACCCCGAACTCGGCCAAGTGATCGCGCAGGTGCACGGCGCTTTGACGCTGAACCGGGCCGATCGACTGACGGGTCGCGATACCTTTTTCAAGTATATCCAGCGGAGGAAATTTATACTGCCCACCCGGCTTTTTAACAGTTTTAGCCGGTAATTTTTTAACCGCAACTTTTTTCGGCGCAGTCTTGGACGATGAGAATAAACGACGCTTGGGCTTTATATTTTCAATGTCATACTCGGACGGGGTCCTAGCATCCGGGCAAAAAGCATTATCATTTTTCCGACTTGCAAACCACCCGGCCACACTCTTAAGATGCCCGTACCGCAGGCCCGTGATCTTAACGAATATAACGGCGGCCGCGGCCAGAAATACCAAGCCTAAATACAATCCTAAACCAGGCATAATTTTGGCAAAGTCATAGCTTGCCACCACACCCAAAATTCCTCCGCCCGCGCCGCCAAACGCCAAGCCCATACCAAACGCGAATAGCAGAACGGACAAGACTCCAAGCAGCAGAGGCACTTGATAATGCGCGACCGGGCGGTTTTCAAAAAGCAGGAAATAACCGGCACGAACAGAATAGACCGCAAGGATTAAGGACGCCAAAATCCCGATCGAGTTTTGAAAAAATTCGGCGATGCTTGCCACAAGGCTTGTGTCGGCCATATCGTAAACCAGCAGGCTTATCACGACTATAAATGCTAAAACTACAAGCGCGAAACCCAGGGCAGCCGACGCCGCCTTTTTCAAAACATCACTCAAAGCTTGTGGCAAAAAATTCATCTTCCGCGCATCCTATGACAAACTCCTCCCTTGCGGAGGAGTCAAAGCACCGCAGGTGTTTTGGTGGAGGGCATGATTAGCCGATTTGCTTCGCTTTTTGGGTTAGCTTCGCAAATCGGCCAAGCCTTACTTCTTTTTTCTTTTCTTCTTTCCCTTAACGGACTTAGCCTTTGTCGGCTTGCCGTCGGCCTTCATGGGATTGGCCTTTTTTCCGCCTTCGCTTGCGCTACGGCGCGATTCCGGGCCGGGCTTTTCTCCTTTTCCACCAACTTCTTTTTTGAAGATATTTATTCCATTGGCGATATTTTTCATCATACCCGGGATCTTAGCCGATCCGAACAGAATGACGACAAGCGCAACGATTAATATAATTTCCCAAATTCCCGGACGCATTGCAAACTCCTTTATTTACAATAGCATTATACCAAAAACCACCGATTAAAACAAGGGAATCCGCCGCTAAGGCTATTAATGCACCAGCCTCAATGCGGACTCTATAAGATGCTTTCTCATATATTCGTAATTGGCCATTCTATTCACGCAGTCGTAAATGCCTCTCGCCAAAGCCTTAACCTCATCGCCATAAGCTCCGTAATATACGGGATCGGTATAACCGTATTCGGTTTCCACAAAACATATAACCGCATCTCCCCTGCAATAGTATTCCGGAATAGTGACGCGCACGCCTTGCATTCCGGTAGTTTCGGACCGCGCCTCGTAATCGAAGTCCAAGTATTTGGGATCTATCGCATAGGCGTAGACATTAAGAAGCATACCCGCCTTGGTGGGCCATTTTTTTCTTAACACCGGAAGAAGGCTTGGGCCGATATATTCCACCTTTACACCGTTGTAAGTCTGCCCTTTTATATGCGGAGCATATTTAACGCATTGCCTTGTGTTAAGCATAATAAATCCTTTTTGCTTCCTAAGTCTACCCCCCCCCTGCGCATTTTGTCAAATATTTTTCTATACAAATAAAAAACCGCCCCTTTAGGGGCGGCGCAATATCTATCAAAATTTTACTATTTACCGGTCGGAACGGCATAACAGTTTATGCCGCGCGTCTTGGCGCGCTGACAGAAAGCGTTGGCATCTCCCCCGGTGGAAAATCCGGAAACGCGCAGACGGAAAGTCTGGTTACCGCCCGGCAAAGTGGCCGGCACTACGGTTACGGCGCGATTACTGAAAAGTTCGCGGTGGTTGTTAGTAAGATTTTTCTGCTCGCGCTCGGCAGCGGCGCGAGTGGATAATGATCCGACCTGAGCCGACCATTTGCCCTGCGCGGCAGGACGAGGAGCCGGATTAGTAGCGCGGGCCGGAGTTCCGGCGGCAGGCAAAGGTCTTGGGCGGGTAACGTTTACATTACCGGCGGCGGGATCGAATTTAACGTCTTTTCGGTCTTCGACGACACGCTGATTAAGACCGTCGGGATCAGGCTGAACGGCGGCGGGCTCCGCAGCATCCTCGACAATCGGGGCGTCCGTGTTTTCCAATACGATCGCGGCGATTTCATCACGCGGAGCGGCGGTTTTACCGGCCAATTTATATACGACATATCCGGCGGCGACAAGGGCAAGGCCGCCTATAAGCGCCAGTTTCCAAATATTTTTGGATTTGCTTTCTGACGCGAAGGGATCGCTGCCGTCTAAATCCGGCAGGGGCAAATCGTCGTTCAGATCAAGAAGATCTATATTATTGTCCGCCATTATCACACCTTTTAGTTTATCGTACCGCCTGCGGTCCATGAATTAGAACGTGCACTGGCTTTTAAGAATAGTCATCACCGCGCCCATAATTCCAAGCAATACAAATCCGACCAGCAAGCCAAAGCCCTTTGTCATCATATCATCGGATTTAGCTTCACCGCCCTTGATATACCCCCAAGCCCAACCGGCTATAACGAACGCGGCTCCGATAAAGGCCAGACGCTGAAGCAGGGTGAATATTCCCCTCATCTCGGTGCAAAGCCTGTTCATATCTACGGCGCCCACGGCCGACTGAGCGTCAGCGGCCCCTGTGAACACCGCCAGCGATACCGCCGCCAAAGACAGAAGTTTCAGCATTTTAATAAATTTCATAACATTTCTCCTTATGCTATATGGAAATTATATCATATTTTACTATCCGCCGCAATAGGCAAATTACCTATATTCGGCGGGATTATCAAGCGCCTGTTCTGCTCGACTATCGGCTCGGCCTTGCAGTTGCAGCAGGCAGCCAAAACCAGCGCAGCCAAAACTATCATCACGTACTTCATTTTATACCCCTTAGTTATCCAATATGGTTCCATATAGCACGGCGAAAAAGAACGACACGCTTCCGGCTATAACGAACAAGTGCCATATCATGTGCGAGAATTTAAGCCTTCTCCATATATAGAACAGAATGCCGATCGAGTAAGACAGACCGCCCGCAAGCATAAACCAAAGCGCGCGCGGCGGGACCGTTTCCAAAACCTTGGGCAGCAGAAGCAGAACCGTCCAGCCCATAGCAAGATAGAGCAAAGGCATCCATTTGGGCTGATATTTCGGATTGCGGATTTTTGTGACCGCGCCGAACAAGGTCACAAGCCAAAGGAACCCGAATGCGGACCAGCCGATCCATCCCCTCATGTTAACAAGTAAAAACGGAGTATAAGTTCCGGCGATCAAAGCGTAAATCGCAACACTATCCCAGACTTCGAAAAAGCTCTCGCTTTTCTGGCCTATCATGGCGTGGCACATAGTCGATCCGAAATAAAGCGTGAACATAGTCGCGCCGAATATCGCGCTGGATACGACCGCCCAAGGATCGCCCTTCAATACGGCGAACACTACAAGCAATGTCAGTCCCGCTATGGCAAGTCCTATGCCTATGCCGTGGGTCAGAATATCCATGACCCATTCGGATTTTGCCGGTTCACGCTCCCACCTGAACAGCCCCGACGCGCGGAGCGCGCGTAATAACATGGACCCGCGCGGATTATTTTTTATCGTCTTTAATCTGGTTCTTTTACTTATCATGACTTTATCCTTTTAATCTTTTTTTTACCCTGTCCGACCCCATTACAGTCATCATGGAATAAAGGTCCGGGGTCTGCTCGCGGCCGCTCAGCGCCACGCGCAAAGCCATGGCCACATCGCCGGGTTTTACATTCAACTGCCCGGCAATCCCGATAATTTTATTCCACCAAATATCCTTGTCGTCGTTTGGATCATAGACTTTCAAAAATTCTTCCGTCACACTATTTCCGGCGGCCTTATCCTCGGCGAAAAAGAAGGCTATGCTCTCCAAAGTCTGCTTCCAAGTTATAAAGTCCTTTCTGATGCGCTTTGGATTGTCACGCTCGATTGAAAGCACGTCTGCAAAATATTTTGTATTAGCATATTGACTTTTATTAAGACTGCCACCGCATAAAACCATCCACGTTTTCAAGCGATTTGCTAATTCCTCAACGGACAATGACGCTATAAATTCCCTGGCCCACCATTCAAGCTTTTTCATATCGAACAGCGCCCCAGACATCGGAATTTTTTTGATATTCAGCGCAGCATCACTGATATTCCGTACTTTACCTTTCTGTTTATTTTCCTCATATCCCGGACTGATAATATTGAACAAGTATTCCAATAAGGCCTCAGACGGATAACCCTCGATATAAAAATTATCCACATTCGCAACCGGATCTTTTCTCTTTGAAAGTTTGCGCTGCTTGCCAGTTTCCCGATCTATCGTGTCCAAGGTAGAAGTATGAATATATTTCGGCGGCTCCCAGCCCATGATATTAAACAGCTGAATATGAAGCGGCAAACTGCTAAGCCATTCTTCACCCCGCACCACCGCAGTGGTGCGTATAAAATAATCATCTACCAAATGAGCGAAATGATAAGTCGGCAGGCCGTCCCCGGACTTGATCAGAACCACGTCATCCTCGTATTGCGGAAAAGCCATGCTGCCGCGAACAGCGTCCTTGCAATAGATCTTCTCGTTGCGGTCAGCCGTTGAATAAAGCCGTACCACAGGCTTCTCGCCTTTCGCCAAACGTGCTTCTATTTCTTCTGGCAGAATATTTCTATCCCTAGCCCAATCTCCGTAAATTCCCGGCTGAGCGCCAAGCTTGCTTTGTTCGTCGCGCACTCTCGAGATTTCCTCCTCGGTCATAAAACAAGGATAGGCTTTGCCCTGCTCTAATAGTTCTGCAACCACCGAATGATATATGTCTTTCCTCTCACTCTGCCTATAAGTCTCATCAGGATTTATACCAAATGCATCAAGCGTGTGAACAATCAGCTCGGTCGCGCCTTCTACTTCGCGTTTGGTATCGGTATCTTCAAAACGAAGGTAAAATACTCCATTTGTCTGTCTAGCTATTTTCCAATCAATAAGCGCGGAACAAAGATTACCAATGTGCACAAATCCGGTGGGACTCGGCGCAAAGCGCGTGACTTCCGCCCCCTCGGGCAGCTTTCTTTTCGGATAGATTTCTTCAAGCTGCGCAATAGTATATTTCGGCGCGGCGCCCAAAACTTTCGCAATTAAATCTTTGTTAAGTCCTGTCCTCATTTTAACCTCGGTTGCAATATTATAATGAATAGTTTAGAATTAGCAACATGAAACATCTAGTGCGCACATTCGGAAGAATCAAAGGCAAAAAGATCAGTCCGCGACAGCAGGACTTGATAGATAACTTACTGCCAAAATTGCTGCCCGGCGCTTTGATCGCCAATAAAATTCGAATTCTCGAAATAGGCTTTGGCAGCGGCGAGCACATAATACACCTGCTGCAAAATCCCGATTTCTTCGTAGTCGGAGCGGAACCCTTTATAAACGGCGTCGCGTCCCTGCTATCCAAACTTCCGCCGAATCCGAATCTTGCGGTATGGCCCGCGGACGTTCGCCTGTATCTTGAACAAAATCCCGATCCGTTCGACCTGATTTATATCCTGCATCCCGATCCTTGGCCCAAAGTGCGACATGAAAAACGCCGCCTGCTTCAGACACAATTCCTAAACGAACTGGACGGACATTTATCCCCCGGCGGCCTTATAATCCTAGGAACAGATCACGAAGACTACTTCAACTGGGTCAAAACCCAAATAGAAACTTCAAATTTTAAGATATTGAATAATGATAGTAATTTCCCGCCAAGCGCGAATTTAAACACAAGATACCAGAAGAAGAATAAATTCGGAAGCGAACGCCCTTTCTACGCGGTCCTGGGGCGCCGGACGGAAGATTTTCCCAGCCCCGAACGCTTGGCAAGCTTGGATCTAACCTTGGCATAATCGGGCGCAACAAGCGGATAATCATCCGGCAAACCCCAGCGCGCACGGTAGGCTTCCGGGGTCAGGCCGAACTTGCGTTTAATATAACGCCGCAGCATAGTGTGCCTTGTGCCATCTTCAAAGCAGATTATATGATCGGGCTTGACGCTTGCCGCAACTTCCGCCGCGGTCAAATGATGCGACGCGGCCTTTTTCAAGGAAGCATAAGCCTCGCGCACTACATCGTCTATGTTAAGCGCTGGATTTCCGGCGATTTTGGCCGCCGCAATACTCGCCGCCGCCACCATAATATCATTATCTTTCGACATTGCTTTTTCCCTTAATTTGTACTATTATATATCAAATACAAGTAAAATTCAAATAAAATGAAGAAAAATACAAATAAACCTCTTGCCGATTTAATGCGCCCCGAGACTATAGACGATATAGTGGGCCAAAAACTGCTGCTTGGCGACAACGGCCTGGTAAGACAAATGGCCGAGTCTGGAAACTTAAGCAATCTGCTTCTATGGGGTCCTCCTGGCTGCGGCAAGACGACTTTGGCGCGGGCTTTGGCGCGCACGACCGATATGGAATTTATGGCCATGAGCGCGGTGTTTTCAGGCACGGCGGATATAAAAAAGGCGATAGAATCCGCACGCATGCTTCGCGAAACGGGCCGCGGGACTTTGCTTTTCATAGATGAAATCCACCGCTTTAATAAAACGCAACAGGACACCCTGCTTCCATATCTTGAAGACGGCACGGTGGTATTTATAGGCGCGACTACCGAAAATCCAAGCTTTAATCTTAACAACGCTCTTCTTTCGCGCTGCCATATCGGAGTGCTGGAACCCTTAAACACCGAAGACCTTTTGACGCTTCTGACGCGCAGCGAGAAATTTTTGAACACCCGCCTGCCGCTTAGCCAGGACGCGCGCATCACTTTGGCGCAGATGTCGGACGGCGACGCAAGATTCCTGCTGAACACGGCCGAGTATCTAAACAGCGCGAAGTTCAAAAAGGATTTGGAATCCGACGAGCTTGCAAGCGTGATAAACAAGCGCGCGCCCTTATCGGACCGAAACGGGGACGAGCATTATAATCTAATATCCGCGATACACAAATCCCTGCGCGCAAGCGACACGGACGCGGCGCTTTACTGGGCGGCAAGGATGATAGAAGGCGGCCAGGATCCCCAGTATATCTTCAGGCGCATAGCAAGGTTTGCGGTGGAAGACATAGGACTTGCCGATCCGCACGCGCTGGGAGTAGTGATGCACGCGTGGGAGGCGTTTAAGCGCATGGGCAGCCCCGAAGGCGATTTGGCTCTGACGCATGCGATAATTTATCTTGGCACTTCGCCAAAATCTATAGGGGCGTATAAAGCGCACGGCGCGGCCAAAGCCGCGGCGATAAAATACGGAACGCTGATGCCTCCAAAAAATATCCTTAACGCGCCTACCAAAATGATGAAAAGCCTGGATTACGGAAAAGGCTATGTCTACGAGCCGGAAACGGCCGGAGGATTTTCCGGCCAGAATTGTTTTCCCGAAAAAATGGGCCGCACGACTTTTTATCATCCGATCGAAGTCGGGTTCGAACGCGAAATAAAAAAGCGCATAGAATATTGGAACAAATTACGCAGCGGCGTCAAATGAAAAACATAATCATAAAAAACTGCGCCGCGAATAACCTGAAAGGCGTGAATCTTGAAATACGGTTCGGGGAATTAACGATCTTTGCGGGTCTTAGCGGCTCGGGCAAAAGCTCGCTTGCTTACAACGGGCTTTTTAAGGGCGAAAAATGCCAAATAGAAAACCGGCCAGCCGCCACCGTATACATATCGCAAAAAACTTCCAGCACCGCGGAAAAATGGAAGCAGTTTTTGAGCGGTACTAAAAACCTGCAGAAAAATTCACTTGTGATAACGGACGAACTTTGCACCGGAATGACCGAAGCCGAGGCCAAAACAGCCGCCAAGCATCTTTTGAAGCTTGCGGAAAAAGGCCATGCGGTCATAGCGGTCGAGCATAGGCCAGAACCGATCAGCATGGCGGACAGGGCGGTAGTGTTCGGCCCCGGAAGCGGAATAGCCGGAGGAGAAATAATAGGGGATATGACGGGCAAAGAATATACCAAGAGAAACTTTGACCAAAAAACCCCTCGCGCACCGAACAAGTCGGGCAAAAGGCTGACCGCCTGCTGGCTTGATATGAAAGGAATAAAGGATTATAAAATATCGTTTCCCCTTCATAAAATCGTCGCTGTCACGGGACCTATGGCAAGCGGCAAAAGCACATTTTTATCCGCCGCTATGACCGCCGCAGACAAATCCGCTGGTAGCGGCGAAAAGCGCAAAGGCATCAAATCCATATCGGGGAAAGAGCATATAAGGCGCCCGCATATGGTGACGTCGGAACCGGTGACAAAAAATTCGCGAAGCACGGTCGCCACTTATTATGGAATAACAAAATTCCTTAAACCCGAGTTCAAAAATAAGACGATAGACGAATTGATAAAAATATCGAACGACAAATTATTGCTGCGCCGCGCGAAGCATATTCAGGCGGTAGGGCTTGGTTACTTGAATCTTGCCCAATCCTCGCACAGCCTTTCGGGCGGGGAATGCCAAAGGATCAAGCTTGCGAAAATAATGTGCAAAAAACTTGGCGACCGAAGCCTGTATATATTCGACAATCCGATGCGTGGACTGGACCGGGGCGGCATGGTCGCCATAATGAAACTTTTCGACGATCTGGTAAAAAGAAACAATTCTGTCCTGATAGCGGAATGCGACCCGCTGGCCTTGGAATATTCCGACGAACGGATAGAACTAAAATAACTATTCGGTTTTTATGCCGTCCGCGGAAACAAGATTGAATCCCTTGCCGTCGTAATCAATTTCCATCACCGCCATATCGTCTATCTCTAATATCTTTTCGGGTTTATTCAGGATATTCTTATAGATGCTGCGGAAAACCCCGCCATGGGTGACTGCCGCGCAAACTTCCTCGCCGGCGGCGACAATTAGATCAAAGGCTTTCTTTACGCGGCGGTCGAACTCGCCCACATCCTCGCCTCCGTAGAAGGACTTTCCAGAGTAATAGCCATAGGATTTATATTCGGGGTTTTCCAAGATCAGGCTGAAGATTTTCTTGGCTAAATCTTTATTGACGCCGCACATGACTCCATAAGTGTTTATCTCCTTCAAATCGTCGACAAGCTTGACATTCGCACCGATATTTTCTGATATTATATTGGCGACGTTCTTGGCTCTCTTATACGGACTTGAAAATATCTTTTTTATTCCAAGCGATACCAGCTTTTCGGAACCCGCCCTCGCGGTATCGACACCTTTTTTAGTAAGCTCGAAATCGGCGCAGCCTCCCCAGCAGTTCAAAACGTCGTCTTCGGATTCGGTATGGCGTATAATATATATTTTCATAGTCTTGCTCCTGCGTTGCCGTCCAAGGATTATAGCCCCCCCCTGCTGCATTTATCAAGCAAATATTAGCTTAATTCCCGCTGGCGCGTTTGAATGAAATATAAGTCACGTCGGCTATAAGCATGCCGATAAAAGCGCCCAGGATCACATCGCTTGGGAAATGGGCTCCGACTATGACGCGGGATAGGGCGAACAGAATCGCAAGCGCCCAGGTATAACGTTTGATGCCCGGAAAGAACAGACCAAGCAGCACCAGTGCGGCAAAGCTTGCCGAGGCGCCGCTCGAGGGCATGGAATGGAACTGATGCTCGATCGAAAGCGGGAAGAACCCGCTTGCCCCTATGCTTTCAAAGAAGACGGGACGCAGGCGGCCTATCAATATCCTAAGAGCGAAGACCAGCCCGGTGGCGGACAAGACGGACGTGAAAACCCCGGCGGAAACAGTAAGCCATACGGACTGCCCGGACACCACCACTTTCGCTATATCCCCGGTTTTTTTATTAAAAATGCCGGTAGACCAGATTTTGAATAGAAATATCGCGAAGGATAAAAACAGTATGAATTTCGCCGCGCCGAACATAGTGAAAATTTCCCAAAAGTTTCCGTCCAGACGGCGCAGCATCAGGAAAATACGTTCGTCGAAAAAACGTATTCCAAACCCTACCAGCAGGCCGGTCAGAACGGCTCCTGCCAAAATTCTTGCCACGCTTAAACGGCCATAGTCGTTTACAAGGAACATGTCATACCAACTGCTTTCTGATGTCAAAGTTTTTAAGCGCGGCATTCGACACCCAGATGCTTGTGAAGGTTCCAAGTATTATGCTGAATATCATGGCGTAACCGAATTCGCGCAGCACGTCTCCGCCCCATATCACAAGCGCGAACATGGCGACCAGAGTCGAGACCGAAGTCTTGATAGTACGGGCCAGCATCTCGTTCACGGACAGATCTATGATGTCGCTTGTCGGCATCTTTCTGTATTTTTTGACGTTTTCCGATATGCGGTCATAGTTCACGATCTTGTCATTGACCGAATAGCCGACGCCAAGAAGTATTACAGCGATAGCCGCCTGATTGAATTCCAATCCCGCGACCGAGAAGAACCCGAACATCAGAACAAAGTCCAAACTCAGCGCGATCAAAGCGCCGACGGCATATCCGCCCGAATAGCGGATCCAAATATATATAGCCATACCAAGGAACGAGAAAATTATGGCAAGCAACCCTGACCGCACAAGCTCGGCTCCGATCCTTGGCCCCACGATCTGGGTCTGGCGGTACTCGTATTTGTCACCAAGCGCGGCGCGTATCTCGGCCACCTTTTCGTTCTGAGCGGCGTCTGTCGCGCCCGCATCAAGACCGATTCTGATCATTACAGCGTTTGCGCCGTGAACCCTTTGCAGCTCGGGACGGAACTGGGCCAGCTTTTCGCGGATTTCCTCAAGTTGCACTTCCCCCGATTTCGGAGCGACATCCATAAGTATGCCGCCGGTGAAATCTATGCCGTAATTCATGCCCCTTATAAAAAAGGACGCCAGCGCGACTGCGATCAAACCCAACGAAATCAGGTAGCTAAGCCTTCCATACTTCATAAACTTAAAATTAGTGGCCATCACGCGATCTCCTTGCTGTTGCTAAGTTCCGGCTTTATAAAGCCGATTTTCTTATTTTTTCCGTTCATATAAGTATCTATGACAAGGCGCGACAGCGGCACGCAAGTGAACAGAGTTGTGAATACTCCGACCGACAGCACGACCGCGAATCCGCGTATGGGTCCGGCACCGAACTGGAACAGGATCAAAGTGCAGATCAGAGTGGTAAGGTTGGCGTCAAGTATTGCCTTGAACGCGCGGCGGAATCCCGAATCCACGGCCTTAAGGCTGGACGCTCCTGCCCGCATCTCGTCCCTCATGCGCTCGAAGATAAGAATATTCGCGTCTACCGCCATGGCCAAGGTCAGCACAAGACCCGCGATACCCGGCAAAGTCATAGTAGTGCCGAACAAAGCCAGGAATCCCATAAGCATCGTAAGGTTCACCAGCAGCACGAAGTTGGCTATCAAACCGAATCCGCGATATACGACCAGCATGAAGATCATAATGAACAGCACCCCGAAGAACGACGCGATCTTTCCGGCGCGAATGGAATCCTCGCCAAGACCGGGGCCTATCGTGCGCTCCTCGACCACGATCAGCGGAGCCGGCAGCGCGCCCGAACGCAGCAATACGGACAAGTCCTTCGCGCTCTGCACCGTAAAGCCTCCTGAAATTTGTCCGCGTCCGCCTATGATGGGCTGGCGTATCACCGGAGCGCTCAGCACCTGACCGTCCAATACTATCGCAAAACGCTCGTCGACATGGGCGGTGGTAAGCCGGGCGAAACGGCGCGCGCCCACGCTGTCGAACACGGTGGTCACGACCGGCATACCGTTCTGCTGGTCGAAGGAAGCCTGCGAATCTATCAAGTTTTCGCCGGACACTTCGACGCGGGTAAAGACCGGCACTATCATAGCCGGGTTTTCTATATGAGGCAGAAATTCGGTGCCGACCGGAGGGCGCCCGGACATCAGCTGCTCGTTCGTGATGCGTTCGTTCACAAGGTGAAACGTCATCTTGGCGGTTTTTCCGATAAGATCCTTTATGCGTTCGGGATTATCGACGCCCGGCAGCTGCACAAGTATATACTGCGATCCCTGCTGCTGAATCGAAGGGTCTTTGGTGCCTATGGAATCTATTCGGTTGCGGATAATCTCTATGGACCTAGACACCACGTCGCCAAGCCTTTGTTCGCGCGCGCGGCTTGTAAAGCTTACCTCAAGACTATTGCCCGTCTGCTTTATATCTATATTATCCCCGAATTCGCTGCGTATGCGGCCGCGCGCGTTCGACATTTCGCCTGCGTCACGTATGACCACCGACACGGAATCACCACCCCTGGTCAAGTTAGAAAACCTTATAAGCCCTTTGTCCCGATTGACCAGCGCAGCGCGGATACCGTCGTAAAGCTGGCCGTTCTGCTCGGCATTCATGGCGTCGGTATCGACGGAAAGCAGAATATGCGCGCCGCCCTTAAGGTCAAGCCCCAAAGGTATCGGCTGCATGAAATTCGGCAGGAACCCAAAAGTACCCGGCGCAATGGTAGGCAGCACAAGAACGCAGCCAAACAGCGCCGCCGCTATTATTATCAGTTTCTTAAACATGTGTTTTTCCTATTATTCTTTAGACGAAACGCTGGCGCGCGCCACTTCTATTTCGGATTTTCCAGAAATTACCACAACCGTGTCTTTTTCGATCTTTTTAATAACTCCCTTTATGCCGGCCGCGACAATTACCTTATCGCCGATTTTTAATCCGTCCTGCATCTTTTTGGCATCCTCCATGCGCTTTCTGTTTGGCCGGATCATAAAGAAATACATGAATCCGAAAAGCAGCACGCACCATATCAAAAGGCCGGATATATTACCTCCGCTAGAACTTACAATGTCTTCCATCTTAAACTCCTTTATTTTCATGCAGAATAGAAAAAACTAGGATTGCGATCAAGCTTTATTTAATAAGCATCGGAACGACCGAATCCAATATCCGCCCGGTGGCGGGAACCACGTTGTGCGCCGCGGTGCGTGGAACTCCCGGTTCGGCATCCGGCTCGTCCAAAATAATAAGCAATATATATTTTGGAGATTCTATCGGGAACACCGAGACAAAGCTTGCTATGTTTTTGGTGGCGGAATATCCGCCTGGAACGGGTTTTCTTGCGGTGCCCGTTTTGGACCCTATATTGATTCCGCCGACCCTTGCCAAACGTCCGGTAGTCTCTTCGGACACGCGGAACATGGCCTCCCTAAGCTTGGCGGACACTTCTACGGACAGAACGCGCTCGCCGCGCAGGGCTTCGCCGGGCAAAGCCTTGGTCAGGCGCGGAACTATGAAAATACCGCCGTTCACCATGGCGTTCGACGCGGCGACCAAGTTCATCATGCTTACAGCTATGCCGTGCCCGAAAGACATGCTTGCGATGTCCATATCGGACGAGTTTCGCGGAACCGGATTCGCCACCGTGCGCCCAAGCCCGTTTATATCCAAAGCTTCGCCCAGGCGTATTTTGCGAAAGAACTCGGTCTGCTTGCCGCGCGGCATGGAAAGCGCGATTTTCGCCGATCCTATGTTGGAAGACCAAACGAAAACGTCGTCTATGTTCATTCTGTTCGGGCGATTCCTTGAAGCGCCTAAGTCACGCACAAAATGACGACCTACTGCAAGTGGCTTCGAAACATCGTAAAGTGTGGATTTTTTAAGGCCGCTCTCGTAAGCCAGCGCGGAATTGAAAAGCTTGAATATGCTTCCCATCTCGTAAGTCCCGCGCAGCGGCCAAAAAGTTATGTCTCGGGCGGGGACTCCATCGCGGTTTTCGGGATCGAAATCCGGAATCTGAACCGCAGCAATTATTTCGCCGGTCAAAGAATCCATAAGAATCCCGGCGGCCATTTTTGCATTGTGCCTGCGCTTGGTTATCTCAAGCTCCCTGTGCAAAATACTCTGCACGCGGAAATCTATCGAAAGCGCGACCGGTTCCTCGGATTCACGCAAACGCCTGTCCAAAAACTTTTCGGCCCCCTCCAAACCTCTGCCGTCGCGACCTACGAAACCCACGATATGCGAAGCGGCGCGGCGCTTGGAATAAGCCCTAAGCCGTCTTTCCTCTATCTCGATCCAATCGCGGCGCGCGGCGCGGGCTTTACCCAAAACATCCGATCCGGCGGGCAAGGGTGAAGAATTAATATAAAGAGCAGCGGCATTCGACGAAGTTATGGCAAGCAGCCTATCGGCGGAAAGCGAAGGATCGATCCTTTTAAGGACTTCGGGCGCGTCCGCAGTCATTCCGGAGGGAAAGACTTTGATGAAGAAGCCGGCGGTAGTTGCGGCCAGCAGCTCACCATTTCGGTCGGTTATGTCCGCTCGCATGGCCGTCCAGCCGCCCGCGCCCGCGCCGCGCCGATGCGCCGAGGGAGATTCCAAACCCAGCTGCACCAGGCGAATCGAGAATACGGCAAGCATAAGGAACAGAACGGCTACGGCGAAACTTACCCTACGGTCCCTGACGCTTCCGTAGTTTTTGAATCCCGCGACTATGTCGCTCCCGATTTCGAACATATTATTTCACCTCTGGGATTTCGGCCACGGTTATCCTGTTGTTAAAGCGTATGACCTCGAACTTGGGGAACATTTCGACCTGGGCGGACTTCAAAACTTCGGTCCGTATAAGACGCGAAAATTCGCTTCTTGCATCGGCGATTCCGCGGTCCAACCGCACGCTGGCCGCGTTTAATGATCTGACGCTTTTCTCGGTCTGATTGTTCAAGGCCTGCAGGATAACGCTTGCGAAAATAACCGCGACCAAAGCGAAGGCCATGATTCCGAAAAGCACCCTTCCATGACTCACGCCGAACCTCCGGTTTTCAAAAATTTTTCCAAAGCCTTCAGTCCCGTCACCCGGTTATAGCCTATCGGAAGCCCAAGCTTCGAAACCTCTCCCATGAAATCCGTCGCCTCTATTTCCTTATCGGTTTTACCGGAAGCCAAAGACAAAAACAGATAGGCAAGCCCGCCCACCATTCGGGAATCGGACGCGGCATAATATTCGCCGCCCTCTTTTAAAATTTCCAGTCTGGACGAACAGCCTTTGATCTCGACGCCGGTTTTTACACCCGGAATGCCGGGAAGACGACTTCCCAGTTCAAGAATATACTCAAGCCGTTCTTCGTCGTCCGGAATAGATTTAACAGTTGCAGCTATGTCTTCGAATTTGTCCATCATCACCAACCTTCCTTGGTTAAATCAAGTTGAAACCGCGCCTCATCCGACATCATGTCCAGATTCCAAGCCGGTTCCCAAACAAGTTTTACTTCAGCATTTCTTACCCCGGGAACGGCAAGAACCGCGTCACGCACGCCTTCCACCAAATAGTCCGCCATGGGACAGCTTGGGGAAGTCAAAGTCATATCAACCACCACCTTTTCGCCATCGATGTTTATCTTGTATATAAGTCCCAAATCATAAACATTCACCGGAATTTCGGGGTCATAAACGGTCTTTATGGCGTTTATAATATCAAGTTCGGTCATGCAAAAATCTCCCGCACGGCCTTTATTATTTCCACGACGTCGCACTCGTCGTTCCAGGGCCCTAAAGACACCCGGACCGTTCCAGGAATCCCTAGATGCTTATGAATCCAGCTGGCGCAATGCAAGCCGGCGCGAACGCATATGTTCCTTGCGCCCAGCGCGGCGCCTATGTCCAGCGCATGAAGCTTGTCGGAATAAAAGCTGACGATCGGCGAGTCTTTGTTTGATACAATCTTCAATCCCGGAATTTTTTCAAGCCCTTCCCTTAATCCCTCAAACCTTACGCCTTTGATTTTCAAAGCCTCGGTCAAACCCGCGATCTGAATCAGTGGCAAAGTTCCCGCTTCGAACTTTTCAGGACTTTGGGCCGGTTCCCATTTATCTCCATCGACCCAGGCCACCGTACCGCCGCCAATAAAATTTGGAACAAGATCATCCGGATTTTTTAAATACATGACGCCCAAGCCGGTCCCGGCATAAATCTTGTGAGCGGAAAACACAACCGCATCAGCCCCCCAGTCGGCCACATTCATTTTATCATGCACCACGAATTGCGCCGCGTCTATAATGGTAAAGGCGCCGCCAGCCGCGGACACCAATTTTTTAACGTCCTGCGGAACTCCCACGACATTCGACATAGCGGTTATCACAACTGCCGAAACATCGCCACGGCCGCATCGATCCGCCAGCCATCCGGCGTCCATGTTAAAGTCCGAATCAAGCGGCATAACTTCGGTTATGCATTTTTTCATGAAGGGCAACCTGGCCGAGTGGTGATCAAGATCGGACACTATAACGACCGAATTCGGCGCAAGCGGCAGCATGGCCGCCAACTGGTTCACGCCTTCGGTAGCACCATGGTTAAATATGATCTGATCCGCGGTTGCTGCACCTATAAATTTTGCGACATCAGCGCGTGCGGCGGCAACCATATCGTCTACAAGGCGGCTTCTTTTGCATACCCCCCTGCCCGCGTTTGCATAGATTGTTTCCATAAATTCCCGTTCGGCGGAAATAACCGCATCGGGTTTAAGCGCACTTGCGGCCGCATCCGCGTATATGCCAGAAATATCGCCAAAGCCTTTTTTCATTGACCTAACCCCCGATCACTGATACTATGCCCGGACGAGAAGAAAAGCAAGAGGATAAAAATGCGCGAACTGACCGGCGACACTTTTAAAGATGTAATATCTAGCGGCGACGTCCTTATGGACTTTTGGGCGGAATGGTGCGGTCCTTGCATGATGTTCGGTCCGATATTCGAAGCCGCCTCGAAACTTCACCCCGGGATAACATTCGCCAAGGTGAACGTAGACGATGAATCGAACAAAGCGATTGCCGCGCAATACGGAATCAGATCGATTCCGGCCATCCTTGCATTCCGAGGGGGAGAGCTGCTTGCGGCGCGTTCCGGCGCCATGGATCCGGCGGCTTTGGAAAATTTCATAAAGGAAACCTTCAACTAAGAGACATGACCATGAAAGACTATAAGACTATGGAACTTCCGGCCGGCTACAAGCCCAAGATTTCCGAGCCGTATATGTGCGCGCAGCAGAAAGCGTATTTCTTTCAACTGCTCTCTCAGCAGCGCCAGGAATTAATGAATTCCGAGGCCGAGCTTAAACATAAAACGATCGAAGCCAACCTGAACCATTCCACCGGAGATTATATCGACGACGCGGAAACCGACATGGAGGCCAAGCTTACCATCCGCACGGCCAGCCGCACGAATCTTCTGATAACAAAGTACGACAAGGCGCTAAAACGCCTTGAAGACGGCACCTATGGTTACAGCAAGGAATCAGGTGATGAAATCGGCATTAAAAGGCTTATGGCGCGACCCGTGGCCGAGCTTACCATAGCCGAGCAGGAAATCAAAGAAAAGTCCGAGCGATAATAAGGACAAAAAATATCGGCGTGTTTTTAGTTTTTGGTCTATATCGCCGAATGACATTTAAAAAACCGACCACTCATGTACATTTCAGTACACCGCGGGTCGGTTTTTTAGCATCCTTGAAATTTTCTCATTAAAAACGCGCAACCTGCGCCGCGTCGTCCGCACGCGCATTATCAGCGCAAACGATAACCAGCAGCGTCAGCGCAAAAATGCAAGATATTACTCTCATACGCGAATTATATCACAAAAACACAGATAAATCAAAACGGTTCCACGTCTATATAGTCTTCGTCAAGCTCGACGGTTTGGACCGGGGCTACGGGCGCAGGCTGAATTATCGGCGCAGGCGGACGATTGGCATTGGCGGCGGGACGCGGCCTTTCTATTATGCGGACATCGTCCAATAATTGCTGTTCGATCCTTTCAGGCGCTTCGAATTTGAAATCATCCTCGATAAAGACTTCGCTAGGCGCATCGTCCATAAATATTATGTTTTGCTCACCGGGCTCGAACACGTGAACGGTCCCCGCAGGCGCAATGCCGCGGCCGGTATACCTGTAAGGCACGTCTATATAATCCAAAACGTCTATATCAAGCGTCGGAAGCGGAATAGGTTTTCCCGATCCGGATGGAATCCTGCCCAGGCGATAAATCGGCTGCTTAAAATTTTCCTGAGCTATGTCGGCAACCGCCATGCGCCGCGTTCCGTTAAGACGGAATATGGTAAGCCCCCTTTCTGATTCTCCGTTGGGCATAAAGCGCACTATGCCGTCGATACCCTTCCAGCCGTCCGGGGAAGTCAGGGCGACTTTCACTGGCATCTCGCTTCTAACAACGTCGGCCGCTATCATAACCGCGTCATAACCTGCCCCGACCGCGCGCGCCGGGTCGCGGCCGTCCAGCGCGCGGTAAGCTTCGGAAAATTCGGGATTAAGAACAAGCGGCCTCAGACCCGGAAAAACGCCGCCTGATAATATCAGATCGCTTCTCACCCCGTCCGCATCCCAGGCGGCCGTACCAAAGAACCGCACTCGGTCAGCGCGCACATCGTAATATCTGATAAACGATGCAAGACTCTTTGTGTCATTAGCATTCGACAGAAACAGAATGGAATCATAAGGCAAGCTTCCCAATGTATCGGCGGAATTTCTGGCTCGCAGCTGTTCCTCCAAACTATTCCGCTCGTCCGATGTCAAACCGCCTTCGGTCAGAATTTCGGCAAGCCTTGACCTAGCTTCGGAATTGGCTTCGGACCTGGTCCTGTAAAGGGCGACGTTCCGCGCGAATTCTCTAAGCCTCTCGGGCGCGGCATTCTCATCATGGTAATAAAGACCGACGACATTCATGCCGTACAGATCGGCGCTTGCGCGGGCAGCCTGGGCAAGAGCGCGTCCCGACCTGGAATCAGGCGCAATGATCAAAAGGTTTTTCCTGTCCGTCGCGGAGGCGTAACGGACTATGCGTTCTGTCTGCTGGCGCGGCGACAAGCCAAGCGAGAATATTGCGTTTCCCAAAACTTCGGAATCCGAGGTAAAAGCTATGACCGGGATTTTTTCAGTATTTTTTTTGCGCAGCGCCGCAACATCGTCCGCGAACAGCGGTCCAAGAATTATGTCCGCACCACTGGCCAGCGCGCCCTCGATGGCGGCGTCGCGATTATTTCCTATATCGAAGAATTCCACGACCAAAGTCTCGCGCGATTTAAGAGCGGCTATCTCCATCCCCCTCTGCATGGCTATTCCGGCGGCGGCCGTATTTCCGCTAAGCGGGAGAAGAACGGCCGCGCGGCCGCGACCCTTGTGATAAGCTCCGTACAGGCGCGCGGGATCATCTCCGTCAAGCCCCGGAAACCAGCCGTAAGTCAGATCAATCGGTTCGGCGCTTGCTGTCGGCATGGCGGCCGGGGCGGGCTCGTTCAGCCTCGGCGCCTGGCCTCCGCCGCAGGCGGCAAGAAAGCAAAGCAAAAGTACGGACATGAATTTTATAAACTTCATTTGATATTCCCCCGGATTTTTTCTAAGATTAAACCAAAGGATAAAAAAATGCAAGCAGGACTATATATAGTCGGAACTCCGATCGGGAATCTTGGCGATATGTCGCCCCGGGGAATCGACACGCTTAAAAACGCGGATTTAATAGCGTGCGAGGATACCCGCGTGTCAGGAATCCTGGCCGCCAAATTCGATATAAAAACGAAACGCATCCCGCTGCACGAGCATAACGAGAGAGAAACGGCGGATAATCTGATAAAGGAAATTCAGGCCGGGAAATCGATCGCTGTCATTTCCGACAGCGGCATGCCCGGAATATCCGACCCTGGGTTCAACATTGTCCGCGCGGCGCGCGCGGCCGGAATTTCGATATTCGCGGTGCCTGGCCCGACGGCTTTCGCGACGGCTCTCTCCATTTCGGGATTTCCGACCGATAGATTTTCATTTTTAGGATTTATGCCATCGACCGAGGGAGGGCGCAACAAAGAGCTGACGCAAGCCTCTCGCCATCCCGGCACACTTATATATTACGAAAGTCCAAACAGGATACGGGACACCTTGGCGGCACTGGCCCGCATAATGCCCGAACGAAGAATCGCAGTCGCGCGCGAGCTGACGAAAATATTCGATGAAGTGATCACGGGCTATCCGGCAGACTTTCCCAAATTCGAGGAACGCGGCGAAATAGTGCTGCTGATAGAGCCCGCGGCGCGGCCAACCCTTTCCGACGGAGATATTAGGGAAATAGTGGAAGACGTGGTCAAATCGGCCAGATCCACGAAGGAAGCCGCGATAGAAATCGCAAGCCGCGGGGGAATTCCCAAGTCCGAGGCTTACGCAAAAGCGCTGGAGGCGAAAAAATGATTCCTAAATTTCTAGGCTCGTTCACCTGCCCGTCGCAGCTTCCCAAAACGACGCTGCCGGAATTCGCATTGGTTGGAAGATCGAACGTGGGGAAATCGTCTTTGATCAATCTTGTCACGGGATTTTCCAAAACCGCAAAAGTATCGAACACCCCCGGACGGACGCGCGCGATCAATATGTTCGAATTCGGCAATGTTATGCTGACCGACCTTCCCGGCTACGGTTTCGCGCAGGCGTCTAAGACCGAAGTAAGGGATTGGGACAGAATTTTGAACAGCTACTTGTCGCTTCGCCCCATCCAAAAGGCCCTGCTTTTGATAGATTCCCGACGCGGCTTTATGCCGATCGATCTGGACGCCATGACCGCGTTCGACAGATCCGGCACCGCGTACCAGATAATAGTAACCAAAACGGACAAGATCGGGAAAGCGGAACTGGCCGCAACGATCGACGCAATCCGGGAAGAAATAATCAAACGTCCCGCGGCCATCCCCGAAGTAATCGCCACATCATCATCGAAAAAAATCGGAAGAGGCGAAGTGCTGGCCGCGATGGGAATCTTAAAATGAACGTCTTGTGCTGCTCGAACCCGATCAAGATTTTAGAGGGCCTGCTGCAAAAGATTCATCGGCCTGGTTCTAACGACTACTCCCGCGATATAATCTTCATGCCTTCGGTCCGCAGTATATCCGAATTCACAAAAATGCTGGTATTAAAAACAGGCGGCGCGGTCCTGCTTCCGAAATTTGTCGCGCTTGGCGAAGGGACAATTGACACGGACGAAGACCCTATTCCAAAACTGGACCGCGTCTTAAAGCTTGCAAAAAAAATAAAATCCGATTTCGGGTACGGTTTTTCGAACGCCCTAAACGTCGCCGCGCAGCTTGTCCAAACGGCGGACTATTTGGCGACCGAGGAAGTCCCGCTCCCCCTATGGCAAAATCTTATACCGGAAAATTTCGCGGGGCATTTTTACGAAAAAGCGAGGCTTCTTTCGCTTATGAAAGAAGACGAATTCACCGAGGCCAGAAAACGCATCCAAAATATCCGTAGCTGGATTCCGGCTTTGGACAAGGGCAATTTCGACCGGGTCTTCGCCTGCGGCTCGACCGGCAGCATTCCGGCGACCCGGGACCTGATAACCAGCATAGCGAAACGGTTGGACGGCATAGTGATACTGCCGGGAAAAATCATCAAAATGCCGGGGAATCTATCCGAAGGACATCCTTATTGGGCCATATCCAAGCTGTTAGAAAATATCGGTATAAAACACGATCAAATCGGCATTATCGATACCGGAAAATCCAATATAGACTGCCTGAATTCCGCGTTTGAGCCCAAGCTTACCGCGGCAATGCACACCATGCCTAGGCTAATCGAATGCGATCGCGAAGCGGACGAAATGGCAGTCGCCGCAAATATAGTAATAGAGGCGCACAAGATAGGAAAATCCGTAATTGCGGTATCCACGGACGTAGGCGCGTGCAGCCGGCTTGTGCATAATTTGAACAAGATGGGACTTCAGGCCGATCTTTCGATCGGGCAGCCGGCATTCTCGCTTCCCCTGGCGCGACTGCTTATAATGATTATGGAAATATGGACCAATGCTTCGGACAGGGTGGTTAATACGGTTGGAATACTAAAGCATAAACTGGCCAGGAATTATCCCGAACTGGATAAATTCATAAAAGACAATATGCGCGACAAGCCCGGCCAACCGAATAGTTTTTACAAACTGGACAAAGCGCTTTATGAACTGTTCCAAACCCCCAAGTCCGATTTTAAGGATCATCTGATCCGGGCAGCCGAATATATAACAGACATTCACCCGGATCTATTTTCGACCCACAACCTTCCGGTATGGAATGCTTTGGAAAAAGCCGAGGGCGAAACACTGGCCGATTTTAAAGCGGCGTTCGAACATATACTGAAAGGCGAAAAGATTCGGACCAATGTTCGCCCGAATTCCAAAATTTCCGTTCTGGGCACAATCGAAGCGCGAATGATACCGGCGGACGTGGTGGTGATCTGCGGCTTGAACGAAGGCATGTTTCCAAAAAAAGGTTTCGCGCTTCCCTGGCTTGGCAACAATTTGTCCAAGGCGGCAGGGCTGCCTTCAAGCGACCGCAAGACGGGGCTTATGGCACTGGACTTTATAAACCTGTCCTGCTGCGGGCAAGTCTTTTGGACAAGATCAAAGACCATAGGATCGGCACCCGCAACAAAATCCCGGTTCCTGTCCCGGGTCGAAGTCAAGGCGGACATCCCCGCTGAAAACTATAAGCCGGTCATACCCGAATTTATCCCGATGCAAATCTGTGCGCCGCGGCCGGCGGCGATAAGCGACCCCGTTTATGCAACGCATATAGACACCCTGTTCCACAATCCGTTTGAATTTTACGCAAAACATATACTTGGCCTGCGCCCCGAATCCCATATACGCGATCACGCGGACGCCCGCGACTATGGCAACCTAGTGCATTCCGTTATCGAGGACGAGGCCCCGGACAGTTTCATTGAGCGGGCAGCAGCATTTGTCCCCAAAGGATCGGCCGAGTTTTATTTCTGGTCAAAACGATTTGCAGCATCCCGCGATATAATTTTAGAAATGCTGGCCGCCACACCCGGAGCCAAATCCGAAATAACAGGACAATCTTCGATAGAAGGACGAACCGTAAAAACCCGGGCCGACCGCGTTTGGAACGACATAGTCATTGATGTAAAAACCGGCGGGGCGCCGGGAAGCAATGCGATGAACGACGGGATGCAGCCCCAACTGCCTATTGCCGCCTATATATTCAAAGCCAAAAAGATGCAGTTTATAGACCTTAAAAAGAACCGTGTTTTCGAATACGAAGACCCGGCCATAATCATAAAAGTCATAGAAAAATGCCGGGAATTGTTCAAAAGGCTAAGCGTTGACGGGGCAGAATATCCCTTTGTTCCATTCGGCGAGGCCAAGCACCATTACATGGATCACCTTTACCGCGTATGACAATTATTTGAAAACCAGCAGACCGGATTCCTTCATAGACAGGACCACGCCCTGGCCTACAAGAAGATGGTCGTACAGCCGTATGTTATTCTTGTTAAGCACGCTCTGCAATTTTATGGTTTCATCCTTATCGGTCTCTGAAAACTGCAGCATGCCATGCGGGTGGTTATGGGCTATTATCACATTGGAAGAGCCAAGCTTCAAAGCTTCAGCCAGTATAAGATTATTATAGACCGAGCATTCTTTGGCATTGCCCTTCGAATGCTCCTCGTCGCTAATCCTTTTCCAAAAGCTGTCCAAATAAATCACCACAAAGACCTCGCGTTTTTCCCCATTCAACCTCTGCAGCAGAAAATTATTGATATTGTCCTTGTTATCATAGGACGGAGTCATATTCATTTTATTAACATAGCCCAAACGCCTTGCTATATTGAAAAGTTTTATCTGGGCGATCACGGCGTTTCCGACTCCCTTGATTTTCAACAACTCGTCCGGGTCCGCATCCAGCACGCCCATAAAAGTTCCGAATTTATCGATTAATCTTTTGGCCGCAGGCTTGACATCCAAACGCGGCAACACTCCGTAAAGCAGGACTTCGATCTTTTCATAATCGGGCGTCGAATTCGGATTTTCGATGAATCTCGCCCTTAGCCGGTCGCGATGCCCATCATTATGTTCCGTCATCTCCCCTCTCCTTGGTGACCGTGAATATCTCGCAGCCCTCCTCGGTTATGCCGATGGTATGCTCCCACTGCGCGGAAAGCCTTCCGTCCTTGGTGCGGGCGGTCCATCCGTCAGAATCTATAACGGACGCCGACGAACATTCGCAC
Source organism: Alphaproteobacteria bacterium (assembly GCA_009784815.1). Lineage (GTDB taxonomy): Bacteria > Pseudomonadota > Alphaproteobacteria > Rs-D84 > Rs-D84 > WQXN01. The sequence continues at coordinate 43,652 of WQXN01000001.1, read as the reverse complement.
AGCATGGGTTCGATAGTAAAGACCATTCCCGGAACCATAATAACCGAATCCAGTCTGCGGTCGTAAAAATGGTATATCTGCGGATCGTCATGCATCACTTTTCCTATGCCGTGCCCGACGAAATCCTTTGATACGGAATATCCCTTTGCGGCGGCCATGCTTTCTATGACGCGGCCGATCTCGGACAAAGGCACTCCCGGACCGCAAATTGAAATAGCCGAATTCATGCAGTCTTTGGCCGTTTCGCACAATCGCGCGGCATGATCCGAAACCGCGCCCACATAAAACATGCGGGAAGAATCAGCATGGAACCCCTTGGCTTCGGCGGTCAGGTCTATGTTTATTATATCGCCGGTTTTTAAGATTTCGTCCCCGCGCGGAATACCGTGAACTATCACGTCATTGACGGAAGTGCAGCATGATTTGGGGTAGCCTCTGTATCCAAGACAGCTTGATTCGGCGCCATTGGCCTTCAAAAACGCCGCGACTATCGCGTCCAGTTCGGCGGTGGAAATTCCGGGTTTCACGAATTGCCCGATATGATCCAGCGCGCGCGAAACTATATCCCCCGCGAAACGCAGGCGCTTGAAATCCTTGGGAGTATAGACCGAGTTAGTCACGCGGCCCTCCTTTTGAATTTTGAAATATAGTCCGATATATCGATGCAGAATTTCGATACGGCGGCTTCCGGGGATTTCGAAATCCTTGTCTGTTTTTCAACTTCGGGAAGCCTCGCCAAAACCTGACCAAGCCGGTCGACGTTCCAAAGGCTCCAGGCCTCGTTCATAAGGTCGCGGTATTTCCAAAACGCCACCGGCGGGTTGCTTGCGGATTTCGCGGCAAGCAGAACCTTCAAGTGACGGCTAAGGGCGCGTATTATCTTGGCGGCGGGATTTTTGTCTTCGACAAGCCTGTCAAGCGCGGTGCAAACATCGGCGCTTCTGCCCGCGGTAGTCGAGTAAAGCAGCTGATCTATCGCGCTTGCCCCCGAATCCCCGATGCAGTTTTGGGCATCCTCCAAAGTCACCTTCGCGCTTGGCCGCACATACATGGCAAGCTTGTCCAAAGCGCGCAAAGTCATGCCGCGGTCGCTGCCAAGGGAACGCGACATATAAACCATGGCATCGCGGGATACGTCTATCACGCCGTGCTTGGATAAGGCGTTGCGAATGATGTTCGGCAGATCCCGCTCGGTGTCAAGATAATGCTCTAGGCTTGCGAATTCCGAATTTGACGCATCGAAAATTTTCCTTATCTCGGCGTCTTTTTTAAGATCCGCGCCCAGCAGGATCACAAAAGCATCCAACGACTGATTGCCGCAAAGGTCGCTTACAAGATTGGCATCGCCCTTGGTAGCCGAGAGATCGCTTACCACCAAAATCCGCCTGCCGCCGAACAAAGACTTTGACGTCGCTTCGGCGAATATGCGATCGGAATCCGATTTAAGCTCGGGCAGGGTGCAGCGGATGACGCAGTCTTTTTCAACGCCTAATGCGGCTATTATTTTCCCGGCATTTTCGGTGATTTGGCCGCTATCCTGTCCGGCAAGAAGAATGCCCTTCATGCCGACGAACCTTCGGTTTAGAGCCAGTTCAAAATCAGGATTTTTCCACTTCATGAACCGGATCCGTCTTTCATAGCGAAGACCTTAACACGGGTCGAAATCTTGCCGGACAGGATGCGTATCGCGGACTGCATGGCAGTGCTCGCGGCGGAATCCGCGGCCACCAGATTCTGAACGAAAGTAAATGATTCGGACACTGTGTCCGACCCGCTTAGGACCGCGCGATTGTTCGCCGAATCTATAAGGCGCCATGACGCGGTGATCCTGATCTCCTGCCAGGTGGCGTCGCCCGTGCGCTGAATGCCCTTTAATATGTCGCTTTTGGAAAGTTTCACTTCCAACTTATAGGCCGGATCCGCGGGCTCGCCGAAGGGGTTCAGCTCGGCGCGCAGGCGGTTTCTAAGATCCACTCCGTCGGTGCCCGGGATCGGCGCTATATGAACCGAATATTCCAGCTGCTGCTTCGAGTCCGAAGTCGAATACATCGGAGTCCATCCGCAACCGGAAATAAAAGCGGCCAATATAAGGATAAGTTTTCTCATAGTACGAAGTTCACCATTTTGTTCGGAACATAGATCACGCGCGAAACCTCGCCGGTGATGAATTTATCGCCGGCGTTTTTCGCGGCGCTTACCACATCATTTTCTGCCGCACCCAGGGGCACGACAATCTCGGCGCGGCGTTTTCCGTTCACGCTAACCACGATAGTCATGCTTTTTTTAGCCAGCTTTGTTTCGTCCGCAACCGGGAATGAATGAAAGACCAACATATCCTTGTTGCCCAGTTTTTCCCACAGCTCTTCGGCCAAATGCGGAGCAAACGGATTAAGGCACATAATCAACATTTCATAACAGAGTCTCGGTATCCCGGTCGAGAAGTTATTGATATATTCCATCATAGCGGCGATAGCGGTGTTGAACTGCATATTCTCGATCCGCTCGCCCATATCTTTCGCAAGCTGATTCATCAGGCGCTCTTGCTCGGAATCCATTTCGCCTCCGACTTTATCAAACAAAGCCGCAACTCGAGAAAGAAACCTTTCGCATCCGCGCAAAGTATCGTCAGACCAGTTTCTGTTCTGCTCGAACGGAGACAGGAACAGAGTCGTCAGACGCGCGGCGTCAGCCCCGGCCCGCCCCACTACGTCGTAACTTTTAACAAGATTGCCCAAAGATTTGGACATCTTGCGGCCATCGGGCGCCATCAAAAGACCGTTTATAGTGCGTTTCGCATAAGGCTCGGGACCGGTTACAAGCCCCAAATCGAACAAAGCCTTGTACCAGAACCGCGAATAGATCATGTGGCGCGTCACATGCTCCATGGGACCGTTGTAGTGGTCTACCGGCATCCATTTCTCAAGCCGCTCGCGTTTGCAGAACTCCTGATCGTTATGCGGATCAAGATAGCGCATAAAGTACCAGCTTGAACCGGCCCAGCCCGGCATAGTGTCGGTTTCGCGGCGCGCCTCTCCGTCGCATACCGGACATTTGGCCTTCACCCAGTCGGCCGCTCGCGCTAATGCCGACTCTCCCTCGGGGGTAGGATGAAAATCGGTCATGAAAGGCTGCATGACCGGAAGCTCGGAATCAGGGACCGGCTGCCAGCCGCACTTGCCGCAGTGGACCAGGGGTATCGGCTCGCCCCAGTACATCTGACGGGAAAAGCCCCAATCGGTCATCTTGTATTTCTTGGCAGCTTTGGCAAAACCCTCGGCGATACCGAATTTGATAGCCTCGGCTATCGCATCGTCCTTGGTCATGCCGTTCAAAAAGCCCGAGTTTACGGCGCGTCCGTCCCCGTCTATTACTTCGATCACTGGCAGACCGTATTTTTGGGCAAAGGCCAAATCGCGCTCGTCCTCGCTTGGAACACCTACCACCGTGCCTGTGGCATAGTTGGCAAGCACATAATCGGCTACAAATACCGGAAGTTTTTCGCCATTGAAAGGATTGGTCGCGGTTATACCCTTTAAAAGCACGCCCGTTTTTTCGCGCGTGGCATCCGTGCGCTCGATCTCGGTTTTGGCGCGCGAAGCCGTTATATACGCCCTGACCTCGTCCGCATTTTCTATTCGGCCTTCGCTTAGCCATGCGGCCAGTATTTCATGCTCGGGAGCTATAACGCAGAAGGTCGATCCGAACAGCGTATCTATGCGTGTAGTGTAAACGGCGAACGCGCCGAAATCCACTTCGGCCCCGAATGAACGGCCGACCCAGTTTCTTTGGGCCGTCTTAACGCGCTCTGGATAATCCACCAGCTCCAAATCGTCGACCAGGCGGTCGGCGTATTTGGTAATAGCAAGGTTCCATTGCAGCTTCATCTTCTTTTCTATAGGCCCCTTGCATCGCTCGCAGTTGCCGTCCTCCAACTCTTCGTTTGTGAAGTTCGTACGGCAGGCCGGGCACCAGTTCATCGGAAGCTCGGACTTATAGGCAAGCCCCATTTTAAAGAATTGAATAAACTGCCACTGGGTCCATTTGATGTATTCCGGATCCGAAGTCGATATGACGCATTCGGGATCATAAGACCATCCTATCATGTCCGCATCACGGATAAAATTACCTATCGCCACTTTGACGGACTCGGACGGGTGAACGCCCAGCTTGGTTGCATATCTTTCGGAAGCGATCCCAAGCGCGTCGAAACCAAGCGGGTACAGAACGTCCCTGCCCTTCATGCGCCAATAGCGCGCCATAACATCCATGCTTACGAAAGGCACCATGTGCCCCATGTGCAGGTTGTCACCGCTTGGGAACGGAAACTCGATCAGATTGAAGAATTTTTTCTTCGAACCGTCGTTAAGCGGAGTGAAGCATTTCTCTGCACGCCATCTGTCCTGCCATTTTTTTTCTATCGTCTTGAAGTCCATTTAAGCCACCCTTGTTTGATAACGGTCGCATTATATTCTTCTTTCGAAAAAAGTTCAACTAAATAGATATAAAATCAACGGCGCAAGAGCGGCCGTCATAATGCCGGATATGACGATCGCAATGCTTGCGAAAGCGCCCTCGGCCTCGCCCATTTCAAGGGCTTTGACCGTACCCATCGCGTGGGACGAGTTTCCAATAGCAAGCCCCTTGGCCGCCGCGGTCTTAAGACCAAGGATAGCGCAAGCCTGACGACCGATGGCATTGCCCAAAATCCCCGTGATGATCACGGCGAAAACGGTAAGGCCTATGATTCCGCCAAGTTCCTTGGTGATTCCCACGGCGATGGCGGTAGTGACCGAAACCGAAGCCAGACTCCGCGCGATAACCGGAATAAGCCCGAAAGCCCAGCATAAAGTCACGACAGACAGGACGGAAACCGCGCAGCCCACGAAGACTGAAACCAAAACTACCCATTTGTATTTACCCAAGAATTTAATCTGACGGTACATAGGTATCGCGAAACAGACCGTGGCCGGAACAAGGAAGTATACAAGGTACCTGGCCGAAACCTCGTAAGCGTCGTAAGGAATGCCGAACAAGACAAGAAAACCTATGACTCCGGCACAAGTAAGCAGCAGCGGAGTAGTCACCGCATAGTTCCATTTTTTGTTCACAAAAACCGCCGCTACATAAATCAGCAAAGTAAGAACCAAGCCGAAGTACATGGAATCAAGCAGGAAACTCATCATTTTTTCTTACCTCCGCGCCGCTTTTCGCAAGCCTGCTTGCAAGCGGCACCCTTGGCCATTCGCCTTATCATGATTTCGGCCGTCCATCCGGTGCTTGCCATGGCGGCGAAGTAAGTGACGACAACCACTATCAAAATCTGCAGCCAATAGGCCGCTATTTCATCCCAAATATCTATGATTCCGACCGCCGGCACTACGAACAAAACGACTATCACGGCAAGGAAAAAATCGGCCAGCTTCTCGATCTGCGGCAACTTAACGACACCCGAAACCAGCGCGGCAAAAAGCAGTATAAGACCCCATATTCCACCCGGAATGGGCAAAGGCACAAAACGGTGTATCAATTCGCCCGCGAAGACAAACATCATCAGCAGCAAAAATTGTTGCAAATACTTCATTAATCCTCCTCGATTGAAATTAAACTACCCTCGTACTTGGACGTAGATTCATTATTGCTTTCAAGCTGTTCCAAATAACGATCCAGTTTCGACATCATAGTGGCCGAACAACCCCTAGCAGTCCAGCTTAAAATCTCGTCTCCATTGGAATTGTCGGATATGGACACATTAAACCTCCACCAATAGAATCCGTGAAAGAAACAAATAGGATTGAACCACTCTCTAGTTTCGCTAACTCTAACAATGTATTTGGCTCTGAACTCCAAAACGGCTCTGCCCGAACTATCCCTTTTGTGTCTTCCTACTGTGACTTTATGCCCCCGCTCTTCCAACGAATGCTTAACTGCCTGCCTCATATTATATCCGCCATGTTGAACAAGAAAACTAGAATTTTTATCCATAGTATCCGGCTTGATCATAACGCTTGAACATCCTGCCAAAACCGCCGCAAACAAAAGAACGAATATCTTTGTCATATTAACTTCTCCAAAACTTTTTTCAATTCCTTTACACCCTCTTCCCTTTTAGCATTCAAAATAGCGGCTCGCAATACAAAGGAATAATCTTTTCCAGGATCCAGCGCATCGGCTTCCAGCCTAAGCCATTCGCGCATAAGGCGTCGCGCGCGGTTCCTTTTGACCGAATTATCGAAAGTACTCAATGAAGCGGTAATCCCGTATCTTGCCGGAATTTCGCGCGCGGGCGCGGCGTTTGCAATAAAAAAGCGCGCCACAAAAGACGCGCCGCAATCCTTCAAGCGTAAAAAATCTGCCCTCTTCTTGAAGCTCTCCCTGAATTTTGCCATTAATTTACGGCGGTCACCGCGACGCGCTTGCGTCCTTTGGCGCGACGCGCGTTCAATACGGCGCGGCCGCCCCTGGTTTCCATTTTCGCGCGAAATCCGTGGGTTTTTACGCGCCTTGTTTTTGAAGGCTGATAGGTTCTTTTCGTAGCCATGACAATATCCTTATGTTATTCGAATTTCAATTAAACCACAGCCATTTCCAAAAATCAACCTATTTTGTTAAACGATCGGTTTTTTCTTTGACTTGGGCGGGGATTTGAAGTAAGCTTCGCCTGGATAAATAAAGGAAAACTAGATGTCGGAACTTGATAATTCGCTGCCGCAGAACATACCCAGCTCGGCCATAGAAAAGGAAATGCAAACATCGTTTTTGGACTATGCGATGAGCGTCATAGTAGAGCGCGCGCTTCCAGACGTCCGAGACGGCTGCAAACCTGTCCATAGGCGCATTCTATACGTTATGAACGACGTCGCGAAAAGCTATGTCAAATGCGCCCGCATCGTCGGGGATGTTATGGGTAAGTACCACCCCCACGGCGACAGTTCCATCTACGAGGCATTGGTGCGCATGGCCCAGGATTTCTCGATGAGCGAAATGCTGATCACGGGCCAGGGAAACTTCGGCTCCATGGACGGGGACGGCGCGGCCGCCATGAGATATACCGAGGCAAAGCTTGCCAAGCTTGCTAATTTCCTTATGGACGACCTGGACAAAGAGACGGTCAATTTCCGCCCTAACTTCGACGACAGCTTATCCGAACCCGAGGTCCTTCCATCGAAATTTCCGAATTTTCTTGTTAACGGAGGCGGAGGCATAGCGGTCGGAATGGCTACAAACGTGCCGCCCTATAATTTGACCGAGATATGCGACGGCCTGCTGGCGGTGCTTGAAAATCCCGATATAAGCGACGACGACCTGTTCGCAAAAATTCCGGGGCCCGATTTTCCTACGGGCGGCATCATCATGGGGCGCGGGGGCAGCTACAAAGCGCATCTTTCCGGACGGGGATCGGTCATGCTTCGCGCCAAGACCGAGATCGAGGACTACAAAGACCACCAAGCGATCATCATAACCGAAATACCGTATCAGGTTAACAAATCCCAGCTGGTGATTAAAATCGCCGAACTGGCGAAAGAAAAGCAGATCGAGGGGATATCGGACCTGCGCGACGAATCGTCACGGGACGGCGTGCGCGTGGTAATAGAATTAAAGCGCGACGCGGTGGCGGAAGTAGTCCTGAACCAACTGTTCGACATGACGCAGATGCAGATCAGCTTCCCGGTCAATATGATGGCGATCAACCACGGCCGGCCCATGCTGTTCAGCGTGAAGAGAGTGCTGGAAGCGTTCATAGACTTCAGATTCGACGTGATCCGCCGCAGAACCATATTCGAACTGAACAAGGCGCGCGCGAAGGCTCACACCTTGCTGGGCCTGTCGGTCGCGGTCGGAAACCTGGACGAAGTCATAACGCTTATCAAGGGGTCCGAAACGCCCGAAGCCGCGAAAGAAGGCTTGATGGCGCGCGGCTGGAAAGCCAGCGACATAGCCGACTACATACAGCTGATAGCGGACCCGAACACGGATTATCGCGACGGGCTTTTCTATATGTCCGAAGAACAGGCCAAAGCGATTTTGGAATTAAGGCTCCATAAGCTGACCGGATTGGAACGCGAAAAAATCCACGCGGACCTTGTGACATTAGGCGAAGAAATCAGACGCCTGCTTTCCATACTTGGCGATAAGAACAAGATCACCGAGATTATAAGGAACGAGACGGCGCATATAATGCAGGCGCACCAGCGTCCGCGCCGCACCGAAATATCCGACCAGGAATGCGACATAGACATAGAAGACCTGATCGCCCGCGAGGATATGGTGGTAACGGTATCGAACACCGGATACATAAAACGCGTAAGCAGCGACACCTACCGCGCCCAAAAACGCGGAGGCAAGGGCCGTAACGCCATGACCACCAAGGACGAGGATTACGTGTCCAATATGTTCGTAGCCAACACGCATACTCCGCTTATGTTCTTCTCGAACAAGGGGATAGTATACAGGCTTAAAACTTACAAGCTGCCTATCGGCGCGGCGGCGGGCAAAGGCAAGCCTCTTGTTAACCTGCTACCTTTGACCGAGGGGGAGGCGATCACGACGATTCTGCCCGTGCCGGAAGACGCCGAGAACAAGTGCCTGATGTTCATAACAAGCGGCGGGAACGCGCGGCGCAACAGAATGGCCGATTTCGAAAGCATAAGGCAGGGCGGCAAGATCGCCATGAAGCTGGAAGGGAACGAATCATTGGTAGACGTGCTTGTATGCGACGAAAGCCAGGACATATTCATATCGACGAAACTTGGGCGCGCCATCCGCTTCAACGTAGACCAGATACGCGTCTTCGCCAGCCGCAATTCGGACGGAGTACGCGGAGTCAGACTGAGCAAGGACGACGAAGTGATCAGCGCCGCCACAATCACGCGCCAAGACTATTCGCCCGAGGAACGCGCGGCCTACATAAAACAGTCGCGCGCAGAACGCCGCGGCGATGAAGAAGAAGCCGAAAGCGACGAGGCGGCCGCGGAAATAACCTTATCCGCCGAGAAGTACGCCGAAATGAAATCGGCCGAGCAGTTTATACTGACCGTATCTCAGAACGGATTCGGCAAGCGCAGTTCGGCCTACGAATACCGCACCACGAACCGCGGCGCACAGGGCTATGCCGGGATCAAGCTTGGCGGCAAGAACACGGCTGTCGCGGCAAGCTTTCCGCTGCTTGGCGACATGGACGTGATGATGGTGACAAGCGGCGGAAAAATCATAAGAACTCCCGGAGACTCGATCCGCATAGCGGGCCGTGCAAGCCAGGGGGTGACCTTATTCAAACTAGAACCGTCCGAGCGAATAGTCTCGGCCATATCATGCGATAAAACCCAGGAGGAAGAGCATGCCAACAACCAAGAAGAAACCATTGAAAGCATCGGCGACGACCGCAGCGAAGAGAGCGGCGGTTTCGAGGCCAGCGACGTCGAAAACGATTAAAAAACCTGCCGCGGCAACGCGGGTCAATGGCACGAAATTCGTTCCATTCCGGCAGGCGGTAAAGAACTTTTTCAGCGGCTATGTGGATTTCCGCGGGATATCGACCCGCGCGGAATACTGGTGGTCGGTGCTGGCTGTATACGGAGCGATCTCTTTATCCTGCATATTGGGCATGGTATTGATGTTTACAGGATCCGTTCCAGTCGTAATACTGGGCGGAGCGCTGCTATTCTTTGCTTTTATACTGCTGATCGCCTCGATCATTCCGTTTATAATGCTGACCATCCGCAGAATGCACGACATAGGAAAATCCGGTTGGCATTACTACGGCATCGAGATAGCGGGAGTCGCGATATACTACGCCATAACCTTCTACGCGGTGTCTCTTATGACCAAGTCGGTGGATCTGGTCGCAAACGCGGACGGAGTGATGGTGGAAATGATAGTGCGGAACTCGACCACTGGCAGCGAAATCCTAAGCTGGTCGGCCACCGCGCTTTCGATCGCCATAAGCGTCTACCTGCTTGTGCTTCTTATAATGCCCAGCAAGCTTGCAAACAACAAGTACAGAAAGTAGTAAGGACAAAAAATATCGGTGCGTTTTTCGCTTTCGGCCTATATCGCCGAATGGCATCTAAAAAACCGACCACTCATGTACATATAAGTACACAGCGGGTCGGTTTTTTAGCGCCCTCGGCAATCTATCCTTGCAAGCGTGATGCACCTGATATTTTTTGAGATTATTCTTCCTTTTTCTTAGTCCTGAACGATTTGGCAAGACGATTGAAGCTGCTTGCGATTTTTGTCCTTACCCTATAACTCCGTCTTTGATGGTGACTTCGCGGTCGGCTCGGGCGGCTATATCGCGGTCGTGCGTGACGATAAGCATGGCCAGCCCCGTGCGCCGCGCCAAGCCCAAAATAAGATCGAACACCGCGCCCGAGTTGTGCGGGTCAAGATTTCCCGTCGGCTCGTCCGCCATGATTATGTCGGGATTATTGGCCAGTGCGCGCGCGAAAGCCACCCTCTGCTGCTCTCCGCCGCTTAACGCCGCGGGCCTGTGATTTTCGCGGTTGGACAATCCCACGGCCTTCAGTAATTTTTTCGCGCGGACTTCGGCGTCGCGCCTACTGGCTCCGGCTATCAGCATGGGCATCATAACATTTTCGATCGCGGAAAAATCCCCCAGCAGGTTATGCTTTTGATAAACGAATCCAATTTTAAGAAGACGCAGCCTAGTACGCTCGGCCTCGGATAATCCGGCCGCCATTATGCCTCCGATGGAAATGCTTCCGCCGGTGGGCTTGTCCAGCAATCCGGCGCATTGCAGATAAGTCGATTTTCCGCATCCCGACGGACCGACCAGCGCCACTATTTCTCCGGGCTTTATTTTCAAATCTCCGCCGCGCAGGATCGGCAATCGGCCGGCCGAATCTTTGAACACCTTGGAAAGCGCGTAAGTTTCCAGCGCAAATTTGGGACGCGAGGCATTAGCCAAAGATTTCAATATGTTAGTCATATTTCAACACCTCGGCCGGTTCAAGTTTGGCCGCCCTTCGCGCGGGATACAGAGTCGCAAGAAACGACAAAGCCACAGCGAATCCAAATATCGCGGCAACGGTCAGCGGATCAAGATCGGTCGGCAGCTCGCTTAGAAAATATATCTCGGCCGGGAACAGATCGCGCCCGGTGATCAGCTGGACGAACCGGCGTATCGGCTCGATATATATCGCGCCCAAAACACCAAGGATCGTTCCGAAAGTCGCGCCGACGAATCCTGTCATAGTGCCGTTGATCACAAAGATTTTCATTACGGATTTTCGGGACATTCCTATGGTGCGCAGAATCGCTATGTCACGGCCTTTGTCTTTAACCATCATCACAAGGGATGACACTATATTGAACGCGGCGACGATGATGATCAGCATAAGAATTAAAAACATGACGTTCTTTTCAACCTCCAACGCGCCGACGAATCCCTGATTAAGCTCGCGCCAGTCGCGTATCACAAACCCGTCGGGAAGCATATCGTTCAGCGCGCGGCGGGTCGCAAAAGTGGCCTCGGGATTTTTTAGGAACAGGTCGACGTGCGTCACCGCGTCCGGAATATTAAGGAACACCTGAGCGGTTTCGAGAGGCATAAAGGCGAAAGCCGAGTCATACTCGAACATTCCTATTTTGAAGGTCGCCACCGTCTGATAGGACTGCACTCGCGGCATGATACCGAAAGCCGTCTGGTGTCCGCCCGACATGGACATCAAAGTCGCCTGCTGTCCGTGCTGAAGCCTAAGGTTGCGCGCCAGAACCTGCCCCACCACCAGCTGGCCGTCCCGAACGTTCGCCAAATCGGTGCCGTAAGCCTTGCCTCCTACTTCGGTTTTAAGAAGGTCGGACATACGGATTCCGCGAAGCATGGCCCCGCGCGAATTGCCGTTGGCTGAAATCATGACCTGACCTTCGGCTATGGGAATTATACCGACCATGTTCGCCTTTATGATTGGATTTTCCTTAATTCTTTCGATCAGAAAATCAAAGTCCTTTATGGCTCCGTCGCGATGATAAACCACTATATGTCCGTTCATGCCTATAATGCGGTTCAGCAGAGTCTTGTGGAAGCCGCCCATGACCGACATGACTATGATAAGCGTCGCGACGCCAAGGCAGATGCCAAGCAATGAAATAGCCGAAATCAAAGACAGGAACCCGTCCCGCTTCTTCGAGCGTAAATATCTAAAGGCGATAAACTTTTCGAAAGCGGCCATATTAGTCCACGAACACCTGGCGCAGCAGGTCTCCAGGCAGGTTCTGCAAGTCGGGCACATCCGGCTGCAAGACGGTGATGATGCGCGGGCTCATAAACACTACCAGCTCGGCGAAGGGAGAAATCAAAGTCTCGGGGTCGATGACGAAGGAATGGGTCGGTATGCCGATTATCACATAGTTGTCGCCAAGGCTTGACGGCACTTTGAACGAGGCCAGCTCACCGCGTTTGGTGTAAAGGACTATGTTCGCGTCTATCTTATCCCTGCCCTGGCCGGCGAAATCTCCGAATGCGGCGGTGGCTCCGATTATCAGCTCGGTCTCAAGCCGATCCTCGCGCGAGCATTGGCCTATGTCAAAACGCGAATTCCAACGGTTCGGAATCACGAAGGTACCCTGAGATATCAGGACCGAATTCGCGCTTCGCGACAGAAAACTTTGCAAAGTTTTGGTATTTATTTCGGGGCTCGTCACCAGCATCCGTCCGACAACGCCCGGTATGGACATTTTGATATTGCCCGATCCGAAGGCGGGGATCATGTCCATCCATCTTATCGCGTCGTTGTTACGGGGATAAACGCGGTAGACGTCTATGTCCCAAGCGATAAGGTTTTTCTTGGAACCCAGCTCGGCTATTATGCGGCGAACCGTGCGCTCGGTTGCGAAATCCCCCTCGAATATCATGGTTTTATCGGCCCAGTTGACCACCAGGTTTCTGATATCGGACCCGCGCATGGCGTCCATTATGGCCATGATCATGTACTGGTCGCGCGGCATAGTCATAAGCCACTTTGTACGGTTCCTTATGCGGACTTCCTTGGCGAACGCGTCATAGCTGTAATAGACGCGGCCCATGCGGGCGATCAGCTCGATCGCGTCGGATAGGGTTCCGGCGGATATTTCCCCGGTTATCACATTCAAGACCGAATCGTCCACGACAACGGTTATGCCGGTGTTTTCCAGCAGACCGGCCAAGGCCTCGGCCGTGGTCTTTTTCTCGAATTTATAATCGCTTACGAAAAATTCGGGAAGCGGGTCGCCCTTGTCGGTTCTGAATATGTTTATCTCTTCGAAAGGCAGAACGCTAAGCAGATTCTGATTATCCCAGTCCACATGGCAGCGCTTAGGCAAGTCGATCGAGAAGCGTCTTGCTATATCGGTGGTAAGCGCGGCTTTGCGCGGGAATATCGGAACGCTGCGCGAGTCGACGACAAAGTTTTGAACAGTCTGAACCTCGATAATGTCATAGCGAGGCTGGTTGCATCCAACCAGCGCCACCAAGACCGCAAAAGGCATAAATATTTTTATCATTTCTCTCCCATATCTATGGTTTTGAGAAATTCGTCCATAGTCATTTTATGTATAGGCTTGGCGCTCGGAGTTACGTCTTTCGACACCTTCGCAAATTCCTTGGCAAGCTTTTCCAACCGGGGTTTTATATCGGGATTCCTTCCGGCGATCTTTTCCCCGAACGCAATAGTCAGCTCTAAAAGATCGTTCACGAAAATTCGCCCGACGTAATTGTCGCGATCAAGCCCTCCCTTGGTGGCGCAAATGGCTCCCACCATGGGTTTGTTGGCCGTATGCAAGTCGGCCAGATAATTGAATTTCTTAGCTGCGTCCGTCATTTCCTCTTCCTATCCGTCATTCTAAGGAATTCCACCTTGATAATCAATGCTTTTTTAGCTATAATTCCAGTAATGAATAAATTATTAATTCTTTTATCAATTTTGCTTGTCGCGGGGTGCGGGGGACGGAACCGCGGAAGCCTGGACGACGCGACGGTCCTTCACTGGGAGAACGAAACGGTGACCCAATCCCAATTCGTGCGCGACCACAAGTCGTGCCTTGGAATACGCCGCGAGATAAGTCAGCCCAGATCCCGGCTTTCCCAGCTTTTGATGCCCGGCCAAATCCAAACCCTTCCCGAATGGGACGGCCTGTGGGTGACCTTCCAATCAAACGAGTTTCAAGGAGTCGGGCAACGCGTGATGCTCTCGGCCCCCAGTAACATGAGCTCGAACACGGTCGGCGCCTACCGCCGCTGCATGCTTAACAAGGGCTATCTGCTTAGGGCTTCTTAATATGAATTTAAAGCGAGTGTTTTTACTGTCGGAAAATCCCTTGGCGCGGAACGTGGCTCCGTTGCTGAGGGCGCTTAATCTTAAGAAAGTAAATGCAAGCTCGGTAAAACTCGGGGACGAGTTTCCGGCGACGATCCATTCCATAATCCACTGCTTCGGTCTAGTCCCGGCGCGCAAAACCCGCGGAGTGGAATGCCCGCGCGTAATCACCATATCCGAACCGCCCGCAAAGAACTTCATAATGAAAAGAATCCAGCGCGCGGCGCTTAAGGACGCTAAACTGGTCGCTACTTCGAAATATATAGGAAAGCTTTGGAAGATACCCACCATAATAACCCAAGGATTGAACCTTGAAATATTCAATCCCGAAGCAATACCCGCCCGCCGCCAGACCGACATACTATCGAAATACAATATCCCGCATGACAAGAAAATGATCGTCTGCTCAAGCCCCGCGCTTGGCAGCCTGCCATCCATAATAGCGGCGCTAAGGAATGTCACGCGGAATGATTTCATAATAGCCATGCTTGGGGGAACGTCCAAGTTCGAAGCCAATAAAATGATACGCCTAGCCGGAGGCGGAGGGGAAGGCGGCCGCATAATATTCATAGGCGACGAAACGGACATACCTTCACTTATGAAGGCGGCCTTCGCGACCGTGTCGCTATCCAAGCACGACCATGTTGCGGCCAGCATAGCGGTCGGCACCCCCACCATAGCGGCTGACACCGAATTCGCAAAGGAACTGGCCGTGAATTATCTTGTTGTGCCTAACGATCCCGCACGCCTGGCCGCGGCTTTGGACGAAGTCCTGGCGCTTACAGAAAAACAGATTGAAAAAATAACCCAGCGCAACGCGAAATTTGCGAAAGAAAACCTGTCCATAATGCAGTCCGCCGAAGCCTACATAGAAATTTATTCCAAACTATAGCCCCCTTATTATTTTAAATAATTATCATTTTATGATATAATGTTTTATGAATAAAAAAATCACATTTTGGGTGATTGCGGCGCTTACGCTGACCACCGCGTTGTACGCCACGGCGCGAAGCTTGATCGCGTTTTCCGGGCTGGACAACAGCACCAATTTAGAAACGGTGGTGATAATTCCAAGCCCCCGTTTCGCGAACCGCGACGCCATAATTTCAGTCCTGTCTATTTCAAAAACTCCCTCGTCCATATACGATTACAACCTGAAGGATATGCAAAAGCGCGTTATGGAAATACCCGAAATTCGAAGCGCAGTGATCAAACGACGACCAAGCGGCAGACTATACGTAACGATAGCCGAAGCCGAACCGGTGGCAATATGGTTCGACGGCCAAAATTATTTTCCCATGACGAAGGGGGGCGAAGTTATAAACAGGCGCTTAGAAAGACGTCCCGCCCAAGGGCTTGTGTTTTCCGGATTAAGGCCAAAGGATACGATAACCGTAATACGCGCATTCAATCGGTTTCCCGATATAGCATCCCGAACCGACCGCATAGAATTCATCGAAGGCCGAAGGTGGAACCTATACACGCAGGCGGGTACAAAAATTATGCTTCCCGAAGGCGATCTGTCCGCCGCGCTTTCCCGTCTTGATGACCTGAAGGTAATGAACCGCAAAGCCCGTTTGATAGACCTCCGCGACGGTAATCGGGCCCTGGTCACGCCATGATCAATCGACCGGGCTATTCTCTGATAATTTATCCGGGACGCACAAGAACCAAGGTCACGGCGTTCGGCCTCGATGACGGAGGAGTTATTTCGAACGCGACAGTGAGCCTGGACACGGGCATCGATCCATGCAAAACTCTGGCCGCGGCTTTGGACGAACTTGAAGGGAAACTTGGGGTCAGGTTTTTCGAAGCTTACATAGCCGGATTTTTCGGCGGAAACAACTCTAAAATATTGTCTTCCGAGATCAGCTTTAAGCGTGCCGTGAAAGTAACCGCAAGCGACGTTAGGGACATGATATTAAAACTTCCCGAGCTTGCCAATCCATTGATGCAGGCCGTGCATCTATTTCCGGTTTCGTACGACACGGATACGGATCAAAACCTAAAATCCCCGGTCGGGGTTTCGGCCTCCAGGATGGGCGCCAAGTTCTTCGCGATATTTTCCCCGAAAGATCGCATCCAGGAATTACATTCGCGGGCGCTGGGCTGCTATGTAGAACCCAAGGGGCTGATAGACATAATGTTTGCGATGAACAAGGTGGCCGGGGAATCGCTTTTGATAAACCTAGGAGCGTCCGCCACAAGGGTTTCGCTATCCACTAAAAACGGTATAATATATATGTCTGAAATATCCACCGGCCAAGAAGACCTGACACGCATGATAGCGGATAGATTCGGTCTTAATTTTACGACAGCCGAACAGCTAAAGACCGGCATTTCAAGCGCAATTGCCGGTTCGGACGATCAGTTCAACATGATCCGGGGAATACCGGTAGCGGATATAAAAAACATTATAAGTGATTTTTTGGACAGTTTGGGACGAAGGATAATCCAGGGCCTTCCAAGCGAAGTTCCTGAAAAAGTGATACTATTCGGAGGCGGGGCAAACATAAAAGGCGCATCTGACATTTTCAGCGAAATATTCGAACGCGAAGTCCGCATAGCCAACGAGGGGGCCGCAATGCAAAGCATTATCAGAATTATGCCGGCAAGAAACGAAAAAACAAAGCGGCGGGGCGTAAGGGGCGTGATCCAAAAACTTATATTGTTTTTAACCCACAAGAAATGCCCCGTCTATCCAAGCGCGATGGTATTTTCGTTGGACCCCGCAACTTTTCATAATTTCGAAGCGGCCGGCATCACGACCCTGCATTACGACTATATGGACGGCAAATATGTCGAACGGTCATGGGGCGGGGCGGGGGAAGTGAACTATATAAAAAACAATTCGAATCTGGACGTATCGGTCCATATGATGGCGACGGACCCGGGCGCTAAACTTGGACAATTTATCGGAGCCGGGGCAAGCTCGATAATATTGTCCACCGGATCGGCGCATCTTGCGCGGAATTTGTCCGCGATCAGGCAGGCGGGAAGAAAATGCGGCCTGGCGATAAACCCCGAAGACGAAGTCGAAGTCATCCTGCCCATAATAAGGCATTTGGACAAAGTGGTAGTAATGTCGGTAACGCCGGGTAAAAGCGGTCAGAAATTTATGCCGCAAGTTTTAAGCAAAGTCAAAACCCTTGCGGGATTACGTAAAAAACACAAACTGAAATTCGAAATCATAATGGACGGCGGTATAAACCCGGACACCGCCGCCGACTGCTGGAAGGCCGGCGCGGACGCCTTGGTCAGCGGCAGTTATCTCGCCCACGCCCCCGATCTAAAAGAAGCCGTACAAGAATTAATGGTAACAGCAAAAAGGTAACAAGTTCCGCATCGGGCAAAGCCCAACGGTCTTTTTACATTTCCTTGGGCAGTTTCATACCCATCAAATTTATCGCCTTGACCAGGGTTTTATGCGCCATATTAATCACGGCAAGCCTGTGATCTCGATCAGGCTTTGAAACGCCTGAAGCCAGAACGGGATAGTTGTGGTAATAGTTATTAACCAGCTGTGCAAGGTCATAAGCGAAGTTCGCCAAAATTTCAGTACCGTAGGTTTCTGCCACCCTTTGAACAGCCCGGTCGAATTCGGTCATTTGAAGAATCAAGGCCCTCTCGCCCAAAGCGTCTATGTTGTCGCCAAATTCGCCAGCATCGCCCGCCTTTTCCATAATGGAAGCCAGGCGCCTTGCGGTATAAAGGATATAGGCCCCCGTCCTGCCTTCGAACATCGATAGTTTTTCTGGATCGAAGACGTAATTATTCATAGTTATATGGCTTAAATCGTTATATCTCAAAGCCGAAATACCTATGGCCTTTATATCTTCTTCATCCAAAGATTTTCCGGCTTCACCCACCCTTTTTCGGACAGCATCTACCGCCATGCTTATTATACCCGCCAAATCCGGGGATTCTCCGGCTCGGGTTTTGAACGGCTTGTTATCCTCGCCCGTTATAGTGCCATAACTTATATGTATAAGCTCGGCATCGGTCAGGTCCGCTTTTTTCGCAATATAGAATTTCTGATGAAAGGCAAACTTTTGCCTAAAATCCACAACGTAAATCATCTTGTCCGGAGCATCATCGCGCCCGCGCGTATAAATGGCGGTAAGGTCGGTGGTATCGTAAGTATCCTTTCCGATAGAAGTTTCGAATATCATGGGAACTTGTGCGTCCGTCCGAATCACAAGCGCTCCGTCAGACATCTCAAGCATGCCTTTGTCTTCCAGAATTTTTTTAACTTCGGGCACAAAGGCCGAATTGTATTTTTCGCCGCGCACAAGGTCTATAGGAAGTATGTTCATATCTTCCATAGTCTTGTCCATTTCGCGCATGGATACACCCATAAACCAGTCATATATTTCGTTGTAAAGCTGGTTCGCGCCTTTCTGAAATTCAGCGGTCACATTGCGCGCATGATCCAGCCAACCGGGGTCTTCCTTGGCGCGTATGCTTGAATCCACATATATGCGGTTCAGCTCGGCCATGGAAATACCTTGTGGGATTTTGCCGTATTTTTCGACGATCCAAGCTATGACAAGCCCCATAGGCCTGCCCCAATCGCCGATAAAGTTATATGATATGGTTTTGTGCCCCACCGCCTTGAACACGCGGTTCAAAACATCCCCGACGTTGGAACAGCGAAGATGCCCTATATGCAAAGCCTTGCCCATATTGTAGCCGGTGTAATCCATATCTATCACAAGCGGATTTTCCACCCGCGTGATTTCATCCGAATTCCTTGCGGAATCCAATAAAAATTTATCGGTCAGAACCAGATTTACAAATCCCGGCTTGGCGATCGAAGCCGAGGCGACTTCAGGCATTAACGTCAGTTCAATAGCTAAATCAGCGGCAAAATCCATTGGAGGCTTTCCCAAATCCTTTGCGTAAATCATGGCCAAGTTGGTGGCGTAATCGCCAAATTCGGGTATCTTCGCGGCTTCGAAAGCAAGGCGGTCTAAAATTTCTTCTGGATATTTTCCTGCCAAAACTTTCCTAGCCGATCCCGCCAATATATTTCTAATATCCATTTTTATCAATCCCCTAACTTATCTCGAACGAAACTTTTACGCCGCCGTTTTTGGCAGAGATTTTTTTGATTTTGACCCGTCCGATTTCGCTTGTATTTTTAAGATGCGTTCCGCCGCAAGGCACCGGAGGGTAATCTCCTATCCTCAGCACGCGAAACTCTTTACCTCCGGGTATTTCGTAAGGCAGCTTGTAGAACTCCCTCTCAAACTTTTCGGGCGTGCTGTCAAAAATAACCGCGGGCAAAGCCGCATCAACCGCGGCGTTCATGGCCTGCTCCAACAGCTCTAGGTTTACCTCGCACTCGCCTTGAAATTCGACATAAGCCTCGCCGGGAAAGGCGTGCCCTTTGACCGCAACCAGCGACGCATAAAGCCCGTTCACTATGCCGGCCATAAGATGACTTGCGGTGTGATGCCTTGCGTTCGCCAAACGCCTGGCGCCGTTTATAACAAGACGCACTTGTGCGCCGGGCGCGGCGCCATTGCAGTAATGCCTAACCTCTTCCCCGACCTGCTTTACCATCATTACATCAGATGCGCCCAAAGTACCCAGATCGCAGGGCTGCCCCCCTCCTTGAGGATAAAAAACAGTGCGATCAAGCAGGACGTACGGGCCCTTTTCATCGGTACCAGTCGCTGTGATTTTCGCATCACATTCGAAAAGATAAGTATCGGATAGATAGAGTTTTGACATTTTATATTTAACCTGATCCGTAAGCCTAGCAACCCAAATAAGGCTTTTCAAGGAAAACTTCAATACCCAATAACGCGGCCGCCAACAAGAACCTGCGCGTCCATATTACGCGCGTAAACATCGCCCCCATTAACGGATAATTGCGCGGAATGAAGAATTTCATCAGGACCCTTGCCAAGGATACCCGCCCAATAAGGCGCCAAAGTCGCCTGCGAAGAACCATTTGCGGGATCTTCCGGTGAAGAAATGGGCAACCTTGGGCTGAAATAACGATAAACAAAGTCAATATTATCGCCGCCTTTGGCGGTAGGCACATATCCTCCATAACCGATTTTCATAAGTTTTTCGAAGTCTGGACGCAGGTTTTTAATATCCGACGCTGAATCATAAACCAAAAGAATATCCCTTTCGCTTCTTAGTATTTTGGAAGGCGGCGTCCCAATAGCCCCCACCAGATCCTTATTGAAAATCTCTTCAAGAACAGGCCTGGGTTTAAGTTCTATAAAAAATAAATCATTTTCATAAGATATTTTCAATTCGCCGGATTGACGCGTTTTAAGCGCAACAGCGGCTCTTACTTCCCCCAGCTTAGAAAATATGACCCAAGCCGCGGCGATCGCGCCGTGTCCGCAAATTGGAACTTCCTCTTTTGGCGAAAACCAACGAATATGATAATCGCTTCCACTCTTCAACAAAAACGCGGTTTCAGAAACATTGTTTTCTGCTGCGATCGAAAGCATTTCATTATCTTCTGGATATTTATCGACGGCGCAGACAACACACGGATTTCCAACGCCATTAGGGCCTGTAAAAACATTGACTTTGTATTCTTGCATATTTTAGTCTTAAATCGCATATTAGAGGGCCCGAAAGCCAGCGCCGGTACGCAAAACCGCCCATGACAGGCGGTTTCGTTTATCTTGGTTGCGGGAATAGGATTTCGGTTCGTCAGACTTAACGTCTTCCTTGCCGACCTTGGCTCATTCGCGCCCCGCGCTCACCGGCGTGCTTTCGCCCGCCTTTCACCTGCGGCCGAACCTATTTCATTCATAGGTTCAAATCCGATTTGTGCCGGACTATTTATCTTGGTTGCGGGAATAGGATTTGAACCTATGACCTTCAGGTTATGAGCCTGACGAGCTACCGGGCTGCTCTATCCCGCGTTACGTTTTTGATTATTGGTGCGAAACCCTGAAAAGTCAAGAAAAACTTAACTTTCGTTATGGATTCCCTTAAATTCCCTAAACGCGGTCAGCGTCATCGCGCTGAAAAGTTTTTGGCTTTTAGCCAAAGCTATATCATCATCTGAAAGTCCTTCCAAATCGCGAAGGGCGTCTATGATCCATCCGGAACGATTAAACATTCCCTCCATTCCAAGCATAACGCCGTTAACTTCCATAAAGCAAGCATTCGGATCCATCATCAGAATATCATATTCTGTCGACAACTGCCTGATTCTCGGATAATTGTTATTTTTCAAGGCTTCAAATTTATTTTTAATATCAAGTTTAATTCCGTTGACCGCTGGCAGATTTTTGATTATGTCGCCGGATATTTCAAAAAATTTTTTCTGCGTTTCATCGCTGCAAAGCACGGTAAGAGCGATAATAATCCTCGCTTTTGTCTCTTCGGTAAAAACGCGCCTGGGGCCGGTTGGGTTTTTAACCATGCTTCGCACCATATCAAGGGCCACCGCAGTCGTCATAGCAGATTTCATAATTTTCTCCCAAATTTTAAATCTTTACGACGTTATTATACCCCCCCCCAGCAGCGTTTTGTCAACCTATTTAATCTCGTAATTTTTGGGGTCTGCAAACAGCAACCGTAAAACCTCGTTATTAAGGCCGTGCGAGCCTTTGACGCTTTCAATTTTACCAACGATCATGCCGCCAGACAGGTAAAAATCTCCAATTAAGTCCACTATTTTGTGCCGCACGAATTCGTCCGGAAAATAAAGCCTATTCAGCGTCCCCTCCCCGGTTTTATCGATTACTATGACATTTTTTTCGTTCGCTCCTCGGCCCATGCCTCGTTTTTTAAGGTATTCCCATTCCGAAATCCGTCCGAAAGTACGGGATCGCGAAATATTTTTAACAAAGAATTCCGTAGATTTTTTGCCGCCGTCGAAAAGATAATCGAATTCCTGCCGGCCGATAATTTTGTCCGGATAATCCATAACCATGCGTATGTCCATGCCCTTTTTGCCGGGAGACAGGCGCACAAAGCCATCCTCGGTGCGGCCCAGCCGCCAGTTATGCAGCCGCAGCGTCAAGCGCCTCCAAAACGGCATCCTTTTCACAAGGTCGCATCGATAAGCCACAACCGGGCGTTTGACTATTATGCGCCTCATTCTACCGCCGGGCACGATTAGCTTTTTAACAAGCTTTATAAATTCCGCCGCAGACCCGTCCATAATCGGAGTTTCAGGCCCGTTGATTTCTATAACCGCGGAAGTTACCCCAGTTATAAACAAAGCCGCCATCAGATGCTCGATAGTCTCGATATAGTTCTCTTCGCAGAAACCGCAAGCAGCGGCCCCTCTGATAGTCGTATTCATCTTATAAGCGCCGGATACACGATCCCAAACGGCCGGTATCATGGGCGCGCCTTTTTGGTCCACGCGTTTGAAGAATATTCCGGGCTTTTTGCTTGGCAATATCCTGACTGCGACGGGCGCGCCGGAATGGATCCCGACGCCGGAAAATTTTACAGTTTTTTTAAGCGAAGCCATTTATAAAACTCCTTCTCGATCTCGACCGACATCTTTAGAACTTTAACATTTTTCGCAAAGTTCGCCGGCAGGCGCGCAAAGTCCTTTTCAGTAGTCCATAATTCTCCCTTGGCGGCGGATAATTTTTTCAAATCGATCGCGGTAAATTCGTGATGATCCGGGAATGGGAATTTTGCGGCAAGTTTTTTACCGGATAATTCCTCTAGGGATTTAAAGAATTTTTTAGGATACCCGATTCCTGCGAAAGCCGAAATTTTTTTGCCGAACTTATGTTTTCCGAATTTTCTTTCGGCGAAAAATACGGGTATGTTTTTTATATGAAGAATTTTGCTTTCCAAACCCTTTCTATCCTCGCCTATTATTATGACGGCATCAGCCCGTTTCACCCCCGACCTTAAAGACTCGCGCAAAGGTCCGGCGGGAAGCACAAACCCGTTTCCTATCCCCATGCGCCCGTCGAACACCAGGATCGACAAGTTTTTTTCAACGGTCGGATTTTGAAAACCGTCGTCCATTATTATATGGCCGTATTTTTGCATCTTGGGCAAATTTAATCGGCGGTCTTTGCCTACAAACACATCAAAGTAATGCGACAACATTTTTGCCTCGTCGCCGACTTCAGCCGCGGTATCCGTTGCCGACACTTTTCCCGTCTTTATGCCTTTGTAACCTCTCATAAGCACCGCCGGATTTTTAAGATGCCTTGCAATTTCCTGAACAACGGGGGTTTTTCCGACTCCTCCGGTTATAATATTTCCGATACAAATTACCGGCTTTTTCGACGATTTTTTACCAAAAAGCCGCATTTTAAAAATAATTTTCGATGCCAGACCATAAACCAGCGCGACGGGCCAAAGGATTCGGGCGGTAAGATTTCTTTTTAAAAACCAAGAAGGGGTTTTCATTTTTTTCTATCCCCCTTTTCAATTTTCGGCAGGCCGAATTCGGCATCAAGCCGGTTAATCTGCCTTATCATAACGTTCTCTAATTTTAACCTGGCCTCCTCGAATCCGTCTTTGGATATATCTATCGGATCGCCCAGTTCCACGACTGCCCGACCGAACGGAAGACAGACCATGAATCGATCCCAGTTGCCAAGGATTTTATTTTTAGAACTGGAAAAGCATACCGGGACGATCGGCGTTCCGGTCATTTTCGCAAAGTAAAGTATTCCGTCCTTGATATGGAAACGGGGGCCGCGCGGCCCGTCCGGAGTAATGGCAAGCATATAGTTTTTTCTTAAAATTCTGACGCCACGGCGCAATGCCTCGGTGCCGCCTTTTCTGGGGGATCCCTCGATGATTTTAAAACCGAACAGCCTTTGGATTTTTCCCATAAGCCTTCCGTCCACGCTAAGACTCGAAAGAGCGTATCCATTTCCCCTGTATCCGCTTATGCTCATAAGGGGCGGAAGCAGCATGGACCGGCCGTGCCAAAAGGCCACTATGATCGGCTTGTTTTTAAATTTTTTCAAAAGTTTTTGGTTTCGTATCTCGACCCGGTTGGATAGAAAAATAGTCCATATGAAAATAAAAACCAGCCCCGCGATCGGCCATTGAACCAATCCCAACCCCAGTATGGATTTTATGAATTTTTTAGCGCGTTTTTTCATAGATTGATACTACCATCCGCCGACGGACAGTTCAATAAATATTTATTTCGCGCACATCTTTGGCCAAATTTCGGATTTCTACGCGAATTGGATTTTTAACCAACGGTTTGGCCAAATCCGGCCATTCTATAAAGACTATGTGGTTTTGCAAATATTCGTCCAGGCCCAATTCCTCCAATTCTTCGGGTGAATTCATCCGGTAAAGGTCAAAATGGGCTATATCATTACCATAAGTTTGAACTATATTAAAAGTAGGACTAGGCACCAAGGTATCCGCGCCGTGCAAACGGCGTATGACGCTTCGGCAGAATTCGGTCTTTCCCGCACCCAGATCCCCGCTGACCAGAACCGCGGCCGGAGCCTTAAGAACGGCCGCGAATTCCCCAGCCAAAATATCCAATTCCTTTAAAGATTTTACTATATGCCTCATTACCTGCAATTTTCCATGTAATCGGGGCCGCTGTCAATATGGTTGTTTTTTATATCGGATTCCAATTCTATTTCCCTTAGAAGCAGTTTCCATTCCGGGTTGTTTTTTATTTCGGAAAGAATGCGGTCCATATATTTATCCGTATTTTCCCCGGCAGGTCTTACCGGGGCCACGGTCAAAGCGGCCTGTTGCAAAGTTTTTTCGATCCTGTCCCTAAAATCGGCCAATATGGATTCGTAAGCGTTCTTATGGTCCAATTCATGAGCCATAACGGCGTCATACTCGCAAGAACCCGGCTTAAAATTTTTATCTATTCGTATATCGTAATCATAGCCTACGCGAACTTTCAGACCTTCCAAAGTTAGACATCTTTCGGGTTTTTTGCCATATGTTTTGGTTATTAAACTCGTATCAAGAAGGTATTTTATTTTAAAATTTGCGCTTATGTCCCCGAAACGGTCCGGCAGGTCGGCCTTGGAATTATCTATCGATACTACGGGTTCTGAAAATTCCACCGTAACCTCCACGTCGGCGCGCAAACATTCCATCCGGCCCGCGGCCGGAGTGATTACAATCGCCGCCAATACGATGCTAGCCAGATTTTTTAAGATATTCCCAAACAAATCCGCTCCCCATGGTCTTGTAGATTTCTTCGGCCAAAAGAACGGATTTTCTGCCGGATTCAAACAGTCTAAGATAAGGTCCAAGTCCTCCCAGCTCGGTGTTAAGAACGACGGACTCCCCGGTTATGGGGCGGCGAAGCAGCACGCTGCGTTTAAGGTTTGGATAAAGCTTTCCCTGAATATAGGCCATCTCCATGGGATTCATGCGCCATGCGTCGTAATCGGACAAGTCCGCCGCAGGGTTGCGGAAGAACAGAACCGTCTGAGCTTGCCCGCGCACCACGTCTCCAATGCCAAGCTTATCCAGAATATTAGCGCGTTGGAAAGCAGCCATATAAGCCTGGCGGTTTTTACGCCCCTCTTGCAGGCCTATGACGAAGTTTTTCCGAAATTGCTCGTTTTCAAGCATGGGCGCGGTTTCGTCTATCATGACAAGGCTGGGGTTTCCTCCGGACAGAGTGATGTTATTTATGCGCTGAAGAAGATAGCTTAGCACGCCGGGGGACAAGGCCGGATCGTCTATTATGCTTGTAAAGTCAAACGTGGTCAGGCGCGAATGAAGATCTATGCTGTCCTTGGCCTCATTAAATATAGTGCCATACTGATTGTCGTCGATCCATTTTTTCATATTATTACGGACCGCGCCAGATATCGAAAAACAAGAAGGCACAAGGTTTTTCAATTTTCTATCCTTATTGTCCAAAAAGTCAAAATTTACGGCGACGCAGTTTGATATTTCCTCGGTCGCGGCGGCGCCGGATTCTCCGGACAATATTGACAGCCATCGTTTTAAAAAGTCGCGGTTGGCCGAAGTATCATCCATCATCATAGGATTCATCCTGCTTTCGATTCCAACTTCGATTTTATCGGAATTTTGCGATTTGTTTTCAAAAGTAAGATATTTTCCGCCAACGGATAATGTGAATATTTCAGCACCGCGGTTTCTGTCAAAAAAGAATGATTTTAATTTCGGATGCCGCATGGACTGCGCAATAAGGAAGGAAAACAGGGTGGTTTTTCCCTGGCCGGTAGGACCTATCACAAGACTGTGCGCGACGGCGGCTTCGGAATCGGACACGTGGAATTGGAATTTGTACGGAGTACCCTCGGCGGTGGGGAATATGGCGATAGGCCCAGGTCCCCAGTCGGAATTTTCAATTCCGGACGGCACCACGTTGCATGAAATTGCCGCCGCCGCCGCAGTGGAAAGCAATTTATAGCTTCGCGGAAAATCATCGAATCCCGGGATAAGGGAAAAGAACGCCGGCTTTAGGGCAAAATTTTCTATAACACTTGAAATTCCGAAAGTAGCGCAGATTTTTTGGAATTCGGCTATTGATGCGACCAGACCATCATGCGAATCGTTTCGCAGCATGAACAGCGGATAATAATCCATAAGACTTTGGGAATCCGCGATATTTTCATCCATCATGCTCCTAGTTTCTTCTATCTGTTCTGAAACGGTGTTGTACGTGCGCTCGTCATCGCTTGAAATTTGCTTTTTCTTAAAATGGCTTTCCGCCGCACGTTTGGATAAGGGTATCATTCCATTCATAACCACTATTTCTGACTGCAGTGAAGATAGCGATGTAAAAAATTCCTCGTCCATATAGTCGGGCGAAGTGCGGAAGGATAATATTGACGCGTATTTTTTTTTGCTTCCTGAACTGTAGACCAGATGCCCCTTATCGAAACTGACCGAATCGGTAGAAACAAGATCAGAAATATCACCGCTGCTCATAGTTACATCAACGCCCGACAAAGGAGACAGGATTTTTGCATAGAACGACGCAGCGTTGTTCTTCGAGGTATGATTAAGCGGGCTCACTCCGTAGGGCGCGAACACCGACTCGAAAATTGTGGAAGCGTCATTCAGTTCCTGAAGGGTGCCGGCAGACATGACAAGGTAATAACTGTTTTTAAAAAGTTTCAAGCCCTGATTGTTCCATTTATCGTAAATATCCTGCAGGATTTTCTCATCGAATTCGAAATCGGTTTTGGTTCCATCCTTGCTTCTAACCATAAAAAATCTAAGTGTTATACCGCCGGACATCTGCTGAAGGAAACGCATGCGCATATCAAGAAACTGCCTTTGCTTTTCAGGGGTTTCAAAATTTATCTGAACACCCTTTATTTCAAACACTCGGAATAGTCGACCGTTCTTAAGCAGCACGGTAGAATTATCATCAATCGGAAATTTAAACGGCAGGTAAGACGCATAAGAAGCATACCCAAATTTAGGAAGAAGAACACCGCTAAGTATTTTTATATAAATCAAAGCCACAACAAACAGAACAAGCCCAGCCGCAAGCATAATTAGAAACGCGGGCAGCACACCGCTTGGCAGCATGGCATCCAAAGAGTTGTATCTGGTAAAAATCATATCTAACACTTCCACCGCATCATCCTATTAAATTTTTCGGAACCCTCATCAAAAATATTTTTAATTTCGATGATAAAATTTGCCCCATTTGCGGTTCGTTTTTTGAAATATAAGCCAACACATAATGGGATATAACGAAAGGAATTATGAAAAAAAGCGGATTCATCTCTCCCATGGATATAATCAAAGACACGGCGAACAGTATAAAAAACACTATAAAATTCACCATGGCAAGCCCGTAAGGCACGCCAAGTATCCTAAGCGGATTTGTAACAGCTTTTTGTATAGGAACCCTCATATTTCTCTCCGTTCCAAATTTTAACATTTTTATCACTTATTAACAAGTTATAAAAGCTTTTAAAAAAATCAGTTAAATTCCGTGAACGACCGTTAAAACCATAGTTTTCAACATATATGTTGAAAGTATTAAAATTCCTTGCTTTTGTGTGTAGATAACTTATTAAAAACCTATTATAAATTTAATTAATAAAATTAACACTCGCAATAACCAGAACAATAATATTAAAAAATAAACCTGCCCAAGCAGGTCTATCCTATTATATTTAAAAACTTATTTTTTCTTATAGCCCTGTTTAGCCTTAAACTTGGGGTTTTTTGGATCTATAAGCAAAACTTGCTTTCCGCGGCGCACCTGTTTTAGGTTTCCGCGTTTTTTCCAACCTTTAAGAGAACTTAGTATCTTCATAGTAAAAATCCTTTATAAAATCCTACCAATTATAATCTTATTACTTGAAAAATCAATAAAAAAAAGTATAACTACTTAAACCAAGGGCTCATGATATGAAAACGCTAGATTTATTCAATAGATTTGGAATAATTTTGAATATTTTGAAAAAATCTGCAATTTATATAACCATACCTGTATTTTTCCTTTATATCTTATTAGATAAACCGGATTATAAGGTAATTTCAGCTATCCAAAAGCCTGTAGTTACAATAGCGGTTCCGCTGGGCCAGGCCGTCACATGGCCAATCAGAGCCATGGGGAATTTTATAGCCAAAATAGCTGAATACAACGGAATAGCCGAAGATAATGAAAAACTACGCCGCATATTGGATTCAAAAATACAGATCGAAAACGAGCATAAATTTTTAATCGCCGAAGTTGATCGTTTGAAAAAATTACTTGGTATACAAAAAGACTCGAAATATCCGGTAATATGGGGTGAAATAATCGTTAATTTAAGATCACTTGGTAATAATTTTATTATAAATATCGGCGCTTCGTCCGGAGTTTATATGGGTGACATAGTCCTGTCCGAGAGGGGAAATGTTCTTGGTTTTATAACGTCCGTAACCAACGAGTATTCTAAAGTAAGAAAACTTAACGATATAAATTCCAATATAATAGTGAAAGTAAGCGGCACCGAAATATTCGGATTTTTGCAAGGCAGCGGCACAGCCAACCCTTATTTCGAATATTATTCAGATCCCGATTTCAAACCCAAGATCGGAACTCAAATAGTATCAAGCAGCCTGAACAGCCTTATGCCTGATAATATTCCGATAGGCGAAATTTCCCGCATAATATCAAAATCCCGCGCGACAGTGAAACTTTACGACGAAGCCCATAGGGTTAAAACCGTACGAGTGATAAGCACCGCACCGCGCGCAAAAATGGCCGAGGTTTTGGATTGAAAACCGGTTTTATAAAATTTTTAAAAGATATGAAGGCCGCGCTTCCCGCCGCTTTGGCACTTATATTGCTTTTTTTACCGAACAGGTGGTTTAATCCTTCGGGGCTTTTGGTTTTGATGCCGGTGTTTTATTTTTTCATATTCAATAGGAAGTACATGAATTTTTTTGTTTGCCTTTTGTTTTTAACCGTGTTGGATTACAACCAGGGATCCATATTTTTATGGATGTTTCTGTTCATACTGTGCGGAGTGATACTTTCATTTCAAAAAATAATAATATTGAAAGAGCAGAAATTATCCGCCGCATTATTCTTCTTTATATTCATAACGGCGGGACAAACGATCCATTGGGCGGTTTTGTCGTATAATTCCAATCTTGGACTGGCTGCGGCCGCACTGTTGTTTTTAAAAGCAATGTGGGGCGCGGTTTTTACAAGCTTTCTGTATGTACCGTCCAGTTTCTTATTCGCGAAGGTGATGGATGATAGATAGGGAACTAAGCGTTATATTCAGCCGCCGAACATTCATAGCGACCGTCCTAGGCGGAGCGATGATAGGAATTGCCGCGCTCAGGCTCGCGCAGCTTCAGCTATTAAATTCCCGCCGTTACAGGCGTTTGGCCGAAAGCAACTCGACTAAAATACAGTTCATAATACCGCCGCGCGGGATAATATACGACAACGCAAGGACTGCTCTGGCCACAAATTTAGCCACATACCGGGCATATATAATACCGCGCGAAGTGAAAGACATTCGCGAAATTATCAATTTGATGCGGGAAAAATTCAATTTTCGCCAACACAGGGTCAACCAGATCGAACGCCAGTTCGTACGAAACCGCAGATCCTTTACCCCGATATTTATCAGGGAAAACATAACCTGGAAGGAAATGTCACAACTTAGGCTTAACCACGATATACCCGGCCTTTATGTCGAGCAGGGAAATAGGCGCATATATCCTTTCGGAACGCTTGGGGCCCATGTGATAGGGTACGTGGGCAACGTGTCCGAAGCGGATCTAAGGAACCGGTTCGACCCCATAATGGAAGTATACTATTTCAAGACAGGAAAAACAGGGATAGAAAAACAGTTCGACGCACAGCTTCGCGGAGTCGCAGGCCGAAATATTCAAATGGTGAACGCGATAGGAAAAGTAATAAGAGACGGCGAGCGCATAATAGACCCGATCCCCGGAGAGAATATACATCTAAACCTCGGGGTAAGCGTTCAGAAAGCGCTCGAGGACGCGATGAGCAGTTATCCGGTATGCTCGGGCGTAGTGATGGAGGTGGAATCCGGCCGAGTGCTGGCCATGGCATCACACCCTAATTTTGATCCGGGAAGATTCCAGGAAGACGACATAGGGGATTATTTCGAAAAGCTTAGGTCAAATCCGCACAAGCCGTTTATGAATAAAACTATTGAAGGCACCTACCCTCCGGGATCCACATTCAAAATAGTGGTGGCCATGGCCGCTTTGGAAGGCGGCGCGATACAACCCGGGGAACGGATTTTCTGCGACGGCCATTGGACTTACGGAAACCACCGCTACCATTGTTGGAAGCGCGGCGGTCACGGCTGGCAGAACCTGCAGGAAGCTTTGGCCCATTCATGCGACGTGTATTTTTACCAAGTGGCTTTGAAAATCGGCATGGACGCGATAAAAAGCATGGCGCTGAAAATGGGCCTTGGCGCCGTGCTGCAGAACGATCTTTTGGGCGAAGCGCCCGGAATCATACCGGACCGCAGATGGAAGGAGCGCACAATAGGGGCAAGATGGGTGCATGGCGACACTATAATTTCCGGAATCGGCCAGGGATTTTTGCTGACCACTCCGCTGCAGCTTTGCACTATGCTTTGCCGCTTTATATCCAATGCTGAAATATCTCCAAGAATAGTCAATTATTCCAGCGGCGCGGGCAGAGAATTCGAAAGCCTGGGGTTTAATAAGAAAAACATAGACATAGTGCTTGGCGGCCTGAATATGGTTACGCGCCGCGGCGGCACGGCCGAAGCCGCAGGAATAAGGGTTAACGGCCGCACTATGGGCGGAAAAACCGGCACCAGCCAGGTGCGCAGAATCTCCGAGCAAGAGCGCGAAACAGGAGTAAGAACTAACGAATCACTTCCCTGGCATTTAAGGAACCACGGTCTTTTTGTGGGCTATGCTCCGACCGACAATCCCAAGTACGCCATATCCGTAGTGACCGAACATAGCGGCGGATCGTCGTTCGCCTCGGCTATATCCGCGAAAGTAATGCGTAAATTGTTGGAGGGTATAAAATGACGGTGCGCGTATCACGGGCCGAAAGCCTTTCATTAATGGAAAAACTTACCCGCATGAATTGGCCGCTGTTCGTCCTTATGTGCGTGGTTCTGACGCTATCGGTGCTGACGCTCTATTCCATAGGGGTAAAACCCTGCGCGGACGGGGCATCCTGTGCGTACGAGTTCGGATCGCTCAGCCCTTGGGCCGGGCCGCAACTGCTGCGAATAGGTTTCGCGCTTATAGCCTTCTGGGCCGCTACCTTGGTAAATATAAAGTTACTGATAAGGTCAAGCTATATCCTGTTCGGAATAGCATTCATACTTATACTGACAGTAAGCTTTTGGGGTCATACCGGCATGGGCGCGCAAAGATGGATAAACCTTGGGATAATGCACCTACAACCGTCCGAGCTTATAAAGATAGCGATAATCCTGGCGCTGGCGCGGTATTTTTCGTGGCTGAATTCGGTCGAGGTTACCCAGTTCAAAAATTACATAATACCGTTTTTAATGTTCGCGTTTTCCTTTTTGATGATAGTGCGGCAGCCGGACCTTGGCACCGCCTTATCCCTTATGATGATAACGGCCGGGATGTTCTTCATCATAGGCATGCCCCGCATTTGGTTCGTGGTCGCGCTCTGCGCATCGTTGGTGGCGGCGCCGCTTGTATGGAATTTCGGCATGCACGACTATCAGCGCAGCAGGGTTTTGACGTTTTTAAACCCAAGCGCCGACGTGCGCGGCAAGGGTTATCAGATAAACCAATCCAAAATCACAATAGGATCTGGCGGACTTGTTGGCAAAGGATTTATGAGCAGCAGCCAGGCCAGCTTGAACTTCCTGCCCGAGAAGCAGACGGACTTCATATTCGCGGTATTCGGAGAGGAGTTTGGGTTTTTAGGCTGTATGATTCTTATAGCGATATATCTGGCGATTACGGCGATGATCATATCGGTTTCCAGAAATTCCAGGAATAGATTCGGTCAACTGCTGTGCTTCGGCTTCGGCCTCAGCTTTTTTGTGTACTATTTCGTTAACATCTCGATGGTGATAGGAATAATGCCCATAGTCGGGGTGCCGCTTCCGCTGATGAGTTTCGGAGGAAGCTCGTTAATCGCTTTACTTTTCGGATTCGGTCTGGTACAAAACGCGCATATACACCGCGATATGCAGTTGTCATCCAAAGGAAATTAAAATGAATCTTTTGATAGTAGAATCTCCGGCAAAATCCAAAACGATCGAAAAATACCTGGGCAAGGATTTCCAGGTGCTTGCTTCTATAGGACATGTGCGGGACCTGAAAGTCGAAGACGGATCGGTCAAACCCGAAGATAATTTCAGCATGGTCTGGGAAGTGATGCCGGACAAGGAAAAACAGATCAAGCTGATCATGGCCGCGCTTAAAAAATCCGACAATCTGTATCTTGCAACCGATCAAGACCGCGAGGGAGAAGCGATAGCCTGGCACCTTCTTGAAATACTTAAAGAGCGCGGCGCGCTTTCTGGAAAGAAGGTGTACCGCATAACTTTCAACGAAATCACTAAAAAAGCGGTGCAGCACGCTTTGGAAAACCCGCGCGAGATAGACCAGAATCTTGTCGACGCATATCTTGGCCGCCGCGCGCTGGATTATCTTATGGGATTCAACCTGTCGCCAGTACTGTGGAGAAAGGTCCCCGGTTCGAAATCCGCCGGGCGCGTACAGTCGGCCGCGCTGGAATTAATAGTAAACCGCGAGCGCGAAATAGAAGAATTCAAACCGATCGAATACTGGTCCCTGGATGCGGATTGCGCGGCGGCCAAGGGTAATTTCAAAGCAAGGCTTACACAATTCGATGGTAAAAAGATCGAAAAGATGAGTTTGGAAAACAAGTCCCATATGGACGAGATTTTGTCTAAATTCAATGCGGGGGACGCCGCCAAAGTAGTATCGGTTGAAAAGAAACAGACTTCCCGCCGGCCGGCCGCCCCGTTCACAACTTCGACTTTGCAGCAGGAAGCGTCGCGAAAACTCGGATTCGGAGCCCAACGCACTATGAGGTCCGCGCAGAAACTGTATGAAAAGGGATTCATCACTTATATGAGAACAGACGCGGTAAGCCTGTCGATGGACGCTATAAACGGAATCCGCGACTATATAAAGGACAAGATCGGCGACCAATATCTTCCCGATAAAGCGGTGTTTTACCAAAACAAGTCGAAAAACGCGCAGGAAGCGCACGAAGCGATCCGTCCGACGGATTTCGCCAAGGGTTCGGTGATTGGACTTGTAGACCATACCGATGAAGAAAAATTGTACGAACTTATATGGAAGCGCGGCATAGCCTGCCAGATGGAGAACGCCCGGTTTGATTCCGTAATAGTGGATGTCCTGCCTATAAAAAATCCCGGCGCATTGTTCCACGCGGTGGGCACTACGCAAACCTTTGACGGGTTTCTGAAGTTATATCAGGAAGGCGTGGACGACAAGGACAGCGATGAAGCGGCCAAACTTCCCCCATTGGCCGAGGGCGACGCGATAACTCTTACCGAATTCTTACCCGAACAGCATTTCACGGTCCCGCCTCCAAGGTTTACCGAAGCATCTTTGGTAAAGCGCATGGAAGAACTCGGGATCGGCCGGCCCTCGACTTACGCCGCGACTCTTTCCGTAATCACGCAGCGGGAATATGCCAAGCTTGAGAAGAACCGCTTCTTCGCGACCGAGCGTGGGTGGGTAGTGGCCGCGTTTTTAGCGCAGTATTTCACACAGTTCGTGGCCGCGGATTTCACCGCCGGCATGGAGGACAAGCTGGACGACATATCCAACGGAGACACTACATCGCTTGCCGTATTGCGGGATTTTTGGAAGTTGTTCAGCGAACTTGTAAACCAGGCGAAAGAAATTCCAAATATCGATGTTATGCGCAAAATCAACGAAGTTTTGCACAGACATCTGTTCAAGGACGGCGATGACAAATGCCCGACCTGCGGTGGTAAACTGGGACTAAAACTAAGCCGGTTTGGCGGGTTTCTAGGATGTGAAAAATACCCTGATTGCAGTTATACAAGAGATTTAATTGCCGGCGAATTTCCTCAAAAAGCCGGGGATTTGGATTTGGGCGATGGAATATTATTCAAAATAGGCCGATATGGTCCGTATGTCCAGCAGGGAGATAAAAAAGCCTCGGCGAAAGACCAGACTGCGGACACCATAACGATAGAAAAAGCAAAAGAGCTGCTGTCGGGCGAGGGTAAGGCTTTGGCCGAGGAATTAGGCAAACATGACGGCGCAAAAGTTCTCTATTATTCATCCGGCCGGTTCGGTCCTTATATATCAAACGGGAAAACGAACGTATCGGCGAAAGAAAAACCGACGCTTAGCGAAGCGATCGATATGATAGAAAAAAAGAAAGCCAACCCGCCGAAAAGGTTCTTCAAAAAGAAAGGGTAAAATGCCGCAAGACTTCAAAGCTTTTCGTGAAGAATTGTTAAGCCGGATTTCAATCGTAGATTTGGTATCGCGTAGCGTTCCCCTGAAACCCAAGGGCAAGGACTGGTGGGGCTGCTGCCCATTCCATAATGAAAAGACGGCGTCATTTTCGGTGAACGACGACAAGGGTTTTTATCATTGCTTCGGCTGCGGGGCGCACGGCGGGGCGCTGGACTTTGAAATGAGGACCAGGAATATGCCGTTTATGGACGCGATAGAAAGTTTGGCGCAGATGGCTGGAATGCAGGTTCCTCAGTTCAGACCGGTAGATCCCAAAGCCGCCGAACGCGCTTTGGGATATTTAGATATAATGAGTACTGCCGCCGAAGTCTATTCGAAATTTCTTTTTGCCGAAAACGGCGCCGCCGCTTTGGAATATCTGAGGCGCCGCGGAATTTCGGATGATATGATAAGACAGTATCAGATAGGCTATGCGCCGCGCAGCAATCCTTTGACCCAAAAATTATCAGGAAAATCCAGGGACGCGCTTGCCGCGACGCAATTGGTGCGAACGGGCCAAAACGGCAGTTTCGACTTTTTTAGGGACCGAATAATGTTTCCGATAACGGATTCCAAGGGCCGCGTTATAGCCTTTTCCGGGCGCGCTATGGGTGACGAAGAACCGAAATATATAAATATAAGCGAAACCGAATTCTTTCATAAAAAGCGCACCTTATACGGGCTATACTTCGCCAAGGCCGGAATTTTAAAGAATAAACGCGCGATAGTGGTCGAAGGCCAGGTTGACACGTTGATGATGCAGCAAAACGGCTTCCCCGAGACCGTCGCTCCATTGGGTTCGGCGCTTTCAAGCGAACATGTGCAGATATTGCTTAAACTTACGAAAAGCGTAATATTTTGCTTTGACGGAGACGATGCCGGAAAGAAGGCGTCGGCCCGGGCGGTTGATGTAATCCTTCCATTTATGACCTCGAATACGGATGTGCGGATTTTAACTTTGCCGGCCGGATCGGACCCGGACGATATACTAAGAAAATCCGGAACGGACAGAATGGAAGATTTAATGCAAACCGCCACGCCAATAGCGGATTATCTGTGGAATTTGGCGAATACCGGGTTCATCGTATCCACCCCCGCGGGCCGAGCGAACGCCGAAAAATTTCTTTTTGCGCGGGTCAATATGGTAGGCGACGAAGTGCTGAAACGCCATCTCCAGGTCGCCTTTAAAAATATGATGTGGGATAATTGGAAGGGCAAGGGTGTTGCGAAAAAATCGGCCGCCGCGCTTCCAAAAATAAAGTCCGAGGCCGAAGTACTTTCCGAAATCGCGGAAACCTATCCCGCGTTGGCCGAAAAATATTTTGAATTTTTATCCGGTAAAATCATCCGAAAAGCCGGTAATAAAACCGATCTGTCCGAAGCGGACGCGGGAAAATTCATCCGCCGTCTCCGCGCGGCCGAATATATCAAAAGTTTGAAAACCGAATTGACTTTATCGGACGATCCGTCCCAGACAGACTTTCTCCAAAACGAAATACATAAATACGAAAAGCTTTTGGAAGAGATTTAGTTATTAAAAAGGAAATGACAGACATCGCTTTCCTGCATGACATAGTCCTTACCGACGGTGCGCATTTTTCCGGCGTCTTTTGCCGCGACTTCTCCGCCTAATGCTATAAAGTCTTCGGCTTTGATCACCTCGGCCCGGATAAAGCCTTTTTCAAAATCCGTATGGATTTTTCCGGCGGCCTGCGGCGCGGTGGCTCCGATTTTTACGGTCCATGCCCTAGCCTCTTTGGGTCCCGCGGTATAGAAAGTCTGCAGGCCAAGCAGCTTATAGCCTGCCTTGATGATTTTCGCCAATCCAGTTTCGGACAAGCCCAAGGCCTCCATAAACTCTTTCTTTTCGCCGGCATCGCGGATTTCGGAAATCTCCTGCTCGATCTTGCCGGATATGACCAGTCCGGCGAATTTTTCGACTATTATCTCGCCGCCTTTCAAGTCTTCGGCGACATTGCCCACATACAGCATGGGCTTGGCAGTCAGCAGATTAAAAGGATTGTCGCCACAAATATCCCGCGCGGCCCTACCCTGTTCAAGCCCTGTTTTTATCCGCTCGGCCGTTTCCAATAGTTTTGCCGCCTCTTTGTCCTGACCTTTGGCTTTTTTCGCCAGGTTGTTAATCTGTTTTTCGATGGATTCAAGATCGGCCAGGCGAAGCTCAAGCTCGATCACCTCGATATCTTCAAGTGGATTTATGCGGCCGGCCACATGGATTATATTATCGTTTTCAAAACAGCGGACTACATGAATAATCGCATCCACCGCCTGAATATGGCCTAAAAATTTGTTGCCAAGCCCCTCGCCCGCGCTTGCGCCTTTGACAAGTCCCGCTATATCGATAAATTCTATCTGAGTCGGAATAGTCTTTAGGGATTTGGCTACCCTGGCCAGTTTTTCAAGCGTTTCGTCCGGCACTATGGCCGCGCCCGAGTTGGGTTCGATCGTGCAGAAGGGGTAATTGGCGGCCTCGGCGGCCAAGGTTGCGGTCAGCGCATTGAACAGAGTAGATTTACCCACATTAGGCAATCCGACAATTCCGCATCTGAAACTCATTGTAAAACCTCTTTTGTTGTTTATAATAACCGCAAAAGAGGTGAAATCAAATGAATTATATGTGGGACAAGTTTAATATTCCGACCTTTCCATCTGAAACGATAGTCTTTTTGGATGGAGAATTCAGATCAGATCTATCCACTGCCGAAAGCCTGGATATAAAAGCCAGCAAACTCCCGACTCATATAATAATCCAAGGCGGCGCAAAGCTTCCCGAAAAGATCACTCTGCACAAGGGCGCGAAGGTTTATCTGACTGCATTGATCACAGGCGGAAAAAACCGAATCGAAATAGACGCAGTCGGCCAGGGCGCAAAATTTTCCGCCGGAATCCACTTAACAAACAAGGATGCGGCTGAAATCGAGATAATAGCGAATCATTCGGCCGACAATACCGAGATAAAAGCCGATATACGTTTTAATGCAGCTCATTTCTCCCAAACTGTCGCAAATGCTGTCGCCAATATAGGCGCGAATGTCAAAGGCGCGGAAAATTCCCTGAATTTTTGGGTTTTGGCCGACAAGGGCGTAAAGCATATCAGGCTTTCGCCCAATCAGTTTATATCAAGCGCGCCTAAATCGGCCGTCCACGGCGCAAGCGTAGAGCGTGGAAGCCCTGCTCAAATAACCTTTCTAAAAGAACAAGGTCTTAATAGCGACGAGGCGAACGAAGCGCTTCGCGAAGCGTTTTTACATGCGACCTTTGATCACCTGCCGCAATGACAAAAAATCCTGAAATGTTTTTCGTTTGCAGTCTATATCGCCCACTACGCTTCGAAAGACCGACACGCCGTGGCAGCCTATTAGGCCTACGGCGGTCGGTCTTTCTTGGTATTGGACAATCTATCCTTGCAAACGCGACATTTTTAAGATTTTTTGGGATTATTAAATGACTAAGTTTGAAATTATAAAAATGCCTCCGGAAAATACCAATTCGGTGCTGCTGACAAGCGGTTCGGATGCGGCGATATTCGATCCTTGGGGCAGGACCGAAAACTGGGAAAAACTGCTTGCCGCACGCGGGCTTGATCTTCGTGCCATATACGCGACGCACGGACACGGCGATCATATTTCGGCCGCTGCGCTTCTTGCAGACAAGTTAAATGTTCCCTGGCATATGAGCCATAAAGACTTGAATATATCATTCATGGTCAATCCATTGATAGAATATTTCGGCCTGCCACCGGTACCAAAAGACACCAAACTTCCGCTTGATCTGCCTGCTGGCAAGGTGGAAGTCCTGCCAGGGATTGCCGCAGAAATTTATGATGCTCCCGGACATTCCAAGGGCGGATTAGTGTTCTATCTTGAATCCGCAAAGCTGTTGATAATAGGCGATACCTTATTTCAAGATACCGTGGGGGCGTATCATTTTCCGGGCGGAGACCCTTCGGAATTGAAAAGGTCCATATCGAAAATTTACGAACTGAATCTGCCGGACGATACTTTGGTAATACATGGTCATGGTCCGGAAACCACGATCGGATGGTTGAAAGAAAACAATAAATATTTTAAATGACAAAAAATGCAAGCAGCTTCAATCGCCTTGTCTAATCGCCCACTACGCTTCGAAAGACCGACGCGCCGCGGCAGCCTTATAGGCCTACGGCGGTCGGTCTTTCTTGTTATTGGACGATTATTCAGAGGCTCTGGCTGCTAGGTATTTTTTGAGTTATTATTAGGCCCTAAGCTTGGCGCCCAGTTTTTCTGCTTCGGCCACCAGTTCGGAATGAACTTCGGCTAAATCTTCGTCCGACATATTGGAAGTAGGTTGCAGAACCACTTCAAAAGCTACGGACCTTTTGCCCTGCCCCATATCGAATATGTCAAAGACATTGGTTTCATAGACCAATGGATTTTTTTTCAAAGCGGCCTCCACGGTTTCCGGGTTCAGCCCGTCTTCCAGAACGAATGCAAAGTCGCGGGTGATAAGCGGGAATTCCGGAAAGTTGTTCACTACGTCTCCGCGTTTCGACGCGGTCAGAACCGCTTCGGGTTGCGAAGGGATATCTGCGGCTTTGTCTATCAATCCTATAACAACCCGGGTTTTGATACCGAATTTTTTGGCTATGCTTGGGTGAAGTTCCCCGAATTCCGCAACAGTTTTCCCCGCGGCAATTAATTTCCCGACCCTATAGGGATTAGCCCATAATGGAGGAATGTCGTGATTTTCCACAACTGCGCTTGGAAATAAGGCAAGCAAGTCTTCACGGACGTCATAAATATCGACCTCGCGGCCGTGTTTAACGCCGATTTTATTACCAAAAACGCCGGTGCGCGCGATAATAAGCGAATCGTGCTGTTGGCCGGGTTTATCGCCGTCGAACACTACCCCCAGCTCGAACAGATTAAGGTTTGAACGCTTGAAACGGTCATTTTCGGCAATAGTGTCCAAAGTCGTTTGAACAAGCGTGTTTCTCATAACGTCAAAGCTGTCGATTATGGGATTTTTTATGACTATACGCGGTCTGTCAGACACCAAAGGCTCTGTCTTGGAATCCCCGAATTTGTAAGGACGGATTTCGCTAAGCCCGCGTTTCACCAGCGCGACTTTGACATTCAAAGTTTCGGAGTTTTGCGGTTTGATTTCGATGTTATGAGGTTTGGTGATTATGTTTTCATAGCCGTAAATACGTATCAGTTCCGAGATGATATTTTCGGGAAGTTCTACGTCCACGCGCGCACTCGTTGGGGTTACGATCCAAATATCGCCGCAGCCTTCAACCTGAAAGTTAAGTTTTTTTAGGATTTCGCGCATTCTGTCCTCGGGCAGATCTATGCCTACCTTTTTACGGAATATCGATGGTTTGAACTCTATGCGGCGCATTTCTTTTGGCTCAGTTCCGGCGGTGAATATCTCGCAGATTTCCCCACCGCATGCATCCGTTATGATAGCGGCCGCCTTTTCTATGGATTCGGCCGTCAGGGTCGGGTCTATTCCGCGTTCGAACCTATAGCTGGAATCGGTCATAAGCCCCAGCCGCTTGGATGTTTTTCTGATTCCGACCGGTTCGAAGTAGGCGGCCTCAAGCAGTATGTTCTTGGTTTTGTCCGTAGTCATTCCTCGCAAGCCGCCGATAACTCCGCCCAAAGCCAGTATCCCATCCGAATCGGTTATAACAAGATCGGTTTCGATAAGATCATGCTCTTTCCCGAACAGGTCGGTGAATTTTTCGCCGTTTTTGGCGTTTCGGATGATTATATCGCCCTTGATTTCGTCCGCGTCGAAGCAGTGCATAGGCTGGCCAAGGTCAAAGCATATATAGTTGGTCGCGTCTATTTCGGCGTTTCTTGGAGTGATGCCGATCGCTGCCAAGCGTCTTTTGATAGTAGCGTTCGAAGGCATGATTTTTACGCCCTTTATCTCGCAAAGACGGTATATCGGGCAGGCGGTTAAATTCTTGATTTCGGCTTTACGATCACCCTTCCCCGTTCCGGTTTTGCCTTTCAAGCCTTCTTTCAACGCGCCAAGTCCCGCGGCAAAAAGGTCCCGCGCGATTCCGCGCACTGCAAGATAATCCGGTCGGTTTGGGGTAATCCCCGCCTCGAACACCGCATCGGATTCGGCCAAGGGCGCGCCCGGCGCTATATTATCCAATTCCACTATTCCGGTATGGTCGTCGCTTGTGCCCATTTCGCGCTCGGAACACATCATGCCGTCGCTTAGCACACCTCGGATTTTGCCCGATTTAACGTCTATTCCGTCCGCCGTGCGGCAGCCAGGACGAGCCAGAGCCCCGGTCACGCCGGCGCGAGCGTTGGGCGCACCGCACACTACTTGCCGCATAGCTCCCGATCCATCATCGACCATAAGGCGTTTCAGGTGAGTTTCCGGTATGTTTTCCGCCTCGACTATTTTAGCCGCGACGGGCACTTCGGGGTAAGCGATGCTTTCCATTTCAAGCCCGATCTTGGTCAGGGTGGCTCCTATTTCTTGGGGTAGGGCTTGGGTATCCAAGTAGTCTTTCAACCATTCGTAAGTCCAGTTCATTATTCTGCTCCTTCTATAGAGAATCCGTTAGTTTTAAGCCATCTTATATCGCCCTTAAAAAACTCGCGCAGGTCGTTGAATCCGTACTTTAACATGATCATACGATCAAAGCCCGGTCCGCCGGCGTGGCCTTGCCACAAGGCGGGATCCACACCCACGTTTTTCAATACATTCGGGTGAACCACGCCGCAGCCGCCGACTTCCAGCCAGTCTTTGCCGGTTCCGATGACGCCGGTTTTCTTGTCCCACTGCATATCGAATTCCAAGGACGGTTCGGTAAACGGGAAATAGCTTGGCCGCAGGCGAAGAGGCATATCGGTAGTTCCAAAATACAGGGAAAGGAAGGTTTTTATGGTGTCGACCAGGTCCACGGCGGTCACGTTTTTATCTATATGCAGCCATTCCAGCTGGTGAAACATGGGCGTATGGGTTGCGTCCATCTCGGTTCTATAAGTGGTTCCGGGGGCGAAAACTTTAATCGGAACACCCTCTTTGTCCATGGCGCGAATCTGCACGGTCGAAGTATGAGTGCGCAGTATATCGCCGCTTTGTAAGAAAAAAGTGTCGTGCATATCGCGGGCCGGGTGGTGATCCGGGAAGTTCAGCGCGCCGAAATTGTGCCAGTCGTCCTCGATCTCGGGCCCCGAGCGCATACCATACCCCATAGACTCGAAGATATTAGTGAATTCGTAAAGAGCGTAGGTCAGAGGATGAAGTTGCCCCTGCCCTTTTTGTTCGCGGTCTTCGACGGGTGCGGCCGCGTCCAGTTTTTGTTTGGCCAAGACCGCAAGCATTTCAGAGTTTTCCAGCTCTTCCTGACGTATGCGAAAAGCCTCGCGCAGAGTTGTATTTTCAGTATTTAAAGCCGCCCTGGCATCATTATTCAAGTCCTTCATGCCCTTTAAACGAAGCGTCATGGTGCCGTTTTTACCAAAGGTATCGGTATGAAGTTTCTGCAGTTCTTCCAAAGTTTTTACTTGTTTTATGTCCATAGTTTTTCCTTTCTTGCAACTTAAAAGCCGCCATTCGGCGGCTTTATGTATTAATAGTAGACCCAGCGCCGCGGGGGTTTATTTCTTTTCCTTGATAAATCGTTTGGCATTGTCCGCCAGGGTTTTGAAAGCCGCGTCGTTGTCATAGGCCATTTCAGCCAAAACTTTGCGGTCCAAAGTGACGTTCATGCCTTTCAGCGCATTCATGAATTGGGAATAAGACAGACCGACTTCGCGCACGGCGGCGTTGATTCGGATAATCCATAGGCTTCGAAATTCGCGCTTTTTAACCTTGCGGTCGCGGTAGGCGTACTGGCCCGCTTTCTCGACCTTTTCGCGCGCCGCGCGGATGGTCGTAGAGTGGCGTCCGCGATAGCCTTTGGCTTTTTCAAGGACTTTCTTATGGGTTTTTTTGGATATAGTTCCGCGTTTTACACGTGCCATTTTAGTTCTCCTTTATAGTCCGTACGGAGCCATTTTCTTGATATGGCTCTCGTGAGATTTATCCAAGATCTGCCCGTGACGGCAGGCGGCCAGCGCACGTTTGGTGCGTTTGCCCTTGAAGTGGTTTCTATTGCAGGAGGCGGCTTTGATTTTACCCGTAGCCGTCGCGCGGAAGCGTTTTTTAACGGCCGATTTTGTTTTCAGTTTTGGCATATTTTATCCTTTTTTACTGTCCTTGGGGCAATGCTGGGCCCATGGGGATCGGCCCTATTATGACCTGAATTTTTCAAAAGTCAATGACAAAAAATCCCGGCAAGGTTTTTCGTTTGCGGTCTAGATCGTCCACTACGCTTCGGAAAACGAACCCTTGCGGAGGCATTACAGTCCAGGCGCGGGTTCGTTTTCCTTGGTATTGAACGAT